>DATKJT010000036.1:0-7861 GCA_035543495.1 Rhizomicrobium sp. | reverse complement strand
GAGACTGCTCCGCGTACTCCGCGCCTCCGCGTGAAATCTTCACAAGCCCCACCCGTCGTCGCGCCGATGCGCGCCGCCGACCTCCCCGCAAGGGGGAGGTAAGTGGAGTTTCAATCCCCCACCACCGCCCAGCTATCCGGGAAGAACCCGTTGAAATCCGTGCGCACCGCCACCGAGTAAGCCCCCACATCGGTGAACACCACGAAATCGCCCGGCCCGATCGTGTCGGGCAATTGCAGCGGGCGCGGCAGCACGTCCAGCGTATCGCAGGTCGGCCCGAAAACGCGGAACGCCTTCAGCGAACCGAGCTTCGGCCGCGCGCGTCCCTTTTTGTCGAGCGTCACCGCGTGCAGCGCATAATCCGCCGTCCAGCCGGGCAGGGTGAGTTCGTCGAAACTGCCGTACACGCCGTCATTGATGTAAATGCTGTCGCCCTTCCTCAGCGTCACCTGCGTGACCAGCGACAAGCCTTCGGCGATCAGCGCGCGCCCCGGCTCGCAAAGCACGGGAAGCTTCTCGAATTCCGGCAGGGTCGAAAGCGCCTCGCGGATCGTATCGAAATACCAGTGATAAGGAGGCACGTCGTTGCCCGGATACGGCCCCGGAAATCCGCCGCCGATGTCGAGGGCCGCAATCTTCACGCCCGCCTGCGCCGACGTGCGCCGCGCCATCTCGATGGCCTGCGCATAAGAGAACGGCGAAAGACACTGCGATCCCACGTGAAAGGTAATCGCCGGCTGCGCGCCCGCATCCTTCACGCGCTTCAGCAGACGCGCCGCATCGTCCGGCGTGGTGCCGAACTTGCTCGAAAGCTCCAGCACCGCACCGCCAAGCGGCGTTGCAATGCGCACGAACACCCGCAGCTTCGACGGATTGCCCGTTTCGGCGAGCAGCGTATCCAGCATGTAATCGCAATCGATCACGAAATCGGTCACGCCATGCTTCTCGAACGCCGCTTTCGCCGCCCCCGGCAACCGCACCGGCGCCATGAAGTGGCACTTGGCTTGCGGAAACCGCCCGCGCACCAGTTCGATCTCGGCAAGCGAGGCGGTGTCGAAATGGCGGATGCCGCTCGCCCACACCTGATCGAGCACGAGGGGATGCGGATTGGCCTTCACCGCATAAAGCGTGTCGCCCGGAAAGGAATCGACAAACCGCTTGCCCGCCACCCGGAACTTGTCGGGATGGATCACATAGGTCGGATGCACCGGCTTGGTCTTCTCGATCAACTGCTCGATCGAGGCGAAACGCGGCAGTTCCGTGACAATGGTGGGACGAACATTCATCGTAAGCCACGCCTTTTCGGCCAATATCTGTCGGCCGCGCATTTAGGGCCGGGGGGGCGGGGGGTCAAGCCATACCCTTACCTCCCCCTTGCGGGGAGGTCGAAAAATGCTTCGCATTTTTCGGGTGGGGGTCGGAGTTCGCCACAAAACCGCAGATCAAGCCGCCTTCGGCCTGCCACTGCGGCGCGGGCGGAAGTGTGCGGCCAGTGTCATGGGCTCATTTTCCATCGCGCGGCAGGCAATTGCGATGGCATCGGGGATCGTTGCACCTTCGCGCCTGTAACCTTTGATCGTACTGAGAGCGACACCCAACACATCGGCGCATTCCTGGTTGGAAAGCGAAACACGTTCCTGCCACGCCGCAAATTCTTCCGGCCCGAAAGCCGATTGTTCCTGCGAAAGCCGCCACAACGTATCGGCGCCGATCGCCGCGTCTCCCGGCCAACCGACAGCCGCCCCCCAATCGATCACCTTCGCCTTGGCGAATAGTGTTGCATCGCGCAAGGTCGTCACGCTTTTGTAGCGTGCGAGAAACCCTTCCAGCGCGATCTCCCGCCAGCCGCAATTGCGGAATTTTACCCGCAACGCATAACCGGGCATGGCCTCGACTTTCACGATGTTGGGAAGTGCCTGCGCCATCGCTTTCTCCTCAATGCAACTCGATCCATGTCCGCTCCAGCAGCGAACGGTTCTTCGCAGCCCATGCCAATGCAGCTTTCAGCACATTGGCTCGCACCTCGCCCCTGAGAACGGTCAATGTCGCGATCATCACCTGCGCCTCCATCCGGTCGCGCGTCACGACATGGAAATGCGGCGGATTGTGACCGCCCGCATACATCGTGATCTTCCACGCGCCGGCAGAATAAAGCGTTGGCACGGCCTTTCCCTGAGGCTAAGTGCATATAGGGCAGAATTTGTCCTATGTAAAGAACTACGGGCAGAAATTAACCCAGATTTATGGTGAAGCAATGCGACCCGTATCCTGCCGCGAATTGCCGAATGGGGTTGTGGTGCTATCTCGATACCCGCGTTAAATCTCCAGTAAGCTTTGCACGCCATCTTTGCGGTGCGTGGGAGCGGCACCAATGACACCATCGCCAAGCGTAATGTCGCCCGGTGAGAAGGCTTTCTTCGAAGTCTTGGCTTTCATATTTGGCGTGGGCTGGATGGTATGCACCTGGGGCAACATCCGCTCCGACGATATGGATAGCAATGTTGGATTTGCTCTCGTCCTGTTGCCATTGGCGGTTTTGTGCGTATGGGCGCGGGTAGTGAATCCCGATCTTGCGGAACGCTTGAAACAGGGTAGGGCCGCCCGCGGTCAAAACACGAGCGAAGAAGAAAAGAGCAGAGGGCGCAAGTTTGTTTTGATCACGCAATCGATCACATTCGGTCTCACGCTTCTTGCGACCTATGTGTTGCGCATCAGCGGCATCGCCGCACCAAACTTCGATGTAAAAATGGCCATGCTGGACCTGTACGGCATCTTCCTAGTGGCGCTCATATTGGCTATGGCCTCCAAGAAAAAGCCGGTTTCCTAAGATGTTTCCCTTGGGGCTGGCAGAACGCAAAGCTGCAAGCGAACGGGCCCGCCTCGAAACCGGATACGATCCGAAAGCGAAATCTTCCACGCAGGCTTTGACAACCTTTTCCCTTCTGTGGCTGTTCGGGGGAATGATTGTAATGGTTCTCGGAGCGGTCGCCGGATCGGATGGAGTCGCATTTTTCGGATGGGCTCTCAGCGCGATCGGCGCAGGATTGCTTTATCTAAGCATGGTGATCAAGCAAAGGCGCGAACCGCTCTATCGGCTCTATGTCCAAAACCTGAGACGGCAACTGGCGCCGTGGCGCAGGCGCCAATTGCGCCTGGCCGCGGCTTTGTTCGCGGTCGCTGTGGCGTTAGGCCTGCTCGATGTATTTGTTCATTCTTCGCCCACGTTCCTCGCGCGTGAGCGAGCGATCTTCCTTGCGCTGGCGATTGTCACGCCGATACATCCTGGCCAGCAGACGCAACGGCACGCTTTACATCGGCATGACGAGTGACCTCATTCGCCGCGTGCGGGAACATCGCGAAGGCGTGCTGCCGGGCTTCACAAAAACGTATGGCGTGAAGATGCTGGTTTGTTATGAAGCCTTTGACGACGTCTACGCGGCGATCCATCGCGAAACGCGCCTGAAGAAATACAAACGCGAATGGAAGATCAAACTGATCCAGCAGAACAATGTGGAATGGAATGATCTGTTCGAAATGCTAACCACATAGACGCCGCTCCTAAAATTGTCATGGCCCGCGAATGCGGGCCACCCAGATGGGTTCTGCACAGTGGATGTTGGCTCGCGGGCACGCGGAGGAGAAACTCAACTCCGCGCCTCCACGTGAATCAGTGGAGCAACGTCACCTGGGTGGCCCGCATTTGCGGGCCATGACAAGTGTGGAGAGAGGAGCGGAGTGAAGGGTTATAGAGAAGAAATAGATGGTGCAAACACGTTCTATTTCATATTTTAGGCTGCTTCACTTGAAAAGTCAGATAATTGTTTAAGCTTTACTTACAGGTAGCTGTCAGGGTGCTCTTTCCGAGATATGGAGGCCCACATGGCCATTTTTGAACCCGGCACGCCGTTTCGCAACAAGATCGGCTTCTTCATCGGAGCCCCCATTTTTCTTTGCGGGATGGGTGTGGCGTTCTGGGATCGAGCGCATGGCGAGTTCGGGCGCAGTTTGATCGGATTTGCGGTCGCACTATCCCCGATCGCATTGCTCATCATATGGAGTAAATGGAAGGCAAGCCGCGATCCGGTCTATGCGCGCAAGATGGAAGAAATAAGGGCGCGCCGCCGGCCACAAGTGGAACGGCAACAGAAGCGGCGGATGCGCTCCTTGACAGCCCACGTTTTCGGCTTGGTGATCGCTAGCGGTATCATGCTTGTGGCTTATAAGGCGGGGATAACTCTGCCCGCCTCATGGCATGTGCGCGCCACAACTGCTTTCTTTGTGCTTTATGGGATTTGCACGGCGGGCTTTACGCTGTTGCAAGCGTCGCGAAACCGCTCACAGAACGCGGCGTAACCCTATTCCCCGTGCCGCAACTGGAACACCGTCTTTCGCCCGTCCGCACTCGGCTGGTAGACATAGGTCATCTCGCCCATCGCGCGTTCGAATTCCTCGATGCGGAAATCCTGTCTCACCTCGAAGGCGTCGAAGCCCACGCGGATCATGAAGGCGAGCTGATCGTAGAGGAAATGCCCCACCGCGCGGATTTCGCCCTTGTAGGCGAAGCGTTCGCGCAGCATCCGTGCCCAGGAAAACCCGCGCCCGTCGCGGAAGATCGGAAATTCGATGGCGATCGCATCGATCTTCGCCAGATCGTCCTTCAGCACATCCGGGTTCTGGTTCGAGGAAAGCTTCACCGCCACCGGCCGGTGATGCGCAAGCAACGTGTCGCGCTCGCTCTGGAAACGGTCGAGCGTCACCATCACGCCGCGGTCTTCCGGAAACGCCTGGCCTTCGGGAATGAAGACGAAGCGGTCGTCCGCGAATTTGCCGTTCTTAATAAGCGGCATGAAGCTGTTCCTGATAGACCATGTTCTTGAACGGTGCCATGCCGACACGGCGATAGGTATCGAGCAAACGCTCGCCCGGTTCGCGCAGCTTCACATAGGCCGTGACCACGCGCTCGATGGCGTCCACGATTTCGTCCTTGCCGAAACCGGGGCCCATGATCTCGCCCACGCTTGCGTCTTCAGCCCCCGAACCGCCCAACTGAATCTGGTAGAATTCGACGCCTTTCTTGTCGACGCCCAGAATGCCGATATGGCCCGCGTGGTGATGTCCGCAGGCGTTGATGCAGCCGCTCATCTTGAGCTTGATCTCGCCCAGATCGTGCTGGCGTTCCAGATCGGCGAAGCGCGTCTGGATCGCCTGCGCCACCGGAATGGAGCGTGCATTGGCGAGATCGCAATAGTCGAGGCCCGGGCAGCAGATGATGTCGGTGATGAGCCCTGCATTGGCGGTCGCCAGATCCAGCGCCTTCAGGCGTGCGAACACCGCGGGCAAGTCTTTCTTCCGCACATGCGGAAACACGAGGTTCTGCTCATGGCTCACGCGCACTTCGGCGAAACCGAAATCGTCCATGATCTGGGCCACGCCGTCCATCTGTTCGGCATTGGCATCGCCCATCGTCTGGCCGATGTTCTTGAGCGAGATCGTGGCAATCGCATATCCGCGCGCGCGATGCGGCGTCAGGTTGGTCTTCGCCCAATTGGCGAAATCCCTGTCCGCCTTCACCGCCGCGTCGAACTCCGGCGACTCCTCCGGCAAATCCTCGAACGCGGGCGGCGCGAAATAGGCCTCGATGCGCGCCAGTTCTTCCGCCGGCAATTGCAATGTGCCGCGCTGCTTGATCTCGGCAAATTCCACTTCCACCTGGCGGCGGAATTCATCGGCGCCCAACTGGTGCGCCAGAATCTTCACGCGCGCCTTGTGAATGTTGTCGCGCCGTCCGTATTCGTTATAGACGCGCAGAACCGCTTCCATATAGGCAAGAATGTCGGCCTTGGTAACGAACTTGCCGATCTCCAGCGCCACATAGGGCGTGCGGCCCATGCCGCCGCCCACGAACACGCGATAGCCCACTTTGCCCGCATCGTTCTTTATGATCTCGATGCCGATGTCGTGGAATTTCACCGCCGCGCGGTCCTGCTTGGTGCCCGAAACCGCGATCTTGAACTTGCGCGGCAGGTAATTGAATTCGGGGTGAAAGCTCGACCACTGGCGAATGATCTCGCTAATCGGCCGCGGGTCTTCGAGCTCGCCCGCAATCGCGCCCGCAAAATGATCCGCCGTCACATTGCGTACGCAATTGCCCGATGTCTGGATGCAATGCATCTCCACATCGGCAAGGTCGTTCAGGATGTCCGGCACATCGGCCAGCCGCGGCCAGTTGTACTGGATGTTGGTGCGCGTGGTGAAGTGGCCGTAACCGCGATCGTATTTGCGCGCGATGAACGCCAACTGGCGCATTTGCCGCGCCGACAGCGTGCCGTAGGGGATCGCCACCCGCAGCATGTAGGAATGAAGCTGGAGATAGAGCCCGTTCTTCAACCGCAGCGGCTTGAATTCGTCTTCGGTCAGTTCGCCCTTGATGCGGCGCTCCACCTGATAGCGGAACTGCTCGGCGCGTTCCCGCACCATCCTGGCGTCGAATTCGTCGTATCGGTACATGGCGCGCCTATAGCTGGATCGGCGGGATGTCTTGCGGCGCTTGCGGCCCCATCCCTGCCTGTTTGCCCGTGTCGGTGCGGTTGCTCGGCCCCGCCGCGCGAATGATCTCGCGCTCCTTCACCGGCTCGATGCCTTTGGCCGTGCGCCGCACATCGAACAGATAGGGCGACACGACCACATTGTCCTTCACGAAAGCCTGTGCGGCGGCCAGCGCCGCGTCGGCGGCTTTCGGGTCGTCATAAACGGTTCCGTCCGCAAAGTCCGGGACCCATTGCCCGTCCTGCCAATAGAGAACTTCCCCGTCGATCAAACGGTTCGCCGTGAGCATTTGCGGAACTGGAGCAGCCATGGGTGTTACGTCACACTTCCGCATCGCAAAATCAAGACATCACAGCAGAGATTTGTGGTTTGGAAGATAGTACGTTTTTCAATTGTATTATTTCCAGGTGGTACTCATTGGTCCTCCCCCGCGACAGCGGGGGAGGGGGACCGCGTAGCGGTGGAGGGGGCGCCGCCGCATGATGTTAGCAAATGCCTCCAGCTTTCCCCCATCACCGCCAATACAATCTGACGTTCCCCCTCCGCCCTCGCTTCGCTCGTGGCACCTCCCCCGCTTTGCGGGGGAGGACGATCGCCTGCCATCTACCTGTTTTTAAATCCATTGTGTCTAATGTCCTTACGTTGTAAAGTCATTAGACTTCATGACATTACACTGTAAAGTCAGCCCGCATGCAAACCGAATCCCTCAGCCTTTCCCTCATCGCGAAGGAAGCCCTCGCCCTGATCGACGAGGAAGGCCTGCCGGCCTTCTCCACCCGCAAACTCGGGGCGCGCTTGGGGGTGGAGGCGATGGCGCTTTATCACCACTTTCCCAGCAAACACCTGCTCACCCGCTGGGTGGCCAACCTGCTGCGGTCGCAGATCGCGCTGCCGTCCGCCGACCTCGGCTGGCGAAGCTGGCTCGGCCAGGCCGCGCGCAACCAGCGCGCCGTGACCTTGGCCCATCCCAACGCCTTTCCGATCCTGGTCGAACACCGCGCCGACGAGGAAGACCAACTCCATCGCGGCCAACGCCGCGTGCTCGAAGACGCGGGCCTCACGCCCGCCGAAGCCGCCCGCGCCGCGCGCATCGTCAACGCCTTCATCATGGGCGCGCTGGAGTCCGAACTCGCCCACCCGGCGGATGGTGCGGCCACCTTCGAACGCGGCCTCATCATGCTGTTCGACGGCATCGCCAAACAGGTGCAGAGGGTGCGTTGATCGACTTACCTCCCCCAACGCGGGGAGGTCGACACGGTCCGTAGTGACAGCGTACGGACGCGCGACGGGTGGGGGCTGCACGCGGAGACGCGGA
>DATKJT010000035.1:0-8844 GCA_035543495.1 Rhizomicrobium sp. | reverse complement strand
AACCGGAATGGCCCGCAGTGCGATCCATCAAATCGATGGCCGATTGTCCGTCGTCTATCGTCGCATTTTCGTACCCGCCATTAAATCCCAGTTTCAGGCCAGGGATCGGCTCCCATGACGTTTCTAGTTCCGCGCCTCTGACCGTGGCATTGAAATTCGAATTGACGGCCGTGCGGTCGACGATCTGCGAAATCTGGTAATTCTTATATTTGTAGAAGAACACGTCGCCATTCAGTGTCACCGCGCCATCGAGCAACGAGTTCTTGGTACCCAATTCGAACGCATCGTTGAATTCGGGCTTGAAGGTCAATGGATGCGTCTGATTGCTGGGCGAGCTGTAATAGAACCCGCCAAAAGACGAAACATAAAGCGGTATCACGCCGGGCGGATTAGCTCCGCCGCCTTTATAACCGTGAGCGTAAGACGCATAGATCAAGGTCTGATCGGTGAAATCGAGCTTCGGCGTCCAGTTGGCGACGGCGCGGCCCGTCAATTCCCGCCATTCCTGATTGATGACGCCATCCTTGCATTCGGGATCGGAGCTAACACAACCCTGTGGAATACCTTGGCCCCACATCAGCGCCCAGCTCGGATAGACCTCGAAGATTTTCTCATCGTCAGTATAACGCAAACCCCCAATCAGTTTCACGTCCGGAGTAATCTGATAATTGACTTCACCGAACGCCGCCCACGAGTGGAGTCTGTAGGGATTGTGGCTCAGGAAATAGTTGTGTCCCTGACCGTTCACCTTGTCGATCGGGTTGGGGTCGATATATTGGCAGCCGATTCCGCCTTGCAGCAGCACATTGTAGTCTGGAATGTTCTGCGGAATAGTCGAAGGCTGAGGATTGCATGAATTGGCAATTGCTGCATCGAACGGAATATGCGGCGCATCGGTGCCAGGTGTGCCAGTGGCGTAGAAGCCGCTGACATTTCCTTCCTGCATCGCAGTCAGGGTGAAGGCGTTCGAGAAGACGTAATAATCGTCGGTGTCGTCGAAGTTGAGATAATTGCCGCCTGCGACGAAATTGAATGGCCCTTCGAAATTCGAGGCCAAGCGCAATTCCTGATAGAATTGCCGTGAGGTTCCCGAAGAGCGGTCCACTGCTAGCCATCTGCTGGAACAGCCGACTTGCGGGTCGCAGAACTCATTGTCCTGTCCCACAAAGGTTCCATAGGCGAGAAATTTCCCGGGATTACCTTGATAGAGAGCATTGTTTTGGAGCGCGTCTACGAAGAAATCCGGCGGCGTGTTGAAACGATTGAAATCCTCCGTCGAATAAATGAAGTCGTCGCTATAAGCCGTTTGCGAGGTCAGCGTCAGTTGCGGCGTGACTTTGTAATCGGCATTGAATTCGTATGTGTTGTTTTTCGCGCGATAAGTCGGGTCATACTGCGACGAAATCGTGCGCAGATCATTTGACTGTGTCAGCCCGCCATAGGGTTGCGCCCATTCTCCCGGCGGCAAATAGGGTTCCATATTTGTGAAGGTGATGTAAGGCGCAAAGAACGGGAGCGCGCCTGCATTCGGTGTTTGATAGGACTGCGGCGAATAGAGCGACTCTGGGCGGCAACCCTGCGACAGCCAAGCCGCTCCCAAATTTCCGCCTGGAGTTTCGAAATCATTGTAATTCGGCACTTGCGGTCCTTCGGGTCCGTTGACCACTGAAGGCGCATCTGAGCGGGCGCAAAGCTGCTTGGTGGAGCGGGCGCGGTTGTCGTCTTCTTGAAAGTGTTCATACACAAATGTCGCTGTCAGATTTTCTACGGGGCGAATCAGAAGCGAGACGCGGCCAGACCATAAATCACGTCCGTCGATTGCGTTTTCCGTGACGTCATTAAAGGCATAACCGTCACGCTTGGTCCATTCGCCAGCCACGCGCAGATCGAGTTTATCGCTCACAATAGGCACGTTGATCATGCCTTCCAGACGGCGATTGTTGTAATTGCCGACATCGACCGAAGCGCGGGCCTCCCATTGGTCGGTCGGCTTCGCCGAAAGGACGTTTACTACGCCCGCAGTGGCGTTGCGGCCAAACAGCGTGCCCTGCGGGCCGCGCAAGACTTCGACTTGTGCAGTGTCGAAGAATTCCTGCTCGAAGAAGTGGTTGCGCAGAAAGGGAACGTCGTTGAACGCCACCGCAACAGCCGGATCGGTCGTCGCCGAAACGGCCTGCGTGCCGATGCCGCGAATTTGGATGTTGTAGCCTGTGAAGTTGGTTTTCGAGAATGTGAGATTTGGAACCTGTTTCACAAGGTCCGGGCCGCCGGCGGTTTGTGTCGAGGTCAGTTGTTCCTGGCTCAACGCGGTGATCGCGATGGGAATGCTTTGTACATCGGCACCGCCGAGCTTAGACGATGTCACCGTTACGGTTTCCACGCCCGCGTGCGGCGGCGGGGAAGCTTGCGCAAGTCGAATGGGCGATACAGCCACTTCTTCATTGCTCGACGAACGCTCGCGCACGATGCCGATGGCGCCGGACGGCGTTTTGCGCGCGCTGAAGCCCGTTCCAGAAAGGAGTTTGGTCAGCGCTGCGTCCGGCGAAAAGTCGCCTTCGACGCCGGCGGACCGCGCGCCGTTGACCGCGTCTCCCGAAATCAACACCTGCACGCCGGTTTGGGCGGAATAGGCGTTGAGCGCGGCTTCGAGGTCACCGCTCGGGATGTTGAACTGGCGGGCTTGCGCGCCGCTCATGAGTGCTGTGATGCAGGCTGTGGCTATCAGTGTGGCTTTGAATGATGCGGACATGTTTCCCCCTCTTGATCCAGATGATGTTCAGCGCGACAGCACGATTTCGTTGTCCCGGCGGGCTGCTTTGAGTCCGAAAATGGTTTGGGCGACTTCGACGAACGACGTCATGTCGTTGGCGCGGAAGGTGCCGACGACGGTGAGATGGGCGGTTTCGCCGCCCTTGATGACGAGTTGGGTGTTGCTGTAGCGGTTGAATTCGGCGGCCGCATCCGCAAGCGTGGTGTGGCGGAAAACGATCACGCCCTGGCGCCAGCCGAGCTTGTCCGTCAGCACGGCGGGGGCTTTTTTCGTGACGGCCATCGTGGTGGCGGTGGCGACGAGCACGTCGCCGGGTTTGAGCGTTTCCGGGCGCACGCTGCCGTTGGCGGCATCGACCTGTGCGCGGCCTTCGACCAGCGAAACTTCCAGCCTGCCTTCTTCGCGGCGCACGATGAATTGCGTGCCGAGATCGGTGACGCGGTGGCCGCCCGCGATCACCACGAAGGGATGGGCGGCATCGTGTTTGATGCGGAAATAGGCCTCGCCCTTGTCGAGCCAGACCATGCGCTTTTCGCGGCTGACCGCGGTGCGCACCACCGTATCGGTGTTGAGATCGATTTCCGAACCGTCGGCGAAGGCGAGCGTTTCGCGGCCGCCGATGGTGGTGCTGTAGGTTTTGGCAGGCGGTGCTGCGAAATAGGTTTTGTAGGCAACGCCGCCTGCCATCGCCACGACGAGTGCTGCGGCCATGCCGCGGAACAGCCAGGGTGCGGTTTTCTTTGGCGCTGCGGTTTGCGCGCGCATCGGCGCGCCGAGCACGCGCAAACGATCGGTGCGGTGCCACGCATCGGCGACGCGCCAATAGGCGGTGCGGTGTTGCAGCGAAGCGTTCATCCAGGCGTCGAATTCTGCCTGCTGTTCGTTGGACCAGGCCCCGCGCTCGCGGCGTTCGAGCCAGGCGGCGGCAGTGGCGCGCACATCTTTCGCGCGTTCGGGAAAGGCGGGATCGCTCATGATGCGTCTCCCTTCTGCGGCGCATCGGCGTTGAGCATGTCGGCGAGTGCGAACATTCCGTGCGTGAGATATTCGGAGACGGTGTCTTCGCCGATGCCCATGCGGGCGGCGATTTCGCGATAGGACAAACCATCGATCTTGCGCAGCACCACCGCTTGCCGGCAGCGCGGGGGCAGATGTTCGAGGGCTGCCTGCAGGCGATGGAGATCCTGCCGCGCCATGACGCTGCGATCCGGGCCCGGTTCGTCGACCGCGATGCCCAGCACATCGAGATCGGCCACCGCTTCGATGGAGACGATCTGATCGCGGCGCACGCGGTTGATGAGCAGGTTGCGCGCCACCGTGAACACGAACGGCTTCACCGGATGGGGCTGTTTCTGCTGGGCGGCTTCGCAGACGAGGGCATAGACATCCTGGCAGACGTCGTCCGCATCGTCCTTGTTGCGCAAACTGCGGCGCAGGAACTGCATCAGTGCTGCCTCCAGCGGCAAGACCTCGCGGACAAACCATTCCTCAAGCCCGGACGCGCTCATGCTCGTCCCGGTGTGCGTGGGTTCACGGCTTCTATCCGGCGTGTCTGTCATCCCCTCTCCGCCATTCGAGGGTCGAAAGTTTACGTCCACACAGGCTAGAACAAATGGCGCGGACGTTTCCGGGGATGCGCTGGCGAAGAATCTTTGCGCGCGGACAGGAAATTGCCGGAAAGGCTTGAAATAAAAATGCCGCCCGGCGCGGTGGCGCGGGCGGCACAGTGGTTTGGCGTGGTTTAAGCGGCGTCGACGAGGACGATCTCGGCGTCTTCGAGGGCGGTGACGTTCAGCACCTCGACATCCCTGATCGCGGCGCCATCGCGCGGGCCGATTTCGACGCCGTTGACGGTGATGTTGCCGGACGGAACGAGATAGCCGAAGCGGCCAGCGCCGATCTTATATTCCGCCGTTTCGCCCTTCTTCAGCGTGGCGCCCAGCACGCGCGCATCGGCGCGAATGGGAAGCGCATCGTTGTCGTTGGCGAAGCCGCTGGCCAGCGTGACGAAGCGGCCCGAACGATCGGCTTTCGGAAACGGTTTCGCACCCCAGGCGGGTTGGCCGCCGTCCTTCGTCGGCAGAATCCAGATCTGGAAAAGTTTGGTCGTCGTGGGCTCCAGATTGTATTCGGCGTGACGGATGCCGGAGCCCGCGCTCATCACCTGCACGTCGCCCGCTTCGGTGCGGCCTTCATTGCCGAGGCTATCGCGATGGGTGATCGCGCCTTCGCGGACGTAAGTGATGATTTCCATATTGGCGTGGGGATGCGGCGGGAAGCCGGTTTCGGGAGAAATCTCGTCGTCGTTCCAGACGCGCAGGTCGCCCCAATGGACGCGCGCGGGATCATGGTAATCGGCGAAAGAGAAGTGATGCTTGGCGTTGAGCCAACCGTGGTTGGCGCCGCCGAGCGATTGGAAAGGTCTGCGTTCGATCATGTTCGGTCTCCTTGCGGGCAGATGGGCCGCCCTTTGCTGAACCCAGAGATATTGCGCGGGGGCCCGAACAGAAATAGAAACTATCGAAACATATTGTTTCCGGATTTTGCATGGCTGCCCTGCCCGACCTGGAAGGACTGGCCATCTTCGCGAAAGTCGCGGAATTGCGGTCTTTTTCGCGGGCAGCGGAAGAATTGAAGCTCTCCAAACCCACCGTTTCCAAAGCCGTGAGCCGGGTGGAAAACCGCCTGGGCACCAGGCTTTTCAACCGCACGTCGAGGAGGCTGGCGCTGACCGATGCGGGGCGGGCGCTGGCCGCACGCGCGGCCGCGATGCTGGCGGAAGCGGAAGCGGCGGAAAACGAAACGCTTGCGGACTCGGCGAGCCCGCGCGGGCTCATCCGCCTTGCGGTGCCGATGTCGTTCGGCGTGCTCTATGTCGCGCCGCTGTTGCCGGCGTTCTTCCGGCAATATCCCGACATCTCCATCGATTTGCATTTGAGCGATGCACAGATCGATTTGATCGGAGATGGGTTCGACGCGGCGATACGCATTGCGGCGCTGCCGGATTCATCGCTGGTCGCGCGCAGGCTTTGCGCCATGCCGCTGCATCTGGTGGCGGCACCCTCCTATCTCGCGGCGCACGGGCGGCCGCGCCATCCGATGCAGCTCGCCGAGCTTGTGGGGTTCAGCTATTCCTATCAACTGACGCAGGACACCTGGCGCTTCCGAAAGAAATCCGGCGAGGTGGCAAGCGTGCGCCCGCGCGGGCCGCTGCGCGTGAACAATGGCGAGGCGATGCTGCCGAGCCTGATCGCAGGGCTGGGGCTGGGCGTGTTGCCGGACTTCATCGTGCGCGACGCGCTGAAAACGAAGAAGCTGGAAATCGTTCTTCCCGAATGGTCGCTGCCGCCGGGCGCGGTGCATTGGGTGACGCCGCCTGGTGGCCCGAAGCCGAAACGGCTGGAGGTGCTGGGGGAGTTTTTCGTCAAACAACTTGGCAAGCGGGAGAAGAAAGCCAGCTAAATGGCGAAAGAAAAAGTGGCGAAGTTTCCTCCGCCGCTTGCCAACAGGCCACTTCGGTCAGCCTACCAGTTTTTGGTTATGCGAATGCCGAAGAGGCGCGGGTCGGTGACGAAGACGTTCGTCGTCAGGTTTGTGTCATCCGAGTTAAGGAACGCGCCGGAGATAGCGGTGTTGTCGACGAGGTTCTTGACATACACCATGGTCTGCCAACCTTCCTGATTGGTGAAGATCAGCGCAAGGTTGATGTTGGTGTAGCCGCGCAATTTGTCGTATTCGCTATCATTGAAGATGCGCCAAAAAGACCCCGCCTGGTAATAGAAATCGCCGTGCAGCGTTCCTGCCCAATCGCCGGAAAGTGGCATCGTATAGTCGGCGGACAACGATGTCGTGAAATGCGGCGCGTTGGGCAATTGGTTGTCGCCGATGTTCTTGGCGAAGCCTTCACCATTGTTTGGCGCCGTCGAAGGATCGAAGCCGGCGTAGCCCGGGAAGTTAACCGGATCGGGATCGGCCGTATAAGGCGCAGCGGTGATCGGATCGTTGCCCAGCGTGTAGGCAAGAATGCAGCCATACGGGATAAGCCCAGCATTGGCATTTCGTGACAGAAATTCATTGACGACGTCACGCGGCAGGACACAGTTCGACGTCTGCGTGGGAAATGGCCTGACGACCATCCAGTCAGAATGCCCCGCAGTACGATCCATGATGTCTATTGCGTACTGGTTATCGTCGATCGTCGCGTTTTCGTATCCGCCATTGAAGCCGAACGTAAGGCCGGGCAGCGGCGACCCGCGCGATGACGGCACGTTCCGGACCCGGCTCCTCCATCGCGACACTCAACGCATCGACATCTTCCACCGCTTCGATCGGAACGACGTGTTCGCGGCGGATACGATCGACCAATAGATTGCGTGCAGTGCGGAAAACGAACGCCTTGGCATTGTCCGGCAGTTGTTCTTGGGCAGCCAGGCAGACGCGCTCGTAGACATCCTGCCTTAAATCGGCGATGTCGCTTTGGTTGCGCCAATTGTGCTGCAGGAATTGCATCAGCGCCGCCTCCAGCGGCAACACCTCGCGCACAAACCAGGTTTCAAGATCGGACGTTTTCATGGCTGCGCCAGGACGAATGCATCCTGCGTCTTTCCGCTTGATGTCGGTCGATTCAGCCATTCCCCGCCCACGTCCCGCCTGGACAGCGCCCGCGTGTGGATCACGCTTGGGCAGACGAAGGATGGCGTGGAATCTTGCCGTGGGCAGGCGGAAAAAATTTGCGTCCGCTAACGCAAGATTATGTCCGCGTGAGATTATCCGGAGACGGCCGGATTGTGCATCAATTCAAAGCTTTGCGATGTGCAGCGACGGACGAAAGCGAATGTTTGAATTTCGCGCTGGCGCTCCCAACGGAAGGCAGCTGAATCAGCTAAACCAACATCTTGACGAAAAGTGGGACATTTCTGCGAGCCTAGCTTTTTCCTGAGCTTTTACCGCGATTGTCCCACCATTTCCCGATCAGGGAACGCACCATTCCTTGCACTGTGGCAACCTCGATCTGACGGAACAGCGGGACAACCTGTACCACGCAAAATCGCTTTTCCGCATAACAAAACCTTGACCCAGACAGTTTCCAACATTCCGCCTGGTACAAAAAGAGCAGGCCAGGTCAACCGGATGGTTTTGCCCGCGGAAGAAACCAGTGCAATTTCGCCAATGTCGATAGCATACTCACGTCGTTACGTGGGCATTTACGACATCCCGAAAGTTTTGATCTTGCGGAAAGGTGGTTTGAACGAAATGCGCGGTAGCGAGGGCCTGCCCAAATTTCTGCAAAGCCGCTGCCATCAGTGCGCAACGTCCCCATCACGTGCTCTGTACGAGTGAGGTAACAACAGGGATAGACCCGCCGCTTGGCATCGATGTAACTTGAAAACCACGGAATACTGCATCTTGCTTGGTCGATACTAGCGTCTGAACAAGCTCTGATTTTGTCAGTCAACCACTCTCCCGATACGCTACGCCAGAGTTTATAGAAGCTCTTCTCGTCATCGCTCTCGGCAACGGTGATTGCTTCGCCCAATTCCCGATGTAGCGCCAATACCTCATGCTTATCAGGTATCTCCGCCGCTTGGGCAGCCCCATGAGAGACCGGAACTAGACCGAAGGAGTCGACTCCGTCCAGAGATCTAACAAGCGCATACATGGCTCGATAGTCAAATAAGTTACGACGTTGAAGGGCGCAAGCCACTCTGATTGTGGTATTCGGGCGTGTCTGCCCGCTAGCGCGCATTGCACATATTTTTCGGTAATTCTCCACAATTGCGTCGAAGTTTCCACGCTTGCGAATAGCTTCGAAACTCTCTTTGGTCGCACCATCGATGGAAAGCTGCAGGATATCCGGCAACTCTGCTGCCAGTTCGTCGCGCTTGTCATTGCGGATATAGGTCCCGTTCGTCGGTACCGAGCTGCGGATCCCTTTGTTACGCAAGAAAATCAGCTTTTGAACAATTTCGCGATCAATAAGTGGCTCTCCAAAGCCCGCTAGATTGACATAAAGCGGCTCGATATCAGAGATGATGCGTTCAAAAACACTGAGACCGAGAGTTGTCGTGTTCATG
>DATKJT010000034.1:0-23070 GCA_035543495.1 Rhizomicrobium sp. | reverse complement strand
GAGTGATCAATCGCCATGCAGATGAACGGCAGCGAACGCATCCAGGCTTCAAAGGAGGCGGTGTGGGCCGCACTCAACGATGTCGACGTGCTCAAGCAGTGCATTCCCGGCTGCGAGAGCCTGGAGAAGACAGGCGACAACGCCTTCGAGGCCAAAGCCACCCTCAAGATCGGCCCCGTGAAAGCCACCTTCAAAGGCAAGGTGACGCTGGACGAGATGGATCCGCCCCACCGCTGCGTCCTGCGCGGCGAAGGCCAGGGCGGTGTGGCCGGTTTCGCCAAGGGCGAGGCGGAGGTGCTTCTGGAGCCGGAAGACGGGCAGACGGCACTCACTTACACCGCCAAGGCCAATATCGGCGGCAAACTCGCCCAGATCGGCCAGCGGCTGATCGACGGCGCCGCCAAGCAGATCGCAGACGATTTCTTCCAGCGCTTCTCGGAAGCCGTTTCGCCACCTCCGCCGGTGATCGAAGCGCCGGCCGAAACAGCGGCGCCCGGTGCTGCCTCGGCCGAAGCGGCGGGACTGGCCACAACGCCCACCCCGCCGCCGCACCATCACGAGCCGATCTCGCGCGAGGTCTGGGTGATCGGGCTGATTGCGGTGATCGTGATCGTTCTCATCTTTTTCGGGATGGTGCTCTGACGCTTGCGTGGGTTGACGCTTCCCACATCGGCGGCGGATCATTGGCCACACGCTATCGGAGAATTGCATGACCGCCGTTTCCCTGACGGTGAACGGAAATCCCGTTTCCGCCGACGTCGAAGACCGAACCCTGCTTGTCTATTTCCTGCGCGAGGATCTGCGCCTGACCGGAACCCATATCGGCTGCGACACCAGCCAGTGCGGCGCCTGCGTGGTGCATGTGAACGGCAAGGCGGTGAAATCCTGCACGATGTTCGCGGTGCAGGCCGAAGGCGCCGACGTGACGACTATCGAGGGCCTTGCGAAAGACGGCAAACTGCATCCGGTTCAGGAAGCGTTCCGCGAGAACCACGGCCTGCAATGCGGCTTCTGCACGCCGGGGATGATTATGACGGCGGTGGACATGATCCGCCGCAAGCCGGTGCTCGACCGCGAAACGATCCGCGCCGAGCTTGAAGGCAATATCTGCCGTTGCACAGGTTATCAGAACATCGTCAGTTCGATCGAAGACGCCGCCAAGCGCATGGCCGCGAAGGACAAGGCCGCATGATCACCTATCAATTCAACTACCATCGCCCGAAGTCGCTGGCCGACGCGGCCGCACTTCTCAAGAAATCGCCGGACGCGAAACTGCTCGCGGGCGGGCAGACGTTGATCGCCACGATGAAGATGCGGCTGGCGAACCCGTCCGATCTCATCGACATCTCCGGCTTGAAGGAATTGAATTACATCCGCGTGGATGCGAACGCCGTGACCATCGGTGCCGCAGTGACCCATGCGGAGGTCGCGGAGTCCGCGGAGGTTCGACGCGCCCTGCCCGCCTTGGCAGAGCTTGCACATCTGATCGGCGATCCCGCCGTGCGCCACAAAGGCACCATCGGCGGCAGCGTCGCCAACAATGACCCGGCGGCGGATTATCCGGCGGCAGCGGTTGCGCTGAACGCAACGATCAAAACCACCGAACGCAGCTTCAAGGCGGACGATTTCTTCACCGGCATGTTCTCGACCGCGCTGAACGACGGCGAGATCGTGACGGAGATTTCCTTTCCGCTGGTCGAACGCGCCGCTTACCAGAAATTCCGCAACCCGGCCTCACGTTATGCGATGGCGGGCGTGTTTGTAGCGAAGGGAAAGGACGGCGTGCGCGTGGCGGTGACAGGTGCCGCGCCCAGCGTGTTCCGCCAGAGCGAAATGGAAGCGGCACTCGCGAAGAGCTTCAGCCCGAACGCAATCGAAGGGATCAAGGTCGATCCGTCCGATTTGAACTCGGACATCCATGGCACCGCCGAATACCGCGCCAACCTCGTCAGCGTGATGGCGAAGCGCGCGGTCGCCGCCGCGATGATGTAAAGCGAATGTTCCCTCTCCCCCTTGGGGGAGAGGGTTAGGGTGAGGGGGTAGTGCTCAAACGATTTCGGTGTGAGTAGGCGGATACATTCTCCCCCTCACCCCGGCCCTCTCCCCCTCCGGGGGCGAGGGAGTGGAGTTAAAATGGAAGCTTCCGAAGACATCCTCGGCACCGCCGCCCAATGGCTTTCCGGCGGCCACAAAGTTGCGCTTGGGACTGTCGTGAAAACGTGGGGTTCCGCGCCGCGTCCCGCCGGCAGCCAGATCGCCGTGCGCGACGACGGCGCGTTTGTCGGCTCGGTCTCCGGCGGCTGTGTCGAAGGTGCGGTGATCGAGGATGCGATGCGTGCGATGAGCGACGGCAAAACCAGCCGCCTCGAATTCGGCGTCAGCGATCAGCAGGCGTGGGATGTGGGGCTGGCTTGCGGCGGGCGCATCGAAATCTTCGTCGAACCCATCCGGTGACGCGATGCGTCCCGAAACGCTGAAGCAACTGAACGACGCGCGCCGCGCAGGCCACGCCGTCGTGCGTGCGACGGATCTGGCGACGGGCGAAGACCGGCTGATCGATCCGGCAAACGATGCCTCGCCCTTGGGCATCGCTGCCGCGAATGCCGCGCGCGCCGATCAAAGCGCGCCTGTCGAAATCGACGGACGCACCTGGTTCCTCGCCGTGTTCAACCCGCCGCTCGATCTGGTGATCGTGGGTGCGGTGCATATCGCCCAGCCGCTCGCGCGCATGGCTGCGATGACGGGCTATGGCGTGCGCGTAATCGATCCGCGCACATCGTTCGCAACGCCGGAGCGCTTTCCCGGCGTTGATATTTCACACGATTGGCCCGATGAGGCGCTGCAAAAGAAGCCGCTCGGAACGCGCAGCGCATTGGTGGCGTTGACGCACGATCCGAAAGTCGATGATCCCGCGCTGACGGCGGCGTTGCGCTCGCCCTGCTTCTATATCGGCGCACTGGGTTCGAAGAAGACGCATGCCGGCCGTCTGGCGCGCCTGAAAGAGCACGGCTTCACCGACGATGAGCTGAAAAAAATCCACGGGCCGATCGGGCTGTCTATCGGAGCCCGGTCGCCCGCGGAAATTGCTGTCTCGATTATGGCCGAGATGACTCAAAGGCTGCGGGTGGGCGGTATTCGGGAGCTTGCTACCGCCCACCCCACAGCTTAGCCAGGCGACTGGTCGCCAGGTTTTCCGTCATCCTTGTTCCAATCGCCGTGGTGCCAGCCGCCGGGGCCGCCATGCATACGGCCTTCGAAACGGTGATGCATCGCCGCGATGATCTCGTCCTTCGTGATGTAGCCCTGATGCTTGGCATCGAGACGGTCGAACATCTTCTTCTGCGGCGCTTCGAACTCTGCGAGCGTCAGCTTGCCGTCATGGTTGGTGTCGAGCCGCGCGAACCGGCGGGCTTCCATGTTGCGAACCTTCTCGGCCGCGATCTGGAAGAAACCGTCGCGGCTGATGCCGCCGCTCTTGGCGTATTTGTCGAATTTCGCATTCACGGCGGTATCGAACTCCGCGCGGGTCACCTTGCCGTCCTTGTTGGCGTCATAGGTGGCGCAGAAGCCCATGCCGCGCGCATGGCGAAATCCGGGATGACGGTGCGGGGGGGAAACACCGGCATCTTTTGCTTCGTTTGCCTTCGCGGCATGGGCATGGGGGACGCAGGACACTTCGCCGGTTCCACGGCGGTCCATGCGGTTGAAACTCATATGTTCGGCGTTGAGGAATTCCTCGCGCGTAAGCTTGCCGTCATTGTTCCAGTCGATTTTCTGGAACATGCGATCGGATCCCTGATGCACCTTGTCGAGTCCGATACCAGCAAACTGCGCTTCGGTGAGCGCGCCATGGCCGCCGGAAACGGAAGCAAAGCGATCGCCCATCACCTTGTTGATCTCGTCCCAGGTGACTTTGCCGTCGTGGTTCAAATCGTATTGCTGGAACAATTTGCCCTTGCCCAATTCATGGGGCATGCCGTGTTGCGGCTTTTCGGGCGAGGCGAACGCCATGGCGGCGGCACCTCCCAAAATGGCCACGAGGACCGGTCCGACTGCGTACTTCGAAATTCTCTTCATTTCCGTCTCCAAAGCCGCCTCCTGCCTGACATCCTCTATGTAGGGTGGTAGGCCCTCAGAACTTTGGCGGGCAATGGCTTTTTTGACGGCTTTTGTCACCGCAGCCCTCCATGCGAAACTTTGCGACAATTGCCGTTGCAGAGGGGGAGCCGGGTTGCGCATGTTGGCCCCATGGACATTGCAGTGACCACGAAGGACGAGACCAAACCTCATGTGCTGGTGGTGGAGGATTCGCGGGATATCCGCGAGCCTCTGGGCCGGTATCTGCGGGAACATGGCTATCGCGCGACCACCGCGGCGGACGCCCAGGTCGCCCGCAAGGTAATGAAGAATTCCGGCATCGACCTTGTGGTGCTCGACATCATGATGCCGGGCGAAGACGGCCTGAGCCTTTGCCGCTTCATCCGCGAGTCGTCGCAAATCCCCGTGATCCTACTTACCGCGCGCAACGAGGAAGTGGATCGCATCGTCGGCCTGGAAATGGGCGCAGACGATTACATCGCCAAACCGTTCAGCCCTCGCGAACTGATCGCGCGCGTCGGCGCCGTGCTTCGCCGCACACAGGCGCTTCCGCCACGCCAGAAGCCGCCGCAGATTTCGCGCATCAAATTCGGCGAGTGGACGCTCGATACCGGGCAGCGCGAATTGATCGGGCCGGATGGTGTCGCCTCCCCGCTTTCGAGCGGCGAATTCCGCCTGCTTACCGTGCTCTTGGAACGGCCCAAGATCGCACTGACGCGCAACCAGCTCCTCGATCTCACCAAAGGCAAGGAAGCGGAATTCTTCGACCGCTCCATCGACAATCACGTCAGCCGCTTGCGCAAGAAGATCGAGCCCGATCCGCGCAACCCACGCTACATCAAGACGGTGTGGGGCGGCGGCTATATGTTCGCGGTCGATCCGGAAGACATCTCCTGATGCCCTTCTGGCCGCGCAAACTTGCATCCCAACTGGTTGTCGTCACCGCCACCGCGGTGCTGATCTCCAACATTGCGGTCGCCGCGTGGTTCGAACTCGGCCGCGAGCGGATGAACGAGTCTGCATTCAACGAACGCCTGCTGGATCGCGCTGTATCGGCGGCCACGCTTTTGAGCACTGTCCCCTCCAAACAGCGCGAAAAAGCCATGCATGCGATGGATTCGCCAGCGTGGCACTTCCAGATTCTGCATGGAAAAACCGAACCTGTTCCCATGACACCGGGCGAACAGGCATTGGCCGATCGCGCGCGCGCCATGCTGCCGCCGCAACGCGCCAGACAGCCGGTGACCGTGAAGGTCACCACCAACGAACAGCGCAAGGAAGGCATGCGCCACAACCGCCGCCCCGTTATCATGATTACCGTGCCGGTGGTGCGCGGCACGCAATTGGTGACGACGTTCTATCGTCCGCCCTCGCCGCCCTGGCCCATCGAGACATTTATCGCAGCACTCGTCGCCATCGTGGTGACGTCGATTGCGGCGGCCTTGGTGGCGCGGCGCGTGGCGCGGCCGTTGTCCAAACTTTCGGCCGCCGCAACCTTGGTGGCGCAAGGGGGCGCCGCACCGCGCGTGCCGGAACAGGGCCCGGAGGACGTGCGCCGCGCGGCATCGGCCTTCAACACGATGACCGATCAGGTGTCGCGAACGATGGAAAGCCAGCGGCAATTGCTCTCCGCCGTCGGTCACGACCTGCGCACGCCGATCACTGCCATGCGTATCAACATCGAATTCGTGGGCGATGCCGAACTGCGCGAGCGGCTGGAGCACAATCTCGAAGAACTGCAGGAACTGACCGAAGCCGTTCTTTCCGCCGCGCGCGGGACCGGCGGCGAGCCGATGCGCAATGTCGATCTGGCGGCACTGGTGGAAAGCCTGTGCGCCGATCTGGACGACATGGGAAAGCCGGTGACGTGGCGCCCGCATGATCCCGCGCCGGTGTTCTGCCGCCCCAACGAGATCCGGCGTGCCGTGCGCAACCTGATCGAGAACGCGCTTGCCTATGGCAAGGAAGCCAGCGTTCGCATCGACGGCAAAAGCCTGGGCTACGAGATCGTGGTCGAAGACAAAGGTCCCGGCATCCCCGAAGCCGACCGCCAGCGTGTGTTCGAACCCTTCGTGCGGCTGGAGACCTCGCGCAATGCCGAGACCGGCGGCACGGGACTTGGGCTGACGCTCGTGAAAACCATCGCCGCTGGTCACAACGGCACCGTGACGCTGGAAAACCGCGCCGAGGGCGGGCTGCGGGCGAAGCTATATCTGCCGATACCGGTGCCGTAACGCTCACCTCCCCCTTGTGGGGAGGTCGAAATTTGCATCAGCAAATTTCGGGCGGGGGGCCGACGACAATGACGGCCACCGTCCCCCACCCGAAAAATCTCTCGCTCCGCTCGCGATTTGTTCGACCTCCCCACAAGGGGGAGGTAAGAAGTGGCTATGCAATTCGGAACCATTCCCATCGCCGAGGCCGAAGGCGCGGTGCTTGCTCATTCGCGCCGCGTGAACGGCCGCCTGTTCCGCAAGGGACGTGTACTGACGGCGGAAGACATCGCCGCGCTGAATGCAGACGGCGTGCGCGAGATCATGGCGGCGCGTCTGGGCAGGGACGACGTGGACGAGAACGAAGCCGCCCGCCGTATCGCCGCGTTGTGCGTGGGCCGGAATGTCCGGGCCAATGCGGCGTTCACAGGACGGGTGAACCTTTACGCCACCGAACCGGGTCTCGTTGAAATCGACGTGGGCGTGATCGAAGCGCTTAATACGATCCATGAAGCCATCACGGTGGCCACGCTTTCGCCGTTCGCCAAAGTCGAACCGCGCCGGATGATCGCGACGATCAAGATCATTCCGTTTGCTGCACCCGCAAGTGCGATCGAAGCGGCGGAAAAATTGCTGCACACGCCGCCCATCCGTGTCACGGCATTCGCGAAGAAGCGTGCCGCGTTGATCTCCACGTCCCTGCCCGAAACCAAGCCTTCGATCCTCGACAAGAACCGTTCGGCGCTCGATGCGCGATTGCATGCGCTGGGTTCGCAGATCGTGTTCGAACGTCGCGTGCCGCACGAAACCGCACCGCTCGCGGCAGCCCTCAAGGATGCCGGGAAAGACGGTTGCGATCCGATTTTGGTATTCGGGGCCAGCGCCATCACCGACCGGCGCGACGTGATCCCCGCTGCCATTGAACAGGCAGGCGGCCAGATCGTGCATTTCGGGATGCCGGTCGATCCCGGCAATTTGCTTCTGCTCGGTACGCTGAGCGGGGCAAAGGTCGTGGGCCTGCCGGGATGCGCCCGTTCGCCCAAGCGCAACGGAATCGACTTCGTGCTGGAGCGGTTGGCGGCGGACGTCTCGGTCACCGCCAAGGACATCGCGGCCATGGGCGTGGGCGGCCTGCTAATGGAAATCGCGACCCGTCCCCAGCCGCGTGAAGAAGAGCCCACCGAGACACCGCACGCCCCGCGCATCGCCGCAGTCGTGCTGGCGGCTGGACTTTCCTCTCGCATGGGCGAGAACAAGTTGCTGGTGGATATATCCGGCCAACCTCTGATCCGGCGCACGGTGCAGGCGGCGCTCGCAAGCCATGCCTCGCCCATGATCGTGGTCACCGGGCGGGATGCCGAGAAGGTCGGTGCCGCCCTCGTCGGTCTCGACGTGCGATTGGTAAAAAACGACGATTTCGCAAAAGGTTTGAGCACGTCCCTCAAGTCCGGTGTGAGCGCCGTTCCGGCGGAAAGCGACGGCGCGCTGATCGTTCTGGGCGACATGCCGTCGGTCACGCCCGCGCTTCTCGACACGCTGATCGCCGCCTTCAACCCGGCCGAAGGCCGGGCCATCTGCGTGGCCACACATGGCGGCAAACGCGGAAATCCGGTGCTGTGGGCGCGCCGTTTCTTCCCCGAAATGATGACCATCGAAGGCGATGTGGGCGCCAAACACATCATCGCCGCCAACGACGAACTGGTCTGCGAAGTCGAGGCCTCGACCGACGCCCCTTTGGTCGATATCGACACCAAGGAAGACCTGGCCGCATTCACCGCCCGATGAGCGACCCCCTCTACCGCAAGGAAATCCTGCGCCTCGCCGCTGACGCCCACGGCGCCGGTCACCTGCCCGAGCCGCACCGGAAGGGCGAGGCTTTCAACCCCACCTGCGGGGACCGCGTGACGTTCGAGGTGACGACAGATGCCGAGGGCCGCATTCAGGCCGTGGCCCACGAAACGAAAGCCTGCGTGCTGGCACAGGCGTCGGCCTCTATCCTTGGCCGCGATGCGAAGAACCTGTCTGCGGAAGAGATCGGCCAATTGCGCCGCGATATTTCCGCGATGCTGAAGGAAAGCGCCCCGGTTCCGGATGCTCCGTTCACGGACTATGCGGTGTTCGACGGCGTGATGACCTATCCCAGCAGACACGCCTGCGTGCTGCTGCCGATCGATGCGTTGTTGGACGCTTTGGAGAAATAAAACCCTTACCTCCCCCTCGCGGGGAGGTCGGGCGCGTGCACTGGCACGCGACCGGGTGGGGCTCCAGCGAGCCTCGCTGGAAAGTCCCCGCCCGCCGCCGCGCTCACGCGCGCCGTCGACCTCCCCGTAAAGGGGAGGTAAGTGGTTCTTCAGATTCTTCCCGCCCACGCTGCGTAGCGTCCGAGCTTAAGGGACATATCATCCGTCTTCGCTTCAACGGTGGCGAAGAGAGGCGGTTCTGGCAAAGGCGCACCAACCCAAAATTCTTGAGGTTGCTCACTCATGTTGAACACCGCGAGCACGCGCTCATTTGCCGTTATTCGATAAAACGCTAACAGCGGAAGCGGCACATCGATCACTTGAATGTCGCCTAGCCGCAACGCCTCGCTCGATCTGCGCGCGCTCAGTGCGTGGCGCGAAAATGCGAGAGTTGAAAACGGCAGTTCCTCTTGCTTCGAAACCGCATACTTCTCATGCTGTGGCGACAATGGCAGCCATGGCTTCCCGTTCGTGAACCCGAAATTCGGCTCGTTCGCATCCCATGGCATCGGCGTGCGGCAACCGTCGCGGCCCTTGTGTTGCGGGTAGTAGAGATCGCCTACCGGATCGCGCAGTTGGTCGCGGCGCAGATCGGCTTCCGGCAGGCCCAGTTCTTCGCCCTGATACATCAGGACGGTGCCCTTCATCGAAAACAGCAGCGCCAGAAGCATTTTCGCCAAGCCCGGTGACGCATTGCGGCCGCCGAAACGCGAGACTGTTCGCATCACGTCGTGATTGGAGAACGAAACGCAGGGCCAATGCCGCGGATGTTTGGCCAAGAGCGCGAAATAATCGCGGAAGAATTGCGGATCGAGCTTGCGTTGCAGCAGCATTGGGAAGCTGTAGCCCGAATGCAGCCCTTCATCCGGTGCCGCGTAACAGCCGGAGCGTTCCGCCAATTCGGAGAATTCGCCGAAGACGAAGCGATCCTTGTGACGGTCCACCGTGCGGCGGATGGCATCGAGGCATTCGATGTTTTCCGCCAGATTGCTGTCGTGCAGATGTTCCTGAAGGTTCGGCGCGTGTTCCCAGTTCAGTGCATTGCGCTCGCCCATCGGCACCGGCGGATTGTCGGTCAGCGCCGCGTCATGGAGATAGGCGTTGGCGACATCGAGGCGGAAACCGTCCGCACCGCGCGCAAGCCACAGATCCAGAACATCGAGCGCCGCCTTGCGCGCCGCCGCGTTGTGCCAGTTCACCTTCGGCTGCTGGCGCAGGAATTTGTGGTGGTAATATTGCCGCCGCGTCGGTTTGTAGGCCCATGCCGGGCCGGCGAACGCCGAGAGCCAGTTGTTGGGCGCGGTGCCATCCGGTTTCGGATCGGCCCAGACATACCAATCAGCCTTCTCGCCATCCCTGATCTGGCTTTCCGCGAACCACGCATGTTCGTCGGACGTGTGGCACAGCACTTCGTCGAGCAGCACTTTCAGCCCGCGCCCATGCGCTTCGTCGAGCAGCTTTTCGAAATCCGCCAAGGTGCCGTAGTCGGGATGCACGCCTTCATAGTCCGAAACGTCGTAACCCCAGTCGCGGTTCGGCGAGGGATGAATGGGCGAAAGCCAGATCGCGTCCACGCCCAGCGAGGCAATGTAATCCAGCGTGGAGATCACGCCGGGAAGATCGCCCTGCCCGTCGCCGTTGGAATCGCAGAAGCTGCGCACATAGACCTGATAGACTGCCGCTCCCTGCCACCACGGCGCGGTCATTTGCGTTCCTTGCTCTGGAAGTAGAGCGCGTAAAGCTCGGTGATGTGGGCGATCAGTGCTTCCTTGTTCACGCCTTTGGGCTTGCGGCTGACAAAGCGCGACAGCACGAACATCGTGGCATTCGACATGATGAAGGCCAGCGTGTTGAGGTCTATCGGCTCATAGGCGGCATAGTTCTGCGCCATGAACATGCGGATGGCGTCCAGCATGTACGCCTCGAACGCATCCACGAAATCGGTGCGCCCCGTCGCCTGCCAGTTGTTGGCGAGTTCGATCAGCAGCTTCTCGTTGGATTCGAAATATGCGAACGCCACTTCCAGCGCCGCGCGAATGGCGGTGGGCGCATCGGCCTTCAACATGAAGGGGATCTGCTCATCCAGTTTCTGCGTAACGAAATTGATCTCGCGTTCGATCAGGGCGGCGAACAATTGCTCGCGGTTTTCGAAATACTGGTAGAGCGAGCCCACGCTCACGCCGGCCCGTTCCGCGATGTGATTGGTGGTCGTGTTGGCCCAGCCCATCTCCGCCACCGTGCGAGCGGTGGCTTCGATCAACGCTTCAACCGTTTGACGGGAGCGTTCCTGCATAGGCGTTTTTTTCACGAGTAATTTTGCGAATTGAAAGCGAATAAATATTCACATATTCCTGAGCGCCGTCAAGGGAGCCCGGAGATGTCGCTCGAAATCCTGCTCGATCAGGCCCAGGCCGTCCACGGCGCCCCCGCCCGCCATGGCCGGGAAATCGCCCGCGCCCGCAAGATCGGCGCCCGCTTCAGCGCCGCCCTGCTCCGCAATGGCGAGCCGATGCAAGCCGAATGGGATCGTCTCGGCCGCGCCCTGCTGCGCGGCGACGAGCAGATGGACGATCTCGTCGCCTGGATGGCGCAGGAAGGAATCGGCAAGGGCCGCGCGTTGTTCGATCAGGCGCTCGAACATGGCATCGTCTCCATTCCCGATGCGCCCAATCCGCTGAAACGCTTCTTCGCGATCTACGACGCCCCGCCTGCATGGCTGGACATGACGCTGCTCGAACGCGGCGCGGAAGTGGGGCGAATGCAGGGCAACATGGGCACCTACATCCTGCGCGATGGGGCCTTGATGGGCGGCTATCAGGCGCCTGGTTTCAACAAAGTGCTGGTGATGACCGGCGCGCTGAACAAAGGGCCAGCCAAACGCCTCGCCGAAACCGCGCAATGGTGGCTCGATTGCACCGAAGCCGGTGCGATGTCGCGGTTTGGGCAGGGCTTCAAAAGCACGTTGCGCGTCCGCCTCATCCACGCGCTTGTCCGCCGCCACGTCGCAGAGACGCCGGCCTGGGATGTGGCTGAAGACGGCATTCCGTTGAACCAGCTCGACATGGCGGCGACGCAGCTCGCCTTCGGCCCGCTCTATCTCATCGGCGCGCGCACGTTGGGTCTCATCATCACACGCGATGAAGGCCGCGCTGTCATGCACTTAATCCGTTACGCCGGTTACCTGATGGGTATCGAAGACGAACTGCTGCCGTGGACGGAACAGGAAGGCCGCCGGATGCTCTATCACATGTTGTTGAGCGTGGTCGGCAGGCCGGATGACGCCGGACGCCAGCTTGCGGCATCGCTTGCAAACGAACCGTTGTCGCGCCCATACGGTGTTCTGCGAAAGCATTTCGCGCGGGAATCGCATCTGAGCGTGAACGTGTTCTTCCTGGGCCTGCGCGGCATGGAAAATCTCGGGCTGCCCCGCCGCTACATCCCGTGGTTTCCGCTGGTGACGATGCCGTTGAATTTCGCCCGCTCGCTCATCGCCCGCCTCGCGCGCCAACGCTTCGCCGAGACCGGCCGCCGCGCCCAACGCGCCTGGGTGCATTCTCTCGTCACCGACAAACCGAAGATCGGCAGCGCAGCAGCGAAGATCGTGGAGGCCGTGTGATCTAACCTCCCCCTTGTGGGGAGGTCGGAGAGCGAAGCGATCCGGGTGGGGGGCCGAAGATCATGGCGGACACCCGGTCCCCCACCCGAAAAATTCTTCGCTTCGCTCAGGATTTTATCGACCTCCCCACAAGGGGGAGGTGAGAGTCAGACTTCGTTAGCGTGGGTGACGATCTTGGAGACGAGGCCGTAGTCCCTCGCCTGTTCCGCACCCATCCAGAAATTGCGATCGGTATCCGCAACGACCTTTTCGTAAGACTGTCCCGTTTCGCGCGCGATCGTGCGGTTGATGCGTTCCTGCATCTTCAAAATCTCTTCCGCCTCGATCGAAATATCCGACGCGGGCCCGCGCACGCCGCCGAGCGGCTGGTGCAGCAGGAAGCGGGTGTTCGGCAGGCAGAAACGGCGTTCCTTGGCGGCGCCGAGATAGATGTGCGCGCCGGCGCTTGCCACCCAGCCGGTGCCGATCATCTTCACCTTCGGCCCCACGAATTTGATCATGTCGTGGATCGTGTCGCCCGACTCCACATGGCCGCCCGGCGAATTCACGATCACACGGATGTCGTCTTCGCTGTCTTGCGCATAGGCCAGCAACTGGCCGGTGACGCGCTCGGCAAGCTTCATGTCGATCTCGCCGAAGATCATCACGGTGCGCGATTTGAAAAGCGCCTGCGCAACCGGCGAAGGTTGCTGCTCGCCCTTGTTTTCCTTCTGATCGTCTTCTTTCTCTTCGTCGAGGCGAACCAAGTGAAACTCCCGAAACGGCTGATTTGCACACATACTTAAGGTGCGCGGGGGCGAACGTCCACCGCCTAAAGCCCGGATACCGCGTCCTTCATTAACGGGCCGATTTCGGCCTGAATCAGCAGGTCCGCCATCATGTCCAGGGGGGTCGGGTCGCGGTTAATAATCACAAGTTTTGAACGGTTTTTCTTCGCCAGCGCCGGAAAGCCCGCCGCCGGCTGCACCACCAGCGACGACCCCAGCACGATGAAAAGGTCGCAGGCGCGCGTAGCCTGTTCGGCCCGCATCATCTGATCGCGCGGCATGGGCTCGCCGAAGGAGATGGTGGCCGTCTTCATCAACCCGCCGCAGGATGTGCAGCCCGGCGGATCGCCGTGCTCTTCGAAATAGGCACGGATGGGTTCCAGCGGCGCATGCGCACCGCAGCGCAGACATTTGGCATAGCGCGTGTTGCCGTGCAGTTCGATCACCTGCTCGGCCGGCACGCCGGATAGCTGGTGCAGATTGTCGATGTTCTGCGTGATGACATGCGTGACAAGCCCGCGCTTCGCCAATTCCGCGATCGCCAGATGTCCATCGTTGGGTTTGGCGGCCGCATACATCTCCTCGCCCGCGAACCGCCGCCGCCAGGATTCTCGTCGCGCTTCGGGATCGGAAACGAATTGGCCGAAATCTATCGGCGCATTCTTGGTCCAATACCCGCCGGGCGAGCGGAAATCGGGAATGCCCGATTCCGTCGAAACGCCCGCGCCTGTGAAAACAACCGCGCGCCGCGCCGCGCGCAGATAATCGCCAAGCGCGGCCACGCTTTCAGCGTGATCGTCGTAGTCGTCTTCGAATGCGTCGCTCAGTGGGTCACATTCCCGCAAGAGGCGGAAATCCATTTTCCTTCGAAGCTGGAATGCATGTTCATCGGCTGACCATCGTGGATAGCCTTCATATCCATGCTGCCAGCATAGTGTTCGTTGGAATCGTAAGTCACCTGAACGTGGCCGGTGGCTGTGAATTCGCCGCTGCACGCAACATCGCCTGTGAAGGTGTGGCCGACCACGGAGGATTTGACGAGCTTGCATTCCTTGCGCGTCATCGGCGGCTTGTCCTGATCGACCTCGGCTTGAGTCATGCAATGTTGAATGGTCGTGCCGTGGTTCGACATGGCCTGCATCCGCACACGCACTTCCGGCGGCAGTTGCGACATGTCCGGCATCTGCGCCATGGCCGCGCCCATATCCATCTTCGTGGTGATGCTCCAAAGCCCGGCCTTGCCGTGGGACGCCAATGCGCCCGAGACGAACAATCCCGCTGCGGCAATTCCCGCTGCGCAAACAACTGCAATCTGCGTCACACTCCGCATGTCTGAAACCTCCCAAGTGGCCTGATGGCTGCTGACGACGGGGAAGCTGCCACGAAGTTCCGGGACAGGCCAGCCGCCCGGCAAAGAGGTTCCTCCTGTGAGACTTCCGATCCATCGCGAAGGCTGGCTGTTCATCGCCATCTCCTGCGCCGTCAACGCGATCCTGTTCGTGCTGGCGCCCATGGCGGGATGGGTGTTCCTGCCCGTCACCATCTGGGTCATCGCCTTTTTCCGCGATCCGGAACGCCAGACCCCGCTGGAACCGGACATCTACATCTGCCCGGCCGACGGCAAGATGTTGCCGGTGGTAGAATTTGACCCGCCGGAGGAGCTGGATATGCGCCCCGCCCGCCGGGTCCGGCTGTCGATTTTCATGAACGTGTTTAATGTCCATGTGAACCGCATTCCCTGCGACGGAACCGTGGTGGGCCTGTCCTACCGGCCGGGCAAATTCTTTAACGCCTCCTTTGATAAAGCCAGCATCCACAACGAAAGGATGTCCATCCGCATCCGGCCGGAGGGGGCGACCGGCCCCGAAAAAGACATCGCCGTGGTGCAGATTGCCGGGCTGGTGGCGCGGCGAATCGTCTGCGGCCTGACCCCCGGCCAGAGGGTGCACCGGGGAGAGAGATTTGGCATTATCCGCTTTGGCAGTAGGGTCGATTTGTATTTACCTGCGAATGCCACCATATACGCCGCGCAGGGCGAACGAGTGACGGCAGGCCAGACGGTTCTGGCCGGTATCAGGGACTAGGCGTAGTGCAAAACAGACGGTTCCCCCCGCGTTTCGTACGCGAACGCGTGGAAGAAATTTCGCTGGCGAAACTCGTGCCGAGCGCGCTGACGCTCATGGGCCTGGCCAGCGGTGTGACCTCTATCCGCTTTGCCATGGAGCATGAGTGGAAATACGCCGTCGGCGCTATCATGCTCGCCATGGTGTTCGACATGCTGGATGGCCGTGCAGCGCGCCAGCTCGGCGCCGACACGCGTTTCGGCGCACAACTCGATTCGCTGGCAGACCTTGTGAGCTTCGGCGTCGCCCCTGCCCTCATCGCCTATAATTGGACGCTTTCGGGTTTCGGCACCATCGGCTGGATCGTGGCGGTTATTTTTTGCGTGTGCTGCGCGATACGTCTCGCCCGCTTCAACATACAGGCGCTGCGTGACGAAGGCGCGACAGAAACCAATCCCTATTTCACCGGAATGCCGACACCGGCCGGCGCTTGCCTGATGCTGCTGCCGCTGCTGCTCAGCTTCCAGTTCAAGGAACAGGCATTCCAGCTTCCGCTCTACAGCGCGGCCGTTGCGCTTGCGACGTCGGTCCTGATGGTGAGCCGCCTGCCAACCCCCTCCATCAAATATCTCCACGTCGAACGCCATAGTCGTTTCGTGGCGGGTATCATCGTGTTGCTGACTCTCGGCGCGTTGATCGCGCGCCCGTGGGCGACACTGACCGTGGGCATCGTGCTCTACGTTCTGAGCGTCCCCATCACCGCCTTCGTCATTGCGCGCAACCGCGACGAAGAAGAAGACCAGGACGAAGACCTGTCGCTGGCGTAAAACCCCCACCCGCCGCTGCTTCGCAGCGCCGACCTCCCCGCAAGGGGGAGGTAAGTGGGAACGATAGACCAACGTGCATCGCACTACTTCTTACCTCCCCTAACGCGGGGAGGTCGGCGGCGCGCGTGAGCGCGGCGACGGGTGGGGACCTCACAACTGCTTCAGCCCGGCCACGGGGGCATTTCGTCGTTTTCCTTTTTCAGCCAGTGGATCTGGCGCGCAACGTGATCGAGTTTCGTTTCGAGCCGGTCGCTATCCGACGCCATCAGTTCGCCGTCATTGGCATCCTGCAGACGCACCTGTTCCTCGTGAATCTGTTCGAGGTCCTGGCGCACGTGCTTGGCTTCCTCGGAATCCAACGAGCCGTCCTGCAGTCCGCGGTCGACACGTTCCTGCAGCCATTGTTCGCGATGGTTCAAATCCCATTCGTCGGCGGCGAATGCCGACGTGCCAAACATGAGAGCCGCGCCGACGAGCGCGCCCGACATAAAGATGGAACGCATGGTTATCCTCCTTGTTCCAACAGGCGAAACAACGCGCCATCCTTACGAACGCTCCCGCCGGAACCGCGGAACCGACGGTGAAGAATGCTTCATCCGCCCTGCCCGAAACCGCCGGCCCGATTCGCGCGTTGGGCGCGCCGGGTTTGCCAAGGCTCGTTTGCCAAGGTTGTCAGGCCGCCCTATCAAAGTTCCCGCGGGAGTCGTTCGCGGGCGCGGACATGCCGGAGAGCTGGGGCAATTTCTTCATCGCGGAAGTCGGCGCGACCGCCGCGCTGGTTGGGCTTGTGATCGTCGCGATCTCCATCAACCTGTCGCGCATTCTGGAATATCCCGAACTGCCGGGACGGGCTGCGGAGGCGATTGCAGTGCTGGCCGGCGCACTGATCCTTTCCAGCCTCACACTCATCCCTCAAAATGCGTTTCATCTCGGCCTCGAAGTTCTCGCGGTTGCGATTGTCGTCTGGTCGGTGCCGATTGTCTTGCAGTTCAACACGCGCCGCACGATCGAACCCAGCGGATATACCCGCCCGATTTCGCGCTTTCTTCTCACCCAACTCAACACGTTGCCGTTCGTGATCGCAGGAGTCGCCATCACGCTCGGTTGGCCGAGCGGTTTTTACTGGCTGGCCGCGGGCGTGTTGCTCGCGCTGATGGGCGCTCTGATAAACACATGGGTTCTGCTCGTGGAGATTCTGCGATGAGAAAATTCGGCGTGAGACACGCCATCGCCAGCATTGCTGCGGCACTCGCCATCGCGGCGATAGCCATCGTGCTGTTCGGGCCGCTTGGCGGACATATCCTCGAACGCATCGGCGTGAAGCTCCATCACCCGGCGAACCCGCCGCTCATCGCAAAAGGCGTGAACTTCGCCTGGCCGGGAAACTGGAACGACAATCCGCAATGGAATGCCGTTCTCGCGCGCCGTTTTCCCGCCGGCACCGACGAAGCCTTTCTGCGCCTCACACTGTTTTCCGAAGGTTTCCAGATCGACGAAGCGTCGAAGGCCGCCAAATACGAATGGGGCGGGATGCCCTGTCTCTATACGCTTAAGGTGAACTGGCAGGCCGCTGACGGGAAAATCAAAACCGTAAATGGCGGCTTCGGCATGGGGTGTTTGTAGCAATTGGCAATATGGTGGGAGTGTCGCAGCGCCAATACCGCGCAAGCAACCGCACTTGAATCGGCGCTATCCTGTTCCCAGCTAAACCGGACGGACGCACCATGCAAAACAAACCCGCACCCAATCCGTTGATGCTCGCGATGTGGCGCGGCTTCTGCGGCAAGTGTCCCAACTGCGGTAAAGGCCGGCTGTTCGGCCGCTTCCTGAAAGTGGCGAACAATTGCGCGGAATGCGGCGAAGACTACACGCCCCAACGCGCCGACGATTTCCCCGCTTATTGCGTGGTGGTGGTCGTGGGCCATCTGGTGGTGGGATTGGTGCTCGCCACCGAAGCAGTGTTCGCCCCACCCTATTGGGTCGAACTGATGATCTGGCTGCCGATCACAGCCCTGCTTTCGCTGGCGCTGCTGCAACCGGCCAAAGGCGCGATCGTCGGCCTGCAATGGGAAACCGGGATGCACGGGTTTCATAAGGCGAAGCAGATGCGGGATGCGCAGGCACTTCTCGCCAGCTTGAACTGATCCGGTTATAATCCATGCGCTCCGACACTGCAGAGCGCGTATGAACAGCGACGACCCCAAACCAAGCTGGTTTCGCGAACGCACTTTCGGTTATGGCTATGGTCCTGCTTCGTGGCAGGGCTGGCTTGTGACCGCGATCTTTCTGATCCTTGTCATCGGCACTCCCAAGCTCGCCGAGCATCTTATTCTGCTCTATCACTTGGGACACGACTGGTACTTTGCGATTGTTGCACTGATATTGGCATACACGGCCGCCTTTCTCGGGATTATCTATATCCACCGCGGGCCTTCGTGAACGACGGGCCGAGGTGGCATGGATAGCGGCTTTTTTGAGCGAGAGAACGGACCGCGAAACTGCCAAACTGCAGGATTCGGAGTGCCAAACCTTTTCGCCAGATGCCCCTAAGCACTGAAAGACAATGGCGCGCCCTAGGGGAATCGAACCCCTCTTGCAGGAATGAAAATCCTGAGTCCTAACCGATAGACGAAGGGCGCGGTTTGGCTTTGGAGGCGGGGGCTATAGCGGGCCAGAACCGGCTTGGCAAGCAGGCACATAGGCCCCCCTCCGGCCGCCGCATGACACCCCCCTAACCCGCTGTACTTGCCTGCCGATTCCGGTGTTTGGAGGCAGAGGTTTTCGGGGGCTGGCAATGGGTCTGCGAAGTCAAGCCGATGCCCGGTATCGCCCCGATGGCCCCACGGTCTGCCGGGCTTGTTACGACTTCAGCGATCCGATGAACGCATTGCGTCCGGCGCAGAAATAACCGACAGGGCCCAGCGCCTTCAGCAACAGGCGGTCGGCCTTGTTCAACGTCTTGTATTTGTCGGGGATGAGGCGCGTGACTAGGAAGTTGAAGTATTTGTGGTAGCGAACATTCGACATGTGCCGCATCACTTCGGCGATGTCGCGCTGGTTCATTTTGCGCTCGTCCTCGGTGATGTACACGAATTTGTGCTTGTAGACGAAGTTGCGAAGCAACGGATAGAGAACGCGGCGCACCGGCCAGGAATGACGGATCAGATCGGTCACGGAATGCGAATAGATTTCGTTGACGGCAAGCACCGCGCCCGGCTTCGAAACGCGGACGATTTCCTTCATCGTTTCCGGAATATCGACATGGTGCAAAATATCCCGCACGAAAACCATGTCGAACGTGTTGTCCGCATACGTCATCTTTTCGGCGGGCATCTGGCGGAAATCGACGGTCAATCCATCTTTCTCTGCCCATGATGCGCCCAATTTCAGCATGTCGGGGCTGAGATCGAACGCCGAAACCTTCGCTCCCAACCTGGCAAGCAGCAACGCATCCTCTCCGGCGCCGCAACCCACCACGAGCACGCGTTTGTCTTTCACCGAAAGGGCCATGAGCGCGGTCCACACATCCCAATAGGCATTCCACCATTTGCGGTTGGGATTGGTGATCACGTCGTATTTGACGGATGCGCCTTCCCGGACGACGGTTTCGGCATATCCGCGGTGATATTCCAACTCGCGGCGTTGCCGTTCGGACAGCGTGTCTTCGATCACGGCACTTTGTACTTCCGCTCTGTCGTTAAGCATCACGCGCACCAAGGGAGGAATATCACAAGCAAATCCATGATCGTGGGAAAAGATTAAAATAAGCGGATCGTTAACCACGGGGCCGATGCTTCGGTATCGCGACGGCGGCGAGTGAAAATCGCTTCCCGATCATCCCCCGGCCGGCGCTGCGTCTTCCAATTGCAGCTGCACGCGGATCCGCCCGTTCCAGCTATCGGTCCTGAGGCGTCCGGCGGCGTGAATCGGCTGGCCTCTGGCGGCCAGAATCCCCTGCCCCAGCGCCGTGCCTGCCTGCCGGAAGGCGATGGCGTCCAGCCGCGTGCCGTCGCCGCCTGCCAGGCGGAAGCGGACGTGGTCCTTGCCTACCACATCGGCAAACACCACGCGGGCATCGGCCACCGCCACCAGCGGCTCCGCATTGCCCGCACCGAACGGGCCGAGGCGTTCCATCTCCGAAACGAAATCCGGCGTGGCGCCCGCAGGTGAAACCAACGCATCGAGATCGAGATCGAACGCGTCGGCCACCGCATCGGAAAGATCGGCGAAGCGCGCCGCCAGATATTGCGAAAAGCCTTCCAGTTGATCGCGCGTGAGACCGAATCCCGCCGCCATCGCATGACCGCCGCCATGTTCGATAATGCCCGCCTCTTTCGCGCCGCGAATGATCGCGCCGATGTCGACGCCCGCGACGGAACGCGCCGAGCCGCGCCCCAATCCGCCTTCGAAACCCGCCACAAACGAAGGCTTCGCAAAGCGATCCTTCAACCGCCCCGCCACGACGCCGACGACACCGGGGTGCCATCCATCCTGCGCGGCGAGAAGGAACGGCGCGTTGGCTTGCGCGCCCGCCATCGCGATGGCTTCTTCCAAAATCATCACCTCGATGGCCTGCCGCTCGCGGTTGTGCGTGTCGAGCAGCAGCGCCACGTCTTCGCTCTGCCCATCGTCCTTGCTGGTGAGCAATTCCACGCCAAGACTGCATTTGCCCACGCGCCCGCCCGCATTGATGCGCGGCCCAAACACGAAACCCAGATGATACGCCGTGAACGGCATCTTCGCTTCGGAAACGCGGGCGAGCGCTGCGAGACCTTTGCGCTTCAGTTCGCCAATTCGGATAATACCCGCTCGCGCCAACGCGCGGTTGACGCCTTCCAGCGGCACCACATCGCAAACGGTGGCGAGCCCCACCAAATCGAGAGACTCCATCAGGTCGGGCGGCGCAACGCCGTTCTTCTCGAACCAGCCCTTGTTCCGCAGCGAGCGGTTAAGCGCCACGAGGAACAGGAACGTCACCCCCGCGGCACAAAGCTGATTCAATCCCGATGTGTCACCCACGCGATTGGGATTCACATGCGCCAGCGCAGGCGGCAAGGCTTCCGTCGCGTGATGATCGAGCACCACCACATTCAGGCCGATTTCGTGTGCTTTCTCGAACGCAGCTTGCGCGGTGGCGCCGCAATCGACGGTGATGACAAGGCCAGCACCTTCATCCTTCAATATCTGCATCGCGCGCGGCGAAGGGCCATAGCCTTCGGTCATGCGGTCGGGAATGTACACACGCGGCGGCCTGCCCAACGCCGACAGATAGTCGGAAACCAGCGCGGCGGAACATGATCCGTCGACGTCATAGTCGCCGAACACAGCAATTTTCTCGTTGGCCTCGATGGCGGCTTCCACGCGCGCAACGGCGCGTTCCATGTCGGCCAACAGAAACGGTTCGGGCAAAAGGCGCTTGAGCGTCGGGTTCAACAGATCGGGAATTGCGTCCGGCGCAATTTCGCGCCCCACAAGAATGCGCGCCAACGCCGTGGAGATACCGTGTTCGTTTGCAACCGCACGCACCGCGCTTTCGTCCGCCTGGCGCAAACGCCATCTGCGGCCGGAGAAGGATCGTGAAACGCCGAAGGCCGCGGGAGCTATCTTCAGGGCCGCGTCAGACGCCATGCCGGCTGCGGCTGTGCCGCGCCTTGATCCAGCGTACGGTGCCGGTGGCAGAGCGCATCACCACGCTTTCGGTCGTCACGTGATCGCGGTCGATATGCACGCCGGAAAGCATCGAACCGTCGGTCACGCCTGTCGCGGCAAACACCACGTCGCCGGACGCCAGGTCCATCAGCGAATATTTGCGGTTGAAATCGGTGATACCGAGCTTCGCCGCACGCGCGCGTTCGTCGTCCTTCTTGAACACGAGGCGCGTCTGTATTTGCCCACCCACGCAACGCAGCGCCGCCGCAGCAAGCACGCCTTCCGGCGCACCGCCCTGCCCGATGTAGATGTCGATACCTGTGGACGGATCGCTGGTCGCAATCACCCCCGCCACGTCGCCGTCGGTGATGAGCCGCACGGCAGCGCCCGTCGAGCGCACGCTTTCGATGATCTTGGAATGGCGCGGACGGTCGAGGATCAGCGCGGTGATCTCGCTCGGTTTCACGCCCTTGGCTTTCGCCATCGAATGAATGTTCTCCGCCGGATCGGCGTCCAGGTCGATGGTGCCTTCGGGATAACCGCCACCGATGGCGATCTTGTCCATATATGTGTCGGGCGCGTTCAATAGCGTGCCCGGCTCGGCCATAGCAAGAACCGCAAGTGCGTTCGGCAACGCTTTGGCAGTCAGCGTCGTACCTTCCAGCGGATCGAGCGCGATGTCGATGGCCGCACCACCCGAACCCACCTTCTCGCCGATATAGAGCATAGGCGCTTCGTCGCGTTCGCCTTCGCCGATGACAACGGTGCCTTCGATGGGGAGATAGTTGAACGCCTTGCGCATCGCTTCGACGGCCGCGTGGTCGGCGGCGTGTTCGTCGCCGCGGCCGATCTGGCGCGAGGCAGCGATGGCCGCGGCTTCGGTCACGCGAACGGCTTCGAGCGCGAATGCGCGATCCAGTAGCTTGCTCATGTTTATCCGGCTTCCATGGGAATCATGTTGGGATTGCCAATCACCTTGTCGGAGGCGGCAATCGTCTTCAAGGCGCGGACCACGTTGGGTTCCGGCGCCTCGTGGGTGATCATCACGATCGAAACCGGTTCCCCCGGCGCGCGGCCGCGCTGGATCATGCTTTCGATAGAGACGTGGGAATCGGCAAGTTTGCGTGCGATCTCCGCCAATACGCCCGGCTCGTCCAGCACCTTGAAGCGCAGGTAGAACGCCGAACGATGCGATTCCGGAGCGGGCGGCTTCACATCTTTCAACGCCGCCGCCGGAATGCCGAAGGCGGGACCAGACGTGCCGCGTGCAATATCCACAAGATCGGCGATCACGGCGGAGGCTGTCGGATCGCGCCCTGCCCCGCGACCTTCGAAGAAGAACGGTCCGGCCAATCCGCAATCGGCCACAACCGCGTTGAACGCGCCCTCCACATCGGCAAGCGGCGTGCCCAGTTTCACCATCGCGGGCTGAACGCGCTGGGTCAGCCCCTGTGGCGTTTGCCGCGCGATGCCGAGCAGCTTGATGCGAAAGCCGAACTCGCGCGCGAAATTGATGTCTTCGAACGTGATGTGGCGAATGCCCTGCACGTCCATGTGCCTGAGATCGGGCTTCACGCCAAAAGCGAGGCTCGAAAGC
>DATKJT010000033.1:0-58359 GCA_035543495.1 Rhizomicrobium sp. | reverse complement strand
GTGTGCCCATCCAGCACGGGTTCGAGGCCCATGCGGACGGTCTCCACCTCAGGCAATTCAGGCATTTAGCTCTCCTACCCGCGATGCTGCCGCATCGCGGCCCGCCGGGCGAGTGGTGTAAGGTCGCCCCATGACCGTTTCAAACAAAACCGCGTCCTTCGGCTTCAAGGAAGTCCCCGAAGAAGAGAAGGAAAATCTCGTCGGCCAGGTCTTCACCTCGGTCGCCAACCGCTACGACCTGATGAACGACCTGATGAGCGGCGGCGTCCACCGGCTGTGGAAGGACGCTTATGTCGATTGGCTGAACCCGCAGCCCGGCATGCGCGTGCTCGATGTGGCGGGCGGCACCGGCGACATCGCGGTGCGCATCGCCAAGCGCGCGAAGGCAAGGGGTGGCGATGCCGAGATCACCATCTGCGACATCAATCCGGCGATGTTGAACGAAGGGCTGAAACGCAGCGACGTGCTGTCCGCCGGTACGATCCGCTGGGTCTGCGGCAACGCCGAATGCCTACCGCTGCCGGACAAGACGTTCGATGCTTACACAATCGCCTTCGGCATCCGCAATGTGACGCATATCGACAACGTATTGTCGGAAGCCTATCGCGTGCTCAAGCCGGGCGGGCGTTTTCTCTGTCTGGAATTCAGCAAGGTCGAAGCTCCGATCCTCGATACGCTTTACGACCAGTATTCCTTCGCGGTCCTGCCGCGCATCGGCCAGATGGTTGCCGGTGACGCGGATGCCTATCGCTATCTCGCCGAAAGCATCCGCAAATTTCCGCCGCAGGCGAAGTTTGCCAGGATGATCGAGCAGGCCGGTTTCTCGCAGGTGAAGGTGCGCAATCTCACCGGCGGCATTGCCGCGATGCATTCGGGCTGGCGGATCTGATGCTGCGCGCTTTGGCAGATATGGGTCGGTTGTGGCGCGGCGCCCGCACGCTTGCCCGCCACGATGCGCTGCTGCCGAAGGAATTCATCGACCGCATGCCGCCGTCGATGAAATTTGCTCGCTGGATTTTCGGCGGCGGACGCAAAGCCCGCGCGGAAGGCGTGCCCGGTGTGCGTCTTGCGCTTGCACTCGAAAGCCTTGGCCCCGCCTACATCAAACTCGGACAGGTTCTCGCCACACGCCCCGACATCGTGGGCGCAGAAGTGGCCGAAGCCCTTGCATCGTTGCAAGATCGTCTTCCCCCGTTTCCGATGCCAGTTGCAAAAGCCGCCGTCGCGGAAGCTTTGGGCGCGCCGGTGGAAAGCGCGTTCACCTCGTTCTCCGAACCGATTGCGGCTGCCTCCATCGCGCAAGTCCATATGGCCGAAACGACGGACGATCCGCCGCGCCGTGTTGCCGTGAAGGTCTTGCGTCCCGGCATCGCCGAAGAATTCATGGCGGATGTCTCCGCCTTCGCCTTCGCCGCCCGCATCGCGGAACGGTTTTCCAAAGAAGCGCGCAGGCTGCGGTTCATTTCTGTGGTCGAAACGATTGCGACATCTACCGCGCTCGAACTCGACTTGCGCATGGAAGCCGCCGCTGCTTCCGAATTGGCGGAGCGCACGCGAACCGATCCTGATTTCCGCGTGCCGGTGGTCGATTGGAATAGAACATATGAAAAAGTTCTGACGACCGAATGGATCGAAGGCACGTCGGTACGCGACATCGCGGCACTCGAAGCTGCCGGGCACGATCCCCGCAAACTTGCGCAGATCGTGATCCGCAGTTTTCTCACCCAATCCCTGCGCGATGGTTTCTTCCACGCCGACATGCATCAGGGAAATCTGCTGGTCGATGAAAGCGGCCGCCTGGTGGCGGTCGATTTCGGCATCATGGGTCGCCTCGACCCGCCGATGCGCCGTTTCATGGCGGAAACGCTGGCCGGGTTCCTCGCCCGCGATTATCGCCGCATCGCCGAAGTACATTACGAATACGGCTTCGTTCCCGCGCACCATCCGATCGATACGTTCGCACAAGCCTTGCGCGCGGTAGGCGAGCCGGTGTTCGGCCGCCTGGCGCGCGACGTGTCGATGGCGCGGTTGCTGCAGCAATTGTTCGACACCACCCGCCGCTTCGACATGCAGCTTCAGCCGCAACTCATCCTGCTTCAGAAGACCATGATGGTGGTGGAAGGCGTGGCCCGCGGCCTCGATCCCGAATTCGACATATGGGAAGCCTCGCGGCCCGTCATGGAAAGCTGGATGATGGACCAGATGGGCCCTGAAGCCCGCCTGCGCGAAGCCGCCGAAGGTTTCAGTGCGCTCGGTAAGTTCGCGCAAAACCTGCCTCAGATCCTGCGCAACGCCGAAGCACTATCGAATATGCTGGAGGAGGGTGGCTTGCGCCTTCACCCCGACACGACCCGTGCCATCGCCGAAGCGCAACTCAAACGCACGCGCCATGTGCGGGCGGCGATTTGGATTGCCGCGGGGGCGTTGGGCGTTCTCGCGGTGACGTTTGCGCTCTAGACGATTTTAATAAGGCCGCCGTCGCAACTTTGCGCGCCCTTGTCGCCCACCACATACACTTTCAGATGAACGGTGTGGTTTTCGATGCCGTTCGTTTCCGGCACGCGGAAGCGCACGGCGTTCTTCACGATCTGTTCGTTGGTCGCCATCAGCTTCTGATAGCCCATCTTTGTTTCGCCGCTCACCGGTGCCAGCGTCAGCACCACGCGCACATCGGCACCGGGATTGGCGGCCAGCGCAGCGCAAGCGACATCGATGGAGTCACCCGGCTTCACCGCGTGGATTTCGCCCGCGCCCGTCTCGTTTCCCGTCGAGGGCAGGTTCATGTGACCCGGCCCGATGCCCGAGGCGAGGGCAGGGCCCGCCAGCAGCAACGCGCTTCCAATAACGGCCAGTCCGAAAGTCCGCATGGACGACCTCAGATTCCCCTGAAACGAGGGGCACATTACTCCTGCTTCGGGCACTTCCCAAGGGGGAACCCGGCGGTAGCCATTCCTGGCTAACCGCCGGTAACCCTTAGCGATCCTGGGTAAGGTAGTAGAACCGGCTGCACATTGCCCCCGCCGCCACGAACAGCGCGAAAGCCAAGCCGATCCAGATACCTTCACCCTTCATGTCGAAGGTGACGCTCAACAAGTAGCAAACCGGGAACCCGGCCAGCCAATAAGCGGCACCTGCGATCCACATCGGCGCACGGGCATCTTTCAAGCCACGCAGCGAGAGCGCACCCACCACCTGCAGCCCATCGAACACCTGAAACGCCGCCGCGAGGTAAAGGAAGCTTACCACCAGCGAGATCACGTGCGCGTTCGTGGGCGTCGGTGCGAAGTAGAGCTCCGCGATGGTGCGCGGGAACAGCCCCAGCACGACAGCGCAGATCGCCATGAAGCCCGTCCCCACGATCATCGCCGTGTAGCCCGCGCGCCGCACGCCATGGCGGTCGCCTGCGCCCGCCGACAATCCCACCCGCACGGTCGCCGCCAGCGCGATGCCCAGCGGCACCATGAAGGTGATCGACGGCACGTTGAGCGCGATCTGGTGAGCTGCCACATATTCCGTACCGAACGTGCCCATGATGAGCATCGACGCGTTGAACAGCATCGCCTCGAAGATCATGGTCAGCCCGATCGGAATGCCGAGTTTGTACAACTCGCCGAACTTCGCCCAGTCCGGGCGATGGAAGCGCCGGAACATGCGATACTTTCGAAGCTCCGGTGTCAGATAGGTCACCGCCACCATGGCGAGGAAGCTGAACGCATACGAACTCGCGCTCGCAATACCGGCCCCCATCAGTCCCAATCTCGGCGCGCCGAAATGGCCGAAGATGAGCGCATAATCGCCCACCGCGTTGAAGAACACCGTGAACGCCATCACGATCAGCGATGTGTTGGGCCGGTTCAGCGTGGTCGCGAAATTCCGCAACACCTGAAAGCCCAATGAGAAGGGCAGGCCAAAGCACAGCGGCAACACGAACAGGCTGGCGGCATGCGCCAGTTCCGGCTTCTGATGCAATGCGATGAGCACCGGTTCGGCAAACACCAGCAGCAGTGCCAGCGGCAGCCACAGCACCAGCACCGACCACAATCCCATGCGGACCACGCCACGCACATTGGCGCGATCTGTCGGTTTGGCGCCAAGGATATGCGCGATCATCGGCGAGACGGCAGCCGCCGGCCCTGTGCCGATCAGCCAGCACAGGAAGAACACGGTATTACCCAGTCCCGCACCAGCCAGTGCGGTCTCACTGTAGCGGCTCAACATGACGATGTCGGTCGTCATGACGATCATCTGCGCCAGTTGGGTGATGACCAGCGGGCCTGCGAGCTTCAAAAGCTCGCGGGCTTCCTTGAGCCACGCGTCGAGGCCGGAGCCTTCGACACGTTCGCCTGCATTTGCGGTCTCGAATTCCAAAATATCTGCCATGACACGGACTTTTCTTTTTAACAGCCCGGCCCGGTCGATGCGTTCGGCAGATACAAAAATCCCCTCCGAAGCTTTCCGGGCTCGGGAGGGGTGGACGTTCAGAACGGGCGCAATTTTATGCGGCGTTCTCCTCACGAGCGAGCGCGGTCATTCCGCCTTCCGGGTAGGAAGGTGCGGTCCCGCGGACAATGCACACGCTATCTGTCATTCCCGACTCGTTCTGACCCTTTGAGCCCCGTGCCCAAAGCGGTGAGCGTGGGTACGCCCGCCCAAAAACGAAGTCAAGCCGCGCCTGTTGCATAGCTCCCACAACTCCGCGCTAAACTCGCGTCACTGATATTGGAGGAACTGCCATGGACTTCACGATACCCAAGGAAATCACGGACTTGCTTATCCGTATCGATGATTTCATCGAGAAGGAAATCAAGCCGTTACAGGAACAGGACGATAACAACCGCTTCTTCGATCATCGCCGCGAATGGGCGCGCACCGATTTTGAAAACGGCGGCCTGCCGCGTCACGAATGGGAAGAATTGCTCGGCGAAATGCGCCGCCGCGCCGACAAGGCAGGCTTTCTGCGACTCGCATTGCCGGAAGAATTCGGCGGCAAGAACATCGGCAACCTCGCCATGGCGGTCATCCGTGAACATTTGGCGACAAAGGGATTGGGCCTGCACAACGATCTTCAGAACGAATCTTCCGTTGTCGGCAACTTTCCGCAAATTTTGATGTTCCGCGATTTCGGAACGGAGGAGCAGAAGAAGACGCTTCTGCCCAACATGCTGGCCGGCAAGGCACGCATCGCTTTTGGTCTCACCGAACCCAATCACGGTTCGGACGCGACGTGGATGGAAACCCGCGCCGTGAAGGACGGCAACGGCTGGCGCATCAACGGCGCCAAGATGTGGAACACGGGTGTCCACGTCGCCACGCACGACATGGTGTTCTGCCGGACAAGCGGCGCCGATGGCGACGCCCGCGGTCTCACCTGCCTCATCGTTCCGATGGATGCCGAAGGCGTGAAGGTCGAAGAATATATGTGGACCTTCAACATGCCGACGGACCACGCACGCGTGTCCTTCACCAATGTCTGGGTGCCGGATTCCGCCGTGTTCGGTCCGGTCGATAACGGATTGGTGCTTGCCCGCCACTTCGTCCACGAAAACCGCATCCGCCAGGCGGCCAGCGGCGTGGGTGCTGCCCAATACTGCATCAACGAAAGCATCGACTACGCAAACTATCGCAAGCCTTTCGGCAAGCCGCTGTCGCGCAACCAGGCGATCCAATGGCCGCTGGTGGAATTGCAGACGGAAGCGGAGATGGTGCGCTGGCTGATCTATCGCACCGCGTGGGAAATGGATCGCATGACAGGGCCGGAAATCCAGCTCTATCTCTCCGACAAGGTGTCGATGTGCAATTATCGCGGCAATCGCCTTGTCTGCAACGCAGCCGATTGGGCGATGCAGGTGCATGGCGGCATGGGCTATTCGCGGCACAAGCAGTTCGAACACATCTACCGTCACCACCGCCGCTACCGCATCACCGAAGGATCGGAAGAAATCCAGATGCGCAATGTCGCCGGTCACATGTTCGGCTACATCGGCAAGAACCGCCCGCGCGAAGCCGGCCACAAATAGGCCTTCGCAAACGCGCCGCATTCGAGAAAAACTTTCTGCAAATTTGCACGAAAGGTTCCACCGAACGTTGACTCGAATGCGGCGCGCATTTGAAAAACGAGGCGCGGGATGGAAAACTTTGCCTACCAAGGTCGTACACCGGCGTTTCAAAAGCCTCGCTTTTGCCCGGTTCCAGCCTCGTTTCCACCAGCGCGCGCGAGGAGCCGCTCATGCAAGCACTCGGTCTCGTTTGGGGTGATCTGAACACCCGGGCCGAGGGCTTCCACGAAGTCTTCACGGTGATGCGCGAACCGTCCCACTGTGACGCAAGACATCTGTTCGAATTCTGGCGCGAACGGAATTCCGAAGGCGGGTTTGTCATCGGTCGCCATGTCCCTTCGCGCCCGCTCGCGCGTCTGCTGAGCCATCTCGTCGTCTACGAACCGCTCGACGGTGGCGAAGATTTCCGCGCCCGCATCGCGGGCACGTCCCTGATCCGGCGTTTCGGGCGCGACATTTCGGGCTGCAAACTTTCCGAACTGTTCGAGCCGCGCGCCTTCGAGGCGCAACGCGACGACATGCGCCTGCTCCTTCGCGGCGGCACGCCCTGCGTGCTGGAAGTGAAAGCCTCGCTGGACGGCCACCCGGCGCTGCATTTCGAGATCGTGGCGCTGCCTGTGTTCGCGCCCGACGGCCAAACGCCGTGGATACTCTCGGGGTTGTTCTATTACGATTGGCCCGCCCATTTCGGCCGCTCCGGTGCGAATTCGCAGACTTCGGAGAATGTTCGTTTCATGACGGAGTTCCTGCCGCACATTGCCTTGCCGTCCGGCCAGATCTGGGTGGTGCACCAGGCCGCTTCCGCCTAACATCGTGCGGAATCGCCAACCGCCAAATGTCATGCGCCCGCTCAACATCGCCCATCGCGGAGGCGCCGCGCTGTGGCCGGAAAATTCGCTTGCCGCATTCCGCAATGCCGTTGCCATGGGCGCGGATGGCGCCGAACTGGATGTGCAACTGAGCCGCGACGGCGAAGTCATCGTCTTTCATGATTATCGCCTGAAACCGGAAATCTGCCGCAACGCCGAAGGCAACTGGCTCACGCGGCCCACGCCGCGCATCAAGGACCTGACATTTGCCGAACTGCGCAGCTACGACATCGGCCGCGCCGATCCGGCAACCGACTACGCACAAAACCATCCCGATCTCTTGCCGATGGAAGGCGAACGTATCCCGCTTCTCGCCGAGGTCATCGCCATCGCGAAGATGGCGAAGAAGCCGTTCACGCTTTTTGTCGAACTCAAAACCTCATTCGCAGAACGCGCCGTCTCTGCATTGCCGGAGGCGTTGGCGGAAGCAACCGTCGCCGTTCTGAAGACCCATAACTATTTCCAGCACACTATCTTCGTCGGATTCGATTGGCCCGGCCTGCTGCATGTGAAGAAGATCGCACCGAACGCCGAATGCTGGTTCACGACGCTGGACCAACGCTGGTTCGGCGATAGTGCGCCGCCGCCGGAAAGCGATCCGCCCGCGGAACCCGCGCTCGCCATGCTCCGTCACTGGGCGAAAGAGGGCACGTCGCCTTGGGCAGGCGGCTATGACGCCGTGAAACATGGCGGCTCGATCCTGCGTGCAATCAAAGCCACAGGCGGCGATGGCTGGTTTCCGACGTTCACCGATGCAACAGACGCAGCCGTCGCCCAGGCACGCGAATTCGGCCTGAAAGTCGGTGCATGGACCGTCGACGAACCGGCCGATATGCGCGCGCTCATCGCCCGGGGTCTGGATGCACTCTGCACCGATCGCCCGGATATCCTTTTGGGTCTCTAAAACAGTTCGTGCTGCGCGCTCGGCTTCTTCGCCGGGTTCTTTGCGCGCGCCGCCGCTTCCATCTCCCAGTCGCCCTCGAACGGCGAGAGGATGGCCTTCAATTCGGCTGACGTCGCCGCTTCCTCGCCCAGCCATTTGCCCCAATGTTCGGGCGCGATCACGGCCGGCATCCGGTCGGTGATGGTTCCGATCAGCGCGTTTGCCGCCGTCGTCACCATGGCGAAGGATTCGAGCGGCATCTTCCGCCAGCGCTCCCAGATCACGGCAATCGCAATCGGCTTGCCGTCGCGCGGGGTGATGACGTGCTGCTCCGTCTTGGTCGGCGTGATCTCTTTGCCTTCGTTGAAGGTACGCACCATCACCAGCCCGCGCCGGTTGAAGAACGCATCGCGATAGGTCGGTTTTTCATCGATGGTTTCCGCACGCGCGTGGATGAATTGCGTGCCGACATTTTGATCCGCGGCGTTCGCCGGAACCAGACCCCAACGCATCCTTGCCACTTCGCGTGCGCCATCCGCGTTCAAACGAATGACGCTCGCAACCCGCATGGGCGTCACCGTTTCGGTCAGGCCGTGAGCGTTCGACAGGATGAGCTCCGCGAACTCAACCATCGCCTCCCAGTCTTTCATCTGAACGAACTTGCCGCACATTTGCGGCTGTTCTTACAGCCCCTCGAACAGCGCCGTCGAGAGATAGCGTTCCGCAAAGGAGGGGATAATCGCAACGATCATCTTGCCCGCCATTTCGGGACGCGCGCCAACTTCCAGCGCCGCAGCAATCGCGGCACCCGAAGAAATGCCCACCGGAATGCCCTCGATCCGCGCCACCTTGCGCGCGGTGTCGAATGCAGTCTCGTTTGAAATGGTGACGATTTCGTCGATCACCTTGCGATCCAGAATGGCCGGAACGAAGCCCGCGCCGATGCCCTGAATCTTGTGCGGCCCGGGCGCGCCGCCGGAAAGGACCGGCGAATCTTCCGGCTCCAGCGCGATCATCTTCACGCTCGGCTTGCGCTCTTTCAGCACTTCGCCGACGCCGCTGATTGTGCCGCCCGTGCCCACGCCTGAAATCACCACGTCCACCTTGCCATCGGTGTCGTTCCAGATTTCCTCAGCCGTGGTGCGGCGATGAATGTCCGGATTGGCAGGGTTTTCGAATTGCTGCGGCATCACCGCGCCGGGCGTGGCGGCAATGATCTCCTGCGCTTTCGCAATCGCGCCCTTCATGCCTTTCGGCGCTTCCGTCAGCACAAGCTCCGCGCCCAGCAGCAGCAGCATCTTGCGCCGTTCCAGCGACATCGATTCCGGCATCACCAGGATGAGGCGATAACCTTTCGCGGCAGCGACAAATGCCAGCGCGATGCCGGTGTTGCCCGACGTCGGCTCCACCAGCGTCGTCTTGCCCGGCGAAATGATGCCCTGCTTCTCCATGGACTCGATCATCGCCACGCCGATGCGGTCCTTCACGCTGGAAAGCGGATTGAAGAATTCCAGCTTCAGAAGAATGTCCGCTTTCACGCCCGCTTCCTTCGGCATGCGCGACAGGCGAACCAGCGGCGTATCGCCAATGGTGTGGCAGATGGAGTCATAAATGCGCCCGCGGCCGGGGGCATGTTTGGCGGGCACCTTGGGAAGATCGGACATGGGAGCTCCTCTCATATGGTGAAATCGGCGGTCGAACGGCCGCCGCAGTCGACGCCGGCGCTGCGCGCGCGCTGGCAAAGGTCTTCGATGGAAATCGCGTCCAGCCGTGTCATCACCTCGTCCTGCAACGACTGGATCAGGGGCGTCACGATGCGCGCACCGAGATCGGAACGGCCGTTCAATTCGCCGTCCTCCTCGTCCTCCGCGCTCTCCGCCACGCGCACGACTTCGCCCACGGTGATGCGGCGGCGTTCCTTGGCAAGGCGATAGCCGCCGCGCGGTCCCCGCACGCCTTTCAGGATTCCGGCACGCACCAATTGCTGCATCACCTGTTCGAGGTAACGCTGCGGCACGCCCTGCCGCGAAGTGATTTCCTTCGCCTGCACGGGCTCGGGCCGCGCGTTGAACGCGATGTCGATCACCGCTTCCAGCGCCAGTTGGGTTTTTCGGGAAAGCTTCAACATCAGGCTGTCTTCAATCCGGTTGATCCGAAGCCGCCTGAACCGCGAACGGTCTGGGTTAGCTCGGATGTTTCAAAAAGGACTGCACGCTCGTGTCGTGCGATCACCATCTGCGCGATCTTCATGCCGCGCGAAATCGTGAAAGATTTGTCAGAAAGGTTGACGAGAATGGCTTTGATCTCGCCGCGATAGTCGCTGTCCACGGTGCCGGGCGCGTTCAAAAGGGTGATGCCGTGGTTGAGCGCCAGCCCCGAACGCGGCCGCACCTGTGCTTCAAATCCGGCAGGCAGCGCAATCGCGATGCCGCAAGGTATCGCGGCGCGCGCGCCCGCTTTCAATTCGAAATCGATATCCACCGCCGCCAGCAAATCCATCCCCGCCGAGCCTTCGGTGGCATATGTGGGCAGCGCGAGGTCGCGCGCATGGGCCAGGCGTTGCACGTCAATCTGCATCAGGCGGCCTTGTGGTTGACGGCTTGGGCGATGCGCGCAGCAAGGCGTGTTCCGACCTCGGTCTTGTCGAGGTCTGGCCAGCTTTCCACAGCATTGGCCGTGATCAGATGCACCTGATTGCGATCTCCGCCCATGATGCCTGTTGCGGGCGAAACGTCATTGGCCACGATCCAGTCGCAACCCTTTTTCATTCGCTTGGCCTGCGCATGCGCAATCACGTTCTCGGTTTCCGCCGCAAAGCCGATGACGAGGGCAGGGCGCTTCGCCCCTTTGGAAAGCGTGGCCAGAATATCGGGGTTCGGCGTCAGCTTCACCGCAGGCACCGCACCATCCTCGGTCTTCTTGATCTTGTTGTTGGCCGCGATTTCCGGCCGCCAGTCCGCCACCGCCGCCGTGCAAACAGCCACATCGATCGGCAGCACGGATTCACACGCTGCCAGCATTTCGCGCGCCGTCTCGACTTTCAGCAATTTCACCTCGCGCGGCGGGACGATTTCCACCGGCCCGGAAACCAGCGTGGTATCCGCACCGGCCAACGCCAGCGCCTTCGCGATCGCATAACCCTGTTTGCCGGATGACCGGTTGGCGATGAACCGCACCGGGTCCATCGGCTCATGCGTCGGTCCCGCCGTCACCAGCGCCTTGATGCCGGTTAGCGCGCCCGCAGACTTCGTCGCCAGCGCGCGTTCGACGGCGTCGGCAATTTCATTCGGCTCCGCCATCCGCCCCGGCCCATATTCGCCGCACGCCATTTCGCCGTCGTTGGGCCCGACGAAAATCGTGCCGTCCGCCAGAAGCGTTTTCACATTTCGCTGCGTGGCGGGATGATTCCACATCCGCACATTCATCGCGGGCGCCATCAGTACGCGCTTGTCGGTGGCAAGCAGCGCGGTGGAAGCCAGATCGTTGGCATGGCCCGCGGCCAGCTTTGCCATCAGGTCGGCGGTGGCGGGGGCCACCACCACGAGATCGGCGGAACGGGACAATTGAATGTGCCCCATCTCCGCTTCGTCGGTCAGGCTGAACAGATCCTGGAAAACCTTCTCGCCCGTCAGCGCAGAGACCGACAACGGCGTCACGAATTCCGCGCCCGCGCGGGTGAGGATCGCGCGCACACTGGCTCCCCGCTCCCGCAAACGGCGGATCAGCTCAAGGCTCTTGTAGGCGGCGATGCCGCCACCGATGATGAGCAGAACGCTATTGCCGCGCATAGGCGCACCCCTTGGCTGGGCGGACATTATACCGACGCGAAGGGGAATTTACAGGAAATAACGATGACGAAGTGTGGTTCGTCATTCGGAGGAACAAGCCCATGAATATACAGATAAAAGCCGACCTTCCGCCCTTCAAGCCGTTGTCGATGAAACCGGCCTCGGTTGAGGTAACGCGTAAAGATGACGGAACCATCTACATCAGTTCCCGTCATCCCATCGGTCAGATGCACCGCTCCGTGGCCCATCTGTTCGAGGAACGGGCCGCCCAACACCCGGATCGCAACTTCATCGGCGAGCGCACCCCGCTCCCCGACGGCAAGACCGGCGACTGGCGCTACATCACCTATGGCGAGGCCAACCGCCAAGCCGATGCCGTGGCGCAGGCGCTGCTCGATCGCGGCATGGGGCAGGACGCGCCCATGATGGTGCTCTCCGGCAATTCCATCAAACACGCGGTCATGATGCTGGGCGCCATGAAAGCGCGCGTGCCCGTAGCCCCCGTTTCCGTCGCCTATTCGCTGATGTCCGGCGATCACGGCAAACTCAAACACGTCTTCGAAACGACCAAACCGAAGATGATTTTCGCAGAACAAGGCCCGTTCTATTCCCGCGCCATCGCCGCGATTGCCGGTGACGGCACGGAAGTCGTCACCGTGATGCCGATCCCGGATCGCAAGACAACGTCGTTCGAAGAAATCATCGCGACGAAGCCGACAAAAGATGTCGCCGCGTCCGTCGCAAAAATCGATCACGACACGGTGGCGAAATTCCTCTTCACCTCCGGCTCCACCGGAATGCCCAAGGGCGTGGTCCAGACCCATCGCATGATGGTGGCCGTCGTCGCCGCACAGGAAGCCCTGCGCACCGACGAGCCGGATCCGAACGAAATCCCGCAAGGTCTCGAATGGATGCCGTGGAACCACATCTCGGCGGGCAACATCAGCTTTAATGGCAGCGTGAATTCCGGCGCCACCATCCATCTCGATGCCGGAAAACCGCTGCCCGGCATGTTCGAGGAAACCATCCGCAATCTGCGCGAAATCTCGCCGCTGGTGTTCGGCTCCGCTCCCATTGCTTTCGGCTGGCTCGCCGACGCGATGGAACGCGACCCCGAACTACGCGACAAATTCTTTTCCAAAATGAAATATGTTGGTTACGGCGGCGCCACGCTCTCGCAGGACATCTACGAACGCTTTCAGGCGCTCTCCATCGCCGCCACTGGCATGCGCATCCCGCTGACCACGATGTACGGCGCCACGGAAACGCAAGGCATCACGGTGGTGCATTGGCTCACCGAACGCGTGGGCCTCATCGGCCTGCCGCTTCCCGGCATCACGCTGAAACTCGTGCCCAACGGCAAGAAGCTCGAAGTGCGCGTGAAGGGGCCGACCGTCACACCCGGCTATCACAACCGCCCCGATCTCAACGCCAAGGCGTTCGATGAAGAAGGCTATTATTGCCTCGGCGACGCTGCGAAATTTGTCGATGAAAACGATCCGGAAAAAGGCTTGGTGTTCGACGGCCGCGTCACCGAAGACTTCAAGCTGGATTCCGGGACCTGGGTCTCCGTCGGCACGCTCCGCGCGCAAGCCGTGGCCGCCGCATCGCCGCTGATTCAGGATTGCGTCGTCTGCGGTCAGGACAAGCCGTTCGTTGGCTTGCTTGCTTGGCCGAACATCGCTGCCGCCAAGGAAATCATCGGCGATCCTTCCGTCTCAGGCCCTGCCGCAATCGTCGCACATCCCAAACTGCGCGCCTTCGTGCAGCAGAAATTCGCCGACTACAACAAGGCCAATCCCGGCTCCTCAACGCGCGTCAAACGCGTGCTGTTGATGACGGAGCCGCCCTCCATCGACGGCAACGAAATCACCGACAAGGGTTATGTGAACCAGCGCGCGACCATGGAACGCCGCCACGAACTGGTGGATCGCCTTTACGTCAATCCCGCACCAGAGGACGTGATCGAAATTCCATGAGCGGAAAGCTGATCGGTATCGCGCTCACCCCCGAACTTCGTGCGCCCATGCAGGAAGAACGGGCGGCGAGCGTTTCCGTCGAAAGCGGAATCGCCGGCGACGCGCGCGGGCGAAAACTCGGCCGTCAGGTAACCGTCCTGTTCCGCGAAGGTTGGGAAGATGCCTGCCGCGATCTGCACGTCACGCTGCCGTGGACCACGCGCCGCGCAAATCTCTATGTCGAAGGAGTCGAACGTCCGCGAAACATCGGCGGTCGTATCTCGATCGGCGATGTCGTGCTCGAAGTCACGCAGGAAACCGCACCCTGTATGTTGATGGAGCATTTCCACACCGGCCTCAGAGCCGCACTGACGCCGGAATGGCGCGGCGGGGTGTGTTGCGAGGTTGTGTCCGGTGGCGACCTTCGCGTCGGCGATGCGGTCGATATCTCTGTTGCAGCGAAGTGACGGTTTAGCGCCCACGCGAACAATTTTGCGCCTGCACAACGTCCATTAACCCGGTGCTTACCCTGTTAGCCCCAGACTCTTGCCCGAAAGGGCAAAGAGCGGGCGGCCATGTCCACCGACGATCTCTACAAGCTGGCGGCTGATCTCGCGAACGAACACGGTGTTCTGGCGCTCGAATATGCGCGCCGTGCCGTGCTGACGTTCGATGCCGAAGGCGCCAGGGATCGCGCGGAATTCTGGCAGGTCCTCTCGGTGCTGCTGGACGACATCATGACCCAGCGCCTCGATCCCGACGCTCCGATTACGTTGCATTAAGCCACTCTTGCGCTCAAACGGTTAACCCGTTCAAATCCCGGTAACTATTTGCTGGGGAATGGTATGCCGCTCGATCCGCTGGTCCAGGCGTTTCTCGATCAGCTCAACGCACAGCCGTCGCCGCCCATGTGGCAGCTCACGCCCGATCAGGCGCGGGAGATGTTCGTCGCGATGATGAACCTTGTCGGCCCGAAGGACGTACCCATCGGCAAGACCGAAAACATCTCCATCCCCGGCCCGGCGGGAGATATCCCCGCGCGCATCTATTCTCCCGTTGCCGCCGGAAGCGACGCGCAGCCCACGCTCGTCTTTTTCCACGGCGGCGGCTGGGTGATCGGCGATCTCGAAACGCATGATGGTCTCTGCCGCATGTTCGCCAACGAAGGCGGGTTGAAAGTGATCGCGGTCGACTATCGCCGCGCGCCGGAAAATCCTTTTCCCGCGGCAATCGAAGATGCGTTTGCCGCAGTCAGCTGGATCGAAGCCAACGCCGCCAAGCTGGGCGTCGATCCCAACAGCATCGCCGTTGGCGGCGATTCCGCGGGCGGCGGGCTCTCGGCCTCCCTCGCGCAGATGGCGAAGACGGAAGGCGCTCCGCACATCGGTTTCCAGCTTCTGATGTTCCCCGTCACCCATGTCGGCGGCGACACGCCCTCGCTGCACGATTTCGCCAAGGGCTATTTCCTGGAAACCGAAACGCTCGAATGGTTTTACAAATGCTATGCGCCCAATGCGGATGACCGGAACGATCCGCGCGCATCTCCGCTTCTGGCCGAAGACGTATCGGGACTGCCCGATGCCTATGTGATGCTGGCAGGCTACGACCCGCTGCATGACGAGGGCCTGCGTTATGCCGAAAAGCTGCGTGGGGCAGGGGCGGCAGTCACCGTCGCCGATTACCCCGACTTGGTGCACGACTTTATTTATATGCAGGCCGTTCTGCCCCAGGCCCATGCCGCGGTTTCGGCTGCGGCAAAGGCTGTGGCGGCCGCATTAGGCAAGAAATAAGTCTTTTCTTCTGGACGCTTGCGGGGTTCCATGGCCCCGCCTATAAGCCGGGCTTTAATGACCGCGCCATCAACACTCGCGCCGATCCTCCAGACAGGCCATCTGCTTGGCATCGAAGGCATTTCCCCGCCGGAGATCGTGGCGCTCCTCGATTTGGCCGAGACCTACGTCACCCTCAACCGCGCCGTGGACAAGAAGAGCGCCGTCCTGCGCGGTCGCACGTTGATCAACCTCTTCTTCGAAGCCTCCACCCGCACCCAAAGTTCCTTCGAACTGGCGGGCAAGCGGCTGGGCGCCGACGTGCTGAACATGAGCGTGAAGACCTCCTCGGTCTCCAAGGGCGAAACCCTGATCGACACCGCCACCACGCTCAACGCCATGCGCCCCGACATTCTGGTCGTGCGCCATCAGGACTCCGGTGCCGCCGAACTGCTCTCGCGCCAACTCGACTGTTGCGTGGTCAATGCCGGTGACGGCAGCCATGAACATCCCACCCAGGCTCTGCTCGACGCGCTCACCATCCGCCGCCGCCGCGGCAGCTTGGAAGGATTGGTCGTCGCGATCTGCGGTGACGTACTGCACAGCCGCGTCGCCCGCTCGAACATCCACCTTCTCGCAAAGATGGGTGCGCGCGTCCGCCTCATCGCACCGCGCACGCTTCTGCCCAAGGACGCGGATCGTTTCGGCGTCGAAATTTTCCACGACATGCGCGAAGGCCTGAAAGGCGTGGACATTGTGATGATGCTGCGCCTCCAACTGGAGCGCATGTCCGGCGCGTTCGTGCCGTCCACCCGCGAATATTTCCGCTTCTACGGTCTGGACCGCGAGAAGCTCGCTTACGCCAAGCCCGGTGCACTCGTTATGCACCCCGGCCCGATGAATCGCGGCGTCGAAATCGACTCCGAAGTCGCCGATGACATCGAAGTCAGCCTGATACAGGAACAGGTCGAAATGGGTGTCGCCATCCGCATGGCGGTTCTCGATGCACTCGCGCGCGGATTGCCGCGCGAAGGCAGGAACGTATGACGCGCCGTCTCGCTTTCCGCAACGCACGCCTGATGGACCCCGCAACCAAGCTCGACGCGCGTGGTGGCCTGCTGATCGAAAACGGCAAGATCGCCGATGTCGGCCCGCGTCTGTTCAACGACGCCGATCCCAACGATCCCGAAGTGATCGATTGCAAGGGATTGGTTCTGGCGCCCGGCCTGATCGACATGCGTGTCTTCACCGGCGAACCCGGCAGCGAACATCGCGAGACATTGGAATCCGCAAGCCGTGCGGCGGCGGCGGGCGGCGTCACCACCATGGTCGTGATGCCCAACACCGATCCGGTGATCGACGAACCTTCGCTGGTCGATTTCATCAAGCGCCGTGCCGCCGCCACCGCATCGGTGCGTGTGCTGCCGATGGCGGCGCTGACCAAGAATCTCGAAGGTCAGGTGATGACCGAAATCGGTCTGCTGCTCGAAGCGGGCGCGGTCGCCTTCACCGATACCGACCGTTCGATTTCCAACGCCCGTGTCCTGCGCCGCGCGCTTGCTTATGCTTCCACTTTCGGCGCACTCGTTGTCGCCCATGCCGAAGACCCGTCGCTGTCCGATGGCACCGCAATGAACGAAGGCGAATACGCCATGCGCCTCGGCATTCCCGCCGCACCGTCGATGGCCGAAACCTTGATGGTCGAACGCGATATCCGCCTCGTGGAAATGACGGGCGCGCGCTATCACTTCGGCCAGATTTCCTGCCGCGCTTCGCTCGATGCCATCGCCGCCGCAAAATCGCGTGGCGTGCGCGTCACCTGCGGAGTGTCCGCGCATCATCTGACGCTGAACGAACTCGATGTCGGCTCTTATTACACCTTCCGCAAGGTGAAGCCGCCGCTGCGTTCGGAAGACGATCGCGCCGCCATGAACGAAGGTGTGGCCAACGGCACCATCGATGTCATCGTTTCAAGCCACGATCCGCAAGCCGCCGACACCAAGCGCCAGCCCTTCGCACAGGCCGCTTTCGGTTCGGTGGGATTGGAAACGCTTCTGCCTGCCGCCCTCAGCGTTCACCATAACGGTGCCGACCTCTTGCATGTGCTGGCCGCGCTGACATCCTCTCCGGCGCGTATTCTGGGCATGGAAGGGGGCAGACTCGCCAAGGGCGCTGCTGCCGACATCATCTTGTTCGATCCGGATGAACCGTTCGTCGTGGAAGCCGAAAAGCTTCGTTCGCGCGCCAAGAATTCCGCCTTCGACGGGCGCAAATTCCAGGGCCGCGTGCGGGCAACCTATGTCGGCGGCGCTTGCGTGTTCGATGCCTCCAAAGAGAAACCGGCATGATCGACATACTCAAGCAAATTTATTGGGCGCTGCTTGACGGACAATGGCCGGTGGCGCTGTCGGCCTTGGGCCTGGGTTATATATTCGGCTCGATCCCCTTCGGCGTGATTTTCACGCGGCTTTCCGGCGCAGGCGATATCCGCAAAATCGGCTCCGGGAATATCGGCGCAACGAATGTTTTGCGTACCGGAAATCGCTGGGCCGCCGCCGCTACACTCATCTGCGACGCTGCCAAAGGGTTCATCGCTTTCTGGCTCATGCTGAAGACACCTTATTATTTGTATGCTTCGCCGCTCGCCGGCTTGGGGGCCATGCTGGGCCATCTGTTTCCGTTCTGGCTGCGCTTCAAGGGCGGCAAGGGCGTCGCCACATTCCTCGGCATCATGTTCGCGATGTCGTGGGTTATCGGCCTGCTTGTGGCCGCCACATGGGCCATCGCTGCGCGCATGTGGAAAATCTCGTCTCTTTCGGCGCTGGTGGCCGCAGCGCTTGCGCCGGTGTTCGTGTGGTTTCTACACGGAAGCTACATGGCGTCCTTCACCTTGCTGCTGACGATAATCATCTTCATCACCCATCGCGAAAACATCGCCCGCATCCGCGCGGGCACGGAGCCGCGTATCGGCCAGAAGCCGCAGATCGAAATTCTGGACGAAGCCGCTCCCGATGCAGGCTAGAAGCGCGCTCACCGAAAACGAGCGCCGCGCCTGGTTAAGGCTCGCCCGCACGCCGAATGTGGGCCCGGTCACTTTCAAAGCATTGCTCGAACGTTTCGGTTCCGCGCCGGCAGCTCTCGACAATGTGCCGCGCCTCATGCGCCGTGGCGGTGGGGAACCGGTGCGCGTGCCGGCCGATGCGGAAGCGCAGCGCGAGCTCGATGCGCTTAAACATATCGGCGGTCGCATGATCGCATCCCGCGAGCCGGAATTCCCGCCCGGCCTTGCGGCGCTCGATGCACCGCCGCCCATCATTCAGGTGCTCGGCCACGTTTCGCTGCTCGCGCGCGATGCCGTCGCCATCGTGGGCGCGCGCAATGCGTCAGCCCTGGGCCGCAAGTTCGCCGAGCGCATGGCACGAGAACTTTCCGAAGCCGGATTGCTGGTGGTCTCTGGACTAGCGCGCGGCATCGATGCCGCCGCACATGACGGCTCGCTCGCCGGCGGCACCGCCGCGGTGCTCGCTGGTGGTGTGGATGTGGTGTATCCGCCAGAGCATGACGCGCTCTACAAACGCATAGCGTCCGAAGGCGTCGTCGTGTCCGAGGTTCCGTTCGGCACCGCGCCGCTTGCCCGTCACTTTCCTCGCCGCAACCGCATCATCTCCGGCATCGCGCGCGGTGTGGTGATCGTGGAAGCCGCCGAAGGCTCCGGTTCTCTCATCACGGCGAACTACGCGCTGGAGCAGGGTAGGGAGATCTTCGCTGTTCCCGGTTCGCCGCTCGACCCGCGCGCCAAGGGCACCAACCGCCTGATCCGCGAAGGCGCCACGCTCACCGAAAACGTGGACGATGTGCTCGCCGTGTTGCGCCCGATCCTGGGCCGCGGTTTCGCCGATCCCGAACGTCCGGGCCCGCTTGCCCCTACCGATGTCACCGCTCTGGAAGCCGAAGCCGACCGCATCCGCTCCAAAGTCGAGGAAGCGCTGGGGCCGGCCCCCATCGAAGTCGACGATCTGATTCGGATGCTGGGCGCACCGGCAGGCGCCGTTCAAATGGTTCTCCTGGAACTCGAACTCGCGAGCCGTCTGTCGCGCGACGCCGGGAACCGGGTGAGTTGGGCCTAGCCCAATTTTGCCAGGGCGTCCGCCTCCAGCGCGGCCAGCGCCAGCAGATGAACCAGGATCGTCTGCCCTTGTTTCTCCGCCATGGCCTTCAATTGGGTGAGCATGTCCTTGGTGTATTCGGCGCTCTCGGCCGGAGAGATGTCGAGGGGACGACTGGAGGGATGGCGCAGCGGCTGGTTCATAGCGGTTCAATAGGCATGGCAACCGTGAGAGGGACCTCCCGTTAACTACATTGCGACCACAATGTTTGCAACCTATAGTTACATTAATCTGAAATTTCGGCCGATAGCTCCACCAGGAGTAGTATTTTTACCACCTTTGCGTTGACAGGGCCCAACCCCGTCCATCAGTGTCCGCGCCGTTTTGCGGGGCAATGCCTATTTATAAGGTGAGACCCCCAACCCCAGTCAGAGAGTACCCAGTTCCCTCACATGAACGTTCTCGTCGTCGAATCCCCGGCCAAGGCAAAGACCATCAACAAGTACCTTGGCTCCGGCTACAAGGTGCTGGCGAGCTTCGGCCATATCCGCGATCTACCTTCCAAGGACGGTTCGGTGAAGCCGGATGCGGACTTCTCGATGGAATGGGAAGTCGACGCCCGCGCCCAGAAGCGCATCAAGGACATCGCCGACGCGCTGAAGGGTGCCGACAAGCTTATCCTCGCCACCGACCCGGATCGCGAAGGCGAAGCGATCTCCTGGCATGTGCTTGAGGTGCTCAAGCAGAAAAAAGTTCTGGGCAAAATGCCGGTCGAACGCGTGGTGTTCAACGCGGTCACCAAGAACGCGGTTCTGGATGCCATCGCCAATCCGCGCCCGATCAACGAAGAACTGGTCGATGCCTATCTCGCGCGCCGCGCGCTGGATTACCTCGTCGGCTTCACGCTCTCGCCCGTGCTCTGGCGCAAATTGCCCGGCGCGAAATCGGCGGGGCGCGTGCAATCGGTTGCGCTACGCCTGGTCTGCGAGCGGGAACAGGAAATCGAGGCGTTCAGGGCTCAGGAATACTGGTCCATCGACGCCGATATGTCGGTGCCCGAAGGTGCCTTCACCACGCACCTGACGCATCTCGACGGCAAGAAGCTCGACAAGCTCTCGCTCAAGAGCGAGGCCGATGCCACGCGCGCCGTCAATCTGATCCAGGGCCAGAAATTCTCCGTCGGCAGCGTCGAAAGCAAACCGGTCAAGCGCCATCCCGCGCCGCCGTTCATCACCTCGACCTTGCAGATGGAAGCCTCCCGCAAGCTCGGCTTCCCCGCCAAGCGCACGATGCAGATCGCCCAACAGCTTTACGAAGGTGTGGACATCGGCGGCGATACCGTTGGCCTCATCACCTATATGCGTACTGACGGCGTGCAGATGGCGGGCGAGGGCATTGCCGATGCCCGCCGCACCATCGGCGACCGTTTCGGCGATCGTTATCTGCCGGGCGTGCCGCGCGCCTATTCGAGCAAGGCGAAGAACGCGCAGGAAGCCCACGAAGCCATCCGCCCCACCAGCTTTGCGCGCTCGCCGGAAAAGATCGGCCGCAATCTCGATAGCGACCAGTTCAAGCTCTACGACCTCATCTGGAAACGCGCCATCGCCAGCCAGATGGAAAGCGCCGAACTCGAACGTACCACCATCGACGTGACCTCCGCCGACAAGCAGATCACGCTGCGCGCCACCGGCAGCGTGGTGTTGTTCGACGGCTTCCTTACGCTCTACCAGGAGGGCAAGGACGACGAATCCGACGAAGACGGCTCGAAGCTCCCGCGTGTGAAGGAAGGCGATCCGGCGAAACTCGAAAAGGTTACGCCCGAACAGCATTTCACCGAACCGCCGCCGCGTTATTCCGAAGCGACGCTGGTGCGCAAGCTCGAAGAACTCGGCATCGGCCGTCCGTCGACCTATGCGACGATCCTGTCGGTGCTGCGCGACCGCGCCTATGTGCGGATGGATCGCAACCGCTTCATTCCGGAAGACAAGGGCCGCATCGTCACCGCGTTCCTGACGAGCTTCTTCGGCCATTATATCGAATACGGCTTCACCGCCGACCTCGAAGAAAAGCTGGATGAGGTGTCTGCCGGCGAACTCAACTGGAAACAGTTGCTGCGCGATTTCTGGGAAGGCTTCTCCGCCGCCATCGGCGAGACGAAGGACCTCAAGATTTCGCAGGTCATCACGACGCTGGACGGTATTCTCGAACCGCACATCTTCCCGAAAGGCACGGATGGCGCGGACCCGCGCAAATGCCCGTCCTGCGGCGACGGAAGATTGAATCTGAAACTCGGCCGCTTCGGCGCCTTCATCGGCTGCTCGAACTATCCCGAATGCCGTTTCACCCGCCGCCTCGGCGCGAAACCGGGCGATGAGGGTGATGCCGCGCCGCGCGTGCTGGGCGTCGATCCGGAAACCGGCGAGCAGGTCGAACTCAAAGTCGGCCGCTTCGGTCCTTATGTCCAACGCGGCGAAGGCGAAAAGCCTGCCCGCTCCGGCATCCCGAAGGGCATGAACGCCGACAGTGTCGATCTCGAATATGCGTTGAAGCTGTTGTCGCTGCCGCGCGAAATCGGCACGCATCCGGAAACCGGCAAGACCATCGTCGCCAGTTTTGGCCGCTATGGGCCTTATGTTTCGATGGACGGCCAGTACGCTTCGCTCGATTCGCCCGAAGAAGTGTTCAACGTCGGCATCAACCGCGCGGTGACATTGCTTGCGGAGCGCAAGGCAAAAGGCGGCGGCCGTCGCCAGGCCGAACCGCTGAAAGATCTGGGCGCGCATCCCGAAAGCAAAGCTTCGGTAAAAGTGCTCAAGGGCCGCTACGGACCTTACGTCAGCGACGGCACCACCAACGCCACGATTCCCGATGGAATCGAGCCCACCTCGGTGACCATGGAACAGGCCGTCGAATGGCTTGCCGCCCGCGCGGCCAAAGGCGGCAAGAAAAAACCGGCGAAAAAGGCAAAGGCAGCAGCCCCCAAAAAGGCGGCAGCCGAAAAACCCGCGGCCAAGGCAAAGGCCAAGCCCAAAGCCAAGAAAGCGGCGCTGAAACTGAAGAAAGAAGCCGCAGAATAGAACCGTCTCTGTCACCCGCTCATTGTTATGGCCCGCGAATGCGGGCCACCCAGGTGACGCCAACTCACAACCTGCCAATATGTCTCTACCTGGGTAGCCCGCATTCGCGGGCTATGACAGGCTTGGCACATTTCCAACGAAAGAACCGAATTGAAGAAGCCTAACAAACACCGCCCGCCGCTCAGCAAGGAATCGATCCTTGAAGCTCTGGCGCGCGAACCCAACGTCACCAAGCGCGATCTCGCCCGCTATCTGGGCGTACACGGCAACGAACGCATCGAATTGAAGCGCCTGCTGAAGGAACTCGAAGCCGAAGGCGAACTCTCGCGCGGCCCCAAACGCGCGCTGAAGAAAGCCGGCACCTTGCCCGAAGTCGGCGTACTCGAAGTCATCGGCCAAGACCCGGATGGCGAGTTGCTCGCCCGCCCGCAGAAATGGGATGGCGACGACGAACCGCCGCAAATCATCGTCATGCCCGGCCGCGAAGGCGATGCACCGGGCAAGGGCGAGCGCATTCTCGCGCGTCTCTCCAAAGCCGAAGACGGTTACGAAGCCCGCGTCATCAAACGCCTCGGTGCCAGTGTGCACAGAGTTCTGGGCGTCTATCGCGAAGGCGCCAAGGAAGGACGCATCGTCCCCATCGACCGCAAGAGCAGGCACGAATTCATCGTGTCGGGCTTGCATCGCGGTGGCGCGGCTGCCAACGAGCTGGTTCTGGCCGAACCGCTGTCGGGCCGCGCCTCCGGCCTGCCGCGCGCCAAGGTGATCGAACGTCTGGGCAGCCTGAACGCGCCGAAAGCGGTCAGCCTCATCGCCATCCATGCACACGGCATTCCCACCGAATTCCCCGACGACACGCTGGCCGAAGCGAAGAACGCCAAACCGGTCGATCCGCGCGGCCGCACCGATCTGCGCCACATTCCGCTTGTCACCATCGATCCCGAAGATGCGCGCGATCATGACGACGCGGTTTGGGCGGGCCCCGACGACGATCCGAAAAATCCCGGCGGCCATATCGCCATCGTCGCGATTGCCGATGTCGCCCACTATGTCACGCCCGGCTCGGCGCTGGATCGCGAAGCCTATCATCGCGGCAACTCCGCCTACTTCCCGGATCGCGTCGTTCCCATGCTGCCGGAAACGCTCTCCGCGGACCTGTGTTCGTTGCGACAGGGCGAAGACAGAGCCTGTCTTGCCGTGCGCATGGTGTTCGATCAGAACGGCCGCAAGCGCCATCACGAATTCGTTCGCGGCATCATGCGCTCCGCCGCTCGCCTGACTTATGCGCAGGCACAGCGCGCCTTCGACGGCAAACCCGATGAGGACAACGCGGAAATCGCCCGCATCGCGCTCGCACCGCTCTGGAAGGCGTATCAAACGGTCGGCAAAGCCCGCGACGACCGCGATCCGCTCAATCTCGATCTGCCCGAACGCCGCATCGTGATCGGCGACAACGGCAAGGTGAAATCCATCGCCTATCGCGAGCGCCTGGAATCCATGCGCCTGATCGAAGAATTCATGATCCAGGCCAATGTCGCCGCCGCCGAGACTCTGGAAAAAGCGAAGCTGCCGCTCATCTTCCGCATCCACGAGCCGCCGGGAAAGGAAAAGCTGTTCGCGTTTTCCGATTTCCTGCGCACCATCAACATGCCGTTCGCAAAAGGGCAGGTCATCAAGCCCGGCGTCTTCAACCGCATTCTGGAAAAGGCAAAAGGCACGCCGCATGTCGACGTGTTGAACGACGTGACGTTGCGCACGCAGTCGCAAGCCGTCTATTCCCCCAACAATGTCGGCCATTTCGGACTTAACCTCACGCACTACGCCCATTTCACCTCGCCGATCCGCCGCTATGCCGACCTCGTCGTCCACCGCGCGCTTATCCGCGCGATGCGCGCGGGCGACGACGGGCTCACCGATTCCGAAATCCGCAAACTCGATCAGATCGCCGAACACATCTCCATGACCGAGCGTCGCGCCATGGCCGCCGAACGCGACTCCACCGATCGCTATGTCGCGGCTTATATGGAAAACAGGGTGGGCAGCACGTTCGACGCGCGCGTCACCGGCGTTGCGAATTTCGGCCTGTTTGTGCGCATCCCGGAATCGGGGGCGGAAGGATTGATCCCGGCCCGTTCGCTCGACTTCGACTATTACCGTCACGACCCCAAACAGCACGCGCTCGTCGGCGACCGTACAGGCCGGCGATACAGGCTTGGCGACGTGCTGAAGGTTCGCCTGCTGGAAGCAGCCCCGCTAACCGGCGGATTGCGTTTCGAGACGATGCCCGCAAAGCCGACACTCGATGGACAGAAGCCATGGCGAAAGAATCGCAAGCCGGTTCAGGTCGTCAAAGCGCATCGGCGCGGAAAGCGGGACAAGTCCAAATGATCTGTTATGAAACCGAGTCAGGAGTTCTGTTTGACCGCCCCCGTTTTCGATCCCGACGATGAAAAGATCGTTGCCGGCGCACTGCGCCCGAAAGATGCCGCCACGCTCATCCTCGTAAAGCGCGAGGATGGTGTTCCGCGCGTGCTCATGGGCCGCCGCCATCAGGGCATGGCCTTCATGGCCGGGAAATATGTGTTTCCCGGCGGCCGCGTCGATCCCGGCGACCAGCGCGTCATCGTCGCCAGCGACTTGCGCGCAGAGGTTCTCGCCAAGCTGACCACCGGCATCTCCGCCGCCCGTGCCAAAGGCCTCGCACTCGCCGCCGTGCGCGAAACCTTCGAAGAAACCGGCATTGTCCTCGGCGAGCGCGCCACCCGGATTCCGCGCACCAAGACCGAAGCGTGGAAACGGTTCTTCGCTCACGGACTCATGCCGCGCCTGGACCGTTTCGAATTCATCGCGCGCGCGATCACGCCGCCCAACCGCACGCGCCGTTTCGATGCGCGCTTCTTCATGGCGGACGCAAGCGAGATCGGTCACACGCTCGACGCCGCCGAAAGCAACGAACTCCTCGAAGCCTGCTGGCTGACTTTCGAGGAGGCGAGGGCGCAGGACCTGCCCTCCATCACCCGCCGCATGATCGACGAAGTGGAGGCGAGGGTGGCGAAACCGGATGAATCGCGCCCCGTGCCGTTCTTCCGCTTCCGCAACAACAAGCCCAGCCTCGATTACCTGTGAGCGCCGCGCGCCGCGCAAGCCTTGCCGCCATCCTCGCGGCGTGTATCGCCTATGGCGGCGGCATGGGGCTCACGCTGCCGTTGCTGGCGTTGATCCTCGAACGGCTGCATGTGCCGGGTTCGCTGAACGGCTTGAACATCGCGACCGCCGGTCTGGCGGCACTCGCCGTCACGCCATTCGTGCCCGGCTGGATCGTGCGCTTCGGCGTGGCGCAGTTTCTCGCACTTGCGCTTTGCGTCGCGGCGGCATCGCTGCTCGCCATCTATTTTGTGCCAAACCTCTGGCTATGGTTTCCGGCGCGGTTCGTGCTCAGCGCCGCGTTGAACACGCTGTTCGTCATTTCCGAATTCTGGATCAACCAGCTCGCCGACGAAAAGAACCGCGGCCGTTACGTGGCCCTCTATGCGACTTGTGTTCAAAGCGGCTTCGGCATCGGCCCATTGATCCTCATCTTCATCGGCACGCGCGGCATCCTCCCGTTCGCGCTGGGCGCGAGCTTGCTGCTGGTGGGATTGATCCCCGTCCTGCTCGCCCGTCACGCCGCCCCGCGTCTGGAAGAAACCTCGACGGCTTCGATATCTTCGCTCATGCGTCTTGCGCCTGTTGCCGTCGCGGGCGCGCTCGTCTACGGCGCGCTCGATGCTGGCCTGGTTGGTCTGTTGCCCGTCTATGCCGTGCGGTCCGGTTACGGCGAAGCGCGGGCCGCTCTCACCGTCACTGCCTTTTCGCTCGGCAGCATCGTCTTCCAATACCCGCTCGGCTGGCTGGCGGACCGGATGAATCGCCTCCATCTACTGGCCCTCTGTGGCTCGACCGGCGTGGTGGGTGCCGTGGTCACGCCCTTCATCATCCACATCCCCTGGCTGTTTTACGCCATGTTCTTCCTGTGGGGCGGGTTGATCCTCGGCGTATACAGCGGCTCGCTCACCTTGCTGGGCGAACAGTTCCGGGGCGCGGAGCTGGCACGGGCCAATGCGGGGTTCCTGATGGCCTATTCCATGGGCCTTTTGCTGGCCCCGCCGCTGGAGGGCGCGGCCCTCGATGCCTGGAACCCACACGGTCTTTTGGCGGTTTTGGGAGGAATCAGTGGGGCTTACGTCCTGTTCCTCATGTGGCGGGTCGGGCGTAGCGCCGCCTTGACTTCGCCCGCGCCCTGACTAGGTTACCGGCCCTCGAACCAGGAGCATGTCATGGCGAAGCCGACCACCGCGAAAATCCGTCTGAACAGCGAGGGCGGCACGGGCTTTTTCTACGTTGCGAAAAAGAACACCCGCACCATGACCGAGAAGTTCACGATCAAGAAGTACGACCCGGTCCTGCGCAAGCACGTCGAGTTCAAAGAAGGCAAAATCAAGTAATCACTGCGCCGCCAACGCTGCCGCCTTCCTCTCCGCTTCCACTTTCCGCACAAACGGCACGATCAGGCCGGTCACCACAGGGATGGCCGGCAGCGGCATGTCGTGCCCCCAGCCTTCGATCTCGTGATATTCCGAACCGGCAATACACTCGGCCGTATGCCGTCCGGCTTCGGGGCGGATCAGCGTATCGGCCGATCCATGCAGAACCAGCGCCGGCAGGTTGAGCGTTTTCAATCGCTCCGTCCGCGGCGGGCTCGCCATGATCGCCGCATACTGTCGAATGGTGCCTTCGGGATAGAACGCGCGGTCGTAAGCCTGGCCCGCGATCCCGCTCCAGAAAACATCGTCGAACGGCCACGCGGTCGAAGCATAAGCCCGCCGGCTTTTCACCGAGTGCGCCACCACCGTTTCGCGGTCATTGTATGACGGTCGTGCGGTCAGCGCCTCCGCCGCTTCCTTGCTCGATGGCGGCAGCGAATAATCGCTGGTCGTCGAAAAGATCGAGATCAGCGAACGTGTCTTCTCCGGGTGATTGAGCGCCACAAGCTGCGCAATCATTCCGCCCATCGAACAGCCGGAGATGTGTGCGGTCTCAAAACCCAACGCATCCAGCAGCCCCGCCGCATCCGCCGCCATTTCGTTCAGCGTATACGGTACATCTGGCTTGCCGCCCGCGCGCATGGTTTTCATCGTTTCGCGAATGTCTGGCAAAATGCCATCCCATTTCTGCGAGAGCCCGACATCGCGATTGTCGAAGCGGATCACCCGCATTCCGGCATTGGCCAGCGTCTCGAAGAACTCTTTCGGCCATGAAACCATCTGGCTGCCGAAGCCATTGATGAACAGAAACGGCGTGCCGCTTTCCGGCCCCATCACCTCATACTCAAGCTCGGTCCCGTTTGCGCGTGTTCTGGCCATCTCAAGCCGCCTTCGCTTTTTCGACCGACGAAACAAAGCCGCCGATGTGTTTCAGATAAACCGGCACCAGGGCTTCGGTAAAATCATGCGCCATGCCCGGCACGATCACGAGCTGCGCGCCGGGAATGGTCGCCGCCGTATCCTTGCCGCCGTCAACCGGGATCAGCGGATCGTCCGCACCGTGAATGACAAGCGCCGGACACCGCACGTTCTTCAGAACGTCGTTGCGCGGTTGCGCCATTACAATCGCATAAAGCTGCCGTGCGGCACCTGTGGGTTCATACGGCACGCGATCCACTTCCGCCTGAACGACGCGGTCCAGTTCTTCCTCGCTCGCCGGATAGCCGGGACTGCCGATGGTGCGCCAGATGATCTTGCCCTGCTTGATGCGATCTTCGCGGCTGTCGCTTGCGGGCGGCGTCACCAGAACGCTCATCGCTTCGGGTTTCGCCGGCGGCAAGTCGCGCCGCCCGGTGGTCGACATGATGGAGGTTATGCTGCGTGCCCGCGTGCCGTGTTTCGCTGCCACAAGCTGCGCGATCATCCCGCCCATCGAAGCGCCCACGATATGGGCGCGGTCGATATCCAATGCGTCCAACACGCCAACCGCATCCGCCGCCATGTCGTCCAGCGTGTAGGGCGCATCCGTCAACGGCTGGCCCGACATCAGCTTGGCCATCGCCTCCATCGGATTGGGGGCGCCCTTGCTCAACAAGTGTGTCGATTTCCCCACATCGCGATTGTCGAACCGGATCACGCGGAATCCCTGGGCCGCCAGCCCTTCGCACAGCGAAACCGGCCACATCGTCATTTGCGCCGAGAAACCCATGATCAGCAGGATTGCGGGGTCGCTTTCGCGCCCGAAGCTTTCGAATTCGATGTCGATCCCGTTTGCTTTGACCTGCGGCATTAAGCACTCCCTGAGATGGATGGTTGGCCCAAGTCTAGCAGGCTGGCGCACGGTATTGACAAGTGCACCCCGCCCGGAAAGCGTGGGCCCGTCAGGGGGAACATGCGCCGCAATCTTGACCGTCTCGCGAACGAAACCTTCGATCTGCTGATCATCGGCGGCGGGGTGACGGGCGCGTGCGTGGCGCGCGATGCGGCGCTTCGGGGTTACAAGGTCGCTTTGGTGGAGAAGGGCGATTTTGCGGGCGCCACCAGCGCCCACAATTCCAAGCTCATCCACGGCGGCCTGCGCTACCTGAAGAATTTCGAACTGGGCCTGGTGCGCGAATCCCTGCGCGAGCGTCGCGTGTGGCAGCGCATCGCACCGCATCTGGTCCGCCCGCTGCCGTTCATGATTCCGCTGCACGGCGGCTCGCGCAAGGAACGCGCAACCTTGGGCGTGGGCCTCACGCTCTACGATGTGCTTTCGTTCGACCGCACCTGGCTGGACGATCCCGCCCAGCGCTTGCCGCGCCACTCCTGGCTCGGCCGCGAAAAGGCGCTCGCCGAAGAGCCCGTGCTGGAGCGCCCGGATTTCGACGGCGCGTTCAAATATTACGATGCGCAGATGTATTCGCCGGAACGTCTTGCGCTCGAAAATCTTCTGGATGCCGATGCACATGGCGCAGCACTCGCCAACTACGCCGCCGCCACATCGCTCCTGATCCGCAATGGAAAGATCGAAGGTGCCACCGTTCGCGACACGATGGCCGATGCCGCGTTCGACATCCGCGCCAAACTCACGCTGGTTTCAACCGGCCCGTGGAGCGACATCTTCCTAGATGCGGCACTCGGCAAGAAAACCGCCCACCGCATCCTCAGGTCCAAAGGCATCCATCTCGTCGTGCCGCCAGTCAGTCGCAAATCCGCGCTCACCGTTGCCGCCGATGGCGGACATTTCTTCATCCTGCCGTGGCGTAATCACACAATCCTTGGCACGACGGACACCGCCTTCACCGGCGATCCGGATTCCGTGCATGTGACGGAAGACGACATTTCCCAATTCCTTGCCTTTATCAACCACCACTTGCCCGAAGCGCGGCTGAAGCGCAGCGATGTGATCCATTCTTATGCGGGCTTGCGTCCGTTGGTCGACGAGGGCACGGGCAACACTTACGACGCCAGCCGACGCGCTGAGCTGATCGACCACCAGCAGGATGGTGTCGAAGGCCTCTATTCCGCCATTGGCGGCAAGTGGACGACCTCGCGCGATCTTGCCGAAAAGATCGTCGATACCATTGGCCCCAAACTCGGCCCGTCGAAAACCTGCGCGACGAAAACCACGCGCCTTCCCGGCGGCGCCATCGACCGCATCGAAAATTTCAGCGCCGAGCAGAAACGCAATCACCCCGATCTACAGGGTATCGATCATCTCACCCGCATGTACGGCACCCGCATCGACGCGATGCTTGCCGAAGCGGGCAATCGTCCCGATCTGCGCCAGCCGCTCGGCATCACCGGCGATATCGGTGCGCAAGTCCTGTTCGCGATCCGCGAGGAAATGGCGCTCACGCTCTCCGATGTCGTCACGCGGCGCACCGGCATCGGCCAACTCGGCCGTCCCGCCGCCGACGTCCTGTCCCGCACCGCGGACATCATGGCCGCCGAGCTGAACTGGAATGCGCAGCGCCGCAACAACGAAATCGAAACCGTCACCAATTCGCTCGTGGTGTCCCGCCCATGAGCGCCTTCGCCGTCGTCAATCCGCGTTCCGCCAGCGGACGCACCGGCCATGACTGGACCGAAATCGAAAAAGGCCTGCGCGAAATCTATCCCGCGCTAAATGTGGGTTTCACGTCGCGCCGCGCCGAAGCCACCAGTCTCGTCCGCCGTGCACTCAACGAAGGCCATACCGAAATCATTGCGGTCGGCGGCGATGGCACCATCAACGAAGCAGTGAACGGTTTCTTCGGCCCCGAAGGCACGCTCGCGCCCGATGCGGTGTTCGCATTCGTCACCAGCGGCACCGGCGGCGACTTCCGCAAGTCTTTCGGGCTGGAAGCGGGTCCTTGGGAAGCCCTCAAACATCTCAAGACCGCCAGGATCAAACGCGTCGATATTGGCCGCGTGTCTTGTCTCAGCAATGACGGCCTGCCCGTCACGCGCCATTTTATCAACGTCGCGTCGTTCGGCCTGTCCGGCGTGATCGTGGATTCGGTCAACCGTGCCAGCATCGCCAAACTGTTCGGCGGCTCGTTCGCCTTCGCCTTTCACAGCGCCATGGCGATGTTGCGTTACAACGACCGCACGGTGCGCCTGCGCGTCGATGGCGAGTACGACGAGATCGACCGCATCTCCACCGTCGCCATCGCCAATGCGCAATATTTCGGCGGCGGCATGCAGATCGCGCCCAATGCGATCCCCGACGACGGCGAATTCGATGTCATTGTTATCGGCGGCGTTCCCAAACTTCAGGCCGTCAAGGATCTGCAACTCATTTACACCGGCGAACATTTGAAACTTCCGGGCGTGCGTGTGGTGAAGGGACGAAGGGTTGTGGCCGCGCCCGTCGCCGAAACGCATGGCCAACCCGTATTGATCGAAACCGACGGCGAGAACGCCGGCAAATTGCCCGCGACGTTCGAAATTCTTCCCGCCGCCTTAAATTTGAGATGCTGAACATGGACCGCAGGAAAATTCGCTGGAACGGCTGGGGCTGGACCGAAGCGCACGACGAACTTTCCGGCCGCGCCGAATTGTGGACATGGCTCGCCCGCGAAACAGGCATGCCGACGCTTCTGGCCACGCCGCCGCGCGAACTGAAAGACATCAAGCTTCCCTCATCGCGCCTGCGTGGCGAAGAACGCAACCGGTTCATCGCCATGCTAGGTGCTGAACAGGTGCGCGATGACGACTACGAACGCGCCTTCCATGCGCTGGGCCGTTCCTATCATGACGTTTTGCGGATGCGCGCGGGCGATCTCACCACCGCGCCCGATCTCGTTCTCTATGCGCGCAACCAGGCAGATGTTCTCGCCGTGCTTACCTACGCTTCAGAACAGGGCATTGCCGTTGTTCCTTATGGCGGCGGCACCAGCGTTGTCGGCGGCGTCACCGCCGATCACGGCAAATTCGGTGCGGTGGTGACCCTCGATTTGTCGAAAATGGACCGCGTGCTCGATGTCGACCGCATCTCCATGACGGCGGAAGTCGAAGCGGGCATCTATGGTCCCGCGCTCGAAAAGGCGCTGCAGGCACAGGGCCTCACCCTCGGCCACTATCCGCAATCCTTCGAATTCTCCACCGTCGGCGGCTGGATCGCGCACGCCGGCGCGGGCCAGCAATCCAATCGCTATGGCCGCTCGTCCGATTGGCTCGTCTCCGTCACGCTGGCCACACCACGCGGCACCCTCGCAACGGATAACTTCCCCGCATCCGCCGCCGGACCGCGACTGAAAGACATGGTCATCGGTTCGGAAGGCGAATTCGGCATCGTCACGCAAGCCCGCGTGCGAATCCACGAAACGCCGTCGAAGAAAACCTACACCGGCTTTCTCTTCCCGGATTTCAAATCCGGCACCGAAGCCATCCGCACCGCCGTCCGCGAAGAAATCCCCTCCGCGATGCTGCGCCTTTCGGATGCCGATGAAACACGCATCTATCGCACCATGGCCGACATCGGAAAACCGCACGGCCTGAAGGCGGCTCTCACCGAACGCTTTCTCGCGATGAAGGGTTTGGATCGCGCACCCGCCGCCGTGATCGCAGGTTTCGAAGGCGATGCGCGCGAAGTCACCGACGGCCTCGCAAGCTTCAAGAAAATCGCCAAGCGCCTCGGCGCGCTGTCGGTGGGCGAGAGAATGGGCAAGCGCTGGTACGAAGGCCGCTTTCACGGCCCCTATATGCGCGATCCCATGATGGATCGGGGAGTGGGCGTGGACACGCTCGAAACCTGCACTTCATGGTCGAACATCCCAAGACTGCACAACGCGGTCGTCACCGCGCTCCACACCGCAATTGCCAAGAACGCGCCACGCCCCGGCGCGCACGGCATCGTCATGGGCCACATCAGCCATTCCTATCCCGATGGCGCAAGCCTCTACTTCACCTACATCTTCCCGCGCCAGCTCGACGCCGAAGTCGCCCAATGGCGCGCGATCAAGAAAGCCGCGTCGGATGCCATCGCGGCCAATGGCGGCACCATCAGCCATCATCACGGCGTCGGCGAAGATCACCTGCCATGGATCGCGCAGGAAAAAGGCGAACTCGGCATCGCCGTTTTGCGCGCTATCAAGCACACGCTCGATCCGAAAGGTATTTTGAATCCGGGCAAACTCATCCCGGATTAGAAATATCCTCCAGCGACCGCCGCGCCGTCTCCGGCAGGAACTGGATCGCGACCAGCGCAACCGGCAACGCCGCCGTCGTCAGCATGATCGCAGGCCCATGCGCGTGGAACATGTCGTAGAACGTGCCCTCCAGCCGCAACGCGATGGCCCCGCCCAGAATGTTGAAGACATATCGCAGGGTCGTCGCCGTCGCGCGGTAAGCGGTGGGAAATATCTCGGACGGATAACCCGCCGCCAGCGCATCGCTCGAAAGAAACCCGAACAGCGCCAACACCCACAGCACCGGCAATATCCATCCGCCGATGCCGCTGTAAAAGAGCGCAAACCCCGCGCCGCCGATCAACGTGGTGACGAACAGCGTACGTTTGCGCCCCAAGCGATCGGAAAGCCTTCCCGCCGCGATATTGCCGATCACCGACAAAAGCCCGCCCGCCACGAACAGCAGCGAAACCTGTCCCGGCGAATAGTGATGCGTCGTCTGCAGGAATTTCGACAGCAGCACCGCAGACGGTCCGGTCGTGAATCCGAACGCCGTCACGAACACCAGCATCGCCACAAGGCGGCCGGGATAATCGCGAAACAGTCCCCGCACCATTTTCAGGAATACCAGCACGCGCGATTCCGCCGCCTCCATCTCCGCGCGGTGGATTTCAAAGCGCCGCGTCTCCGGCAACCATTTGCGGTAATAGGCGAGGATCAAAAGCCCGCCGCTGCCGATCACATAAAGCGACCGCCAGCCATAGGGTAGATAATTCACCGTCGCGAACATCAGCGCCGCCAGGCCCGCGCCGGTGGCAACCAGCGACCCCAGCGTCCCGATGGACCAACCGCGCACCCGCGCGTCGATCTCCTCGGCCACCACGACGAAACACAGCATCTCCTCGCTGTATCCAAACACCCGCGCCAGAATCTGCACCGCAACGAATTGCTGATAGTCCTGCACGAAGGCGGTGGCGAGCGTCATCAGCGCCTCGCCGAACACGGTGACCAGCAACAACCGCCTGCGGCCTATCAAATCCGCCAGAGGCGCAACGAACAGCGCCGCCAACGCCGCCAGCCGGAAATAGCTGATCGTCACGCCCGCCATGTTTTCGGGAATGTGCAGCTCGCGCTGTATCTGCGGCAGCGCCATTCCGAAGATGTTGAGATCGTATCCGCTGAACAGCAGCGTCATGCCCACGAGCAGGAACACGACTTCCTGCCGTCGCGGCAAAGTATGGGGAGGGCGTGCGCCCGGCGGCAGCCACAGGAAGCGGGCAGGGCGATCTTCGTCGGCGATCATGCGGGGGGAAATGCTCTCAGCCGGTCCAACGCGCTTTGTAGAATATAGGCCGCCGCCATCTTGTCCACGACGCGCGCGCGTTTGGCGCGGGAGGAGTCGGCTTCTATCAAGGTGCGCGTGACCGCGGCGGTGGAAAGCCGCTCGTCCTGAAACACAATCGCGATATCGGATTTGGCGGCGAAGTTGCGCGCGAACGCCCGGGCCGATTGCACCGACGGCCCCTCGCTGCCATCCATGTTCAGCGGCAACCCGATCACCAGCGCGCCGATGCCGTGCATCTCGATCAGCGCCAAAATCTTTTTCGCATCGTCGCCAAACTTTCCGCGCGGCAATGTTTCCAGCGGCGTGGCGATAGTGGCCAGCGTATCCGAAAGCGCCAAGCCGATGGTCTTCTCGCCCAGATCGAGCCCCAGCAGCCGCCGACCGGGAGAAAGTTTTTGTTTGAGATCGGCAAGAGCAACAACACCCATTCTTACCTCCCCCTTGTGGGGAGGTCGAAAAATCTGGAGCGAAGCGATAGATTTTTCGGGCGGGGGGCGGTGCGTGCCACGATGAGCGGCCCCCCACCCGAAAAATGCTCTCGCATTTTTCGACCTCCCCACAAGGGGGAGGTGAGGGGGTATAACGAAATCACCGCTGCCCGATCTCTATGCGATTGTCCGCCGGATCGCGAATGAAGAAGCGTGAAAGCCCTTCCGCCACGCTTTCCTCTTCGATGACAATCCCATGGCCGACGATCGCGGCTTTGGCGCGCGCAAGGTCCGGCACCAGGAAACAGACATGCCGCTTGCTGCGCGGCGAGCCTTCCGGGTCCACGCCCACATGCATCTGCAGGTTGGGAAGCTGGAACCACGCCCCGCCGCGGGCGCGCAATTCCACCGGCTTGGGGATTTCGGGCAGGCCCAGGACATCGCGATAGAAGGCCAGACATTCGGTTTCCAGCGCCTTGGGCACGGCGATCTGGACGTGATCTATGGCCTGAATTCCCAGTGACATAGGTGCATATCTAAAGGGCATTTGCCTCGCTTGCCAGTCCGGCCCCCGGTTGCTACTAGCGCCCCTGAATCCCAGCACAGAGAAGTGCCCCATGTCCGTGGACAAGGACACCGTCCGCCGCATAGCCCGGCTTGCCCGCATAGCGCTCGAAGAAGAGCGCGTGGAGCCGATGGTCAACGAACTGAACGGCATTTTCGCCTGGGTGGAGCAATTGGGCGAGGTGAATGTGGAAGGCGTTCAGCCGATGACAAGCGCCGTCGATCACAAACTCAAGATGCGCGAAGACAAGGTGACCGCCGGCGGCGATGCCAAGGCAATCACCGCGAACGCGCCCCTGAGCGAAGACAATTTCTTCGTCGTTCCGAAGGTGGTCGAATGAGCCTGCCCGCGACACCGACCGATTTCACCCTGGCCGACGCGCGCGATGCGGTGGCCACCAAAAAGATTTCGTCGAAAGAATTGACGACGGCTTTCGTCAAGACGATCGAAGGCGCGCGCACGCTCAACGCCTTCGTCACCGAAACGCCCGACATTGCGATGAAGATGGCGCAAGCCTCCGATGCGCGCATCGCCAAAGGCGAAGTGCGTCCGCTGGAAGGCCTGCCGCTTGCGATCAAGGATCTGTTCTGCACCAAGGGCGTGAAGACGACCGCCGGCAGCCGCATCCTGTCGAACTTCATCCCGCCCTACGAATCCACCGTCACCCAGAATCTGTGGAATGCGGGCGCGGTGATGCTCGGCAAGACGAACATGGATGAATTCGCCATGGGCTCGTCCAACGAGACAAGCTGGTTCAAGCCGGTCGTCAATCCGTGGCGCGCGCGGAATTCGAACGAGAACCTCGTCCCCGGCGGATCGTCCGGCGGTTCGGCGGCTGCCGTCTCCGGCAATCTGTGTCTGGCGGCCACCGGCACCGACACGGGCGGCTCCATCCGCCAGCCCGCCGCCGTCACCGGCACCGTCGGCATCAAACCGACCTACGGCCGTTGCTCGCGCTGGGGCATCGTCGCGTTTGCCTCGTCGCTCGATCAGGCAGGCCCGATGACGCGCACGGTGCGCGATGCCGCGATCCTGTTGCGCCAGATGGCCAGCGTCGATCCCAACGATTCCACCAGTGTCGACATTCCGGTGCCGGATTACGAAGCCACGCTCGAAGACGGCGTGAAGGGCCTGCGCGTCGGCATCCCGAAGGAATACCGCCTCGATGGCGCCCCGCCGGAGATCGATGCGCTCTGGCAGAAGGGTGCGGAGTGGCTGAAGGCGCAGGGTGCGGAGATCGTCGACGTCTCGCTGCCGCACACCAAATACGCGCTGCCCGCTTATTATATTGTGGCGCCTGCCGAAGCCTCCTCGAACCTCGCCCGTTACGATGGCGTGCGCTTCGGCCACCGCGCGGAAGGCGTGCGCGAGATCACCGAGCTTTATGAAAAGAGCAGAGCGGAAGGTTTCGGCGCGGAAGTCCGCCGCCGCATCCTGATCGGCACCTATGTGCTCTCGGCGGGCTATTACGATGCGTACTATGCCCGCGCTCAGAAGCTGCGCACCTTGATCGCGCGCGACTTCCGCCAAGCATTCGAAAAGTGCGACGTGCTGCTGACGCCGGCCACGCCCGGCCCGGCCTTTGCGCTCGGCGCCAAGAACAGCGATCCGCTGTCGATGTATCTGAACGACGTCTTCACCGTCACCGTGAACCTCGCCGGTCTTCCGGGCCTTGCCGTTCCCGCTGGTCTCACGGCGGACGGTCTGCCGCTCGGTCTTCAGATCATCGGCAAGGCGTTTGACGAAGCAACCGTGTTGCGCGCGGGCCGTTCCATCGAAACGGCCGCCGCCTTTGGTGCGAAACCTTCCAAGTGGTGGACAGCATGAACCGCGTTCTGGCCAAGACCGACAGCCCCTATCACGAGACCATCGGCTTCAGCCGCGCCGTTCGCACAGGCCGCGAGGTCACCGTCAGCGGAACGGCGCCCATCAACAAGGACGGTTCGCTTGCCCCGGATGTAGGCGGCCAGGTGCGCCGTGCGTTCGAAATCATCGGCGAAGCGCTGGAAAAAGTCGACGCGCGTCTGGATCACGTCACCCGCACGCGGGTGATGATGCGCGATGTCTCCCGTTGGGAAGACGCGGCAAAGGTCCACGGCGAATTCTTCGGCAAGATCCAGCCCGCCACGACCTTTGTGGAAGTTTCACGCTTCATCGACCCCAACTGGCTGGTCGAAATCGAAGCGGATGCCTACATCCATGACGGAGGCGAAGATGGCCGCGTCTAAATATATCGATGGCACCACCGGTCCGTGGGAGATCGTGATCGGCATGGAAGTCCATGCCCAGGTCCTCTCCGACGCCAAGCTGTTCTCCGGCGCGTCCACCGCGTTCGGCGCCGAACCCAACTCGCAAGTTTCTTTCATCGATGCCGGAATGCCGGGCATGTTGCCGGTCATCAACCGCAAATGCGTCGAGCAGGCGGTCCGCACCGGCCTGGGATTGAAGGCGAAGATCAATCTGCACAGCGTCTTCGACCGGAAGAACTATTTCTATCCCGATCTGCCTGCGGGCTATCAGATCTCGCAGTACAAGAACCCGATCGTGGGCGAAGGCGAGGTAACCCTCGATCTCGCGGGCGGCGAAAGCATCAGGGTCGGCATCGAACGGCTGCATCTCGAACAGGACGCGGGCAAAAGCCTGCACGACCAGTCGGCGGACTATTCTTTCGTCGATCTCAACCGCGCGGGCGTCGCGCTGATGGAGATCGTGACGAAGCCGGACATGCGCTCGTCCGAAGAAGCCGCGGCCTTCCTCAAGAAATTGCGCGCCATCGTGCGCTATCTCGGCACCTGCGACGGCAATATGGACGAGGGTTCCATGCGCGCCGACGTGAACGTATCGGTGCGCAAGCCCGGCGGCGCGCTCGGCACGCGCTGCGAGATCAAGAACGTCAACTCCATGCGTTTCATCGCGCAGGCGGTGGAATACGAAGCGCGCCGCCAGATCGACATCATCGAAACCGGCGGCAGCATCAAACAGGAAACCCGCCTGTTCGACAGCCGTCAGGGTGAAACGCGTTCGATGCGCTCGAAGGAAGAAGCCCATGATTACAGGTACTTCCCCGATCCCGACCTGCTTCCGCTGACATTGGATCAGTCGTGGGTCGATGATATCGCCTCATCGCTTCCCGAATTGCCGGACGAGAAGAAGGCGCGCTTCACGTCGTCATACGGTTTGTCGTCCTACGACGCGGGCGTTCTCGTCGGCGAAAAGGAACTTGCCGACTATTTCGAAGCGATGGCGAAGGGTGTGGATGCCAAGTCGGCGGCGAACTGGCTGAACAACGAAATCCTCGGCCGTCTCAACAAGGATGGACGTTCGATCACCGATTGCCCGGTCGCCGCATCCGCTAACAACGCGATCTTAAAGATGATTTCCGATCAGACGATCTCCGGAAAGATCGCGAAGGATGTCCTCGACATCGTGTGGAACGAAGGCGGCGACCCCGTTCATGTTGTGGAGTCGCGCGGGTTGAAACAGGTCACCGACACATCGGCGATCGAGAAAGCGGTCGACGATGTCATCGCTGCGAACCCGGACAAGGTCGAAGAAGTGAAAGCCAAACCCAAACTCGCAGGCTGGTTCACCGGTCAGGTGATGAAAGCGACGGGCGGAAAGGCGAACCCGCAAGCGGTAAACGCTGTCTTGAAGGCGCGACTCGGATTGCCCGATGAGGGGTGATTCGTACAATTTGCAAGTTGTTGACAGGGTGGGGCCTGTTTTTGCAGCAAAATTGTCCGTGAACGGACGAACGCAAGAAACATCGGTAAAATAAGGGTTTTGTGACATTCATGACTCAGTCGGTTGGCGCGTCCTCCCCCCACGTATTGCAATTTACCCCGCAACTTACTCATATTGTTGGTGTTTTGGGGGGCGCGAGTCGCGCGGCCCAAACAACCAAAGGAGTCGTTTCACATGCCAGCAGTAAAGAGGAAGAAGCGCACGGTCCGCAAAGCAGCGGCCAAGGGCGCAGCGCGCAAGACCAAGAAGCGCAAGGCAGCCAAGAAGAAGGGCGGCCGGAAGAAAGCCAAGAAGTAAAGCTGTTCGGCGGGCGGAGGCCGCAGCCGCGCCCGCCAATCAGCCACCCTATGGCTAAGGCAGACGCCGCGGTGAGTCCGTTAAATCGGGCAGCCGCGGCCAAGCCGTCAAAGCCCAAAAACAAAAAAGACGACAAAAAAGAAAAACCCGCCGGCAAAGCACCCGCGAAGACCTCTGCAAAATCCGCCGCCAAGACCAAAGCACCCACGAAGGCGGCCCCCTCGAAATCCTCCAAATCCGCGCCGCAAAGGCCGATCGAACTCTATTACTGGCCGACGCCCAACGGCTGGAAAGTCACCATCATGCTGGAGGAATGCGGGCTTCCCTATGAACTGAAGCCGGTCAACATCAACAAGGGCGACCAGTTTCAGTCGTCTTTCCTGGCCATCTCTCCCAACAACCGCATGCCTGCCATCGTCGATCCCGATGGTCCCGGCGGCGAGCCCATCTCGATCTTCGAATCCGGCGCGATCCTGCAATATCTCGGCCGCAAGACCGGCAAGTTCTATCCCGCCGATGAGCGCCAGCGTGCGGCCATCGACGAATGGCTGTTCTGGCAGGTTGCGGGTCTCGGCCCGATGACGGGGCAGGCCGCCCATTTCCGCAGCTATCAGTCCGGCAATGCCTACGCCGTGAAGCGCTACACCGACGAGGTTCACCGTCTGTTGGGCGTCATGGACCGCCGCCTCGCCACTCGCGCCTTTCTCGCCGACGAATATTCCATCGCCGATATGGCCTGCATCGGCTGGGCGATCGCAGCCTCCCGCATCGAAAACATGATCGCCGACTTCCCCAACGTGAACGCCTGGATCGAGCGCGTCCGCGCCCGACCCGCCGTCGCAAAAGGCCTGGAAATCGGCAAAGACCTTCGCCAATCCCAACCCAATGATCGCAACGCACAGGAACAGGCGCGCAAGGTGCTGTTCGGACAGCGCGGGAAGTGAGTTTCTCCCCGCGTCCCATTTCCTAACAAGACGTAAATTCGCATCTTGTTTGCGTTAACCCGGCTTTAGCTTCTCGGGCCCCAGCATTGTGCCTGCACGGGACAGTCGTGCGGTCGCAAAGTTCGAAGGGGAAGTCGCGATGGCGTGTATCGATGTCGATGCGCTGGCGCAGTTTGAAGTCGAAGCCAAATGCGGGCAGGCGTCCGCGCTCTACAATCTGGGGCTCGCTTATTCGACGGGGCAGGGTGTCGGCGTGGATTACGTCGCCGCCCACAAATGGTTCAACCTCGCAGCGATGCGCGGCGTCGACGAAGCCAAGAGATGGCGCGCCACGATGGCCAGCGAAATGAGCGCTGTCCAGATCGCCGAGGCGCAGCGCCAGGCGCGCGAGTGGCTCGCAAGGGCGTAAAGCCTTCTCAGTGAGGCGTTGAAGCCGCACTGTGCGCGTGGTGCTTCTTCTTGTGCTTTGCCGGCTTTTTCGTTTTCGTTTTTTTCTTCGGTTCTGGCGGCAGCGCTTTCATGGGCGGCGGCGTGTATTTCAGCACCGAAGCCTGCGGCGGGTTGGGCCGGTAGAGATCGGCCAAAATGCGTGAGGGCTGATCGGCGCCCGCAAGCCGGTTCCTGTAGATCTGAATATTCTCGATCACGCGCTGCACATAGTTGCGCGTCTCGCCGAACGGAATGGATTCGACCCAATCCACCGGATCGATCCCCGGCGTCCGCGGATCGCCGAACAGCGCGAGCCAGCGTTTCACATTGCTCGGCCCCGCATTATAGGCCGCAATCGCCAGCACATACGACCCGCCCCAATTGTCCAACTGGTGCTGCAACTCGCCCATGCCGAGCTGCATGTTGTATTTCGTGTCGTAGAGCAGGCTCGCCTGGCTGTAATCGACGCCCGCGATCTTGGCCATCTTGCGTCCGGTGTCCGGCATCACCTGCATGATGCCCAGCGCGCCCGCGCCGCTCACCGCGTTGGGATCGAATTCGGTCTCCTGCCGGATCAGTGCCAGCACCAGCGGCGTCTCCGGTGCAGCGCCCTGGCCCTGATAGGGCGGCACATCCATCACGGGGAACGAATAGTTCAGCAGCAGAACCCCGCCATAGCCCGCCTGCTTGGCCGTGCGCACCGCCACTTCGGGATAGCCGAGGTCCACCATCAGCTGCGCCAGCCTGCTCGCCTTCGTGGCATCCGGAACGTCGCCGACATAGGCATTGGCGAACAACCTGAGCAGATGCTCCTGTCCCAGATCCGCCAGCACGCGGATTGCGCGCACCATCTCGCTGTCTTCGATCTTGTCGCGCGCCACCGCCGCCGGCACCGATGCGTCCGGCAGATGCAGTATCGGCGTCTGGCTGATATGCGTGACCGCAAGCTGCCCGTAATAGGTGTCCGAAATCAGCGCCGCCTGCTGATAGTAATGCGCCGCCAGCGCCAGATCGCCGTCCGCTTCCGCTGCACGGCCTTCCCAGAAATAGGCGCGCGACTTGCTGATCGGCCGCGAAACGCCCGCCTCGAGCTTCTGGAAATGCCCCAGCGCCGTTTTCGGATCGTTGAGGAAGTGCAGCGCGATCCATCCCGCAAAGAACTCCGCATCGGCAAACGAAGATCCATCGGTCAGTCCCGTATCGGATACGAGCCGATAAGCCGTGCGGTATTTCCGTTCGTTCACCGCCTGGCGTGCGGTGACGTTGAGCGCCCCCCACATCTTGCCGGGCCATTTCTTGTTTTCGACCGTGGCCACTTTCAGAAGAACGTCCGCCGCCTTGTCGGTATCGTCGCGATCGCGATAAGCGCTTGCCAGATCGAACATCAGTCCGGGATACGCCGCGAGCCGTTTCGGCAGCGCCTCCGCCAGTCGGATTCCCTTCCTCGAATTGGCGCGCAGTTCCAGCCGCACCTTCGCAACCCGCTGCGCATCGTCGGGCGCACGTGCCAGTTCGCGTTTGGCTCCGCCGACATCGTCGTGCCAGAGCAGGCTGTTCAGCCGCTCGGCCTCCAGATCGGGCGTCAGCAAGTCGCCATGATTGCGGATCACATAGGCTTCCTGATCGCTCTGCAGGCTGTTCTCGGCCCACGCGCTGCGGATCAGCGCAGAGCCCGCCGTCGTCTGTCCCGCTGCGATCATCGCGTGACCCAGGCGTATTTTCCCGATCCCAGTATTGGGTGTGCGTCCGTTGAACCACTGGATCACGCTTTGCGCGTCCATGCCGTCCGGCATCGCTTGTTCGGCGCGCGACTGAAGAACGCCCTGCAACGGCCAGCCCGGGTTGTTCTTCATGAAGCCGCTGATCTCGGCAAAGCCCGCCCCGCTGTCCGGGTCGAGCAGATAGCGCCACTGGATCAGCCGCCGCGCCGTCGCATCATGGCCCTGGATCGCCAGCGCCTGCGCGTCCGCCCAGTTCTTCTTGTCCGCCGCATCGAAGGCGCGCTTGTAGAGCGCCCGGTCGGCGTCGCTCAGATAATGAACGGTGCTGGTGCGCTCGGGCGCAACGTCCGCCAGCGCGGAGACGCCGAGCAGGCCGAGAGCCACGCCCGCAATCGCAAATTTCACAATACGCACGGGCAGGAACAACGCGAATCTACCGTTTGGGGGACGAGCGACCATACCGGCCACATTCCCCCGATGCCATTAAAACCGGGCAATCAGATGGCCGATTTCTTCCGTCTCGGCCGCGCCAGCAGTTCCCCGCCGCAATTGGGGCAACGGTTCTGCAGGACGGTGCTGCAATCGGCGCAGAACGTGCATTCGTAAGAACAGATGCGGGCCGCATCGCTGTCGGCCGCAAGGGCCGTGGCGCAACGCTCGCATTGTGGACGCATTTCGAGTGCCATGAGCTGCTCCTTTCTTTTGCCCGGATCGGGCACTATGAGGGGCGCTTCCGAAAGCCGGGACAAACCGGTATCTAGAGCGGCTCCAGGAAAAGTGTGTAGCGGTTTTCCGTCCGGAGCCGCGACCAAACCAGGGCCGAAACAAAGGCGCAAGTCATGGCTGATATTCGCGAACGCATCAGGGGATCATTGCCAGCCCTCATCACGCCGATGAAGAACGGCGCGGTGGACGAAGCCGCGTTCCGAAAGTTTGTCGCCTGGCAGATCGCGGAAGGCAGCCACGGCCTGGTCCCGATGGGAACCACCGGCGAATCGCCCACCCTCAATCACGAAGAACATATGCGCGTGGTCGAACTCTGCGTGGCCGAAGCCGCTGGCCGCGTGCCGGTGATCGCGGGCGCGGGCTCGAACTCGACCGCGGAAGCGATCTCGCTCACCCGCCGCGCGAAAGAGGTGGGTGCCGACGCCGTGCTCTCCGTCGAGCCGTATTACAACAAGCCGACGCAGGAAGGTCTCTACCGCCACTTCGCGGCGATTGCGGATGCGGTCGACATCCCGATCCTCGTCTACAACATCCCCGGTCGCAGCGTGGTCGAGATTTCGGTGGAGACGATGGCGCGCCTCTCCAAGATCGCCAACATCATCGGCGTGAAGGACGCGACCAACAACCTCGCGCGCCCCACGCGCGAGCGTCTGGCTTGTGCGCCCGGCTGGATACCGATCTCCGGCGAAGACATCACAGCACTCGGCTTCATGGCCCACGGCGGCCGCGGCTGCATCTCGGTGACGGCCAATGTCGCGCCCAAGCTCTGCGCCGAATTCCAGAATGCCTGCCTCGCGGGCGATTTTGCCAAGGCGCTCGCATTGCAGGACAAGCTCGGACCCTTGCACGACGCGATGTTCTGCGAGGCAAGCCCTGCGCCCGCCAAATACGCGGCCTCCGTGCTCGGCCATTGCACCGATGAAGTGCGTCTGCCGCTCGTTCCGGCGACCGAAGGCGCGCGTGTGCTGATCCGCAAAGCGATGGCGCACGCCGGTATCGCCTGATGGCGAAAAAAGCCGATCCGGAGAAGAAGGTCGTCGCCGACAATCGCAAGGCGCGCTTTTCCTATGCCATCGACGACACGCTCGAAGCAGGCATCATGCTGACGGGCTCGGAGGTGAAGGCGTTGCGCTCCGGCAAGGCGACCATCGCGGAATCCTACGCGCATGCGAAGGACGGCGAGATCTGGCTCGTCAACGCCTATATCCCCGAATACACCATGGCCAACCGCTTCAATCACGAACCCAAGCGCACGCGCAAATTGCTGGTGCGAAAGACCGAAGCGCGCAAATTGTCCGCCGCCGTGCAGCGCGAAGGCATGACGCTGGTGCCGCTCAGGGTCTATTTCAATCCCAAAGGCATCGCAAAAATCGAACTCGGCATCGCCAAGGGCAAAAAGCTCCACGACAAGCGCGAAACCGAAAAACAACGCGACTGGGCGCGCGACAAAGCCCGGTTGATGCGGGCGAAGGGATAGCTAATCTTCGTTTGTAAGGCGCACCGATGAGCGACGAAGACGAAAAGCCCGGCCTGATCGGCCAGATCAAGGAAAAGCTGATCCGCTCCAAGGAGAAATGGGCGGAGGAGGGCAGGCTCATCACCGGCCGCCCGGATATGGGCCACGTCAACCGCCTGCCGCCCGGCCAGAAGCTCGTCACCAACTGGCCCGTGCTCGATCTAGGCGTGCAGCCCCAGGTCAAACCCGAGAACTGGCGCCTGCGTATCGGCGGACTGGTTGAAAACCCGACGCATTTCACGCTCGAACAATTCCACGCTCTACCACAGAGCGATTTCATCAGCGACATTCACTGCGTCACCTCATGGAGCCGTTACGACAACCACTGGCGCGGCGTCTCCAGCAAAACCATCCTCGATCTCGTCAAGCCGAAACCAGAAGCCAAACACGTCGTCTTCCACGCCTATGACGGCTACACAACGAACACGAAGCTCTCGGCCTTCGCCGACGACAACGTGCTCCTCGCCCACACATGGGAGGGCAAGCCGCTGGAGCGTGATCATGGCGGTCCCGTGCGTATGGTGGTTCCCGATTGGTATTTCTGGAAAAGCGCCAAATGGGTGAACCGCCTCGAATTCGTGGCGGAAGACCGCCCCGGCTTCTGGGAAGTGCGCGGCTATCACAACGAAGGCGATCCGTGGAAAGAGGAACGCTATAGCTGAGGTGCTCGCCGCGAACGTCGCGAGAAAGTTCCGAGCAATCGAACGGCTTCAAAACGATGTTATGATGCCGTTTTGAATTGGAGCAGCCCGCGTCGTTTCGGAGAAGAGAGGTATCCCCCCACCCAAAAAATCCGCAAACAAATAGAGGTGGTGGCGCGCAAACGATCTACAACATCTTGTTGCTCGGTCGTCAGGTGTGCAGCCAGCTTCCGATCTGGGCGCGGATAAGCCGCCAGAACAGCTTCAGCGGAAACCGCTTGTAGGTGGGCAAGTCGTCCGGAAGTGCGCCGCGCTCCGGCAGATCTTCGACCTGATTCCTCCACTCTAGCGGTGGGGCGGCCTCTCCCAACCTGACGCGATACACCGACGTCCACGAGCCGGGCGCGAATTTGAGATAGATCGCCGAATGACAACAGGTCGTGACGAACCGCGTTGTCGGAGAATCCTCGCGCAGCTTGAAACCCTGGATCAGCGACGCGCCGTCGATGCAGGCAAGACGATCGTCGCGATAGATCGCGTATCCGGTGCCGCCCCATTGGTCGCGGAAATGGTGCGCGCCGGCCGCCTCCATCTGGCGGCCTCCCTCCCGGCAACTGGCGCAGTAGCACACAGCGCTTGCGATGGGCTCGCCCATCGCCATGAACCGCACCTTGCCGCATTCGCAAGATGCAATCCGCTCAACCAGCGCCATCGAAGGTTGCCCCCTCGCTTACGGTCAGATAGCCGGCATCGCCGCGATCTTGGCCTGCTTCACCACGTCGTCGAACATCTTCTCGGTCAGTACGCCCGTATTGGTATTATAGCGCGAGCAGTGATAGCTGGCGATCAGCGCGATCTCCTGCGTCCTGTGCCGCGCGCCGTGCCCGAATTTGTAGGCGCTTTTCTTCACACCCAGCGCCGAGCAGACGCTGTTGTGCGCGATCTGCCCCAGCGAAAGAATGGCGCGCAGATGCGGCATCGCCTCGATCGTGGCGGAAAGAAACGTACGGCAGGTATTGATCTCCACCGGCACCGGCTTGTTCTCCGGCGGCACGCAACGCACCGCATTGGTGATCGCGCAATCGACGAGCGTCAGCCCGTCATCCGCCCGCTCGCCATACGTGCCTTTCGCAAGCCCGTGCTTGAGCAGCGTCTTGTAGAGCAGCACGCCCGCATAGTCGCCCGTGAACGGCCGCCCCGTCTTGTTCGCCCCATGCAGTCCCGGCGCCAGCCCGACAATCAGCAACCGCGCATCATGTGCTCCAAACGTCGGCACCGGATCGTTGAAGTAATCCGGAAATTTCTTGCGATTGTCCGCACGAAATTTCGCGAGACGGGGACAAAACCGGCAGTCGTGCGGCGGCTCGGTGCGAGAATCCATCTGCCACTATTATCTCCCTCGCCCCCGGAGGGGGAGAGGGAACGCGTGGGTTCAAGCGCTCTGCGCGTATTGCGGCTGGCCCTGCACCGCGCGGGGTCCGCCTTCGCGGGCGATGGAGGGCTTCAGTTCTTCCAGCTCGATGAAATTGTCGGCCTGCCGGCGCAGTTCGTCCGATACCATGGGCGGCTGCGTGCGGATGGTGGAGACCACGCTGACCCGGCGGCCTTTGCGCTGGGCCGCTTCCACCAGCCGCCGGAAATCGCCGTCGCCTGAGAAGATCACGATATGGTCCACCTGGTCGGCCATCTCCATCACGTCGATGGCAAGCTCGATATCCATGTTGCCTTTCACGCGCCTGCGGCCCTGCGCATCGGTGAATTCCTTGAGCGGCTTGGTGACGACGGAAAATCCGTTGTAGTCCAGCCAGTCGACCAGCGGCCTCAGCGGCGAGAACTCCTGCTCTTCGGCGACCGCGGTGTAATAGAACGCGCGCACGAGAATTCCCTTGCGGGCGAAAAGTTCCAGCAGGCGTTTGTAGTCGATATCGAACTGAAGCCCCTTCGCGGCTCCGTAAAGATTTGCGCCGTCGATAAAGAGCGCCAGCTTTTCCTGCGGGTAGAACAACATCAAAAACCTCCACGCATATAACTGTTTAAGAGAAATCCCCTCAATCAAACGTCTTCTTTTATGCCATCCTTTCTGCTCTAAACAACCGCTGCAACAATTACGGCTTCGTGATTTCAGGATGCAATTATGATCCTGATCGCCCTGGGCGCAAATCTCCCGTTTCACGGCACGCCGCCCGCACAAACATTGCGCGCGGCGCTTGCAACCTTGGGTGATAATGGCGTAACCCCGTCAAAGGTTTCGGCCTTTTACGAAACGCCCGCCTGGCCCAATCCCGCCGATCCGCCGTTCATAAATGCAGTTGCATCCATTGAGACCGCGCTCGATCCCGCGGCGCTCATCGCGAAGATTCATGAAATTGAATCCATGTTCGGCCGCGAGCGAGCCAGACCCAATGCGCCCCGCACGTTGGACATCGACATTCTGGATTATTGCGGCCGCATCGAAACCGGCCCGCCGGAACTTCCGCATCCCCGCATAAAGGGCAGGGGCTTCGTACTCGTTCCGCTGGCGGAGATTGCGCCCAACTGGCGACATCCCGTATCGGGAAAGACGGTGAGCGAACTGCTTTCCGAACTTTCACCCGCCGAACGCAATCTCAAACGAGCGGACATCGCATGACGCCGACCGATTGGAACCACGCCTCGTCCTTCGCGATTCCGCTCCTGATTTTCGCGCTCGTGATACGCCGGGCATTGCGCGAGCGCCGCGTGAACACCACACGCATGTGGCTCTATCCGGCGATCCTCGGCGTGGCGGCGTTGCTGACGATGGCGCACGAACCGCTGCCCGGTTTGGTGGCCATCATCGGTTTCATCGCCGCCGCCATTGTGGGAGCGGCCGTCGGCTATCTCCGCGCCCGCCATCAGCAGCTCACCTTCGATCCGAAGACCGGGGCGATTTCCTCAAAAGCCACCCCCATCGGCGTCCTGCTTCTTGGCGGCTTTTTTCTCCTGCGCTTCGCCCTCGAATTCTATTCCCACTCCAGGGATGTTCCCCATGCGCTGGGCCTGCAGCGCGCGACCGATGCGGGTCTTATTTTCTCCTTCGCGCTGATGACCGCGCAGCGCTGGGAGATCTGGCGGCGGGCGAAAGCCATCCGGGCCGAGAAGGTTCCGGTGGAAACAACCCCGTCCTAAATAACTTGCCGTTCCGGGTACGTTTGTATAGTTTCCCGGCCTTCCTCGAAGCGATGCGGCAAGAGTCCGTCTTAAGCCTTTGGGATGTAACGGAAAAGGATTTCCGAATGGCTCGCGTTACGGTTGAAGATTGCGTCGACAAGGTCCCGAACCGGTTCGATCTGGTGTTGCTGGCCGGTTATCGTGCCCGCTCCCTGTCGGGCGGTGCCGAGACCATGGTGGACCGCGACCGTGACAAAAACCCCGTCGTGGCGCTCCGTGAAATCGCCGCCAAGGTGCTGAAGCCGGAAGACATCAAAGAGGACTATATCAAGTCCCTCCAGAAGCACGCCGAGGTGGACGAGCCCGAAGCAGCCCCCGCCGAGGTCGAAGACGAACGCGAGAACCCCGCCTTCCGTCAGGTCACGGAAGAAGAGTTGCTGCGCGCACTCACCTCCGAAGCCCAGCGCCGCGCCGAACCGCAGCCGGAACCGGAAGGCGATTACGAGGAATAGAATTTCTCGTCAGAATTTGGAAAAAAGGGCGGCTTTGCCGCCCTTTTTGTTTGCGATCCGTGCGCATTAGGCCTTTGCGCTTGCGCCGATTCACGAGATACACTGACAGCAACGTCAGAAAGAAGTTTGGGGGAGACGAGATGCGTAAACTGCTTGTTTCGTTGATGCTGGTGCTGTTCACGGCGTCCGCCGCCCATGCGCAGATTTTCACGCCCGAATACAAGAAGCGCGATGCCGGTTACCTCGTCATTTCGATGTCGGGCGGCAAGAGCATGAAATATTCCCCCATCGTGATGTTCTACCAGTCGCTCGACGGCAGCGAACACGGCTCGGTGCGTTATGACAAACCCTATCTCTTGAACCCGCTCTCCCGCCGCCCCGATTTCCGCGAATCCGATGAAACCGGCGTGGTCATCGTCCGCTCGATGAAGCCCGGCCGTTATGTCTTCGACAGCTTCCTCACCCACTGGACCAACAAGAGCTTCGACGCGCATTTCAAGATGCCATTCGATATCCGCCCCGGCGAGACGACCTATGTCGGCAACTTCCGCTTTGTGGAAAAGCCGGGTCCCGGCTTCACCGGCTTCGTCCAGGCCCGCGACGTCTACTTTGTGGTGCGGGACAAAGCCCGCCGCGACATCGCCATCGCCATCCGGCAAAGCAACCCGCCTCGCGGCCCGGTCAACAACATGGTTCCGGACGTCGCCATGCTGAACAGCCCCCTGTTCAAGGGCGAAGACGCGCCGATTCTCAATCCGTAAGGGAAGCGGCACTTTTCCGCCAAAATCCGGGATTTCTTCTTATATAGTGGGCTGAGCCATGACCGCGCCCACACCCCATCCCGCCGATACGGCGGTTTCCGAAACGCCCGTGCCGGGCCACATCCCCGGCACGCCCAAGGCGCCGGCCGCCACACCTCCCCCCCGGGCCAAGCGCAAACTGATGCGCCAGACCGAACTGGTCGAACGCGTTAAAGCTTATGACCCCGGCGCCGACGAGGGCTTGCTGAACAAAGCCTATGTCTACGCCATGAAGGCGCACGGCAAGCAGTTCCGTGCCTCCGGCGACCCGTACTTCGCCCATCCGTTGGAAGTTGCCGCGATCCTCACCGATCTGAAGCTCGATCCGGCCACCATCGTCACCGCGCTGCTGCACGATACGGTGGAAGACACCTACGTCACCATCGACGACGTGAAGGAAAACTTCGGCCAGGAAATCGCCGACCTCGTCGACGGCGTGACCAAGCTTTCCCAACTTGAACTGTTCAGCGAACGCACCAAGCAAGCGGAGAACTTCCGCAAGCTGATGCTCGCGATGTCCAACGACATCCGTGTGTTGCTGGTGAAGCTTGCCGACCGACTGCACAACATGCGCACGCTCGGGTACATCGCAAAGCCGGAGAAGCGCCGTCGCATCGCGCAGGAAACGATCGACATCTATGCGCCGCTTGCCGGACGTATCGGCATGCAGTCGATGCGCGAAGAGTTGGAAGATCTTGCATTTGCGGAACTCAATCCCGAAGCGCGCAATTCGATCCTGACGCGTCTCGAACGCCTGGACGACAAAAGCGGAAAACGCATCGAACGCATTGCGGATCAGATCAAACGCAAACTTGCCGAAAACGGAATCGAAGCCTGGGTCTATGGCCGCGCCAAGCGCCCATATTCCATCTGGCGCAAGCTGAAGGACAAGCAACTCAACTTCGAGCAGCTGTCGGACATCTTCGGCTTTCGTCTGATCGTGGCGGACGTGCCGACTTGCTATCGGGCGCTCGGTATCCTGCACACGACCTGGCGCATGGTGCCCGAACGCTTCAAGGATTTCATATCGATCCCGAAGCTCAACGGTTACCGGTCCATCCACACAACCGTCATCGGGCCCGAGCAACAGCGCGTCGAAATCCAGATTCGCACCGAACAGATGCACGACATCGCAGAGCGCGGCGTCGCCGCGCATTGGCGCTATCGCGAAAAGCTGAGCCCGGCCGATTTCGGTGCGGAAGGTGCGTATCAATGGCTGCGCGAAATGGTGGAGCTTCTCGAACGCGGTGACAGCGTCGAAGAGTTTCTCGAAAACTCGCGTCTCAATATGTATCAGGACCAGGTCTTCTGCTTCACGCCGAAGGGAGACCTTATCTCGCTGCCGCGCGGGGCAACGCCCATCGATTTCGCCTATATGGTCCATACCGATCTCGGCAACACCACGGTCGGTGCAAAGGTGAATGGCGTCCACGTTCCGCTGCACACTGCACTCAAGAACGGCGATCAGGTCGAAATCATCCGCACCAAGGAACAGACGCCATCTCCGTTGTGGGAGCAGTTCGTGGTGACGGGCAGGGCGCGTTCCGAAATCCGCCGCTACATCCGCCACGCCCAGCGCGACGAACACATCGGCTTCGGCAAGAAAATTCTGGGAAAAGTGTTCGGCGACGAAGGCCAGGAACTTACCGAAAAGGCAATTGAAGGCGTGGCCAAGAAGCTGCGCCTCGCCAAGGCCGAAGATGTCTATGCGGAAGTTGGCCGCGGCGTGCTGCGCGGTCACGAAGTCCTGGAAGCTGTCTTCCCCGAATTGAAACGCGAGACCAAGAGCACCAAGGCGTCCGCGAAAAAATCCAAGGCTATTTCCATCAGGGGGCTGACCGAGGGCATTTCTTATCGTCTCGGTCAATGCTGCCATCCGCTTCCGGGGGACCGCATTGTGGGCCTGATGGTGCCGGGTAAAGGCGTCGTCATTCACACGATCGATTGCGCCGAGTTGGAAAAAGCCCAGTCCGGCATGGACGAATGGCTCGACGTCGCGTGGGATAGCCATGCCGCCCAAAGCGGTCCTTCCATCGCACGCGTGCATGTCCGCGTGAAGAATTCGCCCGGCGCGCTCGGCGCGGTGATGACGGTGATCGGCAACAACGGCGGCAACATCTTCAACATGAAGGTGACCAATCGCAATCCGTTGTTCTTTGAATTTACCGTCGACATCGAAGTCCGCGACCTCGCGCACCTGCAGAACATTCTCGGTGCCCTGCGCGTGAACACGGTTGTCGAATCTGTCGACCGCGTCCGCGGCGATGACGACACAGAGACGGATCAACTCGATATGGATTTGCAATGACACCTGAACAGGTTTTGAAGGAATTCAAGAAAGCCGGCGCGCTTCTCAACGGCCATTTCATTCTCTCCAGCGGCAAGCATTCCGACGTCTTCCTGCAGAAGGCGCTTGTGTTTCAGGACGCCAAACGCACTGCCAAACTCTGCAAGGCGCTCGCCGAGAAAATCCGCGCCGAAGTAAAGCAGAAATTCACGGCTATCGTGTCTCCCGCTGTCGGCGGTATCGTTCCCGGCTACGAAATGGGCCGTCAGCTTGGCCTTCCCGCCATGTATGTCGAACGGCAGGACGGCACATTCCAACTCCGCCGCGGCTTCCATCTCGAAAAAGGTCAGCCGGTGCTCATGGTCGAAGACATCGTGACCACAGGGCTATCTTCGCGCGAATGCCTTGATGCCATTCGCGCTACAGGCGCCAAACCGGTCGCAGCTGCCTGCCTGATCGATCGTTCCGGCGGCAAGGCGAAAGTGGGCGTGAAACTCATCTCGCTCGCCAGCGTCAAATTTCCCGCCTGGGACGCCGACAAACTCCCGCCGCACCTGCGTGACACGCTGGCCGTCAAACCGGGGAGCAGAGGATTGGCATGACGGCAGCACAATCGTCCGAACAAAGCACTTTCCGGCGATTGGCAATCTTTGCAGGTTGGTCGTTCGTCTTGAGCTGTGCGACCTGGGTGTTCCTCGTGTGGCTTGGTGAATATGGTCTGCGTTTCGATCGCACGGTGGGTTTCTGGTTGATCGTTGTTCTTTGCGGCTCTCTCGCGGCACGGCTGAGAATGTGGGGGCGGGATCGAGGCATTCTGTCCAATTTGTTCGCTGCGGCTGTTTGCTTTCTCATGCCAGCGATAACGCTGCCGTTGCTCGCAATTATCGGGCTCTACATCGCCTGCTACGGCCAGACACATTGCGATCTATGAAATTTCTCTGGCTTCTGCTCGCAGCACTCGCCTCCCCGGCCGCAGGGGGTTGTTTGCACTATGAACCCTCCACGGTCACGTTGACCGGCAAAGTCACGATCGCCCCGTTCCCCGGCAACACCCATGAACCGATCCTCAAACTCGCAGAGCCGGTATGCGTGGACGGAACACCCAAAGCGTCCTACGATTCCAAAAGCGAAAGGAATGTCACGGAATTGCAGATGGTGTTTGCAAGTTACCCCTTCGGTGCGCAGTGGCATGAAAAGCAGGTCATTGTGACGGGAAGGCTGTTCCACGCCTTCACGCCGTCTCACCGCACCAAAGTTCTCCTCATGGTGAAAGACGCCAAGGAGGCCACGCAATGAAACTCCGACTTGGCGTCAACATCGATCACGTCGCCACTATCCGGAATGCGCGAGGCGCACCGTATCCAGATCCGTTGCGCGCCGCGTGTCTGGCTGCGCAAGCCGGTGCCGATGGCATCACCGCGCATCTGCGCGAAGACCGCCGCCACATCTCCGATGACGATATCGACAATCTCGCCCGCGAACTGAAAATCCCGCTCAACCTCGAAATGGCGGCTACCGAGGAGATGCTGGAGATCGCCCTGCGTCACAAACCGCACGCCGTCTGTCTTGTCCCCGAAAAGCGCGAGGAGCGCACCACCGAAGGCGGCATCGATGCGGCGGGCCAGCACAACCACCTCGTTCCCTATGTACACAAATTAAGCAACGCCGGAATACGCGTCTCCATGTTCGTCGATCCCGCTGCCCGACAGATCGAAGCTTCCAAATCGCTCGGCGCTCCTGTTGTTGAGTTGTGCACCGGCGCTTATTGCGAAGCCGTGATCGCGAATGACGCGCAGGCCGTTGCCGAACATCTGGAAGCCGCCCGCAAATCCGCCGCCGCCGCCGCGCTTCTTGGCCTTGAGGTTCATGCCGGTCACGGGTTGACCTACGACAACGTCAAACCCATTGCTGCTATTCCCGAGATCCGCGAACTCAACATCGGCCATTTCCTGATTGGTGAGGCAATTTTCGTCGGCCTCGAAGCTTCGATCCATAGAATGCGCGAATTGATGGACGAGGCGCGTGCATGATTCTTGGCATAGGCTCCGACCTCATCGATATCCGCCGCATCGAGAAAACGCTCGAACGTTATGGCGACCGCTTCATGTGTCGCATCTACACACCGATCGAACGCAAGAAATCCGATGGTCGCATGCAGCGCGCCGCGAGCTACGCCAAACGATTCGCCGCCAAGGAAGCCTGTTCCAAGGCGTTGGGAACCGGTCTTCGCAAAGGTGTGTTCTGGCGCGATATGGGCGTGGTCAATCTGCCCGGCGGCAAGCCGAGTATGAAGCTCACAGGCGGTGCATTAAAACGCCTTCAGGAAATCACACCGCCGGGCCACGAAGCGTTGATAGACCTTTCGATTACCGATGATTTCCCGCTCGCGCAGGCAATTGTCATTATCTCCGCCGTTCCGGCGCAGCCACTATCTTGAAGGGGCAGGGAAGGAGCCGCAGTTAAGCTTTTTGGGATGAAAAGCCGCGCTCGGCTTGATTTTCTCCGGCCGCTCCGCTCTTTACCTCCCATGGCAGATGAACCCCCTATGACAGAAACGACCCAGCCCCCAAAAGAGTCTTCCAAACCCCGCGAAAGCGAATCCTGGGTCGAGACCGTCAAGACGATTGTCTATGCGTTGCTCATTGCAGCCGCGATCCGCACCTTCCTGTTCCAGCCCTTCAACATTCCATCGGGCTCGATGGAGGCAACGCTGCTGGTCGGCGATTATCTCTTTGTCGAAAAATATGCCTATGGCTTTAGCCGCTATTCCTTCCCGTTCGGCCTCGGCCCCATCCCGCACGGCCGTATCTTCGGCAGCGAGCCGCAGCGCGGCGACGTGGTGGTGTTCAAGATGCCGAACGAGAATTCGCCCGACTACATGAAGGATTTCATCAAGCGCGTGATCGGCCTTCCCGGCGACCGAATTCAGATGATTGCAGGCCAAGTCTATCTCAACGGCAAACCCGTTCCGAAGGAACGCGCCTCCGACTACGTGGAATCGATCGACGCCTACACGCAAAACCATGTCGCCCGCTTCAAGGAAACATTGCCTGGCGGCAAAAGCTATTATGTGCTCGATCGCAATCCCGACGGCGATCTCGACAACACGCAGGTCTTCGTCGTCCCGCCCGGACACTATTTCATGATGGGCGACAACCGCGACAACTCCGACGACAGCCGCAGAGACGTGGGCTTCGTGCCCGCCGAAGACCTCGTTGGTAAAGCTCGTATCATCTTCTTTTCGACCGATGGCACCGCCCATTTCTGGGAATTCTGGAAATGGCCCTCGGCAATCCGCTATGGCCGCATCTTCACTTTCATCCAGTGATCTGGAAGCCCGTCTGGGCCACCATTTCGCGGACGCTGCGCTGCTGACGCGCGCGTTGACCCATGCCAGCCGCAGTGCGCAATCGAACGAACGTCTGGAATTCCTGGGCGACCGCGTGCTTGGCTTGATAGTCGCCGAGAAGCTCCACGCGCTTTATCCGGATGAGCCAGAAGGTATCCTTGCGCTTAAGCTCAACGCGCTTGTGCGCGGAGAAGCCTGTGCGAAAGCTGCAGAAGAAGCAGGCCTTTCCGATCACCTGATTCTCGCCAGCGCCGAAGCTGGCAGCGGTGGACGTAAAAAATCCGCGATCCTCGCTGGCGCCATCGAGGCGGTCATAGCAGCACTTTATCTTGATGGCGGCTATGAAACCGCCCGCCAATTCGTCGAACGCTATTGGACAAGCGCATTCGAAAATCTTGGCAAGGAACTGCGCGATCCCAAAACCGCGCTGCAGGAGTGGTCGCAAGGCCCCGGCGGCCAAAGCCTGCCGGTTTACAAACAGACCGGCCGCGAAGGTCCCGATCATGCGCCGCGGTTCTCTGTGACGGTCGCTGTGGAAGGCCACGGACCCGAAACCGGCGTCGGCGGCTCCAAACGCGAAGCCGAACAGGATGCCGCGCGCCGGATGCTCGAAAGGCTGGGCTTGTTATGACGCATTGCGGATTCGTTGCGATCATCGGTGCGCCCAACGCGGGCAAATCCACACTCGTCAACGCGCTTGTGGGATCGAAAGTCTCCATCGTCTCGCCCAAAGTGCAGACCACGCGCATGGCCGTGCGCGGCGTCGCAATGCGCGGCGAAACGCAGATCGTCTTCGTAGACACGCCCGGCATTTTCAAACCGCGCCGCAAGCTCGACCGCGCCATGGTCAAAGCAGCCTGGACCGGGGCAGGGGACGCCGATGCCATCTGCCTCATTGTGGATGCGCCGGCACTCGTGGGCGAACCTGAAGGTCTTTCAGCCCGAGATACCCACGCGATCATCGAAGGTCTGAAAGCCAACAATCAGAAAGCTGTGCTCATCCTCAACAAGATCGACGGCATGAAGCGCGAAACGCTCCTGCCGTTGATGGGAAAGCTCAACAGCGAAGGCGTCTTCGAGCAGGTTTTCCTGATATCCGCTATAAAAGGCGATGGCATCGAAGACGTCGCCAAATGGTGTGCGTCGAAAATGCCGGAAGGCCCGTGGCTTTATCCTGAAGATCAGGCCGCCGACATCCCTATGCGCCTACTCGCCGCGGAAATCACGCGTGAGAAACTCTATCTGCGTCTGCACGACGAGCTACCTTACGCCACCACCGTCGAAAGCGAGGCGTGGGAAGAACGCAAAGACGGTTCGGTAAAAATCAACCAGGTGATCTACGTCCAGCGAGAGAGCCAGAAATCCATCGTTCTCGGCAAGGGCGGCCAAACGATCAAGAAGATCGGTGAACTCGCCCGTAGCGAAATGGAAACCTTATTCGGCCGCCGCGTACATCTCTTCCTGTTCGTGAAACTCAAGGAAGGCTGGGCCGAGGACCGCGAGATCTACAGCGGTATGGGGCTGGAGTATCCCGAAGAATAATCGTTTGATGCCTTGGAACCGTCTAAAAGCGCATTATGGAATGGTCTGACGACGCCATCATCCTGTCCGCACGCTCGCATGGCGAAACCAGCGCCATTGTCGAAGCACTCACGCGCGAACATGGCCGTCATCTTGGTCTGGTGCGCGGCGGTGGTTCGCGCCGTTCCAAACCGACCTTGCAACCAGGAAACAGCGTGACCCTGCATTGGCGTGCGCGCCTCACCGAACATCTCGGAAACTATTCTATCGAGCCGTTGCGCACGCGCGCCGGAGAAATGCTTGAAAGCCGCGACCGCCTTCTGGGCCTCAACGCTTTCACTAGCGTGGCAAGCGCCGCGCTGCCCGAACGCGAACGGCATGACACAGTCTACGAAGCCGCCGAGATATTGCTCAATGCTATGCTCACCGAAGATTTCGCCCATTGGGCACCCCTGTTCGTGCGTTGGGAAGCGGGCCTTCTCGAAGCCCTGGGGTTTGGTCTCGACCTCTCTCAATGTGCCGCCACGGGCTCGCTCGACGATCTCACCTATGTCTCCCCGCGTTCCGGCCGCGCTGTATCGGCCTCAGCAGGCGAGCCCTATCGCGACCGCATGTTCCGTCTGCCGGGATTTCTATTGGCCTCCCAAAATGCGGAACCTTCCATGGCCGATATTGCTGAGGGCCTGCGTCTGACCGAGCATTTCCTGCTCGACCGCGTGCTCCAGCCCCACAACCGTGAAGTCCCCGCCGCCCGTCTGCGCCTCAATGAGCGCGCCCGCGAATCAGATTAAAGAAGCCCAATGGCCACAGACACCAAAGATCCCAAAGACGACATCCGCCCCGAACCGCTTGGCAAGGCGCTTTCGGAGCGTTATCTCGCTTATGCGCTCTCCACCATTACCCAGCGCGCGCTTCCGGATGTGCGTGATGGCCTGAAGCCTGTTCACCGCCGCATCCTTTATGGCATGCAGCGCCTGCGGCTCGATCCGAATTCGGCATTCAAGAAATCCGCGAAAGTGGTCGGCGATGTGATGGGCTCGTTCCACCCGCATGGCGACCAGGCGATCTACGACGCGCTCGTCCGCCTCGCACAGGATTTCGCCGTCCGCTATCCGCTGGTCGATGGTCAGGGCAATTTCGGCAACGTCGACGGCGATAACGCGGCTGCGATGCGTTACACCGAAAGCCGGCTCACGGCGATCGCAAAGGAATTGCTGGAAGGCCTCGACGAGAACACCGTCGATTTCCGCGCAACCTACGATGGCGCCGAAGAAGAACCCG
>DATKJT010000032.1:0-220259 GCA_035543495.1 Rhizomicrobium sp. | reverse complement strand
GGGAGAGGGTTGGGGTGAGGGGGTTGTGCCGCCACGTAGCAGTTATTTGAGCGCATAACTGGACAGCGCAACGCGTGGGGAGACAATCGCCCCCTCTCCCCGGCCCTCTCCCCCGCCGGGGGAGAGGGAGGAGATAAAAGTGAAATTTCTCGCCTTTGTTTTTGCGCTATTCCTCGCGGGTGCGGCGCATGCAGCGCCTTCGTCGGAACTTTCCACGCTGCTCAAGGATTATGACGACGCGCATCTGAAGCTTTATCCGACCGATGCGTTGTGGCGCGGGGATACGCGCTATCTCGACAAGTATGAAGACACGCTGACGCCGGAATTTCTGGTGGAGGCACGCAAAGAAAACGCGGCGTTTCGTGCGCGGCTTTCGAAGATTTCGCGTGAGGCGCTCGACGCGGAAGATGCGCTCTCCTACGACATCTTTGCCTGGCAGTTGGATGACGAAGCTCGTTTGCTCGCGCCGGGGATCGCGGAACGGTTTCAGATGTTGCCGCTCGATCAATTCGGCGGGGCGCAGGTTTATTTTGCGACCGAGATGGAATGGCGCGGGCGATTTCCGTTCCACACACCCGAGCAGTACCGCCAGGCCATTTCACGCATGAAGGGGTTCGCGCATTGGATGGATACGGCCATCGCAAGAATGCGCGATGGCGAAAAGATCGGCGTGACCCTGCCCAAGGCGATTGTCGTGCGGGTGATCCCGCAAGCCCAAGAACAGGCGGACAAGCCGATCGACGACAGCGTGTTCATGGGACCGGTGAAGAACATGCCGGATACCATCAAGGGCGAAGATCGCGCGCGGATCGCGAAAGAATATCGCCAAATGGTAGCCGAGTTTGTGATCCCGGCTTACCGGCGGTTGGCGGACTTTCTGAAGAACGAATATTTGGCGAAGTCGCGCGACAGCGTTGGGCTTTCGGCCATGCCGGGCGGGCACGAGATGTATCTTGCGCTCGTGCGCCATCACACGACGGAAGAGACTTCGCCGGAAGAATTCCATCGCATCGGGCTTGCCGAAGTTGCGCGAATCAAAACCGAGATGGAGCGGGTGAAAGACGAGACCGGTTTCAAAGGCGATCTTGCTGCGTTTCGCAGCTATTTGCGCAACGATCCGCGGTTCAAGTTCAAAAGCCGCGAAGAGATGATGTCGGCGTATCAATCGGTGAAGGCAAAGATTGCAGGTGCATTGCCGCGCGTGTTCGGTCATTTGCCGAAGACGCCGTTCGAGATCAGGTTCTTCGACGATTTTCAGGCGCCGTCCCAGGCGGCGGCGAATTACGAACCGGCATCGGCGGACGGAGCGCGGCCCGGCATTTTCAACATCAACGGATACGACCTGCCCTCGCGCCCCACTTACACGACCGAAGTTCTGTCGCTGCATGAATCCATGCCGGGGCATCATTTGCAGATGATGCTGGCCGAAGAAAACACGAGCCTTCCCGCCTTTCGCCGGTTCAACGGGCCCAATGCCTTCATCGAAGGCTGGGGGCTTTATTCGGAACAGTTGGGAAAGGCGCTGGGGCTTTACACCGATCCCTACCAGGAATTCGGATTTCTCTCGTTCGACATGTGGCGGGCGTGCCGGCTGGTGGTCGATACCGGGATGCACAACGGGCACATGACGCGCGAGGAAGCGATCCGCTTCATGCTGGACAACACCTCGCTGACGAAGACCGATGTGGAGGCGGAGGTCGACCGTTACATCGCCTATCCGGGCCAGGCGCTCGCCTACAAGGCCGGGCAGATCGACCTGCTGCGCCAGCGTGACAAGGCCCAGGCAGCGTTGGGCGCGCGGTTCGATCTTCGGGCATTCCATGACGCGGTGCTGCTAGACGGGGCGATGCCGCTTTCCATTCTGGATGCCAGAATCGACCGCTGGATCGCGGCCCAAGAGGCCCGGCCTTAACCTTTCGGGGCGGAAATTTGCCGCTCCCACCCATGGTGCGCTGCGGTAACAAGTTTTGTAATGTCCCGGACCTCGTTTCCAGACAGAGATTTCAAGGCTGCCATGACCAACGCACCCATCGTTCCCCACCTGCTCGACCGTTGTGACGAGGCCGTTCTGGCCGCCGAGGGCCTTTTGGTCGCGGCCAAGGACTCCGTGGCCGAGAAGGTCACCGAGAACGGCAAGATCTCGGCCAAGGCCGTGGACCGGGAACAGCGGGCGGCTCACGGGCTTGCCTGGTATGCGACCTATGTGGAGGCGCTGCGCCAGATGGCGCGCTGGGCCCGCGATCTGGAAGCAGCGGGTCGGTTCGGCGAGATCGAACAATTGCTGTTGCAGGCGGCGTTTGGCGAATACCTCGCCCAACTGGCCGGCGGCATCGCGATGAGCCAGAACGAAATCGCGCGCCCTTACGATCTTGGCCTGAGCAACGACATCATCGGGCAGTTCTGGTCGCCGGTGGTAGACGAGCTGGTGCAACTGGGCACGCGCGCCGAAGTTCGCAAAGGCATTGCCGATTATCTCGCCAAGCATGAGGGCGCGATGTTCGTGGGCGATCCAGGCCTCGACGACACGATGGGGATGATCCGCGAACAGTTCTTCCGCTTCGCGCAGGAGAAGGTGACGCCGTTCGCGCATCAATGGCATTTGAAGGACGAGCTGATCCCCATCGAAGTGATTTCGGAGCTTTCCGAACTCGGCGTTTTCGGATTGACGATCCCGGAACAGTTTGGCGGCGCGGGACTTTCCAAGACGGCGATGTGCGTGGTCTCCGAAGAACTTTCGCGCGGCTATATCGGCGTGGGATCGCTGGCGACGCGTTCGGAGATCGCGGCCGAATTGATTTTGACCGGCGGCACGAAGGAGCAGCGCGAACATTGGCTGCCCTTGATCGCGAGCGGCGAGAAATTGCCGACGGCGGTGTTCACCGAACCGAATGGCGGATCGGATGTGGCCAACCTGCGCGCCCGGGCGGTGAAAGAGGGCGACACCTACAAGGTCTATGGCAACAAGACCTGGATCACGCATGCGGCGCGCGCCGATGTGATGACATTGCTGGTGCGCACCAACCCCGACCAGCCGGGATATCGCGGGCTTTCGATGTTCCTGGCGGAAAAGCCCCGCGGGAACGATCAGGAGATTTTCCCCGTGAAGGGCATGACCGGTGGCGAGATCGAAGTGCTCGGCTATCGTGGCATGAAGGAATATGAGATCGGTTTCGACGGCTTCGAGATTCCGGCGGCCAATCTTCTGGGACTGGAAGAAGGCCAGGGCTTCAAGCAATTGATGCAGACCTTCGAATCCGCGCGCATTCAGACGGCGGCACGTGCAGTGGGCGTGGCGCTCTGCGCGCTGGATCTGGGACTTCGTTATGCGCTGGAACGCACGCAGTTCGGCGAGCAGCTGATCCATTTCCCGCGCGTGCGCGACAAGCTGGCATTGATGGCGGTGGAGATCGCGATTGCGCGGCAGATCGCCTATCACGCCGCGCGTGAAAAGGACGAAGGACGGCGCTGCGATTTGGAAGCGGGCATGGCGAAGCTTTTGGGTGCACGTGTGGCATGGGCTTGCGCGGACAATGCGCTGCAGATTCATGGCGGCAATGGGTTTGCGCTGGAATATCCCATCAGCCGCGTGCTGTGCGACGCGCGCATCCTGAACATCTTCGAAGGAGCCGCCGAAATTCAGGCGCAGGTGATCGCGCGGCGCCTGCTTGACGAGCGCGGCAACTGACCATGAGCGAGCACCCGCTCGACAAGCTGTTTGCGACCATCGCGTCCCGCAAGGGCGGCGATCCCGAAAAGTCGTACACGGCCAAATTGCTGTCGCGCGGGGTGCAGCAATGCGCCAAGAAATTCGGCGAGGAAGCGGTGGAGGCAGCCCTTGCCGCGGTTTCCGGAGACAAAAAAGCCATCGCCGCGGAATCTGCCGACGTGCTCTATCACCTGATGGTGCTGTGGGCGGCGGCGGGCATCGAACCGGCAGACGTCTATGCCTCGCTCAAGGCGCGCGAGGGACAATCAGGGCTCGACGAAAAAGCGTCGCGCAAAAGCAAGTAAGGCTTATTCGCCGCCGCCTTCGGCCGCATCCGCCATGCTCTTTACCAGTTCGAGCACGCGTTTGCGGACGCGCGCATCCTTGATGCGCATGAAGGCGAGACTCAGTTGCAGACCTTCGCCGCTGGAGACGAACTCCATCACCGGCGGGGCGGCGGCTTCTTCCGCGAAGCCCGGCTGCCCGCCGGCGAGGTTTTCCTGCACGTCCTGGAAGAAATAGGGAATGTCGACGTTCAGTATCTTGGCGATACGAAACAGTCTTCCGGCGCCGACACGATTGACGCCCTTCTCGTATTTCTGGACCTGCTGGAACGTCAGCCCAAGAAGTTCCCCCAACTTCTCCTGGCTCATACCCACGAGCATGCGCCGAAGGCGCACGCGGTTTCCTACCTGGGCGTCGATTGGATCGGCTTGTTTTCTTGGCACTGGTGCTTTGGCGGTTAGTTTCCGGTGGGAACTTAGACACAATGTACGCAGAAGCGGAAGATATATTCGCAAGCTATCTATGGCTATTCGACTTTGTAGGACGAGAAACGACGCCCGCGATACCACCCAAAATGACTAGAAGGCCAGCAAACAGCACGTCTCCGTGCAGCGCGTAGAATGTCGGCGGCAAGGCCTGCGGCAGAGTGCCATCGAGCGCGCCCATGCGGTCCAAACCGAGTTCTGCCTGGACGCGGCCCAATGGATCGATGATGGCCGAAATGCCCGTGCCGGCGGCGCGCACGACGGGCAAACCTTCTTCGATGGCGCGCACACGCGCGCTGAGAAAGTGCTGAAAAGGACCGGAAAATGTACCGAACCACGCATCGTTGGTGACGTTAACCAACCACTTCGGCCGCGGGCTGCCCGTCACGTGATCGGGGAAAATCACCTCGTAACAGACGAGCGGCCCGACGGGCGGCGCGCCCGGTATGGCGAATGTGCGCGGGCCGGGACCGGCAGAAAATCCACCCGGCGAATTAACAAGCTTGTCGATACCGAGCGCATGAAAAAATGACTCGAGCGGCAAGTATTCGCCAAACGGCACCAAATGAAATTTGTCGTAAATACCTTCCAATGCACCGCCATGACCGAAGAAATAGACACTATTGTAAAAAAGACGATTGCCTTCCCCGTCTCTGGCCATTCGTGCAGCACCTGTAATGAGCACATGTTTGTTGGCCGTCAGCAGCACGATTTCGTCCATCGCCACAGGTTCGCGCGCCAGAAGGAAAGGCGGCGCCGATTCGGGCCAGATGATGTGCGTGGGTTCAGGACCCTGTTTGACGCGGCTGAGATCGAGAAGACGGCGCCAGTTGCGCGTGATGAATTGCGGCTCGAATTTTTCGGCTTCCGGTATGTTGGGCTGCACGATACGCAGACGCACGTTCGGAACATCGGCAATCGTGGCGGACAGTCGCGCGGCGCCCCACACACCGAACAGCACGAAAAGAAGCAGCATCAGGGCGGGAAGGACAACCGCACGCGGGCGATCGCGCGCGAAGAGCGCGGCGAGCGAGCAACCGAAGAGGATCGTCAAAAGGCTCAGACCATAAGCGCCCAATACCGACGTGCTTTGCAGAATTTGCGGTACGGCGCCCCAACCGTAAGCCGCAAGATTCCACGGAAAGCCGGTGAGGATGTGGCCGCGCAGATATTCCGCGAGCGCCAGCGCGGCCGAGAGCGACAGGATGCGGGAGGTTCCGTTTTGCGCAAAGCCGGTTGAAACAATGCAAGCAAGTGCCGGGAAAAGTGCCAGGCCCGCGGGCAACAGCGTGACCGCGAAGGGGATTTGCCAGGCGTGATCGGCGGCATCGACCTGAAACGCATTGCCGATCCAGAACAGGCCGATGAAGAACTGCCCGAAGCCGAAGGCCCAGCCGGTGAGTGCGAATTTCAGCGTGCGGCGCGATTCATCCGGGATGCCTTCGAGCAACAGGGCGAGCGCGGCATAGCCCAGAAGCAGCAATGCGAAGACGTTGTACGGTTCGAAGGCGAGTGCCGAAAGACCGCCCGCGATCAAGGCTGCGACAAATCTTTTCCAACCTGAAAGTCCGCGCAACACATCGCCCACATGCCCGAGGCCGCGCGTTGCGGCGCCTGTCGCGAGCGCGGCCACCTTAGGCCTGCTCCGGCGGCTTTTGCGGCGGGCGGATGCGCAGGCGCTTGATGCGGCGGGGATCGGCTTCGAGCACTTCGAATTCGTAGCCCGAGGGATGCGGCACGATCTCGCCGCGCTGGGGCACGCGGTCGATCAGCGAGCCGACAAGACCGCCGATGGTATCGATGTCTTCGTCGGTATCGGGAAGTTTCAGTTCGATGCCGGTGAGGTTCTTGAAATCTTCCAGATCGGTTCGGGCATCGACGACATAGACACCGTTTTCCTGCGCGCGCACTTGTTGCGCGGTTTCATCATGCTCGTCTTCAATTTCGCCTACGATTTCTTCCACCAGGTCTTCGATGGTGACCAGACCGTCCGTGCCGCCATATTCGTCGATTACCAGCGCCAGATGATTGTGGGTGGCCTGCATCTTGAGCAGCAGATCGAGTGCGGGCATCGATGGCGGCACGAACAAAACATTGCGGCGGAGTTTGGAGAGGGGAACGTCGGTTCTAAGACGGAAGCTGCCGTCCATTTCGACATCGATCAGGCCGACAATATCTTTCAACAGCACGATGCCGGTCGGATCGTCGAGCGTTTCGCGATAGACGGGAAGCCGCGAATGCTGGGCTTCGCGGAACAGCGCCACAAGATCGCAGAGCGGGGTTTTTTCCTCCACCGCCACGATGTCGGCACGCGGCACCATCACGTCGTCTACCCTGAGTTCGCCGAATTCGAGCAGGTTGGCGAGCATCAGCCGTTCCTGCTCGGAGAGCGCAGGGTTTTCGCGGTCGGATTCCGCGATCACCTCCTGCAGGCTTTCGCGCATCTGCACGCCGGGACGGTTGCGCAGGAACGCCTGGAGGCGTTTCAGCAGCGACGGTTTCTCGGAATCGCTGGGAACGTCGGCCATCAGGCGGCTTTCGAGAGATAGGGGTTGGGAATTTTCAAGCCCGCCAGGATTTCGATTTCCAGCGGTTCCATCAATTTCGCATCGCGCGGACGTTCGTGATCGAAGCCGAGCAGATGCAGCACGCCGTGCACGGCGAGATGCGAAGCGTGGTGGGCGAAGGATTTTCCTCCCGCCGAGGCTTCTTTCGCGGTGACGCCATAGGCGATCGCAATGTCGCCCAGATAGTCGGGATCGCCAGACGGGAACGACAGCACGTTGGTTGCTCTGTCCTTGCCCCGAAAATCGGCGTTGAGCGTGCGCAGTTTCTTGTCCGTCGTGAGGAGAATGGTGAAGGGTTTCGCGCCATCGGCATTGGCGCGGGCATAAGCGGCAAGGGCTGCGCGTTTGACCTGCGTGCGGGCTTTGCGCCAGCGCGCATCTTCCACGACGATGGTGACTTGTGGAGGCTTCATGGCGTGCTCTTGCGCCGGACGCCGGGAAGCGGCGGCAGGCCGGGCGGGCTTTCCGCCTTACTATAGGCATTGACGATACGCGACACGAGGGCGTGGCGCACCACATCGGCATCGCTGAAACGCGCCACCGCCACGCCTTCAACGCCGCTCAAGATGTCGAGCGCCTGGTTGAGGCCTTCGGCGCGGCTGCCCGGCAGATCGCTTTGCGAAGGATCGCCGGTGACGACCATGCGCGAATCCTCGCCCAGACGCGTGAGCGCCATTTTCATTTGCGGCGTGGTGGTGTTCTGCGCTTCGTCCAGAATGACAAAGGCGCGCGACAGCGTGCGGCCGCGCATGAAGGCGAGCGGAGCCACTTCGATGATGCCTTGTTCCATCAGCCGCGTCGCCTGATCGCCCATCACTTCGAACAACGCGTCGTAAAGCGGGCGCAGATAGGGATCGATCTTCTCGCGCAGATCGCCCGGCAAAAATCCCAGCCGTTCGCCCGCTTCGAGAGCGGGGCGCGACAGGACGATGCGTTCGACCTTGCGTTCGTAGAGCAGATGCGCGGCAAAGGCGGCGGCGAGATAGGTTTTGCCGGTGCCGGCGGGACCGATGCCGAACACCAGCGGGTGCGTGCGCATCAGATCGAGATAGGCGGCCTGCGCGGGCGAGCGAGCGCGGGTGACGCGCGACGATGCCGTTTTGATGGTGGGCGAACCGAAACCCTGATTGATGCCGCTGCTATCGCGGCTGGCAAAACGCAGTTCCGCATCGACTTCGGCCATGCCGATGGTTTCGTTCGCTTCGAGGCGGGCGTAGATGGCGCGCAGCACAGAGGCTGCGCGTTCGCGGGCTTCGGGACTTCCTTCGACCGCCACCAGATTGCCGCGCGTGGCGATGCGCACGCCGAGCTTCTGTTCGACGCGCACGAAATTCTTTTGGTGCGCACCGCCCAGTGCTGCGAGCAGCGCGTTGCTGGGGAATTCGAGCGTAACCTGCTCTTTGGCGGAACGTTTGGCGGCGTTGCTCAATGCGCAAGCGCCCTTTCGCGGTTCCGGGTTTCGACCAGCGCGCCACGCAGCGAATTGGGCATCGCACCCTCGATGCGGACGTTTGCGATCCGACCGATCAGATGGGCGGCATCGTCGGCATGGACGGATTGCAGATAAGGGCTGCGGCCCACCGCCTGGCCCGGATGGCGGCCCGGCTTTTCGAACAGCACAGGCAAGGTGCGCGCTGCACACGACGCATTGAAAGCATCCTGCTGTTCGCGCAGCAGCGCCTGAAGCGCGTAAAGGCGTTCGTCCTTCACCTCTTCCGGCACCTGGATTTTTGCGGACGCCGCAGGCGTGCCGGGGCGCGGGGAATATTTGAACGAGAAGGCTTGCGCGAAGGTGACTTCGCGGATCAACGCCATCGTGGCTTCGAAATCCCTGTCCGTTTCGCCGGGGAAACCGACGATGAAATCGGACGACAGCGCTATGTCGGGGCGCGCTGTGCGGATGCGACCCACCAGACGCAAGTAATCTTCGGCAGTGTGCTGGCGGTTCATCGCTTTCAGGATGCGATCCGAACCAGATTGCACCGGCAGATGCAGGAACGGCATCAGCTTGGCATTGTCCCTGTGGGCGGCGATCAGATCTTCGCCCATGTCGCGCGGATGGCTGGTGGTGTAACGCAGACGTTCCAGGCCATCGATGCGCGAGAGGTGTTCGATCAGGCCTGCAAGCGTGACAGCTTCGTTGTGATAGGCATTCACGTTCTGGCCGAGCAGCGTGATTTCGCGCACGCCCTTGGCGACGAGGCGGCGGGCTTCCGCTTCGATCTGGGCCGCGGGCCGGGAATATTCGTTGCCCCGCGTGTAGGGCACGACGCAGAAGGTGCAGAACTTGTCGCAACCTTCCTGCACCGTCAGAAACGCGGCAACGCCATCGACCGCATTGTCCTGCGGCAGGGCATCGAATTTTTCGTCCGCGGGAAAATCGGTTTCGAGCACGTGGCCTTTTTCGCGGGTGACGCGCGCGATCATTTCCGGCAGGCGGTGATAGGATTGCGGACCGACCACCATGTCCACGGCGGGCTGGCGGGCCACGATCTCTTCGCCTTCGGCCTGCGCCACGCAACCGGCGACCGCGATCAGCATGCCGGATTTTTCGTCCTTCAGGCGCGCGAGGCGGCCGAGTTCGGAATAGACTTTTTCCGCTGCCTTTTCGCGGATGTGGCAGGTGTTGAGGATCACCATGTCCGCATCTTCCGGCGCATCCGCCATGGCATAGCCCAGCGGCGTCAAGAGATCCGCCATGCGGGCGGAGTCATAGACGTTCATCTGGCAGCCATAGGTTTTGACGAAGAGCTTCTTCATGTCAGCGATGGATACTCATGCTGCGGCCTCGGTCAATTCCGCGCCGTCTTCTTCCGGTTCCGGACGGGCTGCGGTCTTCATGCCGCCGCGCAACGCGCGCGTCTGGCCGTCGCGCACGATCTTCTCGGTGAGGCTTGCGAGTTTCTTGCGCCCGCCGGCCTGATCGACGGTGAGCGGTTCGTGGAATTCCACCACAACGTCGATGGGGCCTGTCTTCACTGCTTCGATCAGATGCGGGACCAGATCCATATCGCCATACCAGGCGAACAGCGGGCGGTTTTCGCGGCCCATCGGCATTCCATAGAGACCGACATAGGCAACCGAGACCGGCTGCACCGCAACGTGGATCGGATTGCCCTGCGCGTCGGTGCCGACAATGGCTTCGGCCGCACCCATCAGCGCGCTCTTGAACGGCAACACGCAATTGCCATCGCTCGAGGTGCCTTCCGGAAACAGGATCAGCGCATCTCCCTGCAAAACGCGGTCGCGGATCTGGTCGCGTGCTTCGCCGGTTTGCGAGCGGCGCGTGCGTTCGACGAACACCGTTTGCTGCAGGCGCGCGAGCGTGGAGAAGAACGGCCAGGTCTGAACTTCGCTTTTGGCGACGAAAGAAACCTTGGCCGTGCTCGAAAGCACGAGGATGTCGAAATAGGACGTGTGGTTGCCGATCATCAGCACGCCCTTGTCCTGCACCGGCTTGCCGATGACGGTGACGCGGATGCCGAACAGCTTGCAGAGGAATTTGTGATAGCGGTGCGGAAAGGTTTTGCGGCGCGGCAGGTTGAACCTGAGCGCGCTCGCCTGCCAGGGAATACCCGGCAAGGTCACCAGAATGAAGGTGAACAGAATCCCGAAAGCGCGAAGGCGTTGCATGGCTCAGCGTTTGACGCTTTTGCTGCCTTTCGGCACGCCATAGAGCTCAAGCCGGTGATCGACGAGTTCGAAGCCGAGTTCTTCGGCGATCAGGCGCTGCAGCTTTTCGATGTCTTCGTTGCGGAATTCGACCACGCGGCCCGACTGCACGTCGATCAGGTGATCGTGGTGGGATTCCGGAATCTCTTCGTAGCGCGAGCGGCCGTCGCGGAAATCGTGGCGCTCCAGAATGCCTGCGTCTTCGAACAGCTTCACCGTGCGATAGACCGTGGCGATGGAGATGTGGGGGTCGACCGCGGAGGCCCGGCGATAAAGCTCTTCGGCATCGGGGTGATCGCTTGCATCCGAGAGCACGCGGGCAATCACCCGGCGCTGCTCGGTCATGCGTAACCCCTTCTCAACGCAGAGTTTTTCGATCCGCGACAAATCCGGCTCCCAGTGTGTTGAAAGCCAATCTAGCCCACCAGGGGGCCATTTCCCAACCCGGAAAGCGGCAGCTGGAGGCAGAGGATCAGGGCATCCTCCGGCGGGGCGCCGGGGGTGCTGTAGTAGCCCTTGCGCTGCCCTGCCGGGGTGAAGCCGAGGCCCGCATAAAGGGCGCGGGCGGCAGCGTTATTGGCACCCACCTCCAGGAACAGGCGGGTGGCTCCCGCGCGGGCGGCTTGTTGTGCGGCTTGCGTGACCAGCGCGCGACCCATGCCGGAGCGGCGGGCTTCGGGGGCGACGGCCAGGGTGAGGATTTCGGATTCGTCCGACACCGTGCGGAACAAGATGAAGCCGGCGAAGCGGCCATCCTGTTCGGCAAGCAATGTGCGTGCGCCTGTTGCCACGAGGTCTTTCAAAGCGCGCTCGTCCCAGCTTTCCGCAAAACAGGCTTTGTGCAGGTGGGCAAGCTCCGCGAAATCGGATTCGGTGGCGGGGCGGAGGCTCATTTTTGCGCCGGGAGTTTGGCGTCGGGCGGGCGCAAGTAAAGCGGATTTGGCGCGTCCATCGTCGTGGGACGCGTGAGCGCGATGCGCGCGACCCATAACGCATCGGGCTGGCGGATTTGGGTGAGCAATGCTTCGCCTTTATATGCCATCGCGGCGGCTTCGGCGGCAGTGCCGGCGAAAGCGAGTTTGGCGTTTTGCGTGGCGTTGGAAATCATCGCCAGCGCTTTTTCGAACGGCGCGATGGCGGCGGGGATCAAGGTTCGGTCTTCGTGCAGCAGTTCGAAATAGACTTCGCCCCGTTTGGCATCGTGCAACGCCGCGGCATAGGCGGCGCCTGTTTCGGCGATTGCCGCAGTGGCCATGGCTTCGAGCGTGATGACGCCGGTGAGCGGCAGCTTGAGCGCGACGCGCAAGCCCCGCGCGAACGCCAGTCCCACGCGCTGGCCCGTGAACGTGCCGGGGCCGGTGGTGACGGCCAATCTTTCCAGATCGGAAAAAACGAGACCGGATTCGTGCATCGCTTCGTCGACCATCGGCGCCAGGCGTTCGGCGTGGCCGCGATCCATGATCTCGAAACGGTGCGCGAGGATACGCGCATCATCGACGATGGCGCAGGAGCAAGCGCCCAATGCGGTATCGACCGCCAGCAGCTTCATGCGCGCGTCATCAGAGGATCTTGCAAGCCTCGTCGAAGGAAAGGCGCGGCGAACGCGGGAATATTCCGGACGGGTCGCCATAGCCGAGACTGCAGATGAAATTGGATTTGACGTTGGTGCCCGCGAAGAATTCCTGATCGACACCGGCATTGTTGAAGCCGGACATCGGGCCGCAATCGAGACCCACGGCGCGAGCGGCGACGATGAAATAGCCGCCTTGCAGCGTGCCGTTTCGGAAGGCGGTGATTTCGCGCAAGGTCGGATTCTGGAACCAGTTCTTCGCATCTTGGTTGTGCGGAAACAGGCGCGGCAGATGTTCAGGAAAATCGAGATCGTAACCGATGATGGCGGTGACGGGTGCGCTCATCGTCTTCTCGCGATTGCCTTCCGACAGATGCGGCTTCAGGCGATCCTTCGCTTCCTTCGTGGTGAGGAAGAGGATGCGCGCGGGCATGTTGTTGGCGCTTGTCGGGCCCCAGCGCATCAGATCGTAGATCGCCATCAGCATGGTGTTGCTGACGGGCTTATCCAGCCATTTGTTCTGGGTGCGCGCGTTGCGGAAGATGATGTCTAGGGCTTCGTCGTTGATGGCGTGGGTGGACATGGCGCGCTCCGGGAAAGAAGAACGGCCTTGCATAATCCCGCCCGCGCGCGGGCGCAAATCAGACGGCTTCGACCGCGTTAACTTCCGGCACGTAATGGCGCAGCATGTTCTCAATGCCGTTGCGCAAGGTCATGGTCGAGGACGGGCAGCCGGCGCATGCACCCTGAAGGTGCAGGAAGACGATGCCGGAGCTTCCATCGAACCCCTTGAAGATGATGTCGCCGCCGTCCTGCGCCACCGCCGGGCGGACGCGGGTGTCGATCAGCTCCTTGATCTGGGAGACGATCTCTTCGTCTTCGCCGCTGTACGCGGCATCGGGTTCGGCTTCATCGGCCGGCTTGTCGATCAGCGGCAGGCCGCGGGTGAAGTGATCCATGATCGCACCGAGGACGGCAGGCTTCAGGTGCTTCCAATCGCCATCGCCCTTGGTCACCGAAATGAAATCGGAACCGAAGAAGACCCGAGAGACATCGGGGACATTGAAGAGGGCGCTTGCCAGCGGCGAACGGGCAGCTGCCCCGCTGTCCGGGAAATCGGCGACGTTGCCTTCGCCCATAACCTCACAGCCGGGAAGGAATTTCAGGGTCGCCGGGTTCGGCGTGGATTCGGTCTGGATGAACATGGGTCTTAAATGGACCCGACGAGCCTTCGGATCAAGGCGGCCAGACGTCCGAGATCAGAAGTCAGAGACGATCCCCTTCTTTTCCCAATCGCCGAAACGGGTGGGTTCCGGGCCTTTCTGGCCGCCCAGTTCCTCAGGCAGCGGTTCGGCAGGTTTTTCGGCTTTGTGGCGGGCTTCGGCCTCGGCCAGGGCGCGCTCGCCCGCCTCGCGGATGCGGGTGGCGATCTCGGCTTTGCTGGTTTTTTTCATGCGGCTTGACCCGGATTTCCCAGAGCATACATCAACATGGAGAGTGCGGTTTCAAGGACCAAGATGAACGTTCTGCGTACCGGCGTGTTGATGGCCCTGATGACGGGGCTGTTCCTCGTTGTGGGGTTCCTGATCGGCGGCCAAATCGGCATGGTGATAGCCTTCCTGTTCGCGGCGGGATCGAACCTCTTCGCCTATTGGAACTCGGACAAGATGGTGCTGCGCATGTATGGCGCACGCGAAGTGGACGAAACCTCCGCGCCCGAACTTGTGCATCTGGTCCGGCAACTGGCGACCAAGGCAGGATTGCCGATGCCCCGCGTGTTCATTGCCGAGAACGAACAGCCCAACGCGTTTGCGACCGGGCGCAATCCCGAACATGCCGCTGTTTGCGTGACCACGGCCTTGTTGCAGCGTCTGGACAATGAAGAACTCGCAGGCGTGCTGGCGCATGAGCTTTCGCATGTGAAGAATCGCGACACGCTGACCATGACGATTGTGGCGACGCTTGCGGGTGCTGTTTCGATGCTGGCGAATTTTGCCTTCTTCATGGGCGGGCGGCGGAATTTCATCGGCAGCCTGCTGGTGATGTTATTTGCGCCGCTGGCAGCCGTGCTGGTGCAATCGGCAATCAGCCGGACACGCGAATACGAAGCCGACCGGATGGGTGCTGAGATTTCCGGACGGCCTCTGTGGCTGGCCTCCGCCCTGCAACGCATCGACCGCAACGCGCAGGTGACGCCGAACCCGGAGGCCGATGCGCATCCGGCGACGGCGCATATGTTCATCATCAATCCGCTGCATGGCGGACTGACGAGCCTGTTCGCGAGCCATCCTTCAACCGAGGAACGTATTGCGCGGTTGAAGGCAATTGCGGCACAGATGGATCAGGAACCCGATCGCGGTCCCTGGTCTTGATGGTTTAAATCGGCGTGACGGACAAATCTTCAAAAGGCGAATTGGGGGCGCGCGTTGCCGCGCTTGCCATTCTTTCGGACGTGCTGCGCAAGCGGCGACCGCTGGATGCGGTGGCCGATGACGTGCTCGGCAAAGCGGAGCTTGAGGCGCGCGACGCGAATTTCGCCCGCGCCATTGCAAATGAAACGCTGAGACGTTTCGGGCAGCTTGATGCGTTGATCCGCCATTTCGTACCGAAGCCGCCGCAACCGCAACGTGCTGGCCCAACGCCGGAAATATTGCTGGCCGGTGCGTGCGAACTCCTGTTTCTCAACGTGCCACCGCATGCCGCGGTGGATTCCGCGAACCGGCTTTGCCTGCGCGACAAGGACGCCAAACATTTCAAGCCGCTGGTGAACGCGGTGCTGCGGCGGATTTCGCGCGAGGGAAAAGACGTTCTCGCTTCGCAGGACGCGCCGCGCATCAACACGCCGGACTGGCTGTGGGCGCGCTGGTGCAATGCCTATGGCGAAGAGACGGCGCGAAAAATTGCGAGCGCGCATCTTTCGCCCGCGCCGCTGGATATTGCGTTGAAAAGCTATGCTTCGCTCGCAGGGGCCAAGCCTGTTTTCGGAAACATCGTTCGCTTACGCGAGGCCGGGCGCGTGGATCAATTGCCGGGATTCGCGGACGGCGCATGGTGGGTGCAGGACGCGGCGGCTTCCTTACCCGCGCGATTGCTGGGCGATGTGCGCGGGCAACGCGTGATCGATCTGTGCGCGGCGCCGGGCGGCAAGACGGCAAAACTGGCGGCGGTGGGGGCGCTGGTGACGGCCGTCGAGCGCGAAGGTTCGCGGCTTGCGCGCATGAAGGAAAATCTGGCGCGATTGAAACTGGACGCGACGCTCGTTGAATCCGATCTGCGCGATTTCAAACCGGAAGCGCCCGCATCCTTCGTTTTGCTGGACGCGCCTTGCAGCGCGACGGGAACGATCCGCCGTCATCCCGAATTGCCCTGGATCAAGAATGCGTCGGACATCACCACTTGTGCGGCGGCGGCGCAGGATTTGATGGATGCGGCAGGCGCAATGGTGGCGCCGGGCGGCGTGCTGGTTTTCGCGGTGTGTTCGCTGGAACCGGAGGAAGGGCCGGAACAGGTGGATGGTTTTTTATACGCGCATCCGGAGTTCAAACGCGAACCGATAAAGCCAGAGGAAATCTTCGGGCTCGATGCGATCACGCCCGATGGCGATCTGCGCACCTTGCCGTGCCATCTCGCGGAGCTTGGCGGGATGGACGGATTCTATGCGGCGCGCTTGCGCAAATCAGGAGAGACGGCCTAGCGCGTAAGCAAGGGCCAGATAGATCTTTCCCGTATCGGCGCTGAGCATGGTCGAGGTGAGAAGGCCGCCGCCATCGCCTTCTTTCGCTTTGTTCAGAAGCACTTCGAAATCGGCGATGTAGCTGTCGGCGGCTTCGCGGAAGGCCGGTTTCTCGCGATAGAGGTTGGCGATGCGGTTCATCGCGTCGGAATCGATGGCCTCGGCCAGACGGCGCGCGAAGATCGAGCGGTCTCCAGCGAGATAGCGGCGCCATTCCTCTTCGCCCGGTGCGGGGCCGGTGTCGAAGGCGGCAAGATCGATCGCGAGATCCGAAAGGGCTGCTTCCAACGCGCCGAGCGCGGCCGCGGATGCGGGACGCAGTTCCTTTTCTTCCGGCGTCTCGCTGCTTTCGACGGCGGCGAGCAGGGTGCTCATGTTCCAGCCCTTGGGATCGCTGGGCTCGGTCGGGCGCACGTCAGTTTTGCGCTTGGGACGCTGGGTGAGCTTGCGGGCGCGCGATAGCAAACTATCGGGATCGTTCTGCGCCGAGTCGCCTTCCGCACGGGGCTGTTTGACGGCGGTGCGCGCATGGATGGTGGCAATGGTGCGGGCGGAGAGATCGAGAATCTCTTCGGTTTCGGTGCGCAGCATATCGCGCACGCGGCGGGCTTCCTGCTGGGCGATGCCGGGAAGCGTCGATATATGCGTGTTCACATCGCCGACGGCGCGGCCGAGATCGGCGCTTACCTCTTTCGATTTGGCGGCGAGGTCTGCGGCGGCGCGGATCAACCTGTCGCATTCGGCCATCGCCTCGCCCACCAGCTGGTTGGCATTGGCTTTGGCGGTCGCGGCCGTATCGCCGATCAAGAGATGCGCGCTTTCGCCCGCGTGACGCAAGGTTTCGGTGATCTTGATGAGGCTATCGCTTGCTGCCGTGCCGATGTCGGTGAGGCGCTTGGCTTCCGCGGCAAGAACGCCCGCGATGTTGCCCGCACGTGCCGCCGCGTTCGACATGATCATTTCGACATGGCGTTCAGTATCGGAGGCCAGTGTTTCGAATTTCTTGGCTTCCGGCGACAGGCCGGCGATGGCTTTTTCCAGCGCGGCACGTTCGTTCTGCACGGCCTGTTCGAAGCTTTGGCCTTCGTCGCGCAGCTTTTGCAGCAGCTCGTTCATCTGTGCGCGGTGGCGTTCGTGACGGCCAAGCACGAATTCGGCGCGCGCCATGGTGGCATCAGACACCTGTTCGATCTGCTTGGCGTGCTTGTCGAGTTCGACGGCGACATTGTGCGGTGCCTGTGCCGCGGCTTCGACCGAGGTGCGGAATTCGGCGGTCTGTTTTTCGAGGCCCTGGCTGGCGGCGGCAAGTTTGCCTTCCGCCATTTCCATGATCGACTCCAATTGCGCAACGCGGCCTGCCAGATGTTCGCTCGCCTGCCCCGCCGCACGATCGAGCGTGGCTTCGCTCGCCTCGATCACCGATTTCATCTGGGTGACACGCGTGGCGATGAGATCGTTCGCACGTTCGGTGCGCTCCGCCAGCAGCTCATGAGCACGGATCGTGCCGTCGAGCAGCACGTCCCCCGCCGATCCAATCATCTGCTTCAACTGATCGACCTGGCCCGAAAGGATTTCATGCGCGCGGCGGGTGGAAGCATTAAAGGTGTCCTCGGCGGAGAGCACCGTCGTCTTCAATTCCTGCGCGCGATCGGACATGACATCGTTGACGCCGGTGGCGGAGGCGGCAAGTGCGTCCTGCGCGGCGGCGATGGCTGCTTTGAGGCTTTCGGTGCGGGCGTCGAGTGCGGATTGCACATCGCCAACGGAATTGGCGAGTGAGCCTTTGGCGCTTTCGATCACCGTGCGCAATTCGCTGGTGCGATCCGAAAGCGTGTCGCCGGTTTGGGTGGCGGAAACGGCAAGCGCGTCTTGCGCGGAATCGATAACGGATTTGAGCTGGATCGCGTGCTGCGTGACGGTTTCGCCCGCGCGCGCGGCGGCCTCGCCGAGCAAGCCGCCGATGGATTCCAGGCGTTCGCGTTCCTGCATCAGACGCTTGGCCACGGCTTCACCGCGCACATCGGTGCGGGCGCCCGCCTCATCGAGGGCCGCGATCTGACTCTGCAGGACGTTTTCGAGCGCGCGAAGGCGTTGATAGGCGCCGTCGATACCGGCGTTCAGCGCATCGAGTTCGTGACGGACGGTGCGGCCCAACTTCGCCGCGGTCTTGGCCGAAACATCATCTGCGGTGACGAGAAGTTCGACGCGGTCGGATAATTGGCCGACGAGATGACCCATCGCCTGACCCCGCGCCAACGCCCAGGCGATTGCGATGAACAAAATCGGAGGGGCGAGGATGATGGTGGCGTAGAGCGCCATCTGCTGCACATCGAGTGCGCCCAATCCGCGCGGACCCGCATAACCCAAGAGATACGCCGCGGCGCAGCCGATCCAGAAGCACGCGATGATAAGCGCAAAGACGAGACCGCCGATGCCGGTTTCCTTGCGGGCGGATTTCTTCGGACGCTCCGGCGTCCTGGCGAGCGCGGGCGTTTCGGGAACGGCAGTGGCGGCAGGCTTGGCCTGCTCGGCGGAGAAATTACGCAAAGTTACTCTACCCCTCAGCGGAAGCTAAGCGCTGGACAATAGAGCGCTATTTACCATTCCTGGCGCCGTTTCGCGAATCTATCCACAGTTCAGCCTTAACGATATTTCCTTTCATGGACCTTTTCGGGGTGGGTCGGGCGACTTATAATTTACAGTGTATGGAATCTAACCGGCCGAGCCTGACTGCCCAAGGCGCCGCCCTTCACCGGGCAGCCCACCAAATCGTCGACCGGCCCACCATATTTGCCGACCCGCTGGCGCTGCGGATCGTGGGCGCTCAGGCCGAGGCCGACGTCCGGACGGGCAGCGAGCGGCACACCCAGAAGGCAGCCTCGCGCATGCGGGCGTTCCTGGCGGTGAGGAGCCGATACACCGAGGATTGTTTTGCCGAAGCGTTCGGGCAGGGCGTGCGCCAGTACGTCGTGCTGGGAGCGGGGCTCGATACCTTTGCCTATCGCAATGCGCGCGACGGTTTGCGCGTGTTCGAAGTCGATCATCCCGCCACGCAAGGGTGGAAGCGCGAGCGGTTGCAGAGCGCGGGAATAGCGATCCCGGACGCCCTGACCTATGCACCCGTCGATTTCGAACGCGAGACGTTGCACGAAGGATTGCGGCGCGCCGGTTTCGATTTCGGCAAGCCTGCTTTCTTCGCCTGGCTGGGTGTTGTGCCTTATCTTTCACGCGAAGCAATTTTCGCCACGCTCGGTTTCGTTGCACGCGAGATGAAAACGCAAAGCGAAATCCTGTTCGATTACGCGGAGCCTTCGCAAAGTCCGGCACTTGCGGAACTGGCGAAGCGCGTGGCCGAGATCGGCGAACCGTTGCGCAGCTTTTTCAACCCGGACGAACTTGCGCGGGAATTGCGCGCGTTGGGATTTGCGTTCGTCGAAGATGCGAATGCCGACAGGCTGAACAGCCTCTATTTTTCAGATCGGAATGACGGCCTCGCATTGGGCGGGGCTGCACATATCATGCGGGCGCGCGTTTAAAGCGTTCGCGGGGAGGACGATATGGAAATGCTTATCGCCGCGGCAGCGGTGTTTCTGGCCATTCATTTTCTGGTTTCCGGCACGCGGTTGCGCGACGGTATCGTGGGCGCGATCGGCGAACGGCCTTATCTGGGGCTCTTTTCGCTTGCTTCGCTGGCCGCGATCATCTGGCTCGTCATTTCCTACAATCACGCGCAGGCAAGCGGCAATGATCCGTTGCTCTATGATCTCGGAGTCGGTGTGAAGCATCTGGCGATGCCGGTGGTGCTGATCGCGTTTCTTCTCGCGGTGCCGGGGCTTTTCACGCCCAATCCGACATCGGTGAAACAGGAGATCGTTGCGGCCAAGCCCGGCGCGGTGAAAGGCATTGTGGCGGTCACGCGACATCCGTTCCTGTGGGGCGTGGTGCTGTGGTCGGCGATTCACCTTGCGATGAATGGCGACGCGGCATCGGTCGTTCTGTTCGGGACGTTCTTCGTTCTTTCGTTGCTGGGGCCGCTTTCCATCGACGCCAAACGCAAGCGCAAGATGGGCGCGGAATGGGATGCGTTTGCCGCCCGCACCTCCAACGTGCCGTTCGCGGCCGTCCTTTCCGGCCGCGCACAGCTCAAATGGGGCGAGTTGCTGGACTGGCGGATGGCGGTGGCGGTGTTGCTGTTCGTGGTGGTGCTGTTCGGGCATGCCCGCGTGATCGGGGTTTCGCCGTTTCCCAATGGCTGGCAGCCGTTCTGATTCAGTCTTGCAGCAACCGTTAACGCGGCCTTGAGGAAGACGGAGCGATCATGCTCGCGGCTTTTGAAGGGCTTTCGTCATGCTGGCTGCAGAACGCGCGGGCGTTGTCGACCTCGACCATCTGAACAAATACACCGGCGGCGATCCGGCGCTAAACGGGGAAATCCTGCGGTTGTTCCAGAAACAGGCGACCGATATGGTGGCGCGGATGCAAGCCTGCCTGGAAGCGGGCGACGATAAAGGGTGGCATGAAGCGGCGCACACGTTGAAGGGTGCCGCACGCGGCATCGGCTCTTTCGCGCTGGCCGAGACAATTGCAGATGCCGAAAAGCTTCAGCCCGCAAGCGAACGCGGCAAAGCGCAGGCCGCACTTGCCACCATGAAAAGCCGCGCAGGCCTGGTGCACATGTTCATCGACAGCTATTTGCGCTGATCGAACGCCTTAAATTCCAGATCGATAGAACGCGCAATGAGTTCGCGCCAGACCGCTTCCGCAATGGCCGGACTTAAGCCCTGACGTTTGGCTTCGGCGAGCACCTTGGCGACCACGTCTTCGATACGGGCGTCGTCATGGACCGTGTCGCGGGACGGTTTCAGGATGGCGGCGCGTTCGATATAGGTCTGCCGTTCCGCCAGAAGGCCCACCAGAACGCGGTCGATACGGTCGATCTGGTGCCTCACATCTTCCATCGAGCGGCAATCGGCGGCGGGGATGACCAAGGTCATAGTCGAAGGCCCTGAAACACTATTTCCTCTTGCCGTCCGCGGTCTGGCAGGGGCAAGAGAGCGGGCCGCGACACTTGCGCCCCTGACCTGCAGGGGCTGGGGATTGTCCGGGCCAGCCTTTTTACATATATAAACGTCAGTTTCCCCGGTCATACACTTGAAACTTGTGGAATAGAGCATGACAACGCCCATCGAAACCGACGTCGCCATCATCGGAGCGGGCCCAATCGGGCTCTTTGCCGTGTTTGAGCTGGGACTGCTCGACCTCAAGACGCACCTGGTCGACATCCTCGACCGGCCGGGCGGGCAGTGCACCGAGCTTTATCCGGAAAAGCCGATCTACGACATCCCGGGCCTGCCCATCGTGACAGGCCAGGAATTGACGGACCGGCTGATGGAACAGATCAAGCCGTTCAGCCCGACTTTCCACTTCGGGCAGATGGCGTCTTCGCTGACCAAGCTCGACGACGGACGCTGGAAACTGACGACCGATACGGGCACCGAGATCGTTGCGCCGGTGGTTGTTGTGGCAGCAGGCGCGGGCAGCTTCGTGCCAAAGCGGCCGCCGATCCCCGGCATCGAAGAATATGAAAACAAGAGCGTGCATTATGCCGTGCGCAAGATGGAGCACTTCCGCGACAAGGATGTGTTGATCGCGGGCGGCGGTGACTCCGCGCTCGATTGGACGCTCAATCTCGCGCCCATCGCACGCTCACTGACTCTCGTGCATCACCGCGATGGCTTCCGCGCGGCACAGCATAGCGTCAATCAGATGCGCGAACTCGTCGATCAGGGAAAGATCAAATTCCACGTCGCCAGCGTGAAAGCTCTGCACGGCGAAGGCGGCAAGCTGGAACAGGTGACGCTCGCCGGCGCCGACAAGAAGGAATTCAACATCGACGCCAATATGTTCCTGCCGTTCTTCGGGCTCACCATCAAATTGGGACCGATTGCGGAGTTCGGGCTGAACCTGCACGAAAATCTCATTCCGGTGGATACCGAGAAGTTCGAGAGCAGCACGCATGGCATTTTCGCCGTCGGCGACATCAACACCTATGCGGGCAAGCTGAAGCTCATTCTTTCCGGCTTCCATGAAGCGGCCCTGATGTCCCAGGCGGCGTTCCACATCGTGAAGCCGAACGAGAAACTGCGCTTCCAATACACGACCTCTTCCTCCAGCCTGCAAAAGAAACTGGGCGTATCTTGATATGAAGATCATTGCGACCGACAGAAACGGCGAAACCCGCGAACTGGAAGGCCGCGACGGCTGGACGGTGATGGAGATCCTGCGCGATGCGGGATTGCCGATCACGGCGGAATGCGGCGGGGCGTGTGCGTGCGCCACCTGCCATGTCTATGTGGACGACGATTGGTTCACAAAGCTTCCGGCGAAATCGGACGCGGAGACAGACATGCTGGACATGGCGCTGGCGGTTGAACCCAATTCGCGGCTGTCGTGCCAGATTGTCTGCGGGCCGGAACTAGACGGAATCAAGATCACCGTCGCGCCGGAATAAAAGATATTATCGTTTTACAATAATAAATTTCTGCTATACAGGCTCAGCGATCTCGCTGGAGCCTCTAATGGCGACGCCTGTTCCTGAGAACCTCGCCGGCTTGAGCCGGATCATGGCCTGGCTTTCGACCGCGGGCTTTCTGATTTATCCGGCCGTCACCGTGGCCATCTTCCTCTTGCCCGGCAGCAGCACCGACTGGCTGATGTTTCACCAGGACGATCTGGGGCCGCTGCTCGCCAAAAAAGTCCCGCTGATCTTCCGGCTGGGTGCACTTGCCTTCGAGATGGGCGCCGTTGCGTGCGTGATGTGGGCGTTGTGGTCTTTGCGCCGGCTGTTCCTGCGCTATGCGGCGGGCGATGTGTTTTCCAATCAGACCTTGCACCTGCTTCACAGCGTGGCCGTCGCGCTGTTTGCCAAAGTGATCGTCGGGTTTGCGGTGATGGCGCCGGTGACGGCGTTGCTCACCTATCCGCTTGGCCACGGTCACCGGTTCATTTCGCTTTCGTTCGGCAGCGAGGATGTGTCCGCGCTGTTTCTCGCCGGCGCAGTGCTCGTGATCGCGCGCGTGATGAGCGTGGCGCGGCGGATGGCCGACGAGAACGAAAGCTTCGTGTGATGGCGATCGTCGTCAATCTCGACGTGATGCTGGCCAGACGAAAGATGCGCTCCAAGGAGCTGGCGGAAATCGTGGGCATCACGGAAGCCAATCTTTCATTGTTAAAGTCCGGCCATGTGAAGGGCGTGCGGTTTGCCACGCTGGAAAAGATCTGCGCGGCGCTTGAGTGTCAGCCCGGCGATTTGTTGGAATACAGGCCGGACGGATAAGATGGCCCCGATGACGCCGCCGTTCGGAACGGAGCGCCAGGGGAAGCGCGATACCGGCAAGGGGCTTACGAGTGCGGCGGTCGTCGCGCTGCTGCATGTGCTCGTTATTGCGGGATTGATAAGAGCGACTTACATCAGCATCCCAAACCATCCGGCCGCGCGCGAGATCGAAATCTGGTTCGTGTTTCCGCCCAAGGAGGAAACGCAAACCAAGCCTGAGCCCAAAAAGGAGAACGACCCGGCGCGCCGGCAGATCACGCCGGAAACGACGATCATTCCCGACTACAGCCACATCAATTTGCCGCCGTCGTGGAACGAAAAAAGTCTCAACGGGCTCAACCAATCTCTGTTCGGTTGCGAGCCGGACCACATTGGGCTGCTTTCGCCGGAGGAGCGCGCGAAGTGCCCATCCGTCGCCGCGGCATCGCGAGATCGCGACAAGGACGCCGTCGACTATCACGATCACACAGATCGCTCGAAAGATCGCGAACATTGGGCACGGGGCCGCGACCGCAAGAACATGCCGCTGCTTTTGCCCTGTGCGAGCCCTTATGCCATAGGCGTGAGCATCGGCACGCTTCTGTGCCTGGCGAAGGGCGCAACCGAAGGCTTCGATCCCGACAACCAGCCAGGCTATATGGACAAGCCGGTCGTCATCCATGTGCCAAATAACGGCGATCCGTCCATCGTGTATGAGCCGGGCAATTGACCGGATGTGTGCTATCGTTGCCTTGGGAGGCAACCATGGGATTTTACGACAAGCATATTCTGCCGCCGCTTTTGGGCGCGATGATGGGGACAAAGCCGATCCGCTATCAGCGCAAGAAAGTGGTTCCGCGCGCCGAAGGCCGCGTGCTGGAGATCGGGTTCGGAGCCGGGCACAACCTGCCGTTTTATGACGCGTCAAAGGTGAGCCATCTCTGGGCGCTGGAGCCTTCGCGCGAGATGCGGGCGCGCGCGGCTGAGCGCGTGGCGGCATCGCCGCTCGAAATCGAATTTCTCGATCTGCCGGGCGAGGAGATTCCGCTGGAGGACGATGCGGCGGACACAGTGCTCGTCACCTATACGCTTTGCACCATTCCCGACGTGATGCGCGCGCTTTCCGGCATGCGGCGCGTGTTGAAGCCGTCGGGCAAACTGATTTTCTGCGAGCATGGCGCAGCACCGGATGAAGGCGTGAAACGCTGGCAGGACCGGCTCGATCCGATGTGGGGGAAGATTGCGGGCGGATGTCATCTTGGCCGCGCGGTGCCCAAACTGATCGGCGACGCCGGTTTTCGCGTAGAAGAGATGCAAACGATGTATCTGCCCGGCACGCCGCGCTTTGCGGGATTCAATTATTGGGGCAGCGCCACGAAAGGGTGAGGCATGGAGCGTTCGAACACCGTCATACCGGGGCGAATGACGGCACAGTTTGAAAAGCCCGTCGTGCTGTTTTTGATCGGGATGCGGATCAACAGGCTTTCGACCTTGCCACGCTGGTTCTGGTTTCTGCGCACGATGCCCAACATGCTGGCGGAGCTGGAGAAGAAGCCGGAAACGGGACTTCTATGGTATCGCCAGTATCTCTCCTGGCCGGTCATCATGGTCCAGCAATATTGGGAGAGCTTCGACAAGCTGCTCGCCTATTCGAGCGACAAGAACGCCGAGCATTTTCCGGCCTGGGGCCGCTATATGCGCGAGTTGCTGAAAGACGGATCGGTCGGCATCTGGCACGAGACCTATCTGGTCGAGCCCGGGAAATACGAATGCGTCTACGGCAACATGCCGCCTTTCGGGCTGGCGGCGGCGACCAACGTCGTGAAAGCGGAAGGCAGGCTGGCCGCGGCGCAGGATAGGTTTGCGGCATCCTGACAATCCAACCTGCAGTTGATTCAGATCAGAGCGCGCTCTCTGCGCGAGGGTAAGATCGTGGCGCAATCGAAGATACCTTGCGCCGATGACCGACATTTCCAGCCATCCCGAACTGGTGCGGCACTATATAAAGCTTGCCGACGAACTGGATGAGACGGCGGATCAAATCCGCCGGCGGCCGGGGATCGATTACGATCTGGCGCCGAAGCTACGCAACATCGCCGACGAAATCCGCCTTAACATTGGTCTTTTGCCGCTTGGCACGTGCAAACCCAAAATGGCGAACTAGCGGCTCATCAACTGATACGGTCCGCCTTTTTCGATGCCGCGAAGATAGGCGGGGCGATCGTGCATGCGTTTGCGATAGGCCATCAGCGAAGGATAGGGCTCGAGCCTTGCACCGGCTGCCTCCGCCACGAACAACAGCATGATGTCGGCACCGGTGAGTTCGTTGCCGACGAAGAAATCGCGGCCCTTGATCGCCTCTTCCATGTAGGAAAGATGATTGGCGATTTCGCTGTCGACGCGCGGTTTCAGCATCGCGGCGGCATCGCCCATCATGCCGGTGTAGAGCGCCATCAATAGCGGCAGCATGGCCGATCCTTCGGCGAAGTGCATCCATTCGATGTATTTCCAGTGATCGTCGCTGCCTTCGGCGGGTTTGAATTTGCCCTTGCCGTAGGTGTCGATCAGGTATTCGACGATGGCGCCGGATTCGGCGATTCTGCGCTTGCCGTCTTCGAGCACCGGCGATTTTCCGAGCGGATGCACGGCTTTCAGTTCAGGCGGGGCAAGCGGCACCGGCGTCATGCGCTGGTATTTCACGATCTCGTACGGCACACCCATTTCTTCGAGCAGCCAGAGAATGCGCTGGGAGCGCGAATTGTTGAGGTGATGAACTTTCAGCATGGCCCTGCCCCTTTAGAGATTTTCGGTTATACGGCCGCCGAGCGTCAGCGGTTCAGTTCACGCATCGCCTGATCGAGACCGCCGAGCGTCAGCGGGAACATGCGGTTGTTCGTGATCTGGTTGATGAGGCCGATGGACGGGGTGTATTCCCAGTGCTTCTGCGCCACCGGATTGAGCCAGACCGTGTGCGGATAGATCTGCACCACGCGGTCGAGCCAGACAGCGCCCGCCTCCTCGTTCCAATGTTCGACGCTGCCGCCGGGATAGGTGATTTCGTAGGGGCTCATGGTCGCGTCGCCCACAAAAATCACTTTGTAGTCGTGCGGGAATTTGTGCAGCACGTCCCAGGTGTTGGTCTTTTCGTTGTGGCGACGGCGATTGTCTTTCCACACGCTTTCGTAGAGGCAGTTGTGGAAATAGAAGAATTCCATGTGCTTGAATTCGGTCTTCGCCGCGCTGAACAATTCTTCGCAGAGCTTGATGTAGGCATCCATCGAGCCGCCGATATCGAAGAACAGCAGCACCTTCACCGTGTTGTGGCGCTCGGGGATCAGGCGAAGGTCGAGATAGCCCTTGTTCGCCGTATCCTGGATCGTGCCGGGCAGATCGAGTTCGACCTCCGCACCCTGACGTGCCCATTTGCGCAGGCGGCGCAGCGCTACTTTGATGTTGCGCGTGCCGAGTTCGACGGAATCGTCCAGGTTCTTGTATTCGCGCTGGTCCCACACCTTCACGGCCTTGCCGTGACGCGACATGTCCTGGCCGATGCGCACGCCTTCGGGATTGTAGCCGGAGTTGCCGAAGGGCGAAGTGCCGCCCGAGCCGATCATCTTGTTGCCGCCTTCGTGGCGTTTCTTCTGTTCCTCGAGACGCTGTTTCAACGTCTCCATCAGTTTTTCCCAACCGCCGAGCGCTTCGATCTGTTTCTTTTCTTCTTCGCTGAGGAATTTCTCGGTCAGCGCCTTGAGCCATTCTTCCGGCAGTTGCGCGAGCAAGGACGGATCGATCGATTCCAACCCCTTGAACACATGGCCGAAGACGCGGTCGAACTTGTCGAGATTCTTTTCGTCCTTCACCAGCACGGTGCGGGAGAGGAAATAGAAGTCGTCGACATTGAGATCGATGACGTCTTTCGACAGCGCTTCCATCAGCGCCAGATATTCCTTGAGCGTGACGGGCACCTTGGCCGCGCGCAGCTCATCGAAGAATTGGAAGAACATTGTTTCAGTCCTGATAGCGATGAGGGGATATTAGGGCGGGACGGCGCATCTGTCCAAAGCCACTCATTTGCCGATTTCGGCCATCGCCGATTCATAGACAGCGTTGAGGAATGCGTTCTTTTCGGCGGTGTCGCGCGGATCGGCATATTCGACGGTGGTTTCCACTGCCCAGTTCTTCACCACGCTTCCCGAATAGAGCACGGTGTATTTCAGGTCTTCGAGTTTGGCCGTCTGGTAAAGGCGGACATAGACGGCGAGCGGCGGATTGCCGATCTTCACCGTGCCCTGCCACACCATCTTGCCGCCGGTTGCTTCCTGCTGCTCGAACTGCGACGCGAGAGACGTCTTCGGCTGATAACCATCGGTCAGCGGTACCAAGGTGATGCTGCCATAGACGCCATCGAGCGTGGAGTAGCTGCAGGATGCTGTCTGCCGTTCGGGATCGGCCTCGCCCGCCGCGTCGCGCACGAAGGTGCCGATGGCATGCGGACAGACGAAGCCGGAAGCGGTGTGAATCTTGTCGCCGTTCTTGGCTTCGGCGAACACGTCCATGCCAGCGGGTTGCGCTTGCGCGGCGTTTGCAAGAAGCAAAACACCGAGAAGCGCAACCGAAGCCTTCATGGGACTGCTCAGTTCCGCTCGCGGCGTGCCAGGAACGCCAGGCGTTCGAACAGATGGACGTCCTGTTCGTTCTTGAGGAGTGCGCCGTGGAGCGGCGGGATGAGCTTGGTCGGGTCTTTCTCTTTCAGCGCTTCCGGCGGTACGTCTTCGTTCAGGAGCAATTTCAACCAGTCGAGCAGTTCGCTGGTGGAAGGTTTCTTCTTCAGGCCGGGCACATCGCGGATCTGGTAGAAGACGTTAAGCGCTTCCGCCACGAGCTTCTGCTTGATGTCGGGATAGTGCACATCGACGATCTTCTGCATCGTCTCGCGGTCCGGAAATTTGATGTAGTGGAAGAAGCAGCGGCGCAGGAATGCGTCCGGCAATTCCTTTTCGTTGTTCGAGGTGATCATCACGATCGGGCGCTGTTTGGCCTTGATCGTCTCGCCCGTTTCGTAGACGAAGAATTCCATGCGATCGAGTTCGAGCAGAAGGTCGTTGGGGAATTCGATGTCCGCCTTGTCGATCTCGTCGATCAGAAGGATGGAACGGCCAGCGCCCTCGAACGCTTCCCAGAGCTTTCCCTTTTTGATGTAGTTCTTCACGTCCTTCACGCGCTCGTCGCCCAGTTGGGAATCGCGCAGGCGCGTCACGGCGTCATACTCATAGAGGCCCTGCTGCGCCTTGGTGGTCGACTTAACGTGCCATGTGATGAGGGGCGTTTTCAGCGCATCGGCGACCTGGAAGGCGAGTTCCGTCTTGCCGGTTCCGGGCTCGCCCTTGATGAGCAGCGGACGCTCCAGGGCGATGGCCGCGTTAACCGCGACGGCCAAGTCCTCCGTTGCGACATATTTGTCAGTACCCTCGAAGCGCTGCGATGTCATCTTGTCTCTCTCAGTTCAATAGCGAAGCTTCCGAGGGTAGGGGTGGCGGGAAACCTTCGCAAGTGCGGCAGTTCCGCCCCCAAACCGGTATCGGACGGACGGCTGCATGACCACGACGATCACGCGAAAACCGGGGGCCAAGCGCTCGCAGGCGCTTCTGGCGGAGGCCGTCGAGAAGCTGCAGCGCAACGAGGCGGCTGAGGGCGAGGCCCTGTTGCAACAAGTCATCGGTCTTTCGGCCGACGATGCGGAAACCCTGCATGCGGTCGGCAACTTGCGCGCCCAGCAGGGCCGCTTTGCAGAAGCCGAGGAACTCTATCGCCGCTCGCTGGCGGTGAATCCCGATCAGCCGGTGGCGCTGAATTCACTGGGCCAGGCACTGAACCGGATGAACCGCAATCAGGAGGCCATCGATGCCTTCCGGCAGGCGATCATCCTCAAGCCCAATTTCGCCGAAGGTCATCTGAATCTGGGGCTCGCACAATCCTTTGAACGCCGCCATGTGGAAGCCGAGAAGAGCTTCCGCGATGCGTTGCGGCTGCAGCCCAATCTGATAATGGCGAAGCAAAGCCTGGTTGCGAGCCTGAACGAACAGCGCCGCTATCGCGAGGCTGAAGCGTTGGCCGTCATCACGATCCGCCAGAACCGTCTCGATCCGCGTCAGGCATCTGCGCTCTATTACAATCTGGGTGTCGCGGTTGCCGCGCAGAAGCGCGATATGGAAGCGTTGGGCCTGCTCAACACCGCGCAAGGCTTTGCGCCGGACATGCCGTATGTCGATGCGGTGCGCGGTTCGGTGCTGCACCGGCTGGGCAAGCTGGAAGACGCCATCGACGCCTATCGCCGCGCGATCATGCGCAATCCGCTTGACCTGATGGCGCACCGCGAACTCAATCACCTGCTCTACCGGCTGGAACGCAACGACGAATTCCTGAGTTCGTACGACGCCGCCATCGACGCGGTGCCGGGCGTGCCGTCGCTGGAATTCGACCGCGCAAGCCTGCTGCTACGCGCCGAGCGGTTTGAAGAAGCCAAGGCCGGATTCGAAAAAGGCAATGCGGCGGGCGCGAATAACATCGTGGGACATGATGGCATCGGTCGGGCATCCGCACGGCTGGGCGATTTCGAAGGCGCGATTGCCGCGCACGAGCGCGCTGTCGGCATCGAGCCGGGCAATGCGGCCGCGTGGTGCAATTTTGCGGAGACCCTGTTGCGCGCAGGCGATGCCAAGCGTGCGCTGGAAGCGGCCGAGAAATCGCTTGCGATCCAGCCGGGCAATCCGCTGGGCGTGGCGTTCCAGTCGCTTGCCATGCGCAAGCTGGGCGACGAACGCGAAGCGGCGATCAACGATTATACGCGGCTGGTACAGACCTTCGATCTGGAAACCCCGGACGGCTTTTCCGACATGGAAAGCTTCAACCGCACGCTGAACGAGGCGCTCAGTCCGCTGCACGCGGTGGGCCGCGAATATCTGGATCAAAACGTGCGCGGCGGCACACAGACCATCGACGATCTGTTCGCGGGCAACCATCCGCTGATCGTGGGCCTGCGCGCGCGGTTCGACGATGCCGTGAACGCCTATATTGCCCGGATGAAGGACGATCCCGATCACCCGTTGTTCGGGCGCAAAGCCAATGGCTTCGGCTATCTGGGTGCGTGGACGACGCGGCTCAAATCCGGCGGGCAGCATTTGAACCACGTGCACAAGAGCGGCTGGATCAGCTCGGCCTATTACGTGGCGCTGCCCAAGACCGAAGGCGAAGCTGGCTGGCTGAAATTCGGCGAGGCCCCGTTCGAGATGGGGCTGCCGGAGCAGGTCAAGCGCGTGGTCGAGCCCAAGGTCGGGCGGTTGGTGCTGTTCCCCTCCTACATGTGGCACGGCACGACGCCGTTCCAGTCCGACGAGGCGCGCACCACCATCGCTTTTGACGTTCTGCCGCGAGCGTGATTTTTTAGGTCGCAGCTCCCGAAGGTCAAAGTTCTTCGCGAAGACGTATGTCGCGACAACTCGCGACAACTCCCAATTGCGTCGATAACAGAAACACGCGCTAATCCACCGTCAGCGGGGATGGCGCATGACGGTTGCTCATATCTATACGGTTGCCTTTCAGGGCATCGAAGCGCGCGAAGTGGACGTGCAGGTCCACATTGGCACGCATTCGCAGGCCGGAAACAATTTCAACATCGTGGGTCTGGCCGACAAGGCCGTGGGCGAAAGCCGCGAGCGCGTACGCGCAGCACTTTCGGCGATTGGACTGGCGATGCCGTTTCAGAAGGTGACGGTGAATCTGGCGCCTGCCGATCTGCCGAAGGAAGGAAGCCACTACGATCTTCCCATCGCGTTGGGATTGCTGGCAGCCATGGGCGTTTTGCCGGCGAGCGAGATGGCGCGGTACACCGCACTCGGAGAATTGTCGTTGGATGCGCAAGTCACCGCGGTTGCGGGCGTGCTTCCGGCAGCGATTGCTGCGAGCGAAGCGGGGCGCGGATTGATTTGCCCCGCATCGTGCGGCGCGGAAGCGGCGTGGGCGGGCGATGTGGAGATCATCGCGACACCTTCGCTGATCGCGCTCGTCAATCATGTGAAGGGCGCGCAGGTTCTCAATCCGCCGAGCGCGAAACTGGCGAACGATGCTGTTGGCCTTCCCGATCTGAAAGATGTGAAGGGACAGGAAAGCGCCAAGCGTGCGCTGGAGATCGCAGCGGCGGGCGGACACAACATGCTGATGATCGGCCCGCCCGGTGCCGGCAAATCGATGCTGGCGGCGCGGTTGCCGGGCTTGTTGCCGCCGCTCGATGCGCGCGAGGCGCTGGAAGTCTCCATGGTGCAGTCGCTGGCGGGCGAATTGCGCGACGGGGCCATTTCGCGGCGCAGGCCGTTCCGTTCGCCGCATCATTCGGCATCGATGGCCGCGCTCATCGGCGGCGGATTGCGCGTGAAGCCGGGGGAAGTGAGTCTGGCGCATCTTGGCGTTCTGTTTCTTGACGAGCTGCCGGAGTTTCAGCGGCAGGTTTTGGATTCGATGCGCCAGCCTATCGAAACGGGAGAAGCAGTGATCGCGCGCGCCAATGCGCATGTGCGGTTTCCGGCGCGGTTTCAACTTGTGGCGGCCATGAACCCGTGCCGGTGCGGGCATCTGAACGATCCCGCGCAATCCTGTGGGCGCGTTCCCAAATGCGGGATCGACTATCAGGCGAAAATCTCAGGTCCGCTGCTCGACCGCATCGACATCGCCATCGAAGTGAACAATGTGTCGGCGCAGGATCTTTCGCTGCCGCCGCCGGCGGAAGGTTCGGCGGAGGTAGCGATGCGTGTGGCGAAAGCGCGAAACCTTCAACGGGCGCGATACGAAACCGAAACTGTTCGCACCAATGCGGAGATCGAAGGCGAATTGCTGGACCGCGTGGCCAAACCGGATGAGCGTGGGATTCAACTTCTGACGGCCGCGGCGGAAAGCATGAAGCTGACCGCGCGCGGGTATCACCGCACCTTGAAGGTGGCACGCACCATTGCCGACCTCGAAGGGGCAGGCGACGTGAAGCGGCCACATGTGGCCGAAGCGCTTTCCTATCGCAGGCGCATCGCGGCGGCTTGATGCGGGAACCTTTGGAAACTTTGGCCGTTCCTCTGGGCGAACCATCGAGGGACAGACCATGCGCAATATCGCCTGGGTTGGTATTGTATTGATCGTGCTTGGCATTGCCGGATTGGTGTTCGAAAATTTCAGCTACACCGAAGACAAGCCCGTTTTGAAGGCGGGGCCGGTCGAGGTCACCGCGAAAGAAGAACACACCGTTTCGATTCCGACGGTTGCGGGCGTCGTGGTGCTTCTGGCGGGCGTGGCACTCGTCTTTGTGGGACGCCGCTCTGCATGAGCAACGCCGCGCGCACGCAGGCCAACTCCGCCGTCCGTGTTCGCACGACGGCGGAGGTTCACCACCTGGGCAATGCATCCGGCTTTTCTGGATTCGCAAACTGGACGGCGCGCGCAGCCGGAAAGCCCATCACGTTTGCGCTATGTTGTCTGGTTATTCTGGCATGGGCGGTGACGGGGCCGATCTTCCGCTATTCCGACACGTGGCAGCTCATCATCAACACCGGCACCACCATCATCACTTTTCTGATGGTGTTCCTGATCCAGAACACGCAGAACCGCGACGGGGCGGCGTTACAGGCCAAACTAGACGAACTGATCCGCGCCACTGAGGACGCACGCAACACCTATATGCACATCGAGTCCCTTCCAGAGAAGGAACTCGATAAGCTCCGCGAAGAATGCGAGCACGAAGCCGAGCGTTAGACCGCGTTTCTGCGCAGCACGCCCGCGATCACCAATCCCGCAACGAGATAGCCCACCACCGTCATGATGATGTTGGCGTTGGTGTAACTCGCGGGAAAGCCGTACCAGACCTCATAAGAAATGTTGGTGGCGATACCGGCAGCCACGCCGATGGCCGTGACAAAGACCACGCGGCGCGCATAGCCCGCGATTGCCGCCTGTGCGAGCAGCCAGGCTGCGATCAACGACTGCACCAGTTCATTGAGAAATTCGAACACCAGTTGTTTGCCCATGGAGGCGCTAACGGTGCCCGGCGCGCGGTAGACAAGCAGGCCCATGCCGTTGGCATCGAGCTTGGTCTGGTGCGCCTTCATCGCATCGGCGCTCATATCCTCGTTCCAGGGATATAGATAGAAGCCAGACCGGCTCCCCAGATCGGTGCGCACGGCATCCATCACCGGCTGTTCGTGATTGAAATGGCTGACGCCCATCATCGCGAGAGGCGTCGCCATATGCGCAATCGATAACCAGATAAACATTCCAATCGCGCCGAGAACGCCGGCAATAAGAATTCTCATGGCATGCCCCATCCCTGATCCCGAAAGGACGCTAACAGGTTGGGCCGTCGCCGCCGAGACGGATTCGGCTGTGTTGCGCTGCGAAAATTTGTTGACGCTTGCGCCAGATTCAAAGCTCGGCATGATGCGGTCATTCGAGAGGGGTGGGGTGTGAAGAACAACGGGCAAGGCGGGGCGCGGCTGCGTCCGATCCATCTTCTCCTGGTCGTACCGTTTGTCGCGATGTTGTGGGTGGGCTTCTACAACCGCGCCGAACCGAGCCTTGCGGGTGTTCCGTTCTTTTACTGGTTCCAGCTTTTGTGGATTCCGCTGGGGGCGTTGCTGCTCTGGCTCGTCTATCGCGCCGAAGACCGCGACAATGGCGGGCCTTCGCAATGAACATTGTCGCACTTTCGGTTTTCGTTCTGCTGTTTGCCTTCGTCACCGTTCTGGGGTTCGTCGCCGCACGCTGGCGCAAGGGCGATCTCACCCAACTCGCAGAATGGGGATTGGGCGGACGGCGCTTCGGCACTGTCGTGACCTGGTTCTTGCTGGGGGGCGATCTCTATACGGCTTACACCTTCATCGCGGTGCCGGCGCTGATGTTTGGCGCAGGCGCGACGGGCTTCTTTGCCGTACCCTATACGATCCTGGTCTATCCGATTTTGTTTCTCTGTTATCCGCGTCTGTGGTCGGTGGCGCATGCCAAAGGGTATGTGACGGCTGCGGATTTCGTGCGCGGGCGGTTCGGCAATCGCATGCTGGCATTGGCGATTGCGATCACCGGCATCGTTGCCACCATGCCTTACATCGCGTTGCAGCTTGTGGGCATGGAAGTGGTGATCGCGGCGCTGGGCGTGCAGGGCGAATGGGCGCTGTTTGCAGCCTTCGCTGTGCTGGCCGCTTACACTTACACGAGCGGATTGCGCGCGCCCGCGATGATCGCGGTGGTGAAGGATATTCTGATTTATGTGACGGTGATTGCGGCCGTTATCTTTATCCCCGCGGAATTGGGCGGCTACGCGAAGATGTTTGCGAGCGTGGGTGCCGACAAGCTGTTGCTCGCGCCGGGTACGCACACGAACTGGGGCGCGGAAAGCGCCTATGCCACGCTGGCATTGGGATCCGCACTTGCGCTGTTTCTCTATCCGCATGCGATGACCGGGCTTTTGAGTTCATCCAGCCGTCACGTGATTCGGCGCAATTCGGTGATCCTGCCGGCCTACTCCTTTGCGCTCGGATTGATCGCGTTGATGGGATTCATGGCGATCGCCGCAGGCGTGAAAAACAACCCGGCGTTTGCGGACGGCTTCAGGCAGTACGGCAACAATTTCGCGGTGCCGGCGCTGTTCCTGCAGATGTTTCCATCGTGGTTCGTGGGCGTGGCGTTTGCGGCGGTTGCGATTGGCGCGCTTGTTCCGGCCGCCATTATGTCCATAGCCACGGCCAATCTCTTCACGCGCAACATCTATCGCGAATATATCGCGCCTGATTGCGAGCCGGCCCGGGAAAGCCAGGTGGCGAAGATCGCATCATTGGTGGTGAAGGTGGGCGCGCTGTTCTTCATCGTGGCGCTGCCGCCATCCTATGCCATCCAGCTTCAATTGTTGGGCGGCATCTGGATCATTCAGACGCTGCCTGCCGTTCTGATTGGGCTTTACACACGCTGGCTCAATCCATGGGCGCTGTTGATTGGGTGGGCTATCGGTATAGCGTCCGGCACGGCGATGGCGGCGAGTTTGAATTTCGCCAAGTCGATCTATGCGGTGACGGTCTTCGGCATCACCATTCCCTGCTATGCCGCTCTTAGTTCGTTGCTTCTCAACCTGATCGTAAGTGCGGTGTTGAGTGCGGCACTCAACGCAATGGGTTCATCGCGCGAAGACGAAACGCTGGCTTCGGATTATCTTTAATTCGGCGCAACTTTGCACGGGCAAGCGGCATCCACTTGCCCGCACGTTGCGCTAACCGAAGCGGCCGGTGATGTAGTCTTCGGTGCGCTTGTTTTCGGGTGTGGTGAACATCTTTTCGGTGTCGCCGAATTCGATGAGTTCGCCCAGATACATGAACGCTGTGTAGTCCGACGTACGGCTGGCCTGCTGCATGTTGTGGGTGACGATGGCGATGGTGTAATCGGCCGCCAGCTCGTCGATCAACTCTTCGATTTTGGCGGTCGAGATGGGATCGAGTGCGGAACAGGGTTCGTCGAGCAGGATCACTTCGGGTTTGATCGCCACGGTACGCGCGATGCAGAGGCGCTGCTGCTGACCGCCGGAGAGACTCAAACCCGAGGCATTCAGCTTATCCTTCACCTCGGTCCACAGAGCGGCGCGTTCCAATGCGGAACGCACGCGATCATCCATTTCGGATTTCGAGACGCGTTCGTAGAGTTTGATACCGAAGGCGATGTTGTCGTAGATCGACATCGGGAACGGCGTGGGCTTCTGGAACACCATGCCGATGCGCGAACGCAGCAGATTCAAATCCATTTTGGAATGCAGCAGGTCTTCGCCGTCCAGCAGTACCTGACCTTCGGCGCGCTGGCCGGGATAAAGCGAATACATGCGGTTCAAGACGCGCAGGAGCGTGGACTTGCCGCAGCCGGACGGCCCGATGAATGCCGTTACCTTGCGGTCATAGAGCGACAGCGAGATGTTTTTCAGCGACTTGCTCTCGCCGTAATAGAAGTCGAGGTTCTTCACATCGACGCGGATTTTTCCGTTGGAATGGCCGTTTGCTTCGCTCATGTCAGCTTCTCTTCGAGGACTCCAGCACGCGGGCGGCGATGCTCAAGCCCAGAACCGCGAACGTCACCAACAGCGCGCCGGCCCAAGCCAGGCGGTGCCAATCCTCATAAGGCGACATCGCGAACTGGAAGATCACGGCGGGCAGGCTCGCCATCGGCGCGTTGAGGTTTGAACTCCAGAACTGGTTGTTGAGCGCGGTGAACAGGAGAGGTGCCGTTTCGCCCGAAATACGTGCGACCGCCAGAAGCGCGCCCGTCACGATGCCCGCACGCGCCGCGCGCCACGTCACCGAACGGATGACGAAGCTCATGGGAGCGCCGAGTGCGGTGCCCGCTTCGCGCAGCGAATTGGGGACGAGGAGGAGCATGTTTTCCGTGGTGCGCACCACAACCGGAATTACGATCACGGCTAGCGAGGCAGCGCCCGCAATCGCCGAGAAATGGCCCATCCGAATGACGAGAAGCTCATAGATGAAAAGGCCGATCACGATGGATGGCGCACTCAACAGAATGTCGTTGAAGAAGCGGATAGCACCTGCAATGCGCGTGTGGCGGCCATATTCGGCGAGATAAGTGCCGGCCATAATGCCGATGGGCGTACCGACGGCGACGGCCAGCACGCTCATGATGACGCTGCCGGCAATCGCATTGAGCAGCCCGCCGTCCGAGCCAGGCGGCGGCGTCATCTCGGTGAAGACTTTCAGCGAAACCCCGCCGAAACCCTGCACGATCAATGTGTAGAGAATGAGCGCGAGGAACATGAGACCGAAACCGGCGGCTGAAATCGACAGCACGAGGAACATGCGGTCGGTGAACCTGCGCCGGGCGTAGAGCACCGAATTCATTTCTTGCCTCCGCTGGCTTCGAGGCGGCGCAGCATCAGTTGGGCCGCCGCCAGCACGAGGAAGGTGATGAAGAAGAGGATCAGGCCCAGTTCGATCAGTGATGGCACATAAAGATCGCCCAACGCTTCGGTGAATTCATTGGCGATGGCAGCCGATATCGTGGTGCCGGGCGCCAACAGCGAGGACGAAATGCGATGCGCGTTGCCGATGACGAAGGTGATCGCCATCGTTTCGCCGAGCGCGCGGCCAAGTGCCAGCATCCCGCCGCCCACCACGCCAGTGCGCGAATAGGGAAGGACCACATGCCACATCACTTCCCAGCGCGTGCAGCCCAGACCGTAAGCCGCTTCCTTCAACATCGGAGGAACGGTTTCGAAGACGTCGCGCGTCACCGCCGAAATGAAAGGCAGGATCATGATCGAAAGGATCAGCGCAGCGGTCAGCACGCCGATGCCATAGGGCGGGCCTTCGAACAGCGTCGAGAGTACCGGCACGTTCGCAAAGGTGTCGATCAGCCAGGGCTGGATCGTGGATTGCAGGAATGGCGCGAAGACAAACAGGCCCCAGATGCCGTAGATGATCGATGGGATGCCTGCGAGCAGTTCGATGGCGATGCTGATGGGGCGCTTGAGCGCGTTGGGACAAATCTCGGTGAGAAAAATCGCGATGCCGATACCGGTGGGCACCGCAATGAGCATGGCGACGAACGAGGTGACGAGCGTGCCGTAGATGGGCGCGAGCGCGCCGAATTTTTCGGTGACCGGATTCCACTTCTCGGTCCAGAGGAACGGCAAGCCAAACGCCTTGATCGCGGGCCATGCGCCGTCGATCAGCGCGCCAAGCACGCCCAGGAAGATCGCAACCACAAGCAAGGCTGCTGCGAGCGTGAGGAGGCGGAAACGCGTGTCGCCGCGTCCGAACCGGCGCACAACATTGGCGCGGTCGTATGTTCCGTAATTTTCCAAGGCAATGCCGGCCATTTGAGGTGCTGCCGTGTTTTAGACGAAAAGGGGCCGAAGCGGAGCCTCGGCCCCCGTTTCCGTTACACGAACGTGGGGATTACATGCCCACGCCCTGGATGTTGTCGTGCCAGGACTTGGCGATGGCCGCGATCGTGGAATCGGGCAGCGGCACGTAGTCGAGATCGACAGCCATCTTGTCGCCTTCGGCATAGGCCCATTTGAAGAACTTGAGCACATCGGCCGTTTTGGCAGCATCCGGCGGGTTCTTGTAGACGAGGATGAAGGTCGCACCCGCGATCGGCCAGGCGGCAGCGCCGGGCTGATCGGTCAGCACCACATAGAAGCCCTTGGAATGCGTCCAGTCGGCTTTCGCAGACGCGGCCTGGAAGGCTTCCGCAGTCGGCGAAACGGCCTTGCCGTCCTTGTTGATCATGCGGACGTAAGCGAGCGCGTTCTGCTTGGCATAGGCATATTCGACATAGCCGAGCGCACCGCTGGTCTGCTTCACATTGCCGGCAACGCCTTCATTGCCCTTCGCGCCAATGCCCGACGGCCATTCGACCGAGGTTGCCGCGCCCACATTGCTTGCCCAGGCCGGGCTCTTCTTCGACAGATAATTGGTGAAGATAAAGTTGGTGCCCGATCCGTCCGAACGGTGGACGCCAACGACCGCCAGATGCGGCAGGTTCACGCCGGGGTTCAGCTTCTTGATCGCAGCATCGTCCCAATACTTGATGGTGCCGAGGCAGATATTGGCCAGGGTCGCGCCGTCGAGGACGAGTTCGCCCGGCTTGATGCCGGGAATATTGACCACCGGCACCACGCCACCGATCACGGTCGGGAACTGGGTGAGGCCAGCGGCATCGAGTTCGCCCGGCGAAAGCGGCTTGTCGGAAGCGCCGAAATCCACCGTCTTGGCCTTGATCTGGGCGATACCGCCGCCGGATCCAATCGATTGATAATTCAGGCCGATTCCGGTTTTAGCCTTATAGGCTTCGGCCCATTTGGCGTAGATCGGATAGGGGAACGTCGCGCCCGCGCCGGTCATGTCGGCGGCGAACGCCTGGACGGCGAACATGCCCGCAGCCACACCCACCGAGAGTGCGGTCAGGCGGCGGAAAATCGGTTTCATGGAAGTCCTTTCGGATGAGTGCCCGTTCGGGCCGAATTGCCCCACTGGGACCGGCGCTGTCCGCCAGTCGGGGGCGATCAAGCGGGGCCGGCATGCAAGCCACATCACAGTTTTGCAAAGCTTTTGTGACGTGGCGGGCCGGACCACAAAAGCTCTCCATTTTCCGAGGGTTAGCCTGTTCACCCCTGAGCCGGTTAAGGCTTTTGCAAGGGGGAATCGGCTTTAATTGCGCGGATCGGTGGGAAAGGTTTTCGCTTGGCAGCCGTCCGTATCATCCGGCTCGTCTTTGGTGTGATCGCCCTTGGCATCGCGGTGGCGGCGCTGGGCGACATCATGCAGCATAGCCGGCTTACCATCATCGAGCCGTTCACACTTGTGGCGCTCATCAGCGTGGGTATTGCCATGGTGCTGCACGGCTTCCTCGCCATCCGCGAGAAGGCCGACGCGCTGCACAAGAAAACGGAAGAGTTCGCGGCCGCCTCCGCCAAGCTGGAAAACTCACTGAAGAATGCGTCCGCCATGAACGCGCGGCTGCACGAAAGCGAACAGCGCTATCGCGGGCTGGTGGACAGCCAGGGCGACGCCATCTTCCGCAGGGCCGCCGATAGCCGTCTCACCTATGCCAATGATGCCTTCTTCAAACTGTTCGGGTTGGCGCCGAAAGACGCGATCGGGTTTCCCTTTGCGCCGGAACTTCATCCCGACAGCCGCGCGCCGGTGTTCGGCAGCTTTGCCGGACTCGAAAGCGGCAAGGGCCGCGTGCGCTACGACCAGCATGTGCGCACGGCCTATGGCTGGCGCTGGATCTCATGGGAAGACTACGCGATCCGCGATGCGTTCGGCCGGCTGGTAGAAGTGCAGAGCGTGGGACGCGACATCACCGAACGCAAGGCGCTGGAAGATGCGCTGACCGAAGCGCGCGACCGCGCCGAAGCGGGCAGCCGCGCGAAATCGGGTTTCCTTGCCACGATGAGCCATGAAATCCGCACGCCGATGAACGGCGTGCTCGGCATGGCCCGGCTTCTGCTCGAAACCGAGATGAAGCCGGAACAACGCACCTATACCGAAGCCATCCGCCAATCGGGCGAGGCGCTGCTTTCGTTGATCGGCGACATCCTCGACTTCTCCAAGATCGAGTCGGGCATGATGACGCTCGAAGAAGAAGAGGTCGACGTCAGAAGTCTTGTGGAAGGCGTGGTCGAGCTTCTGGGCACGCGTGCCCATTCCAAGGGCATCGAAATTCTTTCGGTGATCGCAGCACCCGTGCCGCGTTCGATCCGCACCGACGGCATGCGGTTGCGCCAGGTGCTGACCAATCTTGTCGGCAACGCGATCAAATTCACCGAGAAGGGCGGCGTCTGCATCGATGTGAAGTTGATCCAGGTGAATGAACGGAAATCGTTGCGCTTCGATGTGCGCGATACCGGTGTTGGCGTTCCCGACGAAAAGCGCGAAGAAATCTTCAGCGAATTCGTGCAGGCCGATTCCAGCCACGCGCGGCGCTTCGGCGGATCGGGGTTGGGACTTGCGATCTCCAAGCGCCTTATCGATGCGATGGGCGGCGAGATCGGCGTGGACGCCGCAGAAGGAACCGGCAGTTCATTCTGGTGCACGGTGCCGGCTTATATCATCAAGCCCGCGTTGCCGGGCTTCGAGCATTCGCTGGCAGACCTGACCATTGCCATCGTCACGCGCAACGCGGTGTTGCGCGAAGGGCTGACGGCGCAGATCCGCGCTGCGGGCGGCGAGATTTCAGACCTGGAGAGCGGCAAGACCATCGATGTCATGCTGATAGATGCAGGCACCAACGAGCCCGCTCCGCCCAGCGGTCCGCACAAGCACATTCCGGCCATCGTCCTTATCACGCCACAGATGCGCCCGAAGCTGGATAAGCTGAAAGAGGGCGGGTTCTCGACCTATCTCGTCAAACCGGTGCGGCACGCCTCGTTGGTGGAGCGGCTTCACGATTCCTTCGGCACCATCTCGACGGAGCCGCCGCCGGTGGAAGCAGTCTATGCGGCAGCGGCCGAACTTCAGCCCAAAGCACACCCCGACGGGCGCACGGGCCTCAAAATCCTTCTGGCCGAGGACAACCCGATCAATGCGCTTCTGACGCGCGAGCTGTTGCGCCGCCGCGGGCACATTGTGAGCGAAGTGGTATCCGGCGAAGAGGCCGTGCTCGCCATGCAGCAGAACGCGTTCGACCTGCTTCTGACCGACATTCATATGCCGGGACTGGACGGGGTGGAGGCCACGAAACTGATCCGCGCCGAGGAGCGCCAGTCGGGCCGGCCGCGCACGCCGATTGTGGCGCTGACCGCCGATGTGCTCGAAACCGGCAAGCGCGCCTGCAAGGATGCGGGCATGGACGGCTTCCTGCCCAAGCCCGTCGATCCCGACGAACTTGACGCGATGCTGGCAAGTCTCTTTCCCTCTGAGGGAGAGGAATCGGAACTGCGTCACGCTGCGGCCTGATGCGGGGCTCCGCAGAGGTGAGACTTGAACGCGGCCGAGCGTACCGCCCAAGCTTTCAATGCCTATTTGCAGCCGCGCTCGCTTTTGATGCTGGCGCTGGGGTTTTCATCCGGACTGCCGTTTCTTCTGACGGGCAACACGTTCGGCTATTGGCTGCGCGATGAAGGCACCACGCTGACGGCCATCGGGTTTCTTTCCTGGGTCGGCATCGTCTATTCGCTGAAGTTCCTTTGGGCACCGATTGTGGACCGTGTGCGTGCGCCGCTGTTCGGGCGCCTTGGTCACCGCCGTGGATGGATGGTGCTCGCGCAACTGATCGTTGGATGCGGGCTCATCGGCATGGCGGTTATCGGCACGCAACACGGATTGGTGACAGCAGGTATGCTGGCGCTCCTCGTGGCCTTCGCTTCGGCGACGCAGGACATTGCGGTGGATGCGCTGCGCATCGAATCCGCGCGGAACAATGAAGAGCTTGGACTTCTTTCCGCACAATTCCAGCTTGGCTATCGCATCGCGCTGATCGCGGCCGACGCGCTGATCCTGATCGTGGCTGCGGGATTTGGCTGGCGCGCTTCCTACACGCTGTTCGGCCTTCTGATGGGTGTAGGACTTGTGGCAACATTGCTGGCACCAGAACCGGAGCGCGCCGATGCAGCCATTGAGCGGAAGGCGCCGCTATGGAATGCGCGCGGATTCTTGGACGCTGTGGTTGGGCCGTTTGTCGAATTCTTTCGCATCCACGGCACGATGGCGCTTCTCATGCTGGTGGCGATCAGTCTCTATCGCTTGCCGGATTTCGTGATGGGGCCGATGGCCAATCCGTTTTATCACGACATCGGCCTGTCGAAAGAAGCGGTGGGAGCGGTGCGCGGTTCCGTCGGGCTCATCGCATCGTTCGCAGGGATCGCTGCGGGCGGATTTGCGGTGCTACGGTTCGGCCTTATCCGTGCATTGGTTGCGGGCGGGGTGCTGCAGGCCGCCGCCATCGCGCTTTATGCAACGCTTGCGAAAGAGAACGTCAATCTCGAACTCTTTGCCGCAGTGATGGCGGGCGACAATTTTTCGATCAGTTTCGCCGGTGTCGCATTGGTGTCATATCTGTCGAGCCTGACGAGCCTTGGCTACACCGCAACGCAATATGCCCTTCTGACCTCGTGCTACGCTTGGATCGGCAAGATCTCGAAAGGGTTCTCGGGCCAGATCGTCGACGGATTGGCGCAAACCCACGGACATCTTGGCGCGTATGCCATCTTTTTCGCAGGCGCAGGGATCGCGGGAATCCCTGCGATCCTTCTCTTTGCGTGGATCGGTCGGCGCCAGCGAGGTTTGCCGCCGCCACCGACATTCGGGTAAACTGAGCGCCGTTCAAGGTTAAGGCTTTCATCTTGGTCAATGTTCACGAGCCCGGTCCGCCGGAAGGCGGCTTCGAGCAATGGCCGGTCCTTTCGACCTCGGCCGCTCTCGAAGTGCGCCTGGCCGAGACGGAAGAGGAAGTCGAGCAGGCGCAGCGCCTGCGCTATCGCGTGTTCTATGAAGAGATGTCGGCCACGCCTTCGCCGGAAATGCGCGCGGAGCGGCGTGACTTCGACCGGTTCGATTCCGTCTGCGACCATCTCCTCGTGGTGGACCGCGCCATACTGGACGAGGACGGGCAGCCTTCGGTGGTGGGAACCTACCGGCTGATGCGCGACGAGGATGCGTCTCGCGCGGGCGGCTTCTATAGCGCGACCGAATACGACCTCACGCCGATGTTGAGGGGTCTGCCGCCGGGCACACGGCATCTGGAACTCGGCCGTTCGTGCATTCTCAAAGATTACCGCACCAAGCCGGGCACCATGCAGCTTCTGTGGCGCGGGGTGATGGCATATGTGGCGCGCTTTCATATCGATCTGATGTTCGGTTGTGCATCGCTTGCGGGCACCGATCCGGACGCGCTGGCGATGCCGCTTTCCTATCTCTACCACTATCATCTGTTGCCGCCGGAACTGCGCGTGCGAGCGCGGCCAGAGCTTTATGTCGAAATGAACCGCATGCCGAAAGAGGCGATCGATCCGAAAGAGGCACTGCGTGCACTGCCGCCGCTCGTCAAAGGTTATGCACGTGCCGGCGCATTGATCGGCGACGGCGCGGTGATCGACAGGCAATTCGGGACGACCGACGTGTTCATCTATTTGCCCGTCTCCAAGATCGACACCCGCTATCGCAGCCGCTTCGGCAAATCGGCCTAAACCAGATCGAACAGAAGTACCTCGGACGGCGCGTGCGAGCGCACGAGGATACGATCTTCGTCGGTGACGGCGATGGCATCGCCCGCGTTCAACACGTGATCGCAGACGTCGACCGTACCGCGCGCGATCTGCAGCCACGACCGCCGGCCCTTTTCGAGCGGATGCACGGCTTCAACACCGGCATCGAATTTTGCGGCCCATATCTCCGCGTCCTGCACCAGCGTCACCTCGTTGTCACGCGGGTCGGGGGCTGCGATGCGGGCGAAATGATTTTTCACCGCTTCGGGATCGACGGGTTTCTGTTCATAGGCCGGTTCGATTCCGCTCTTCGACGGTTCGATCCAGATTTGCAAGAGATGGCAGTGGCGTTCGCGCGAGGCATTGAACTCGCTGTGCACGATACCGGAGCCCGCGCTCATCTTCTGGATCTCGCCCGGACGGATAATAGAACCGGTGCCGAGAGAATCGCGATGCTGTAACGCGCCGGACAGGATGTAGGTTACGATCTCCATGTCGCGATGGGGATGGGGCGCAAAACCCCCGCCGCCCGCGATCACGTCTTCGTTGATGACGCGCAACGGGCCGAATCCCATGTGGTTTGGATCGCGGTACTCGCCGAAGGAAAAGGAATGCTTCGAATCGAGCCAGGCGATTTTGGTGGCGCCTCGGTCGGTGGATTTGCGAAGGGTGAACATGGGAACCTCGGACGTTCGGGCGCTCTTTGAGAAACGCCGCAAAGCTGAAAAAGTCCCGTGCCTTCAAGGGCGGTTTTTGAGTTTACGTTCGATGGCGTCCCAGACCAGCGCCGCGATGTCCGCACCGCCGAAACGCTTTACTTCCCAGATACCTGTCGGTGAGGTGACGTTTACTTCGGTCAGATAATCGCCGATCACGTCGATACCGGTGAAGATGAGGCCGCGCTTTTTCAGTTCGGGGGCAAGTGCCGCGCAAATCTGTTTTTCGCGTTCGCTGAGTGTGGTGGCTTCCGGACGTCCGCCGACATGCATGTTGGAGCGGGCTTCGCCTTCGGCCGGGACGCGGTTGATGGCGCCCGCGAATTCGCCATCGACCAGGATGATGCGCTTGTCGCCCTTGCGCACATCGGGCACGTAACGCTGCACGATGACCGGTTCGCGATAGAACTGGGTGAACATTTCGAGCAGGCTGCCGAGATTCTCGTCATCGGGCTTCACGCGGAAAACGCCTGCGCCGCCATTGCCGTAAAGCGGTTTCAGAATGATGTCCTTGTGCTTTTCGCGGAAGCGTCTGATCTCGGCGCTGTCGGACGTGATCAACGTCGGCGGCATCAGATCCTTGAACAGGGTGACAAAAAGCTTTTCCGGCGCGTTGCGCACATGTTCGGGATCGTTGACCACCAGCGTTTGGGGATGGATGCGTTCGAGGATGTGGGTGGCGGTGATATAGGCCATGTCGAACGGCGGGTCCTGGCGCATCAGCACCACATCGGTTTTCGACAGATCGATCACGGCGGCATCGCCGAGCGTGAAATGATCGCCCTTGATGTTGCGCACCTGAAGCGGGCGCACATTGGCAATCACCTCGCCGTCGCTGAAGGAAAGATCGCGCGGGCCATAATAGAACAACCGGTGGCCCCGCGCCTGCGCTTCGAGCGCCAGCGCGAAAGTGGAATCGCCACCGATATCGATGCGCTCGATGGGGTCCATCTGGATGGCGACGTTGAGGGTCATGGTGTTTCCTAGTTCAGTCTGCGTTTGAGAGCATTGAGAGCAAGAGCCGCTTCGTTGAGCGAAGCATCGCCCGGCTTACTGAGCACCAGCGCTGCTTCATAAGCCTGTCGGGCCGCGCCGAGTGAGCCGGCTCCTTCCTGCAAATGTGCAAGTTCGAGCCACAGATCGGGACGACGCGAACCGATCAATACCATGCGCTTGGCGATTTCGAGAGCACGGGCGTTCTCGCCCGATTGCTGCGCGCGCTGTTTGAGATTGTTCTGCAAACGCAGAAGCACTTCGGTGTCGCTGACGGGATCGGCGATACGCGGATCATCAATCGTCATAGCGCCCATGTGTGGCGGAGTGCCGAGTTTTTCGCGATCGATGATGATGCCGCCGTTGAACGGATCGAGCAGGGCTTCTCCATTGCGATAAGACAGACGCATCAGGAAATGGCCGGGCGAATTCAGCCCTTCGGCCGCGCAGCCTGCGGCGCGTGCGGCATGGATGTAGAGAATACCCAATGCCACCGGCAGACCTCTGCGGCGGTCGATCACCGACATCAGATTCGCGTTCTGCGGTTCGTCATAGGTGAAGCGGTCACCATCATAGCCGTAGCGGCCTGCGATCAATGCAGAAAGTGCACGCGCCACATCTTCGGCACTGGTGGCGAGTTTGGCGTCCTGAACGGCGTAATGAGCCATCTCGTCCAGGTGGGCGCGATAGGGGGCAAGCGATGTTTGCGGCTGGTCGAGCAGCGACAACATGAGGCCAGCTTCGGCGAGATTGTGCGGACCCTCGCCTGCCTCGCCAAGCGCCTTCAGATAAATCCCCGGATCGTCTGCCGTTTCGGACATGGCCCCAGTCTAGCGTCCTTCATCCCGCCATGCATCGCGCAGATGGTGTGGCATGCGCCCGGGTGCAAGGGCGATCACGTCATAACGGACTGCCTTGGGGCGCAGGCCAGGCCGGGACGCGAGCCACAATTGCGCTGCCTGACCGATGCGGCCGCGCTGGCGCACGCCGATGGATTCGAGCGCGGCATCGGCCGAGCCACGCGCCTTGACTTCGATGAAACAGATCACGCCGCCCGGCGCACGCGCCACCAGATCGATCTCGCCGGCACGCGTGCGCACGCGGCGGCCGAGAATGCGATAGCCCTTGAGCATCAGGAGGGCTGCGGCAAACAATTCGCTTCTGCGGCCGCGTTTTTCGGCGACGCGGCCGCGCGCCATGCGCTTCTCAGTCATCGGACTGTTTCCGCGCCAGGGCGCGCTCATAGATCGGTTTGCGGGGCTGATCCAGAGCGGAAGACAAAAGTTCGGCAGCGGCACGTACCGGCATGAATTCCAGCGCCTTGTCGAGCAGGGTATCGAGCTTTACGAGATCGAGCGCGACCTGTTTCGCGCCTTCGACAACGAGCGTTATTTCGCCTTTGGGTGTGTCGGCCTTTGCATAGTGCGATGACAATTCGGTGAGCGAACCGCGCCGTGATTCTTCGAACAACTTGGTTATTTCGCGGACGACAGCGGCGGCGCGGTTGCCAAATATCTCCGCCATGTCGGACAATGTTTCAGCGAGGCGCGGACCGCTTTCGAAGAAGATCAGCGTGGCAGATTCGTTTTTCAGGTTTTCGAGGGCACTGCGTCTTTCACCGGTTTTGGATGAAAGAAAGCCCGCGAACAAAAACTTGTCGCTCGGCAGGCCGGACAAGACGAGTGCTGCCAGCGCCGCCGACGGGCCGGGGATGACGTGCACGCGGATGTTCGCGGCAATCGCCTCCCGCACCAGCTTGTAGCCGGGGTCGGAGACGAGCGGTGTGCCGGCATCGCTGACGAGCGCGATGCGGGCACCGTCACGGAGACGAGCAAGCAGGCGGGGGCGTTCGCGTTCGCCATTGTGATCGTTATAGGGGCTGAGCGGTTTTTCGATGCCGTGGATGGCGAGCAACTTGGCGGTGACGCGGGTGTCCTCTGCCGCGATCCCGTCGCAGGCCGACAGCACATCCAGCGCCCGCAAGGTGATGTCGCGGGCGTTGCCGATAGGTGTCGCCGTCACATAAAGGCCGGGCGAAAGCCCGGTCTCGTCTGGCGATTTGGGGCCCGAGGCCCTAGGGTGGTTCAAGACCTTATCGCCCCCTTTGTGCAGCCCCATGCGTCCTTACCCGGTGAAGTCCCGCGTGCCATCCCCGACCCTTGCCCGCCTGAGACGCCGAGTTTGTGCCATCGCGGGCGCGGTTGCGATAGCGGCCCTGGCCGGTTGCCAGACCGAACCCACATCCGTGGCCCCCAAGGCGCCGGCCGCCCTGCCCGAAGAGGTGGCCCCGCACCAGCTTCTGAACGAAACCCCACAATTCCTGCGGCTGGGCAACACACCCAAGGACCATCCGCCCGTGCGCATCGGACTGATGCTGCCGTTCTCCAACGGCTCGCCCGCCACCCGTGCGCTCGCCAACGCCATGCTCAATGCGGCCCAGATGGCGGTGGCCGATACCGAAAACGGCGACCTGTTGCTGATGCCCGTCGATGAAGGGACCGGTCCCGCCGATGCGGCCAAGGCGGCGAAAAAGCTTCTCGATCAGGGCGCGGAAGTGATTGTGGGGCCGCTATTTGCCGGCTCCGTCACGGCGGTGACGCCGATTGCGCGCGACCGCGGAGTGCCGGTGCTGGCGTTTTCCACCGACCGATCCGTGGCGAGCAAGGGCGTTTATCTGTTGAGCTTCCAGCCGGAAAACGAGATCCGCCACATCGTCGGTTATGCCGCCGCCAAGGGACACAAGAACTATGCTGCGCTGATTCCGCAGAACGCATATGGCGACAAGGTTGCGCAGGCATTCACGCAGATGGTGACGGACAATCACGGCACAATCACCGATGTCGAGCGTTTTGCGCCAAATGCGCCGAATGTCGACGCGCTGACCCAGAAGATCGCAAAAACCAATCCGGATACGCTTTTGATCGCGCAGGGCGGCGTCACCTTGCGCGGTATTGCATCGATGCTGGGCAATGACGGAATCGATACGGCGAAGGTGAAATTGCTGGGCACGGGGCTTTGGTACGATCCAACCATCACCAAAGAAGGTTCGCTGACAGGCGGCTGGTTCGCAGCACCGGCGCCGCATGCGCAGGATGCGTTTGACGCCAAATATCGCAGCATTTTCGATTCCGAGCCGCCGCAGCTTGCAACGCTCTCCTATGACGCGATTTCGCTGGTGGCATTGCTTGCGCCCGGCGAGCCCTATCACCGCTTTACGCGCGCAGCACTGACCGACCCCAACGGGTTCGCGGGTGTCGATGGCATCTTCCGCTTCAAGCAGGATGGAACGGCGGATCGCGGACTTGCGATCCTGCAGGTGGAGCCGGACGGATTTCAGGTGATCGAGCCCGCGCCGACGACCTTTCAGGCCACCAGCGGATAGTTCGACTTAAGCCGTTTGCGGTTGGGCGCCGCCGCGAGCCTGCTGCAATTCGGCTTGCTTGGCGGTGTAGAGACTCGCGAAATCGATCGGCTCGATCATCAGGGGCGGCATGCCGCCGTCGCGGATGGCATCGGCAACGATGCGGCGCGCGAACGGGAAAAGCAGCGTCGGCCCTTCGATCAGCAGCGTCTTTTCCAGCGAATCTTCCGGGATGTTGTGGAGTGCGAACATGCCCGCATAGACGAGTTCGAGCAGGAAGATCGGGCGTTCTTCGGCCTTGGCCGATACGCGCAACTTCAGTTCGACCTCGAACTGTTCGTTTTCCATCCGGCGGGCCTGGAGATCGACACCGAAGTCGATCTGGGGGCGGCCCTGGACGTTGCCCGGCGCGCCAGGGTTTTCGAAGGACAGGTCGCGGACATATTGGGCGACAACCTGGACCCGCGGCGCGGTTCCTTCGCCATTTGCCGTGCCGTTGCCGGCGCCATTGCCTTGTTCGCTCATTCCATCCCCCTCATTTCTTGGGGTTCGCGCGCTACCATGGATCGCGGCGACGTGACAAGCCGAGGCGGGGCCATAGCGGCCTTTCACCTCATATTTGCCCGAATGGGCTGATCTGCTGGACCCATCCCGGTCTTGGGGGGTAACGTCCGGTCGGAAGGTTTAGATGCCCGATACACAGCTTTTCGAGATTCTGCTGGCCGCCGTGGTGGCCGGTATCGTGCTGTTCCGGCTCTACACCGTGTTGGGCCGCCGGACCGGGCACGAAAACCCGCCGCCGGAACAATATCGCCGCCAGACCGCGCCTTCGGGCGACAACGTGGCCGGACTCCCGGACCGCACGGCAATCAAGCCGGGTGCGGCGGGCGACAAACCGGCGGATGCAGTGGCGCGCGGGCTGCTCGACATCAAGCTCGCCGACCGGAAGTTCGAGACCGAGCATTTCCTGCAAGGTGCGCGTGCGGCCTATGAGATGATCGTGACGGCGTTTGCCGCCGGCGACCGCAAGACGCTCAGGCCGCTGTTGAGCGAAGAAGTCTATGCCGCGTTCGACTCCGTGATCCGCGGACATGAGGAGCGCAAGGAGAAGGTGGATTTCACCTTCGTCAGCTTTTCGGACGTGCGCATCACCCATGCCGAGATGAAGAACCGCATGGCGGACGTCACCGTCAGTTTCGAGGCGAAATATATTTCCACCACCGCCAAGCAGGACGGCGTGATCATCGAGGGCGACCCCAAATCGGTGCGCGACGTGACCGACGTCTGGACATTCTCGCGCGACACCACCTCGCGCGATCCCAACTGGACACTTATCGCCACCTCCGGTGAGCACAACTGATCGCTCACGCGCGATGACGCGGCGCGCATTCTTTTTTCTGATCGCCGTCTTTCTTCTCACCGCAGCCGCCATCTGGTTTCTGCAGCGGCCCAAAGTCGTGCCGCCGGGCATGCAGCTTTCGGCCGTTTCGTTCGGCGAACTTCCCGAATGGAACAAGAGCCGCGCCGACAGCGCGCTTGCCGCGTTTCGCCTTTCCTGCGGGGCGCTAGCGAAGAAGGCCGCGTCCCAAAAAATGGGCGGGGCGGGTTACGCGGGGACGGTTGGCGATTGGGTTGAGGCTTGCAACGGATTGTCGGCGGCAACGGATGCGCGCGGGTTCTTCGAGAGGAATTTCAAACCGTTCGCGATTTCCATTTCCGGCGAGAAGACCGGATTGTTCACCGGCTATTACGAACCGGAATTGCGCGCGAGCCGCACGAAGCATGGCGGCTATCAAACGCCCGTATATGGCGTGCCATCCGATCTTGTGACAGTCGATCTGGGCGCGTTCCGGGAAAAGCTGAAAGGCGAATCCCTTTCCGGCCGGATCGAAGGGCAGCGTCTGGTGCCTTATGCGACGCGCGCGGAGATCGACGCACGCGGATTGTCCAATGCGCCGGTTCTTTTCTACGCCGCCGATCCGATCGATGTGTTCTTTCTTCAGGTTCAGGGATCGGGACGGGTTGTTTTTGATGACGGCACACGGGCGCGCGTGGGCTATGCGGGAAAGAACGGGCGGGCTTACACCGCCATCGGGCGCACGTTGATCGCGCGCGGCGCGCTGACCAAAGACAATGTGTCGATGCAGACCATCCGTTCTTGGCTGAAAGCGCATCCGAAAGAGGCCGCGGGCGTGATGCAGACGAACGAGGCCTATACGTTTTTTGTGCTGTTGCCCGCCGGCGATCCGGCGCTTGGCAGCAGCGGGACCGAAGGCGTGCCGCTGACGGCAGGGGCGAGCATAGCGGTCGACAACCGCATTCATCCGCTGGGCGTGCCGTTTTTCCTTTCGACAAGCGTGCCTGCAAAGCAGGGCAGCGAGCCGTTCCACCAACTGTTGATCGCGCAAGACACGGGTGGGGCCATTCGTGGTGCCGTGCGCGGAGATGTCTATTGGGGGACCGGTGCGAAAGCGGAACGGCTTGCCGGTGTGATGAAGTCGCAAGGACAACTGTTTGTGCTGTTGCCGAACAAAGTTGCTGCGAGGATCGGCGACGGAAAGACATTCAAGGTGACTGCACCATGAGCCGCAAGCGCGTGGTTTCGGACGAGGAGCGCAAACTTTTCGAGGAAGGTTTCAAGGAGGCGCGCCCGCTGGCCGAGCCGCCTGCGATGACGAGAGCGCGTAAACAACTGGCGCAATCGAAAGCCGCCCTGACAGGCGTGGATGGAGGCACGGCGGAACGATTGCGGCGTGGGGCGATGGAGCCGGAAGCCCGCCTCGATCTGCATGGTTTTACCGAAGCAGCGGCGCATTCGGCATTGATCACCTTTCTTCGGTCGGCGCAGATGCGCGGGCACCGGCTTGTGCTTGTGGTGACGGGCAAAGGTGCAAAGGAAGACGACCCTTACGCGCCGTTCGATATGGAACTGGCGGCGCGGTCTCGCGGGGTGTTGAAATCCATGGTGCCGCGTTGGCTGGCGGAGCCTTCGCTGGGCGGGATCGTTGCGGATTCGCGCGCTGCCCACCGGAAACATGGCGGTGCCGGCGCGTTGTATATCTATCTGCGCAAATCACCGCGATGAAACAGCATTTCGAGACGCTGACGTTCAAGACGAAGGGGCCTGGCCTCTACGACGTTACCGGAGACGCGCGAGTGTTTGTCCGTTCAGCGAAGGTTACTGATGGACTTCTGACCTGTTTCATCCGGCACACATCGGCATCCCTGTTGATTCAGGAAAACGCCGATCCTGACGTCCTGACCGATCTGGAAAACTTCATGCGGCGCGTTGTGTCGCGCGATCCCAAGCTCTACCGGCACACGACCGAAGGACCCGATGACATGCCTTCGCATATCCGTTCGGCGCTGACGGCAACGTCGCTTTCCATCCCCTTGCGGGGCGGAGAGTTGGCACTCGGGACGTGGCAGGGAATCTATGTGTTCGAGCACCGCGACGCGCCGCACACACGCGAAGTGATGCTGCACCTGATCGGCGAATAGTCAGAACTTCGCCGCCAGGTCAGCAAGAGCGACTTCCGGACGCGCACCGTAATGCGAGATCACCTCGGCGGCTGCAATGGCGCCAAGCCGCCCGCAATGATCGAGCCGCTTGCCATGCGTCAGTCCATAAAGAAATCCGGCAGCGAATTGATCGCCCGCTCCCGTCGTATCGACGACTTTTGCAATCGGTTCGGCATCCAGCACATGGAGTTCGTTGCCGCTGGCGACCACGCAGCCTTTTTCCGAGCGCGTCAGCGCGAGAATGCCCGGAGATTGGCGGGCTGCCTGTAGCGCTTCGTCGAAATGTTCGACCTCGAACAGCGCCTTGGCTTCTTCTTCATTGGCGAACAGGATGTCGATATCGTTCTTCCAGAGGTTCACGAATTCCTCGCGCCAGCGGCCGACGCAGAACGGATCGGACAGCGTGAAGGCTACCTTGTTCCCGGCGCGCTTGGCGATGGCGATGGCTTTGGTGATGGCGGCCTTGGCATCTGGCGCATCCCACAGATAGCCCTCGATATAGAGCACTTTGGCGCGGGCGATCTTTTCTTCGTCGATATCGGAAGAATCGAGTTCGCGGCTGGCACCGAGATAGGTGTTCATGCTGCGCTGGCCATCCGGCGTGACCGCGATCAGGCAGCAGGCGGTGGCCGCACCGCTCGTGGCCATCTTCGTCGAATAGTCGATGCCGGTCTTGGCCATGCTGACGGCAAAGCTTTCGCCCAGGCGATCGTCCTTCACACGGCCCACGAACAGGCCTGTACCACCGAACGAAGCAACGCCCGCCATCGTATTGGCGGCCGAACCGCCCGCGATTTCGCGTGACTGCGGAAAGGCCTCGTGAAGCGTGAGCGCGCGGAATTCGTCGATCAACGTCATCACGCCTTTGGCGATGTTGTGTTTCAGGAGGAACGCATCGTCTATAGGGGCGATCACGTCCACGATGGCGTTGCCGATGGCTGCGACGTCGAATGGTTTCACGTGTAACTCCTATTTCTTCTTCGGTCTGGTTTTTTTGGGAAGCGGACCTTCCGGCGTCTTGTGCGGATAAAGACAGATGTCCCTGACGACGCAAACGGGGCATTTGGGTTTTCGCGCCACGCACGTATAGCGGCCATGCAGGATGAGCCAGTGGTGTGCATGAAGCCTGTATTTGTCCGGCACGCGTTTGTCGAGCGCCAATTCGACATCGAGCACGGTTTTGCCCGGCGCGAGGCCCGTGCGGTTGGAAACGCGGAAAACATGCGTATCGACGGCGATGGTTCCTTCGCCATAGATCACGTTGAGGATCACATTGGCTGTCTTGCGGCCCACGCCGGGCAATTCTTCCAGTTCTTCGCGCGTCTTGGGCACCTGGCTGTTGTGATTGGCGATCAGCGCCTTCGACAGCGCGATCACGTTCTTCGCCTTCATGCGATAAAGGCCGATCGTCTTGATGTAACCGATCAGTTTCTTTTCGCCGAGCGCCACCATCTTTTCCGGCGTGTCGACGATCTTGAAGAGAGATTGCGTTGCCTGGTTGACGCCCTTGTCGGTGGCTTGCGCGCTCATCACCACCGCAACCAAAAGCGTGTACGGATTGACGTAATTCAACTCCGTCTTCGGTTCGGGCGCCGACTTTTTCAGTCGCGCGAAAAACGTGTCGATTTCGCCGGGCGTTAATTTTCGTGGCATTTGACGGAAAAGTTCGGGTTCCCCGCCGCAGAAATGCCCTAATTCGGCTCAGCTTGAAAGAGACGATGCTCTGCCTCTCCGGAACAATAGGAATGGGCATCCGTTATCGGCGTACTGCACAACCAAGGAGGCAGTGATGAAATTCGGCAAATTCGCAGCGGGGCTGGTTTTGGTTTCGGCGCTGGGCCTTTCGGCCTGCGGCACCGATCCCGGCGATCGCGCGGTTTCTGGCGCCGCCATTGGCGCGGGCGCGGGCGCCATCATCGGCGCGGCCACCGGCACACCGGCCACCGGTGCCGCCATCGGTGCGCTGGCAGGCGGCGCGATCGGCGGGCTGACCGATCCCTGTACCCTGAACCTCGGCGATCCCTATTGGCACGATCACGGCGGGCGACGCGAATATGAGCGCCGCTGCGGACGCCATCACCACCGCGACGACGACCGGTATCCGGATTGATGAACGAAGAGGCCCGCTCTGCGGGCCTCTTTTTTGGCTTGATCTGAAACGGGCCGGCTACGATGCTTTGTCCATGAGCAACGTCCTTCTGGATGCCATTTTGCGGCCCAACCCGCCGATGTCGCGCCGGGCATTGCTGATCGTTTTGATCGTCGTTGCACTCTTCAACTTTGCCTTCGCGTTGAGCTTCGTGTTGCGCGGCGCCTGGCCGATTGCGCCGTTCATGGGACTGGACGTGGCGTTGCTCGCATGGGCATTTCGCGCCAGCAGGCGCGCGGCGCGGCGCTACGAACACCTCACCCTGACGGTGGACAATCTGCGCATCGTGCAACAGCCGGCGAAGGGAGAAGCGAACGAAGTGGCGCTCAATCCCTATTGGGTGCGGGTGGAAATGGACAATCCGCCGGAGCCATGGAGCCAGCTTACGCTGTGGAGTCACGGCAAGGCGCTTCAGATAGGCAGCTTTATGGCGCCGGAGTCCCGTGCGGCGTTTGCCGATGTGCTGCGTTCCGCGCTCAGACGGGCGCGGGACATCGTGCCGGCGTAAGTTGCGCAAGAATCGGGTCGTATCGGGCCACGGAAAGACCCATCTTGGCGTCATGAGCAACGAACCAAATATCGGCACTGCCGAAACGCCCACCTGGCGCAAGATGGGCCGGGCGATCCGCTATCTCTCCGAGCACTATCAGGAACAGCCTGATCTCGAGGAAGCGGCTTCCGTGGCCGGGCTTTCGCCCTATCACTTCCAGCGGCTGTTCACGCGGCACGTTGGTGTGAGCCCAAAAGCCTTCGTTTCGCACCTGACGCTCAACCACGCCAAGACGGAATTGCAGCATGGCGCGAGCGTGTTGGATGCGGCGCTCGATGCCGGGCTCTCGGGACCATCGCGATTGCACGATCTGTGTCTCAAGGTCGAAGCGATGACGCCGGGTGATTATGCCAAGGGCGGCGAAGGCTTGCTGATCGAATATGGCTTTCACGATTGCCCATTCGGCGTGACGCTTGTCATGGCAACGGACAAGGGCGTTTGCGGCATGGCCTTTGGCGACGAAGGCGAAGAAGAAGAGATGATGGAAGACATGAAAAACCGCTGGCCGCGGGCGCGCTATCGCGAAGCCGTGGCCCGCACGGCGCCGCTGGTGCGGCAGATCTTTGCGCTGGAACGCAATGCGGACGACGAGATCAAGCTGCATCTGCTGGGCACGCCGTGGCAGATCAAGGTGTGGCAGGCGCTGCTGGAAATTCCTTCCGGAACGGTGACGACCTATCGCAGGGTGGCTGCAAAGGTTTGCACGCCGAAGGCCTCACGCGCGGTGGGCGCGGCGGTGGGGCGCAATCCGATTTCGCTTTTGATTCCGTGTCACCGGGTGCTGGGGACGGATGGCGCACTGCACGGCTATCATTGGGGATTGCCGCGAAAACGCGCGATGCTGGCGCTCGAAGCGGCGCGTCAGTCCGAAAGCCCCAGGACATCGGCCATTGTGTAGAGACCGGGCTTCTTGCCGTGGCCCCAACGGGCGGCGGCAAGCGCGCCGGTAGCAAAGATCGAACGGTCTTCGGCGACGTGTTTGAAGACGATGCGTTCGTTGTCGCCCGCAAAGATCACATCGTGTTCGCCGACCACCGTGCCGCCGCGCAAGGCCGCAAAACCGATGGTGCCACGCTCGCGCGCGCCGGTATGGCCATCGCGGGCGCGCACGGCTTTTTCTTCCAGCGAGACGTTGCTGCCGGCGGCGGCGGCCTGACCCAATAGCAATGCGGTGCCCGAGGGCGCATCGACCTTCATGCGATGGTGCATTTCGACGATTTCGATATCGAAACCGGGAAGGGCTTTCGCGGTTTTCTTCACCAGCGCGGCCAGCATGTTCACGCCCAGGCTCATATTGCCGGATTTGACGATCACGGCGTGACGGGCGGCGGCGCGGATTTTGGCGTCATCATCAGCGGAACAGCCGGTGGTGCCGATGACATCGACGATGCGGGCCTGCGCGGCGAGGCCTGCGAGTTCGACCGAAACCTTGGGCGTGGTGAAATCGATGATCGCATCGGCGTTCGCGATGACGGGCAGCGCATCTTCGGTCAGTGTGACACCAAGCGGTTTCACGCCCGCAAGCGTGCCGGCATCGGCGCCGAGATCGGGATGGCCCGCATGTTCCAGCGCGCCGCCGAGCACGAGATCTCTGCTTCCGGCGATCATCTTCACGAGCGTCTTGCCCATGCGGCCGCCTGCGCCGGCTACGACTACGCGGATGGACATTTTTCTTCCCCTCTAGTGTGCCAAACGATCTACGAAATATTGCACGATCGCCTGCCCGAACCATGGGATCGCAGGTATCAGTATATAGGCGGACAGACGCAAGGCCGTTGTCTGATCGAACGGCCATTCGCGCACATCTTCAATGCGCTTTTCGTATAGCAACAGGCCGTGCAGGCGGGCGGCGGCATCGGCCTGGGTGGGCGCATGTTCGCACAGATTGGAGATGGTGTGGCGCAGCTTGTCGAGCTCGGCTTCCTTGGCGGCGTGGATGCGCTTGTGGACCTGCATCATCGGCTGCATGAAAATCCAGATGCCCATTCCGGCCGCAAACAACATGGTGAGGAAGGTGGAGACCGCCATGTTGTCGCCGACGAAGAAGAGGCAGATGACGGCCGCCACGCTGAACCAGATGAAGGCGGTGCGAACGCCGTTGCGGCCGATCACCGACAGGCGATCGATGCGCAAGAGATCGATCTTGAGATCGTTGCGGATGGCATCGGAGAACAGTTGCGCGCTGCGCGTGCTCATCACAAAGCCGCGTGCGAAGAGCGCACTGACGACGCTTTCGGCGACAAAGAACCAGCCGGTGATGAGCGGGTGCGCCGTCAATACGCCCTTGGGAAGGGTAAGCGCTGTGAGGCCCGCGCCGGCAACAACGCCGGTGATGGTGGCCGACAACAGCCGTGCCCGCACCGTGGGCGTGAGGAAGGGGCGGATGGTCCGGCTCTGTCCGGGATGGCCGAAGACCAGTGCGTAATCCTTGTAGTCGGATTCGTCCCGTTGCCGTGCATAACGCTGCATCCCCAGAATGACGGCGATCATCAGGCTGAGCACAAAGGCGGGCCAAACCGTATCGCTCAGGCCCAGGACATGGCCTTTCGGATCGAACAGGGAGACGTGCTCGCCCGCGAGCGCGGCTAGAAAGGCCCCGAAAACCAAAAGGGAAATCGCCGAGGTGGTGAGGAAGATGCCGACAGGCGAGATGTCGTAGATCCACTGTTCCGCGTTGACGCGCGGCGCGGGCACAGGTTCGGCAAGGGCGGGCGCTTCGGTCATGGCCTGCCGAATTGAATTCTCGTTTTTGGAAAAAAGGGGGGGATGGGGGATACCCTCCGGTCTGTCATCGATCACCTCTGTTGCGGCCCGCATTGTACCGCAGGCCGGGAGGCGTTCGATAGCTTCAGCCCCGGAACCATCCCTTTCTCGTTTCGTTTAGTCGGGGCGGGAAATCTGTCCGATGGGGCGCATAGAAAGGTGATTCATGAGAAAGTTTCACACTGCCCTTGGATTGACTTCGCTTTTGGCTATCGCGGGTGCAACCCTGATCGCGCCCACAGTTTCCAGCGCCGAAACCGTCGAAAAAACCTATGTCGCCTGCAACCAGGACGGCGATTGCTGGCGCGTGCATAAGATATATGCCTACGGGGCAGATGCGCCCATCACCTATCACGATTCCGATTGGTACGATGCCCATATGCATGACGAGCATGTCCGCTGGCTTGCCGATCCTGACGACGACCGGGGATATTACGGGCGGGAAGGACATTGGCATGCCGATCCCGGCGCGCGCGCCGTGGCAGGCGGAGCGACAGGTGCAGGTCTCGGCGCGGCCATCGGGTGTCTCGTAACGCTTCCGGTTGGGTGCGCACCCGGCGCAGCGGTTGGCGCGGCGGTTGGAGGCGGGACGGGTGCCGTCGCGGGCGCAGCTTCGACGCCCCACGACTAAACCAACACGCGTCGCATAACGCGAATGACTCGGTATGCTTTTTAAAGTGCCCTGACAAAGAAGGCCTGGAGTCCTCCAGGCCTTCTTTCGTTTGCGCGATTATATGGACTGCATCGTCAGGCGGTTGTGTCCACCTTCGGCGGCGGCGGGGCGTCGCCTTTGGCGACTGTGACCATGGCGGGGCGCAGCAGGCGGTCGCCGATCGTGTAGCCCGCCTGCACCGTGGTCACGATGGTGCCTTTGGCTTTGCCTTCGGCAGGAACTTCGGCAATGGCCTGATGCAGGTTGGGATCGAATTTCGCGTTCGTGGTGTCGATGGGTTTGACACCGTGGCGTTCCAAGGTCGCGAGCAGCTGGCGTTCGGTGGCTTCCACGCCATCGATCACCGCTTTCACCTGCGGGCTCGCGCTGGCGCGCGCATCGGGCGGGCAGGCTTCGATGGCGCGCTGAAAATTGTCGGCCACGCCCAGCACGTCGCGGGCGAATTTCGTCACCGCATATTGCGAGGCGTCGAGTTTTTCGCGCTCGCTGCGGCGGCGGATGTTTTCGACATCGGCCAACGCGCGTAGCAGACGATCTTTCAGTTCCGCCACTTCGCCGCGCAGCATATCGGCTTCGTCGAGCGGGGTGTTGTCCTGGCCGGTGCCGTTTTCGGTTTCGTCGGTCATGTTGTTTCCTGTTAGCGCATCAGCCCAATTTTTGCTTCAACCAAGTAGGCGTCCCACCACTTTGGCGGTGTGATCGACCATCGGGATGATGCGGGCATAGTTGAGACGGGTGGGACCCAGAACGCCGATCACGCCGATGACCTTGCCTTGCGCATTCGCATAAGGCGCGGCCACGATGGAGGAACCGGAAAGGCTGAAAAGGCGGTTTTCCGAGCCGATGAAGATACGCACGCCATCGCCTTCCGCCGCCAGTTCGAGCAGGCGAATGAGATCGTTCTTGCGTTCGATGTCGTCGAACAACGTGCGGATGCGTTCGAGATCGCCCTGTGCTTCCATGCTTTCGAGCAGATGCGAGGTGCCGCGCACAATCAACACTTTTTCTTCGGAACCACGCGACGGGCCCAATGGCGTGGCAAGCGTCGCCAGACCTTCGGCCACGATCTTGGCCGTCAGCACATCGAGTTCGGCGCGTTCGGATTCGAGTTCTTTCAGAATCTCGTCGCGCGCGGCATCGAGCGTGCGCCCGCGCAGCCGCGCGTTCAGATAGTTCGACGCTTCGACGAGCGCCGATGTGGGCAGGCCCGCGGGGATTTCGATCACGCGGTTTTCCACCGTTCCGTCTTCGGTGACGATCACGGTGAGCGCTTTGCCAGGGCCGATGTTGACGAATTCGATGTGCTTGAGTGTGGCCGCATCCTGTTTGGCGGCGACCATCAGGCCGGCGCAACGCGACAGGCCCGAGAGCATCGTGGCGGCTTGGGTGAGCACGTCTTCGAGACCGCGATCCGAACCGGAGATGCGCTGTTCGATGGTGCTGCGTTCTTCCGGCGCCAGCTCGCCGATCTGCAACATGCCATCGACGAACAGGCGCAAGCCCCGTTCGGTCGGCACCCGGCCCGCGCTCGTATGCGGCGCATAGAGCAGACCCATGGATTCCAGATCGGCCATCACGTTGCGGATGGAGGCAGGCGACAGCGTAATCGGCAGGCGCTGGGAGAGCGTGCGCGACCCCACGGGCTCGCCGGAAGTGAGGAAGGCTTCCACCAGACTGCGGAATACCTCCCGCGGCCGGTCGCCCAGGCCGTTGATCGGATTGCGCGGTGAAGACCCTTCCAAACTAAGCCTTTACTTTCTTTAGAGATTTCGTGGTCCCGGCAGACCTTGTTTGCGCCCTGGACCCAATGTCGCTAGGTAGCCCCTGAAACCCCAGACTTCAAGAGATACCGACATGCGCCCATCCAACCGCGCGCCCGACCAGATGCGCCGCGTGACACTCGAAAAGGGCGTGGCCAAACATGCCGAAGGGTCCTGCCTGGTGAAGTTCGGCGACACCCATGTGCTGGTGACGGCAAGCCTGGAAGAAGGCGTGCCGGGATTCCTGAAAGGAACCGGCAAGGGCTGGGTGACGGCGGAATATGGAATGCTGCCGCGCTCCACCGGCAGCCGGATGCGGCGCGAGGCGGCGCAGGGCAAGCAATCGGGACGTACGCAGGAGATCCAGCGGCTGGTGGGACGCTCGCTCCGCGCGGTAACGGATTTCGCGGCCCTCGGCGAAAAGCAGATCGTGATCGATTGCGACGTGTTGCAGGCCGATGGCGGCACGCGCACCGCCTCCATCACCGGCGGTTATGTGGCGCTGGCGCAATGTCTTTCCTTCATGAAGAAGGTGGGCATGGTGACAAAGCCCGTGTTGAAAGATCACATCGCGGCCGTTTCCTGCGGCATCTACAAGGGAACGCCGGTGCTCGACCTCGATTACGACGAGGATTCGACCGCCGAGACCGATGCGAATTTCGTGCTGACCGGAACGGGCGGGCTCGTTGAGATTCAAGGAACGGCGGAAGGCGCCCCCTTCAGCGAGGACGAACTCAGCCATTTGCTGCGGCTGGCGCGCAAGGGAATCGGCGAACTCGTCGATCTGCAGAAACAGGCGCTTTCGTGAAGCTGACGCGCGGCAGCACGCTGGTCGTTGCGAGTCACAATCCGGGCAAGGTGCGCGAGATCAAGGAATTGCTCGCGCCGTTCGGAATCGTGACCAAAGGCGCTGCCGAACTGGGCCTGCCGGAGCCGGAAGAAACCGAGACGACGTTCGCCGGCAATGCGGCGCTGAAGGCGCGCGCGGCGGCCAATGCGAGCGGGCTTGCTGCACTTGCCGACGATTCCGGGCTGGCGGTGACAGCGCTGGGCGGCGCACCGGGGATTTATTCGGCGCGTTGGGCAGGCGAAGCGAAGGATTTTTCCTTTGCCATGCGGCGCGTGGAGCGCGAACTCACCGAAAAGCACGCGAAAGATCTTTCCGCCAAATTCGTTTGCGCGCTGGCGCTGGCGGAACAGGGCGCGGACCCGGAGATATTTGAAGGCGAGGTGCACGGTCATCTCGTTTTTCCGCCGCGCGGAGCCCGCGGGTTCGGCTATGATCCGATCTTCGTGGCGGATGGCATGAGCGAGACCTTCGGCGAAATCGATCCGGCGCAGAAACATGCGATGAGCCATCGCGCGCGCGCCTTTGCGAAACTGGTGGCCGCGCTGACATGAGCGGCTTCGGCATTTACGTGCATTGGCCGTTTTGCGCGGCCAAGTGTCCCTATTGCGATTTCAACAGCCATGTCCGTTCTGAGATCGACGAAGCGGGATGGGTGGACGCGATTGCTCGCGAGCTTTCCCATGTGGCGGCGTTGCAGGGTGAGGCGCGGCCAAATGTCGAAGCGGTTTTCTTCGGCGGCGGCACGCCATCCTTGATGCGCGGGGCTTCGGTCGGGGCGACGCTGGAGGCGATCGGCCAGCACTGGACACTCGACCCAGATGTAGAGATCACGCTGGAAGCGAACCCTGCAAGCGCGGATGCGGGGCGGTTTCGCGATTACAAGGCGGCGGGCATCAACCGTTTGTCGCTTGGCATTCAGGCGCTGAATGACGCCGACCTGCAGATGCTCGGCCGTTTGCACAACACGGCCGAAGCGAAATCCGCCATTCGCATGGCGTTGGCGACATTCGAGCGGACGTCGTTCGATCTGATCTATGCGCGGCCCGAACAGACGGTTGCGGAATGGAAGGCCGAACTGCGCGAGGCGCTGGATTTCGGCACGGAGCATCTTTCGCTTTATCAACTCACCATCGAACCGGCGACGCCTTTTGCGACATTGGCGCGGACGGGAGCGCTACGGATTCCCGACGACGACCGGGCGGTCGACCTTTATGAAGCGACGCAGGAGGTCAGCGAAGCGGCGGGGCTTCCCGCCTATGAGATTTCCAACCATGCACGCGCGGGCGCGCAATCGCGGCACAATCTGATTTACTGGCGGTATGGGGATTATGCCGGCGTCGGGCCGGGTGCGCATGGGCGCCTGGTGCTGGGTGGTCAACGTGTGGCGACGGCGTGTGAACGGTTGCCGGAACGGTGGCGCGAGATGGTTTCGCGCGATGGGCACGGGTTTTCGCAGACGCCGGTTTCGGATGACGAGGCTGCGCGCGAGCATTTGTTGATGAACCTTCGCCTGGCCGAAGGGTTGGATGTGGCGGATTACGAAAAGCGCTGGAATATCGCGCTGGATGAATCGCGGATCGGTTCGTTGGACGATAACGGATTGCTGGAACGCGATGGTTCGCGCATTCGCGCGACGTTGCGCGGGCGGCTGGTGCTCAACAGCGTGATCGAAGCGCTGGCGGTTTAGGCCTGGTTCCAGATTGCGTCGGCGCCCAATTCGATGACGAATTTGGCATGGGCTTCGAGCTCGGCATCCGAGATGCGCGGGGCGAGCGGTGTGGGGCGCGTGCGCGCGGCCTGCTGGGCCGCTTCCTTGACCACGGCTTCGACATCGGAAGGGCTAAGCATCAGCTTGGTCTGCCGGCCGCCGATCAGTTCGAGATAGACTTGTGCCAGCAGCGAGGCATCGAGCAGCGCGCCGTGTTTGCTGCGGCTGGTGAGGTCGATGCTGAAGCGTCTGCACAGTTCGTCCAGCGAATAGCGCGCGCCGGGAATTTTGGCCTTGGCGATATCGATGGTGTCGATGGCACGCGCAAACGGGATCAGCGGGCGCGAGACCTTTTGCAGTTCGGCGTTCAGGAATTTGAGATCGAAGCCCGCATTGTGGATGACCAGAGGCGCATCGCCCAGGAACTCCAGCATCTCGTCCACGACATGGGCGAATAGCGGTTTGTCGGCCACGAATTCTTCGGTGATGCCGTGGACCCGTTGCGATTCCATGGGGATATCGCGTTCGGGGTTCAGGTAGCGGTGAAACGTGTCGCCCGTGGGCACGTGATCGTAGAGCTCCACGCAGCCGATTTCGATGATGCGGTGGCCATCGGTCGGGTCGAGGCCCGTGGTTTCGGTATCGAGAACGATTTCGCGCATGGTTCAGTTCTGGCCCGAAAGACGACGTTTGTGAAGGGCGGCTACCACGTCTTCCACCTGTTTGAAGGCGTGATCCAGGCCTTTGTCGGTTTCGACCACGAAATGGGCCTGCGCGCGCTTTTCGGCATCCGCCACCTGGCGCGACAGGATATGATCGAGCTTTTCGGCCGTCATGCCCGGACGCTTCAACACCCGTTCGCGCTGGATATGGGCAGGGGCCGAGACCACCACCACCGCGTCCATGCGTTTTTCCCCGCCGGTTTCGAAAAGGAGCGGGATGTCGAGCACCACCATTTCCGCGCCTTTGGCAGCAGCATCGGCGAGGAATTGAAGCTGCTCCCGGGCCACCAGCGGATGCACGATGGCTTCGAGTTTCTTGAAACCGTCTGGGACGAGCGTGATTTCCTTCGCGAGCTTTTCGCGGTTGACGCGGCCGTCTTCGACGGTGTTCGGAAACAGCTTCTCGATTTCGAGAACGGCGGCGCCGCCTTTTTCATAGAGTCGGTGAACGGCGGCATCGGCGTCGTAAACCGGCACGCCGAGACGGGCGAACATCCTGGCGGTTTCGGATTTGCCCATGCCGATGGAGCCGGTGAGACCCACGAGATAGGGACGCGTGTTCATTTCGACAATGCCAGTTCGAGTTCGACGCGCAGTTCCGGGGTGACGGTTGGCGTCACGCCGTAGAACGCAGCGAAGGACGGAACAGCCTGATGCATCAACATGCCGAGGCCATCGACCGTCTTGTGACCGCGCGCGGCGGCGCGCGCGAGAAGATCGGTCTCCAAGGGATTGTAGACCAGATCGCAAACAGCTGCGTCTTTCGGCAGCGGATCGAGCGGCAGATCGAGTGCTGGCTGGCTCTTCATGCCGGCGCTGGTGGCATTGACCAGAAGTTTCGCGTCGGCTGCAGCCTTGGGCCAATCGGTTGCTGCGGAGAGTTTGGCTTTCACGAAGGGTGCAAGTTGCACGGCAAGCGAGGCAGCGCGGTCGGCATGGCGATTGACGATACGGATTTCGCCGGCGCCGATCTTGTCCAACGCCAGAACGGCTGCGCGCGCGGCACCGCCCGCGCCTAGCAAAACGGCCGGCGCGCCGTTCAAAGAAACATTGGCGGCTTTCAGACTTTCGGCCAGGCCATCGGCATCGGTGTTGCGGCCTTCGAGCGTTCCGTTTTCATGGAAGATCAAAAGGTTCACAGCACCTGCAGCCCGCGCGGCATCGTCGAGGCGATGGGCGAGCGCGAAAGCGGCTTCCTTGTGGGGGATGGTGAGGTTGACGCCTTTGAAACCCGCCTGGCGCAGGCCTTTGAGTACATGAGCCAAAGACTCTTGTGGAATGGGGAGCGGGATATAGGCGCCATCGATGCCATTGGCGCGAAGCCAGTGATTGTGCAGACGCGGCGATAGGGAATGGGCCACCGGCCATCCCACCACGCCCGCGCATTTGGCTTTTCCGCTGATCATGTGGCGACCATACCATGCTGACGAAGGGCTGTGAGCAGCGGCACCAGCGGCAATCCCAGGATGGCGAAGTAATCGCCTTCGATGCGCTCGAAAAGCTGGGGCCCGCGGCCTTCCAGCCGGTAACAGCCCACGCCTTTCAGAAGCCCCTTGCCTTCGGCGGCCAGATAATCGTCCACAAATGCGTCGCTGAAATCGCGCATCGTCAGGCGCGCGGTTTCCACATGCCGCCAGATGGCGCTACCGCCCTTGGCGAGGACCAACGCACTGATGAGTTCGTGTTTCTTGCCGCGCAAACGGCGCAGGAGATTGCGCGCTTCATCGAGGCTTTCGCATTTGCTCACGAGTTCGCCCTCAAATGCCAGAACCTGATCGGCACCAAGGACCAGAGCAGTGGGCGCGGCGTTGGAGATGCGAACAGCCTTCAATTCGGCCAGCGCATCGGCCACATCGCGCAACGGTGCGCCGCCCGCAAGGAGTGAATCTTTCACCGCATCTTCATCCACATGCGCGGGGCGAACATCGAATGCAACACCGACGTTGCGCAACACGCGCGCCCGCACTTCGCTGGCGGACGCAAGGATCAGCGTCAAGGCTCGATCTCCTGACGTTCGGCCAGAAGATTCAGGATGGCCGCGGCGGTTTCTTCCACAGAGCGGCGGGAGACATCGATGGTCGGCCAGTCGCGCTGTTCGAACAGTTTGCGCGTGTCGGTGACTTCAGCACGCACGTTTTCGAGATCGACATAGCTCGTGTCGCGCACCTCGCCCAGCGTGTTGAGCCGGTTGCGGCGGACCTGCACAAGACGATCCGGCGATGCCCACAGGCCTACGATCAACGGTTTCTTTGCCCGCAGCAATTGCAGCGGCAACGGCATGCCCGGCACGATGGGGACGTTGGCTGCTCGCACGCCGCGGATCGCGAGATACACACAGGTGGGTGTTTTCGAGGTGCGACTGGCACCGGCAAGGACGACTTCCGCATCATCGAGCGTGTCGAGTGCCTGGCCGTCGTCGTGCTGGATCGTGAAATTTAGTGCTTCGATACGTTGCAAGTATTTCTGGTCGACATCGTGCTGGCCGCCAGGCCTGTGGGTCGTTTCGGCGGCTCCGAGAAACTGGCGCATCACGGCGATGGGCGCTTCCAGCACGTCGTATGTCGGAACACCCATATGTCCACATTGCGCCAACAAGTCTTTGCGCAGATCTGGATTAACGAGGGTGAAGAACACCAGCCCCGGCTCCTCGCGGATGTGTTCCAGAGCGCGCTCGAGCTGGCGCTTGCTGCGGACGAGCGCGTAGAAGTGCTCGTTGACGGCTACGCCTTCGAATTGCGCAAGGGCGGCGCGCGCAATGGCGTTGAGCGTTTCACCCGTGGCGTCGGACACCAGATGGACGTGGAATTCCCTGCTCACAGATTCATCCTCGATTCCGTTCCCAACCGGCGCGGATCATCCACAAAAACGGGATTGCCATAAGGCAATGTGCATTGGCTTGCCAATCCCTATAACAATTTGGGTGCAATCCGGGCGCCCCCTTCGACCGTATGGAATAGCCAAGACCTTGAGCCGAAAGGGTTTAGGGCCTAGACCGAAGCTTACGCACCGAAGCCTCCACAGATCACAGCCCTAACATCATCTCCAACAACTCTTCTTAGGAGTCTTGTTTGAAGGAAGAGAAGAAAATTCTGAGTGTTTTGAAAGGGGAAGCCGTTTGGCCGCCGCCGGTGTGGCTGATGCGCCAAGCCGGACGCTATCTGCCGGAATATCGGGAGCTCAGGTTAAAAACGGGGTCGTTCCTGGCAATGGCCATGACGCCGGAGATTGCCTGCGAAGTAACCCTGCAACCGATCAGACGGTTCGGGTTCGATGCAGCAATCCTTTTTTCGGACATCCTGACGGTGCCGATGGCATTGGGCTTCGATGTGGTGTTCGACGAAGGCAAGGGTCCGCGTGTGGTTCTGGGTGACCAGGAAGAGGGAACGGGGCTGGAAATCAGGCCCAAGATGTGGGCGGAGAAATATGAGCCGGTCTACGAGGCGCTGAGGCAGATCAAACCGAAGCTCGACGAGAGGACCACGCTTTTAGGCTTTGCCGGTGGACCCTGGACGCTGGCGACTTACATGGTGAAGGGTACGCGGAGCGAAGATCAGCGTGGGGCAAAGCTGTGGGGCTATCGCGATCCGGTTGGGTTTGCGAAGTTTCTTGCGGTTGTTGGCGAGTGCGTCGCCTTTCATCTGATCCGCCAGATCAAGGCGGGCGCAGACGCGGTGCAGATATTTGACAGTTGGGCGGGTAGCCTGACAGCGGAGACCTTTGAGCAATGGGTGATTGTGCCCACCAAGCGGATCGTTGACAGGGTGCGGGCGGTTTATCCCGATGTGCCGATCATAGGCTTTCCGCGGGCGACGTCGCTTCTTGGTTACGAACGCTACGCGAGGGAAACCGGGGTCACGGCGGTCTCGGTGGATACGAGTGCGCCGATCATCTGGGTCAATGAATTTGCGCGGAAGATTCCGGTGCAGGGAAACCTCGATCCGCTGGCGCTCATTGCGGGCGGGGAAGCGCTCACTTCGGCGACCGACCGGATTCTCGGCACGTTGCAGGGCAAGCCGTTTATCTTCAATCTCGGTCACGGCGTCCTGCCGCAGACGCCGGTGGAGCATGTGGGCGAGCTTGTGAAACGCATTCGAGGGGCCGGGTGAAGCTGGCGGTCGTTCTGTTCAATCTGGGCGGGCCGGATTCGCCGGACGCGATCGAGCCGTTCCTGCGCAATCTTTTTTCCGATCCCGCAATCCTTTCGGTGCCGGGATTTGTGCGTGCGCCGCTGGCCAAATTCATCGCGCGCAGACGCGCACCTGTCGCCAGGGAAATCTACGCCAAGATCGGCGGACGCTCGCCCATTCTCGAAGAAACGAGAGCCCAAGCCGGTGCGCTGGAAACGGTGCTCCGGGCGCGAGGGCATGAAGCGCGCGCGTTCGTCGCCATGCGGTGCTCGCCGCCGTTCAGCGAGGACTGTGCGCGCGACGTTGCGGCGTGGAAACCCGAACGGATCGTGTTGCTGCCGCTCTATCCGCAATTCTCGACCACGACCACAGCGTCTTCGTTCGGCGCGTGGGAACGCGCGGCGCATGGGCTGAAGGTTACGACCTCGCGGATCTGTTGCTATCCGCAGCAGAAGGGTTTTGTGACGGCTGCTGCCGGATTGATTTCCGAAATGTGGAACCGACGTAAGGCGGGCATCGATTATCGATTGCTTCTTTCGGCCCACGGATTGCCGGAACGCACGATTGCGCGCGGCGATCCCTATCGATGGCAAGTCGAACAGAGCGCGGCAGCCATTGTGGACAGGCTGGGGATAAAGGGACTCGACTGGCAGGTCTGCTATCAAAGCCGTGTTGGGCCGCTCAAATGGATCGGGCCCGCGACGGATGCGGAAATCCGCCGCGCAGGGACCGATGGCAAGGGCGTGGTCGTGGCGCCCATCGCCTTTGTCTCGGAACATTCCGAAACGCTGGTCGAACTCGACATCGAATACGGTCATCTGGCGAAGGAATCGGGCGTACCCGATTATCTGCGGGTGCCGACGGTCGGCACGCAGCCGGTGTTTGTCGAAGGGCTGGCCGATCTGGTAGAGCATGCGGCTGTCACGTGCGGCACGGTGAGCGGCGCAGACGGACGCATCTGCCCCGTCAATTTCCGCGCTTGCCCGATGGAGAGCCCACGATGATCATGTTCCTTTCCAACTACATCGACTGGATCAAGGTGGTTCACGTCTTCGCGGCCTTCGCCTGGCTGGCGGGGATGCTCTATCTGCCGCGGCTGTTCGTCTATCACACCGAGACAATGCCCGGGACGGCCGAGTATGCGCGTTTCGTGACCATGGAGCAGCGCCTGCTCAGAGGCATTATCAATCCGGCGATGATCACGGTTTGGATCATGGGGCTGACGCTTGCCGTCGTGACGGGCGCCTATGAGGACACCTGGCTGCAGGTGAAGTTTTCCTTCGTGATCATCTTGAGCGGGCTGCACGGTTTCTGTGCCCGCTGGGTGAAACAATTTGCCCGTGGCGAGAACACCCACAGCGCCCGCTTCTACAAGATTGTGAACGAGGTGCCGGCGGTTCTGCTGATCGGCATTCTGATCATGGTTTTGGTGCAACCCTTTTAAGCAATCTTTGGCAGGCTTTTAGCTATAGCCCCTTGACCGGCTTTGCATCGCCCCCAAATATCGGTATAAGGCATTCGTTCCCCACACCGCTGAGGTGGTCCTGCCAGCGCCCAAAAAGCGCGCGTGGAGGCCAGAAGCCCCGAAGGGCGTCACGGCGGCCGATCTTGTTAACCAGTCTTGGCGCGCGGCATCCGCAGAACACGGGAGCCGGCGGCTGGCGGTGAAAATCCCTCCCACGACCTACCCCAAGCGTTTTCTTTTAGGTGTTTTATGACTGTTCAATCCGGCCTGCAGACCATGAAGCTGCAGGAGCTTAAATCCAAATCCCCGACCGACCTTCTGGCGTTTGCCGAGGAACTGGAGATCGAGAACGCATCGTCCATGCGCAAGCAGGACATGCTGTTCGCGATCCTCAAGGAGCTCGCCGAGCGCAATGTGGAGATCATGGGCCAGGGAGTGGTGGAAACCCTGCAGGACGGTTTCGGCTTCCTGCGTTCGCCGGAATCGAACTATCTGGCCGGTCCCGACGACATCTATGTCAGCCCTTCGCAGATCCGCCGCTTCGGACTTCGTACCGGCGACACGGTGGAAGGGCCGATCCGCGCGCCGAAAGACGGCGAACGCTATTTCGCGCTGCTGAAAGTTTCCTCGATCAATTTCGAAGATCCCGAAGCGATCAAGCACAAAGTCCACTTCGACAACCTGACGCCGCTTTATCCGACCAAGCAGCTCAAGATGGAAATCGAAGATCCGACATTGAAGGACAAGACGGGCCGGGTGATCGACATCGTGGCGCCGCAAGGCATGGGCCAGCGCGCGCTCATCACCGCCCAGCCGCGCACGGGCAAGACCGTCATCCTGCAGAACATCGCCCGCGCCATCAGCGCCAACCACCCGGATGTCTATCTGATCGTGCTTCTGATCGACGAACGCCCGGAAGAAGTGACCGACATGCAGCGCTCGGTGAAGGGCGAGGTGATTTCATCCACCTTCGACGAACCGGCGACGCGCCACGTGCAGGTGGCCGAAATGGTGATCGAGAAGGCCAAGCGCCTGGTCGAACACAAGCGCGACGTGGTGATTCTGCTCGATTCTGTTACGCGCCTGGGCCGCGCCTACAATACTGTCGTTCCGTCGTCGGGCAAGGTATTGACCGGCGGTGTTGACGCCAATGCCTTGCAACGCCCGAAGCGGTTCTTCGGCGCGGCACGCAACATCGAAGAAGGCGGCTCTTTGACCATCATCGCAACCGCACTGATCGATACCGGCAGCCGCATGGACGAAGTGATCTTCGAGGAATTCAAAGGCACGGGTAACTCCGAAATTATCCTCGACCGCAAAGTGGCCGACAAGCGCGTGTTTCCGGCGATCGACATCCTCAAATCCGGTACCCGCAAGGACGAGCTTCTGGTTGACAAGGGCACGCTTTCGAAGATGTATGTCCTGCGCCGCATCCTGGCGCCGATGGGCACGATCGACGCGATCGAATTCCTGCTCGACAAGCTGCGCTCGGCCAAGAACAACGCCGATTTCTTCGATAGCATGAACACCTGATCGATCAGGCCAGCTTCAATCCGCAGTGCTTGGCGAAGTGCCGGAAATCGGTGTCGCGTGTGATCAGCGCGACGTCGTGATCGATGCAGGATTGCGCGATGAGCGTGTCGGCCAGCCGTGCACGCAGCTTGCGCGTAAGGATGGTTTTGCGCGTTTCTGCGGCGCGCAACCAATAGTCTTTGCCAACGTCCAAAAGCGGAATGTCGCGGATCATCTGCCAGTGCCGCGCCGGTAGATTCGGTTGAGACAGAACTTCGGTCAGGACAACAGGGGGCAGCGCGATGTCATTGTTGCCGATAATACTATCGAAGCGGTCGACGTCCGGGCCGGCATCGCCATTTATGTAGGCAATTAACGTCGAACTATCGACAGCGATCATTCGCGGTCTGCCCGCAATTCATCGAGATCGATCGAAAAGCGAAAGGTGCCGCGCAATTTGCGCAGTTCGCGTTGCGCTTCCAAAGTCACATATTTCTTGAGGGCGTGACGGATCGTTTCTGTCACGCCTTCGCCGCTGTAGTTCTGGGCATGTTCCAGATCCTTTTTGGCCACTTCGACCGTGATTTTCCGCATTTCGCCCATGCCAGTATCTATGCCATAATTGAGGCTGGTGTTCAAGCTGGGGCCTACAATGGGGTCCGTCCTGATCCTTACCGGGCCGCCGGGTGCCGGGAAATCGACGGTGGCCGATGTCTTGGCGCGTTCCTCACGCGTGGCATCGGTGCATCTGCATACCGACGACTTCTACGACCGGTTCATCAAGTCCGGTTACGTCCTGCCGTGGCTGCCGGAATCGCAGAAGCAGAACGAGACAGTTACCCATGCAGTTGCGACCGCGGCGTTCGCTTATGCGCGGGGCGGGTATTTTGTGATCGTCGATGGGATTGTTGGGCCGTGGTTTGTCGAGCCCTACCGAGCCGCGGCCGGCGACATTCCGCTGCACTATGCTGTGCTAAGGCCGGAGAGTGCCGACCTGGCTGTGAAGCGGGTGATGCAACGGCGCACGCATGGCCTTCAGGCGGAAGACGTCGTGCGGGAGCTTTACCGCCAGCTATCCGACCTCGGCATATTCGAAAAACATGCGCTCGATACTACAGGGCTTTCCATCGACGAAACCGCTGAGCGGCTTCGCACGGGTATGGCGGACGGACGGCTTCTGCTTGGTTAGCTTGCGACGCGTTCATGTTCGCGGCGGGTTTCAGGCACTTCGCCGCGTTCGGTGATCCAGTCCATCACTGCCAGGAGCACGCCGGAAATCACGAAGACGACGTGGATGATCACCATCCAGAGCAGGTCTTCCTTGGCGTATTCCTTGACTGACATGAAGGCCTTCAGAAGCTGGATCGCCGAAATCGCGACGATGGAAGCGATGAGCTTGAGCTTCATGCCGGAGAAATCGACCTTGCCCATCCAGGAAGGGCGGTCTGGGTGTTCGTAGATGTCCATCTTGGAGACGAAGTTCTCGTAACCGGAGAAGATCACCATCAGGAGCAAATTGCCGGCGAGCGACAGGTCGATCAGGGTCAAGACCAGCACCACCACATTGGTTTCGCCCACCGCGAAGATGGAGGGTGCGGCCTCGATGATGTCGTGGACGAAGACGGCAGCCAGCATCACAAGCGCCAGTACCAGCCCCAGATAGAAGGGAGCCATCAGCCAGCGGCTGGCAAAAAGCAGCGTTTCCAGGCTCTGTTCGGCAGATCCGCGGGCTCTTTTGAACGGCATCTCATCCCCTCGACGAAAATTTGACAGTCTCATCCGGCCAATTGACCCGCCTCGGGCGGAGGCAGAAACTGGCGGCAGCAGAACCGAAAAGGCTTGATCCCATGACCGAACACCCCGCCGACCGCGCCCAATTCCATGCCATGGCCGAAGGCACCCAGGAAGACTGGATGAAGATCGGCAGGGCGGCAATGGAATTCAACCGGGGGCTTGCCGATCGTGTGATCGCCCACCTGAAGCTTTTGGAAGGCGATTGCGGCGGGTTTGCCGTGGACCGGCTGGAGCATTCGCTGCAATCGGCCAGCCTCGCCCACCGCGACGGGATGGACGAGGAATATGTCGTCTGCGCGCTGCTGCACGACATCGGCGACACGCTGGCGTCGCAAAACCATGCAGAGCTGGGCGCCACGATCCTCAAACCTTTCGTGTCGGACGAGAACTGGTGGGTGCTGCAGCACCATGGAATCTTCCAGGGCTATTACTTTTTCCACTATTTGGGTCTCGACCGGAACATGCGCGACCAATTTCGCGGTCATCCGAATTTCGAGCGCACCGCGATGTTCTGCGCCCGGCACGACCAGAATGCCTTCGATCCCAATTACGACACCATGCCGCTCGAAGCCTTCGTGCCGATGGTGCAGCGGGTGATGGCGCGGCCGAAGCGTTCGATCTATCTGCGCAGCGACGGCACAGCGCCGACAGCCGAGGCTGCGGAATAAATCTCGCTCTTACGGGATGAGGATGGTCGCGCCGGTCGTCTGGCGCGAATGCAGTGCCTCATGCGCGAGGCGTGCGTCGGCCAGGTTGAAGCGTTGGTTGATTTCGATTGTCACGACGCCCTTGGCGATCACGTCGAACAGATCGTCCGCGGTTTCCTGAAGTTCGCCGCGTGTGGCGATGTAATGGGCGAGCGTCGGGCGCGTCAGATAGAGTGAGCCTTTCATGCTGAGGATGCCCGGTTCGAAGGGCGGCACGGCGCCGGAGGAATTTCCGAAGCTCACCATCATGCCGCGCGGCTTGAGGCAATCGAGCGACCCCATCCACGTGTCTTTGCCGACGGAATCGTAGACCACGGGCACGCCGCCGCCTGCCAGATCGCGTACCTTGTTCACCCAGTCGCCGCTTCTGAGGTTGATGACGTGGTCGTAGCCGCGCGACTTTGCGAGCGGGACTTTGTCGTCGGAGCCAACTGTGCCGATGACGATGGCGCCCAAATGTTTGGCCCATTGGCCCGCGATCAGTCCCACGCCGCCGGCAGCGGAATGAAACAGGATGGCCTGGCCCGCTTTCACCGGATAGGTGCGCTTCAACAGATATTGCGCCGTCATGCCTTTGAGCATGGCGGCGGCGGCGGTTTCATCGGTGACGGTTGAAGGAAGTTTGATCAGCCGGTCGGCGGGCACGTTGGCCGCTTCGGCATAGGCCCCGATGGGACCGCCGCAATAACCGACGCGATCTCCCACGGCGAGTCCGGTGACGCCTTCGCCCAGTGCATCGACGGTTCCCGCGGCTTCCATGCCGAGGCCGGACGGCAACGCCACGGGATAAAGACCGGAGCGATGATAGGTGTCGATGAAATTGACGCCGATGGCGGTGTGGCGCACACGCGCCTGGCCGCGGCCGGGCGGCGTAAGATCGATATCCTTGTATTCCAGAACGTCAGGGCCGCCTGTCTTTTCAAACCGGATCGCTTTCATGGCCGCCTCGTTTTCCGTTTCCTGACGGAAGGCTATAGGATCGCCCGCGGGAGGGGCAAATGATCGTCATTCTTGAAGACCTGCTGGACCCGATCGAAGTGACGCGCATCCGCGACACGCTTGCGCGCGCGCAATGGCAGGACGGGGCCAACACGGCCGGCCGTCATGCGCGCATGGTGAAAAACAACGAGCAGGCGAAAGGGCCGGATGTGGATGCCGCACGCCGCCTGATCGCCGATGCGCTGGCCCGCAACGAACATTTCAAGATGGCGGCACTGCCCCGCGCCATGACGCCCATCATGTTCAGCCGTTACAAGCCGGGCATGGAGTACGGCACCCATATCGACAACGCGATGATGACATCCGCCACCGGGCGCATGCGTTGCGATCTGGCGATGACGGTGTTTCTCAGCGATCCCGAAACCTATTCGGGGGGTGGGCTTTCCATTTCCGGTATTGCGCAAAATGAAATCCGGCTTCCCGCCGGAAGCGCCGTGCTCTATCCGGCCACGACACTGCATCGTGTGACGCCAGTGGAATCGGGCGAGCGGTTGGCCGCCATCCTTTGGGTGCAGAGCCTGGTGCGCGAGGATGCGGCACGGGAGACGATATACGATCTGGCGACCGCCCGGCGCATGCTTCTCGATACCGAAGGCAAGACGGAAGCCTTCGATCTGATCGCCAAGAGCCACGCCAATCTCATGCGTCGCTGGGCGGAAGTCTGAAACTTAACTCAGATGCTGGCGGAAAAAGGTCTCTGTACGGGCGTTGGCGAGATCGGCGCAGGCTTTGTCGTAATGCTCGCCGCCTTCGCGCGCGAAGGCATGATCCATCTCCGGATAGGTGTGGATCGTCGCCAGCGGGTTTGACGAAAGCCCGTCGACGATCTGTTTCTGCGCCGCTGCCGGAACGAATTGATCCTTGGCCGCTATGTGCAGCATGAGCGGCTTCTTTATGTTTTTGGCTTCGTCGAGCTTGGTCTGGATGTTCACGCCGTAATAGCCGACCGACGCATCGCTATCGGTGCGCGCGGCGGTGAGATAGGCCAGCAATCCACCGAGACAATAACCGACCGCGCCCACCTTGCCGGTGCAGCCTTGCGTGCTGCGCAAATGGGTGATGGTGGCCTGGATGTCCCCGACGCCGGCGTCGGCATCGAACTTGTTCATCAGGGCAAAGGCCTGATCCCATTCGGCCTTGGTCTTGTCGGTGAGTTGCACACCGGGCTTGAGCCGCCAGAAGAGATCCGGGCAAAGAGCGAGATAGCCGCGCGCGGCCAGCGCATCGGCCACGCCGCGCATGACCGCGTTGACGCCGAAAATCTCCTGGATGACGACCACGCCGGGGCCGGAGCCTGCGCTCGGCGTGGAGAGATAGGCCGAGAAGCTCCCGTCCGGGCCGGTGACCGTGATGTCCTTGCCGTTCATTGCCTCTCCCCATTTTCGGCTTTGGGGAAATCAAAGCACAGACGGCGGGGCTTGCCACCCCTTTTCGGGTCAAGCCTGACCGGGCGGGCGTGCGGGCAATTGCAGGGTCTGCGAGAGCTGCACCGCATTGACGATGGGTTGCGAGCAGCCGTTGCGCACGCAGACATAGGCTGTGGGCTGGCCGTTCTGCATCGTCTTGCCGAAGGCGGGATGGCCTTCGGGCAGTGCATCGTCCGGCTCGACCACCATGATGCTGCGATGGGCGATGCTGCGGCCATGGATCGCAGCAAGCAGTTCCTGCGTCTTGGCATTGCCCTTGGGCCCGACGATAACGATCTGAAGTCCGGTCATGATCGTTTCGAGACCGTTGATGTAGCTGGCCATCGAGGCAAACGCGCGGTTGAGCTCGCCGGAGAAAGCGCCGACCAGCGCATTGGAGCGGTCGCGATAGGATACATCGGCGGTCGCGAAATAGAGCTTCGCCAGCACCGTGAGCATGGTGCCGTTGGCCGATGCCACCGCCTGATCGAACACGGTGCGCGGGCGGAAGAACAGCATTTCGGAATCGTCGCTGGTTTGGAAATAGCCGCCGGTTTGCATGTCCCAGAAATGTTCGTTCATCACCATGGTCCACGCCTTGGCTCGGTCGAGGAAGCGGTCGTCCTGAGTTACTTCCCACAACGCCAGCGCTGCGCGGGACATGTGCGCGTAATCGTCGGCGAAACCGGTGTGGTGACGTTTGCCGTCGCGCCAGGAATGGTAGAGGCGGTTGCCATCGCTCATTGTCTTGACGATGAAATCGAAGGCTTTGACGCCGGCATCGATCCAGTCGCGGCGGTTGAAGGCGGCGCCCGCATGGGCGAGTGCCGCGATCATCATGCCGTTCCAATCGGCAAGCACCTTGTCGTCGCGCATCGGCGCGACGCGTTTCGAACGTGCGGCGAGCAGGAGTTCGCGCTGGCGCTTGAACAGGGCTTCGTCGGCATCGGGCAGCGGATAGACCGCGCCGCCGATGCGGTGCAGGATGTTCTTGCCTTCCCAATTGCCTTCTCGTCGCACGTTGTAGACCTGCTTGAAACGCTGGGAGAACGTGCCGGCGAGAGCGGCGTCGATTTCCGGTTCGGTCCAGACGTAATATTTGCCTTCTTCGCCTTCGGAATCGGCATCGAAGCTGGAGGCGAACGCATCGCCCACCTTCATGTCGCGCAGCACCCATGAGATCGTTTCGTCGATGCGGTCGCGATAGAGCGGGTTTCTGTTGTGCTGCCAGACAAGGGTCAGCACATCGACGAGCTGCGCATTGTCATAGAGCATCTTTTCGAAATGCGGGATCAGCCAGCGCTCGTCGGTCGCATATCGTGCGAAGCCGCCGCCTATGTGATCGTAGATGCCGCCCATGCACATATTGTCGAGCGAGGTCTGCACGACCTGGAAGAATTGTGCGGCACCCGTGCGCAAGTAACCGCGCCACAGAAGCTCAAGCGAGGTGGTGGTCGGGAATTTCGGCGCGCCGACCGGGCCGCCGTAGAAGATGTCGAAACGCTGGGCGATATGGATGGCCGACATATCGAGCACGAGCGGGTTGAGATCGCCGCGCATGTCGCGCGCCCAGATGTTGGCGAGCGTCTGCTGCACGCGGGCGATGTTGTTGGCGACGGGTTCGGGCTGTTCGCGATAGATGCGCGAGACTTCTTCGAGCACGCGCTTGAAGGCGGGCTGGCCGAAGCGTTCTTCCTTCGGAAAGTAGGTGCCGGGGAAGAAGGGCTCGCCGCGCGGCGTGAGGAACATGGTGAGCGGCCAGCCGCCCTGGGTGCCCATGCTCTGGGCCGCTGTCTGATAGAGCAGGTCAATATCGGGGCGTTCCTCGCGGTCGACCTTCACGTTGATGAAAAGCTCGTTCATCATCGCCGCCGTTTCCGGATCGGCGAAGCTTTCGTGGTTCATCACATGGCACCAGTGACACGCCGTGTAGCCCACCGAGAGCAGGATCGGCTTGTTCTCAGCTTCGGCAGCGGCAAACGCGTCGGCCCCCCAGGGGCGCCAGTGCACGGGATTGTCCGCATGCAGCAAAAGGTAAGGGCTGGTTTCCGTGGCGAGTTGGTTCTGGCTCATGAAAGCTTTCCGTTAATTCCCCCGCCGGCCGTTTGTTGCGATATGTTCTTGAGGCCGGGCCGCACCTTTACGCGGGGGCGCCGCCTCTCACAAGCGCGCGAAGAATCGCAGGATTATGCCCATGAAAATGCACGTTGAACTCGACATGACCCCCGAAGAAGCCCGCCGGATGATGGGCCTGCCCGACGTTTCGGCCATGCAGGACAAGATGCTGGCAGAGATGGAACGCCGGATGAAGGCGGCCATCGATACCTCCGACCCCGAAGCGATGATGCGCGCCTGGATGCCGATGGGCGGCCAGGCCTTCGAGCAGTTCCAGAAATTCCTTTGGGACAGCGCCAAGGCCGCGACCGGCATGAAAAAGGACACGAAATAGAGGGTGGCGCGCGCCGATACGATTTTCGCGCTCTCCACCGCGCCGGGACGAAGCGGGGTGGCGATCATCCGTGTTTCGGGGCCTGAGGCGGGTGCGTCCCTTGAATCCCTGACCGGCGAACCGAAGCCCGCGGCACGATTGGCGACGCTGCGGCGGTTCCGCGATGCTGCGGGCGAGATCGACAGGGGGCTGGCGCTGTGGTTCGAAGGGCCGGCCAGCTTCACCGGTGAGGATAGCGCCGAATTTCACATTCATGGTGGGCGGGCCATCATCGACGCCATGCTGCAGGTGCTTTCGCAGCAAAAGGGATTGCGGCCCGCCGAACCGGGAGAGTTCACGCGGCGCGCAGTCGAGAACGGCAAGCTCGATCTGACCCGCGCGGAAGCCTTGGCCGATCTGATCGATGCCGAAACCGAAGGCCAGAGAAGGCAGGCGTTCCGGCAATATGAGGGGGCACTTTATGAACTTTACGAGGCCTGGCGGACCCGGCTGATCGCGGCCGCCGCCTGGGCGGAAGCGGCCATCGACTTTGCGGACGAAGAAATCCCGGAAGACGTTTTCGGCCGCGCCCGAGCGGCGATCGGGGAAATTACCCAGGAAGTTCAAAGCTATCTATCGGACCGACATAGGGGCGAGTTGGTCCGGGATGGCATGCATATAACAGTGATCGGAGAACCAAACGCCGGTAAGAGTTCTTTGGTCAACGCATTGGCCAAACGCGACGTGGCCATCGTCTCGGAGACGGCGGGCACGACCCGGGATGTGATCGAGGTGCATCTCAATCTGGGCGGCTATCTCGTCATTCTCGCCGATACGGCGGGCTTGCGGGAGACCTCGGATGCTATCGAAAGCGAAGGCGTGCGCCGCGCGCTCGCCCGGGCGGAAGCCGCGGATCTGGTGGTTTTGCTGCAGGATGGGACTGCAGCAAAAGGTGCAGCATTTTCCGGTGCCGACCTCGTGGTGTGGAACAAGGCCGACCTGCCCTGGCCTGCCCCGCATGACGGTTTGCGTCTGTCTTTGAAGACCGGCGAAGGGCTCGATGCCTTGGTCGTGGCATTGACCGGGATGGTCGCGCAAAAACTGGAAGCCCGCGGCGAAGCCCCGCCGATCACCCGCGCGCGCCATCGCCATGCGCTCGAGGAAGCCGTCGCTGCACTCGCCCGCGCGGAAGCCGCGAGCGAACCCGAACTGATGGCCGAAGACATCCGCCTCGCCTTGCGCGCCATCGGCCGGATCACCGGCAAGGTGGATGTGGAAGACCTGCTAGACGTGATCTTCCGCGATTTCTGCATCGGAAAATGAGCCGGTGGTCATCGCCGCTTCACCCCTATAAGAAGGCGCGCGAATTCGGCAGGTTTCCATGGCGAACGGTGTTGTTGCGCTGATCGATTACGGCTCGGGCAATTTGCGCTCGGCGGAGAAGGCGCTTGTGCGCGCCGCCCGCGAAAGCGCGACCGGGCATGAGATCGTCGTCACCGACAAACCGGATGTGGTGGCCGGTGCCGAGCGCATCGTGCTGCCGGGCGTGGGCGCGTTTGCCGATTGCATGAACGGCCTTTCGAAGCTGCCCGGCATGATCGAGGCGCTGAACGACACGGTGATCGGCAGGGGGCGACCGTTCCTTGGCATCTGTGTGGGGATGCAGTTGATGGCGCGCGTGGGCCGCGAGTTCGGCGATACGCCGGGGCTTGGCTGGATCGACGGCGAAGTTGTGCGGCTGACGCCTTCGGATGCCTCGCTCAAGATTCCGCATATGGGATGGAATGCGCTGGAGATTTTGCAGCCGCATCCGATCACGGAAAATATTGCGACGGGTGCGCATGCCTATTTCGTGCATTCCTTCGAGATGCGCACGCCCAAGCACGTTATCGCGCGCACCGATTATGGCGGGCCTGTCACCGCGATTGTGGGGCGGGACAATATCGTCGGGACGCAATTCCATCCCGAAAAGAGCCAGGCGGTTGGTTTGGCGTTGCTCGGCAATTTTTTGAAGTGGCGGCCATGATCCTGTTTCCTGCCATCGATCTGAAAGATGGTCAGTGCGTGCGGCTGAAGCGCGGCGCGATGGATGAGGCGACGGTGTTCAACGACAGCCCGGCAGCGCAAGCGCGCGCATTTGCGGACGCCGGTTTCGAATGGCTGCATTGCGTCGATCTGAACGGCGCGTTCGAAGGGCGTTCGGTGAATGCGGATGCCATTCGCGCGATACGCGGCGCGATCGGCCTGCCGATCCAGTTGGGTGGCGGGTTGCGCGACATGGCGGGAATCGAAAGTTGGCTCGATGCCGGCATCACGCGCGTGATCCTTGGCACGGCAGCGTTGCGCAATCCGGCGCTGGTGAAGGAAGCCGCGAGCGCGCATCCAAATCGTATCGCTGTCGGCATCGATGCGCGCGACGGCAAAGTTGCGGTGGAAGGCTGGGCGGAGACATCGACGCTCGACGCTGCCGATTTGGCGCGGCGGTTTGAAGATGCAGGCGTGGCCGCGATCATCTTCACCGACATCGCACGCGACGGCATGTTGCAGGGCGTGAACGTGGAGGCTACGGCCGCGCTTTCGCGCGCGGTGCGGATTCCGGTGATCGCGTCTGGCGGCGTGGCGAGCAACGCGGACATCGAGGCGTTGGTGTCCGCGAAAGCGCCGAACATCCAGGGTGTGGTGATCGGGCGTGCGCTCTACGACGGGCGGATAGATGTGGCCGCGGCGTTGAAGCTGGCGAAGTGATTCCCACTTACCTCCCCTTTACGGGGAGGTCGGGCGCGTGCATCTGCACGCGACCGGGTGGGGCCTCCAGCGAGGCTCGCTTCACCATTCCCCACCCGCCGCGCTGTCGCGCGTCGACCTCCCCGCATTGGGGGAGGTAAGTGGAGTCAGCTCCGGCTCAGTCTCCGGCAGACTTCGTCCAGTTGTTCGAGGGTCTTGTAGCGGACCTTCAGATCGCCGCCTTTCTTGCCGCGGTCGTGGATTTCGACCTGCAGGCCGAGGACATCCGACAGGCGCTTCTCTAATGCCAGCGTGTCAGGATCTTTTTCGAAGCCCTTCTTTTCAATGGCTTTCTTGACTTGGTCCGAACGCCGTTCGGCCTGACGAACATTGAGTTCGGCTTCGATTATAGCCTTGGCGCGGGCCTCTGCATCCGGCACCCCGATAAGGGTGCGGGCGTGGCCGGCGGTGAGCCTGCCGTCGCGCAGCATGGCTTGCACCGGCTCGGGCAGTTTCAGGAGGCGAAGCGTGTTGGCCACGTGGCTGCGGCTTTTGCCGACTTCCTTGGCGATCTGTTCCTGGGTGTAGGTGAAACGGCCGATCAGTTCCTGATAGGCGGCAGCTTCTTCAATCGCATTTAGGTCTGCACGTTGGACGTTTTCGACGATGGCGAGTTCGAGCGCTTCGCCATCGCTGAGCTCGCGCACCACGACGGGGACATCGTGCAGCTTGGCCCGCTGGGCGGCGCGCCAGCGACGTTCGCCGGCCACGATCTCGAAACTGTCGCTTGCGCCTTTGACCGGGCGCACGAGGATTGGCTGCAGCACGCCCTTTTCGCGGATCGAATTGGCGAGATCTTCGAGATCGGTTTCTGCGAAATTCTTGCGCGGCTGGTTCGGATTCGGTTTGAGGAACGCGATGGGAAGCGTGCGCGCGCTATTGGGTTCGGCGCGCGCAGGCGCGATATCGTCGCCAATCAATGCGGAAAGCCCGCGTCCCAATCCCGACCGCTTCTCCGCCATCATGCTGCTTCTCGTGCCTGTTCGCGCTGGATGAGTTCGCCGGCGAGTTTGATGTAGGCCTGGCTGCCGGGACATTTGAGATCGTAGATCAGCGCGGGCAAGCCATGGCTCGGCGCTTCGGAAACGCGCACATTGCGCGGAATGACGGTTTTATAGACCTTTTCGCCCATATGCGTGCGCACATCGGCCGCCACCATATCCGACAATTTGTTGCGCTTGTCGTACATGGTGAGCACGATGCCCTGCACTTCCAATTGCGGGTTCAGCCCTGCGCGCACGCGTTCGATGGTCTTGAGCAATTGCGTGAGACCTTCGAGCGCGAAGAATTCGCATTGCAGCGGCACGAGCACGGCATCGGCGGCCGCCATCGCATTGACGGTGAGCAGCGTGAGCGACGGCGGGCAATCGATCAGCACATAGGAGAAGTTCTGTTCATTGCTTTGCGCGAATTGTTCGAGCGCATCTTTCAGGCGGTAATTGCGCCGTTCCATCTCGATCAGTTCGAGTTCGGCGCCGGAGAGATCGACGGTCGCGGGCACGATGGAAAGCCGCGGAACTTTGGTTGGCGTCACCGCATCGGCAAGCGGCGCACCGCCCAGAAGCACGTCGTAGATCGTGACCTTGCGGTCGGCGCGGTCGATGCCCAATCCGGTGGAGGCGTTGCCTTGCGGGTCGATGTCGATCAGCAAGGTCGGTTTGCCGATGGCGGCGAGTGCGGTCGCCAGATTGATCGCGGTCGTGGTCTTGCCCACGCCGCCCTTCTGGTTGGCGACCACCATCACGCGCGGGCGACGGGCGTTAGGCTGTGCCAAGCGGGCGACCAGATTGGACATGGGCGAGCTTTCGAATCTCCAGAATCGTGCCGGGGCCCGATTGGGAGGGATGCTTGAGAACCTCCATCTTCCAAGATTTTGTGGCTTCTTTCAATTCTGCCTCAACATCTTGACCTTTTAGGAACAAATTCACGGCATCTGGCTTCTGAAAGCGGCTGGTATAAGTCAGCAGGAGGTCGAGCGGGGCACAGGCCCTCGCCGTGACGGCATCAAAGCCTTCCCTTTGGCCGGCTTCAATCCGCGTATTGCGAATATCCACCTCTACCTGCAATGCGCGGGCGGCTTCAGCCAGAAATCGGCATTTTTTGGTCGTGGCTTCGATGAGCGAGACTTTTACGTCCGGCCGCAAGATAGCCAGAACGAGTGCCGGGAACCCTGCCCCACTTCCCAGATCAATCAATGTTTTGAGGGAGTTGGGCAGTAGCGGCGCCAATTGGGCGCTATCCCAGACATGGCGGCGCCAGACGTCTTCCAACGAGGATTTGGAGACCATGTTCTGGCGGGCATTCCACTCCACAAGCAGGGCCACATAGGCTTCCAGACGCTGGAGTGTTTCACGTGAAACATTGGCGGCGGCCGCGAACTCGGCGGGCCCGAAGGGATCAGGCAACAGCCCGCTCCTTGCCGCGCGCCCGGACATGGGCCAGCACAAGCGTCAAAGCGGCCGGGGTCACGCCGTCGATCCGGGCAGCCTGCCCCAAGGTTGTCGGGCGGATGCGGCTCAGCTTTTGGACCGCCTCGGTCGAAAGGCCGTGCACCTGCGTGTAATCGAGGTCTAGCGGAAGATTGCGGGCCTCATCGCGGCGGAAGGCCACGATGTCGGCTTCCTGACGGTCCATATAACCGGCGTAACGGGCGTCGATCTCAAGCTGTTCGACGATGGCGGGAGAAATGCCGCCCAATTCCGGCCAAATGCGGGTGACTTGGGCGAAATCGATCCCCGGCAGGCTCATCAGATCGAGGGCCGAGCGGCGCACGCCATCGAGGCGGAGGTGAAGGCCAAATTTCTGGGCTTCGTTCGGCGTGATGGTGAGCCCGTGCACCTTCACTCTGGCATCCGCCAGAGCCTCAGACTTCAGGGCGAATGCCCTGCTCCGCTCCGTACCCACACATCCGGCCGCCTCACCTAGTGCGGTCAGACGCTGATCGGCATTGTCGGCTCGCAGGCTCAGGCGGTATTCGGCCCGGGAAGTGAACATCCGATAGGGCTCGCTGACGCCCTTGGTCACCAGGTCGTCGATCATCACGCCGATATAAGCAGCCGCGCGATCCAGAATGATGGATTCGCTGCCGCCAGCGGCGCGGGCCGCATTCAGCCCGGCCATCAAGCCCTGGGCGGCGGCTTCTTCATAACCGGTGGTGCCGTTGATCTGGCCCGCAAGGTAGAGACCGGGCACCCGCTTGACCTCCAGCGAGGGCTTCAGCTCGCGCGGGTCTACATAGTCGTATTCGATGGCATAGCCGGGGCGCAGGACGCGCACCTTCTCCAATCCCGGAATGGTGGCCAGAAGCGCGTGCTGTACGTCCTCCGGCAGCGAGGTGGAGATGCCGTTGGGATAGACGGTGTCGTCATCAAGCCCTTCCGGCTCCAGGAAGATCTGGTGGCTGTCGCGGGCGGCGAAGCGTACGACCTTGTCCTCGATGGAGGGGCAATAGCGCGGGCCGGTGCTTTCGATCTGGCCGGAATACATGGGCGCGCGGTCCAGATTGGCCCGGATGATGGCGTGGGTGGCCTCGGTTGTGCGCGTGATGTGGCAGGCGATCTGGGGCGTTTCGATGCGCGGGGTCAGGAATGAGAACGGGGTTGGCGGATCGTCGCCGGCTTGGCTGTCGAGCGAGGCCCAGTCGATGGTCTTGCCGTCCAGCCGCGGTGGTGTGCCGGTTTTCAACCGGCCCATGGCAAGGCCGGAGCCATACAGAGTCTTTGAAAGGCCTACAGATGGCGCTTCTACATTGCCGTCGGCAATCGATTCGCCTCTGGCTGAGGCACGGCCCGCCGGGATTTTCTTTTCACCGATATGGATGAGGCCGCGCAGGAAGGTGCCGGTGGTCAGAACCACTGTGCCCGCTGTGATTTCCTCGCCTTCAGCCGTGATGACGCCTGCGACCCTGCCGTTCCTGAAGATCAGGTCTTCGGCTGCGGAAGCGCGGGTATCGAGCTTTTCGACCTCTTCCAAGGCCTTCTGCATCGCGCGCTTGTAGAGCTTACGGTCTGCCTGAGCGCGGGGACCGCGCACCGCCGGACCCTTGCGCCGATTGAGTACGCGAAACTGGATGCCGCCGGCGTCAGCAACGCGGCCCATCAAGCCATCGAGCGCGTCGATTTCGCGGACCAGATGGCCCTTGCCCACCCCGCCGATGGCAGGATTGCAGGACATTTCGCCGATGGTATCGCGCTTGTGCGTGAGCAGAAGGGTGCGCGCGCCGGTGCGGGCCGAAGCCGCCGCTGCCTCGCACCCCGCATGCCCGCCGCCAATGACGATCACGTCGTAGCTCATGGCGGGGTCGTTTAGGCGGGAAGCCGCGGCTTCGCAAGGTGCTGATGTTTCACGTGAAACAGATGTCCTCATCTATGCTGCACTGCAGCATAGATGGATCGAGCTATTTTCCTATGAGGGCACGAAATTCCGTATTGCTGATCGCGGTATGAATTAATCGCTGAACGGCAGGGGTCAATGCATTCGAGACGTTCGCGCACGCAATGTCTGCGACGAACCCGCTATCAAAACTATAGCTTGAGTTTGCGACGATTGTTTTTCCGTTGGCGGGGTTGGCCAATTGTAGCGAAAAATCCCAATGCCCTTGTGTGAGCGCTTCCATCGATGAGAAGCTCGCGGACTGCAAAGTCGCCGCGAGATTTACTGTCGAGGGATCATCAGAATAAAGACCAGCGAACTTGAGTTCGTCGTTGAAAGAATCCTTGACGAATTCCGCGATCGGTCGATTGCCTGAAGTCTTTATTGGGCCAACCAATCTGCAATTGCTATCGAACTTACTCTGGTCGGTGATCGATCCGATGCGGACTTTTACACCTTCGATCTTGCGCAGTTCAAAGGTGTTATCGCCGTAATTCGAATAAGTGGCTGGCTGCATGGTTTCACATGCGCTTAAGCCCAGTGCGAGCAATCCCGCCGCAAAAATGGCAACAAATTTGGGTTGCATAAAATCCCCCCTACCCGAATTCCGAGTAAGGTAAAATCAAACCTGTTGTTAAGGCAAGCCTCGAATGAGCCGACAAAAGCCGGCTTTAGTTCTCGTCCATCTTCAGGGCGGCGATGAAGGCTTCCTGGGGGATTTCTACTTTGCCGAACTGGCGCATCTTTTTCTTGCCCTCTTTTTGTTTGTCGAGGAGCTTGCGTTTGCGGGAGATGTCGCCGCCGTAGCATTTGGCGGTGACGTCCTTGCGTAGTGCGCTGATGGTTTCGCGCGCGATGATCTTGCCGCCGATGGCCGCCTGGATGGGAATCTGGAACAGGTGGCGCGGGATCAGTTCTTTGAGCTTCTCGCACATCACCCGGCCACGGCTTTCGGCGCGGGAGCGGTTGACGATGATGGACAGCGCGTCCACCGGATCGCCATTGACGAGGATCGACATTTTCACGAGATCGCCCTCCTCGTAACCCTCGATGTGATAGTCGAAGCTGGCGTAACCGCGACTGACCGATTTCAGGCGGTCGTAGAAATCGAACACCACTTCGTTGAGCGGCAGTTTGTAGATCAGCATCGCGCGCGCGCCGGCATAGGTGAGCTCGACCTGGCTGCCCCGGCGGTCCTCGCAAAGCTTGAGCACCGAACCCAGATAATCGTCGGGCACGAAGATGGTGGCCTTGATCCAAGGTTCTTCGATGAATTTGATCCGCGTCACATCGGGCATGTCGGCGGGGTTGTGCAGCTCTTTCATCGTGCCGTCGTTCATGTGCAGACGGTAAATGACGCTGGGGGCGGTGGTGATGAGATCGAGATTGAATTCGCGTTCGAGGCGCTCGCGGATGATTTCGAGATGCAGAAGGCCGAGGAATCCACAACGGAAACCGAAACCCAAGGCGGCGGAGGATTCGGTTTCGTAGGTGAAGCTCGCATCGTTCAGATGCAGTTTTGACAGGGCTTCGCGCAAATCTTCGAATTGCGCGGCATCGACCGGAAAGAGGCCGCAGAACACCACCTGCTGTGCTGGCTTGAAACCGGCAAGCGGGGTTTCGGTGCCCTTGCGCTCGTCGGTGATGGTGTCGCCCACTTGCGTGTCGGCGACTTCCTTGATTGCGGCAGTGAAGAAACCAACCTCGCCGGGGCCTAGCTTTTCGACCATCACCTGTTTGGGCGTGAACACACCGACGCGTTCGAGCTGATAGACGGCGTTGGACGCCATCATGCGGATCTTCTGGCCGCGCTTGAGTTCGCCATCGACGATGCGCACCAGAACGACGACGCCCAGATACGTGTCGTACCAACTGTCGACCAGCAGCGCCTTGAGCGGCGCGTTGGCATTGCCCTTGGGCGCCGGCAGGCGCTTGACGATGGCTTCGAGCACGCCTTCGATGTTGAGGCCGGTCTTGGCGGAGATCGGAATGGCTTCCGACGCGTCGATGCCGATCACGTCCTCGATCTGCTGGCGCACGCGTTCGGGCTCGGCGGCGGGCAGATCGACCTTGTTGAGAACCGGCACGATTTCGAGATTGGCGTCGATCGCCTGATAGACATTGGCGAGCGTCTGGGCTTCCACGCCCTGACTCGCATCCACCACCAGAAGTGCGCCTTCGCAGGCGGCCAGACAGCGGGAGACTTCATAGGCGAAGTCCACATGGCCAGGAGTGTCCATCAGGTTGAGGATGTAGGTCTCGCCATCCTGCGCCTTGTATTCCAGGCGCACGGTCTGGGCCTTGATGGTGATGCCGCGTTCGCGCTCGATATCCATGGAGTCGAGCACCTGGTCCTTCATCTCGCGCGTCGAAAGCCCGCCCGTCACCTGGATCAGGCGGTCGGCGAGCGTCGATTTTCCATGGTCGATATGGGCAACGATGGAAAAATTGCGGATTTTGGTCAGGTCGGTCATGCGATTCTTTGATGGCCTACCGCTTCGCTGCTTGAGGCCGGGGCGGGTTCATAGCTGCGGAGGTTAGCCCCGTCCAGCCGCCGACCCACGCAACTGCCGCAATGCGCCAAAGAGCGGCAAAAACGCCGCGATTTCCGCAACAACCGAAACGGTCACCAGCGCTGGAATAGACAAATCGTACAATGCGCCCTGCACCGCGCTGCCCGCGAACCAGGCGATGCCGAAGATGGCGGTGAAGATGCCATAAGCGCGGGGACGTTCCCGTTCCGACACCATCTTCGCCACAGCAGCCGACATGACGGCTTCATGTACGCCCAGCGACAGGCCCCAGAGCAGGGCACCGGCCAATGCGAGCCAGAACCCGCCGAGGAATCCGAACGGCACCACAGAGATGCCCAGAAGTATGCCGGGGACCAGGACGGAAAGCCCCCGCGCATCGAACCAGCGCCCGAACAACAGCGATCCAAGCCCTGCTGCGCCCATTGCGGCGGCATAAAACAAGGGCACGTAGCTTTGGCCGACGATGTGGCTTTTTTCGAAATGAAAAGCGATGAGCGGAAAATCGGCAAAGCCGAAGCCGACAAGCGCGGTGGCCGCCGCATAGAGCCAGAAGGCTCTGGAGAGCGTGCCGTTGGTTGCTTCATTACCCGCCGGGGCGATGTGGCCTGCAAATCCGAAACGGACGCGCACGACGAAAAGACTCAACAAGGTAAGCGCGGCGGGAACGCCGAGCCACGCAAACGCGGCCCGATAGTCGTGATGCAGCCAGAGAATGAGTGAGGCGATCAGCGGGCCCGCGATGGCGCCGGTCTGATCGAGTGCTTCGTGCAAACCGAACGCCCAGCCATGGCCGATCTTGTCGCCCGCGCGCGCCAGCATCACGTCGCGCGGCGGATTGCGCATCGCCTTGCCTGCGCGTTCGATGACGATCAGAAGTGCGGCCATCCACCACGATCCGGCGAGTGCAAGAAGCGGAACGGCCGCCATTTGGATGACGTAGCCGAACAAGGTGATCGGCCAATAGGCGCGTGTCTTCTGTGCGAGCGCGCCGGAGAACAGTCGCAGCAGATAACCTGCGAGTTCGCCCGAACCCGCGATGATGCCGACCGCCGCTCCGCTTGCGCCAAGTGTCGCCAGAAACGGACCGGAGATACCGCGCATGCCTTCATAGGCAGCATCGGCAAAAAGACTCACGATGCCGAAAGCGACGACGAAGGCGAGACCGGACTTCCTGTCGAATGTCTGAGCGGTCATCGCGTCTCTCACATGCGAAGGGTTGCGCCTGTTGCTTTGGTCACCGCCGCCACGATCTTTTGCGCGATGGCTTCGATCTCGGCGTCAGTGAGCGTCTTATCCTTGGGCTGCAAGCGCAATGTGATGGCGAGCGATTTCTTGCCTTCGGGCACGCCCTTGCCTTCGTAGACGTCGAAGACGTTTGCGGATTCGATCAGGTTGCGGTCCACGCCTTTGGCTGCTTTCAACAGATCTTCCGCGGCGACGTTTGCATCCACCAAGAATGCGAAATCGCGGTCCACCGGTTGGTATGGGGACGGCGTGAATTGCGAACGCGCCTTGCCTTTGGATTTCGGTTCGGGGATCGCATCGAGATTGACCTCGAACGCGACGACCGGGCCTTTGAGATCGAAGGCGGCAAGAATTTTCGGATGGAGCTCGCCGAAGGTCGCCAGTGCTTTGGGACCAAGTGCAAGCGTTCCTGAACGGCCGGGGTGATACCAGGCAGGCGCGCCGGGTTTGACGGGCGCCGTCATCGCCGAACCCATCGCGGATTCGAGAATGTGCAGCATGTCGGACTTGGTATCGAAGACGTCGGCGCTGTGGGTCGATTTCATCCAGTCGCGCGCACCGGCACCCGTGCGAACGCCGGCGGCAATGGTTGTCTGTGCGCCGGCGGCTCCACTTTCGAACTGGGCACCGATTTCGAACAGCATCTGATCGGAGAAACCGCGTGCCTGATTGCGGGCAGCCGCGGCCAGCAAAGAGGGAAGGATGCTGGGGCGCAGCGCATCCATGTCGGACGCGATCGGGTTTTCGATCTGGCGTCCGTTGTCGCCGCCGCCGAACAATTTGGCGTGGGCACGCGGAATGAAGGAGTAGGAGATCGTTTCGTTAAAGCCGCGCGCGGCGAGCGCGCGGCGCACCGTGCGCACACGGCGCTGCGCCGTGGTGAGCGTGGGATGGGCGACGGCAGAAGGACGCGACATCGGTGCCGACGGCACTTTGTTGAGGCCGTAGATGCGCACCACTTCTTCCACCAGATCGGCGGGGCCGGACACGTCGCTGCGCCAGGACGGCGTAGTGACCTTCAGCGTTTCGCCCTCTTCGATATCGAAGCCGAGATTGGAAAGGATGTCGGCAATTTCGTTCGCGGGCACATCGAGGCCACCGAGGCGTTTCACGGTCGCGGGATCGAAGTCGATGACTTTACGCAGATCGGGCGGCGTGCCTGCCACGACGATGTCCGAAGGCTCGCCGCCGCACCATTCCAGAATGAGCTTGGTAGCGAGTTCGAGGCCAGGCAGAACGAAATCGGGATCGACGCCGCGCTCGAAGCGATAACGCGCATCCGACACGATGCCGAGCTTGCGGCCAGTGGCGGCGGTGCGGGCGGGATCGAACCATGCCGATTCCACGAAGACATTGGTGGTGGTTTCGGTGCAGCCTGTGTCTTCGCCGCCCATCACGCCTGCGATGCCGCGGGCGACGTGATCGTCGGCAATAACCGTCATGGTAGAATCGAGGGCGTAGGTTTTGCCGTCAAGCGCCAGAAGCTGTTCGCCGTCTTTGGCGAGACGCGCCTGCAGATTGCCTTGCAGCTTGTCCGCATCGAAGACGTGCAGCGGACGGCCGCGGTCATGCGCGATCAGATTGGTCACATCGACCAACGCCGAGATTGGACGCAGGCCCACGGATTTCAGCTTGTCCTGCACCCATTTGGGCGAGGGACCGTTCTTCACATTGCGGATGTAGCGGCCAGCGAAAACAGGGCAGGCATCTTTCGCATCGTCCGGGAAATTGAGCGCGATGGATTTGGGGCTTTTGAATTTGCCCTCGACGATCTCGACACGGCCATCTTTCAACGTGCCAAGACCAGAAGCTGCCAGATCGCGCGCGGTGCCGAAGGCACTTGCCGCATCGCCGCGATTGGGCGTGATGGCAATATCGATCACCGGGTCGGTGAGACCGAGGGCTTCGGCGGCAGGACTACCCACTTTCGCGGTCTCGGGAAGTTCGATGATGCCGTTGTGTTCGTCGGAAAGAAGAAGCTCGCGTTCCGAACAAAGCATGCCGCGCGATTCCACGCCGCGAACGGTGCCGACCTTTAGCACTTCGTTGCTCGCGGGGATCACCGTGCCGGGGCGGGCGAACACGCCTTTCATGCCGGTGTGCGCGTTGGGTGCGCCGCAGACGACCTGAATGGCCGCGCCTTCGCCCACATCGACCATGCAGAGCTTCAGCTTGTCGGCATTGGGATGTTTCTCGGCGGAGACGACGTAGCCGACGATGAAATCCTTCAGCCGTGCGCCCGCATCTTCCACCGATTCCACTTCGAGGCCGATGGAGGTGAGCTTGTCGGCCACCGTTGCCGCATCAGCATCGGTATCGAGATGGTCCTTGATCCAGGACAGCGTGAATTTCATCGCGACAGCCCCCCGTCGAGGGTGGGGATGTCGAGGGCGGCGAAGCCATAGTGGCGCAACCAGCGCAGATCGGATTCGAACATCGCGCGAAGATCGGGGATGCCGTATTTCAGCATCGCCAGCCGGTCGAGGCCGCCGCCGAACGCATAGCCCTGATAGATGTTGGGATCGAGGCCGCACATTTCGAGCACGCGCGGATGCACCATGCCGGAGCCTGCGAATTCCAGCCAGTCGTTGCCGGTGCCGAATTTGATCTGGCCGCCGGAACGGTCGCAGCGGATATCCCATTCCACGCTCGGTTCGGTGAAGGGAAAGAAGCTCGGCCGCGCGCGCATTTCGACGTTGTCGATCTCGAAGAACGCCTTGGCGAATTCTTCCATCACCCATTTCAGATGGCCGAGATGGGTTTCACGGTCGATCACCAGTCCTTCGAATTGGTGGAACATTGGTGTGTGCGTGGCGTCCGAGTCCACGCGATAGGTTCTGCCTGGCGCGATGATGCGGATCGGCGGCTTCTGCTTGAGCATGGTGCGCACTTGCACCGGCGAGGTGTGGGTGCGCAGGACATTGCGCATCTTTTCATGGCCTACCGCTTCGCTGCTTGAGGCCGAACCGTCGGCTTGCGGCGCGACATAGAAGGTGTCGTGCATTTCGCGCGCGGGATGGCCGGGGGGCATGTTGAGCTTGGTGAAATTGTAATCGTCGGATTCGACATCCGGGCCTTCGGCGATGGCGAAACCGAGATCGGCGAAGATCGCCGTCACTTCATCGAGCACCTGGCTCACGGGGTGGATGCTGCCGCGCGGTTCGGGGCGGGCAGGCAAGGTGATGTCGATGCGTTCGGCGGCGAGGCGTGTGTTCAATGCCTCGTCGGCGAGTGCGGATTTGCGCGCGGTAAGCGCTTCGCTCACCCGATCGCGCAAACCGTTGATCAGCGGGCCCTGAACTTTGCGCTCGTTGGGCGAGAGGCCGCCCAACGTCTTCAGAAGGTCGCTGACGCTGCCCTTCTTGCCGAGTGCGGACACGCGCACCTGTTCGAGCGCAGCTTCATCGCGCGCGGCTTCGATGGCAGTCGCGATCTCGCGCTCAAGGCCTGAAATGTCGGTCATCTGAATCCCCAGTCGGAACGGCGTGATATAGGCCCCGGCAGATTTGCCAAGGCCTGCTGCTCCGATGGAGAGGATGTACCGTTAGGCGGAAGCCTGATCCACCAGAGCCTTGAAGGCGGCGGGCTCATGGATGGCGAGGTCCGACAGAACCTTGCGGTCGATGTCGATACCGGCCTTCGCGAGCCCGCTGATAAATCGGCTATAGGTGACGCCATGTTCGCGGCAGGCAGCGTTGATCCGCTGGATCCAAAGGGCGCGGAAATTCCGCTTCTTCAGCTTGCGGCCGATATAGTTGTGCTGCAGCGAACGATCGACCGCGGCATTGGCCGAGGTGATGTTGTTCTTGCGGCGGCCATAAAAGCCTTTGGCCTGCTTGAAAACTTTCTTGCGGCGGGCGTGGGACGGTACGGCGCGGGGTGCTCTGGACATCTACCTCTCCCTCAACCGTAGGGCATCCAGCGCTTCACGCGCTGGGTTTCGGATGCGCTCATGGTCGAGGTTCCCCGGAGTTCCCGGATCTGCTCGTTGGAACGCTTGATCATGCCGTGGCGCTTGCCCGCCTGACCGTGCTTGATCTTGCCGTTGGCCGTGAATTTGAAGCGCTTTTTGGCGCTCGACTTGGTCTTCATCTTGGGCATTTTGCGGTCTCCTTATTGGCGCCACGGTTGCCAGTGAGGCTTTTGGGTGCCTGTTCGCATTAACGGGTCGCCACGGCATGCCCAGCCGGGCGGCCCCAAAGAGGCGGCGTCATATACGGGGCTTAAGCCCTTTTCAAGCGGTCGCCACGCATGTTCGGCGTATCCAAGAGAACCTTGTGACCTTGAAAACCGAGAAAAACCTGACCCGGCTGGCCATGGCGCTGTTCTGGGTCCTTTTGGCCGTTGTGGCGTGGGGCGAGCTGGGGCCGGGCGGTATCGGCTTAAATGTCTGGGACAAGCTGCAGCATTTCGGCGCCTATGCCCTTTTGGCCGGGCTCATGACAGTGTCGCTGGAAGCCCGCCGGTGGTGGTGGCCCTGGTCGCTTGTGGTGCTGGTGGCCTATGGGGCGGGGCTCGAAGTCCTTCAGGGCTTTGTCGGGCGCGACATGAGCCTGAACGATGAAATCGCCAACACGCTGGGCGTGGTCGCGGGCGGTGCGGCGGGCTGGGCCTTCTGCGCGTTCCTGCGCGCCCGGGTTGTTGAAGCGCCCGCGGCGGACTAGCTTTCTCGCCGAGTTTCCAGGCGGGTGCGGGCATGTTCGAGGAATTCAAAAAATTCGCGATGCGCGGCAACGTCATCGACCTCGCGGTCGGCGTGATCATCGGCGCGTCGTTTACCGGCATCGTCAATTCCCTGGTCAAGGACATCATCAATCCGCCGCTCGGCATTCTTCTGGGCGGGCTCGATTTCTCGAACTTCTTCGTCACGATCAAAGGCCCGCACACCGATACGCTGGCCGAGGCCGCCAAGGCCGGCGCGGTGACGCTCAACTACGGCAACTTCATCAACGCGATGATCAATTTCATCATCGTGGCGATCGTGCTGTTCCTTCTGATCCGCCAGATCAACCGGCTCACCGCACCGAAGGCGGAACCGGCGGCGGCGCCCCCTCCCCCGGCCGAAGACGTGGTGCTGCTGCGCGAAATCCGCGACATCATGAAAAGCCGGGGCTGATTGCTTTGCTGCCCTGAAGGGTTAGCGTGGCGATGATCCTGGCTGCCCGAGAATGAACAACGCCTCACCCATTGCCGTTGCGCGCGCCGGAGACGGACCGGTGCTGCAGGAAAACCTGCTGTCGCCGCAGTCGCGCCGCCACATCGAAATGCGCGTGGCGGTGATGAAGGCCCATCCCGAAGCGGCCAGCCTTGCAGGACCTGAGTGGCGCGGATTGATCGGCGCGCTTGTTATTCTCGCGGTTTACTGGACGAGCGCGTGGCTCGTCGGGCGCACCAACATTTTCGTGGTGTTTTTCGCAGCGTTTTTTTTCGGCCAGCTCATGCTGCATTCGGCGGCTGCGCTGCTGCACGAAACCGCGCATCGGCTCGTCTTTCGCGAGCGGCGCGCAAAGCTCGGCTTCGATCTGTTGCTCGAAGTCATCATGACGTCGTTCGGCGGGCAGCTCACCTATCAGCACGAACATGTTTCGAGCCATCACCCGCATCTGGGCAATTACGAGCGCGACTACGAACATGAAGATCTATGTCGGTTTCTTGCGCGGCGGTCCTATCGCGCCAAACATCCGAAATTGCAGCCCTGGCTGACGGCAGCGGAACTGGTGATCCAGGCGCTGCCGCTTGGCTATATGATCGCGAACCGCATCTTCGTTCCGTTCTATCGCAAGCAAGCAGGCCGTGCGACGAAGGATCGTGAGCGCAATATCGGCGCCACCAAGCCCCCCAAGAACGAAATGCGGCTGTTCATTGCCGTATCGGCTCTCACCAATATCTTCCTGTTCGCGGCATTCGGATGGATGGGATGGCTTTATCACGTCTGGAGTTTGTCGCTGTTTTTGGGCAAGGCCGGCATCACCAATCTCGGCCAGTCGCTGGCCGAACATCCCGGCGATAACGAGACCCAACCCACGCGCTCCACCTATTCCGTTCTCAATCTCATCCTGTTCAACACCGGCTATCACAACGAACATCACACTTTTCCCAACGTCGCGTGGACGCGGCTGCCGAAGCTCAAGAAGCTGGCGCCGGAAGTGTTCGGGGCGGGCACCGAGAAATCCTATGTCGGTTTCTGGTGGGCACATGTGCGCGCCGATTTCAGTCCCTCGCGCCGGACGCCGCTGCACGATCAGGATCAATCGGCGCGCTGCGCTCGCGCGGAAATTTGACTTTTGCGATCGCGAAATATCATTTCTTCGGTGTCGTAAGCGCCGATTACAGGGGCCGGAATTTTCTGGGGCTTTAAGGATGGATTCCGGCCTGTTTCGGGATTCGGCATACCGCTTGCTTCATTAGACCCAGGGTTCAAGAAAGGTGGGTTCTTATGAAAGTTTCTTGCTCGCTCGGTATCGCCGCCGCAGCCCTTGCAATGTCGCTCGCTTCCGTCGCGCCAGCCATGGCGGACGCCATGACCGGCTATTATTATATTCTTTCTGCCAATAATCCCGATGTGGAAAACGGTATCGACGGCGGTATCGTAACAGGCCTCGTCGAGAGCTCGCTTGGCCCCGACGGACTGCCAGTCGCGTCAGCGCTCGCCCTCAGTTATGGCGGCGGCTCGGGCCCGATTTCCGATATTAACGGGAGCAATGAAATTCTCTGGTGGACGCCGCATGCCGGCATCGTGACCTATGAGAAAACGCAAATTGATACGCTTCCTCTCCTCTTCACGTCCAATTTTTATCCGGACGGAGCAGGTGGAAATGGCGGCGCTAACGGTTATCGTGCCGTTCACTGGACGGGAACGTTTGACCTGGGTGCTGGCGGCGGGACGGTTTCTCTGAGCTTGGGCGCCGACGACGACGCGTGGGTCTTCATCGATGGTATCCTGGCAGACGATGCCGGTGGCGTGCACGCGCTATCATCCGCGCCGTTCACCTCCGCATCGCTCACTGCCGGCGATCATACAATCGATATCTTCTTTGCCGATCGCCACACGGTGCAATCTGGAATTGATTTCGAACCTCGTTTCGAAATCAATCCGGTGGATGCACCTGAGCCCGCCACGCTTGCCATTTTGGGTGCGGGGCTGGCCGGTATCGGCGCACTGCGCCGCAGAAAGCGGTCCTAGACTACACGGCAAGTCTCGAGAAGACGGCCGCCTTCAGTCAAGGCGGCCGTTTTTCTTTGGTCAATTCCAAGTGGCGTTTTCCGCAAAACGGTCGCTACCATAGGCGACCGCCATACTCGAACCGGAGAAATGCCATGCGCTTCGGCGTCTTCTACGAACTGCAATTGCCCGGACCCTGGGGCCCGACCTCGGAACGCGACCTGTTTCATCAGGCGCTCGATCAGGTGGCGCTCGCCGACAGGCTGGGCATCGATCATGCGTGGGCCGTCGAACATCATTTTCTGGAGGAATATTCGCATTGCTCCGCGCCGGAGGTTTTTCTGGCCGCTGCTGCTGCGCGCACCAAAAACATCCGCGTCGGCCACGGCATCCGTCAGGTGATCGCACGTTACAATCATCCCGCACGCACTGCGGAATGCCTGTCGACGCTGGATGTTGTTTCCGACGGCCGTCTCGATTTCGGGATTGGCGAAGGTGCGACGCGTCTCGAACTGCATGGGTTCAACATTCCGGCGAGAGAAAAACGTGCCTGGTCGCTCGAAGCCGCCGGCGCCATTGCCGACATGATGGTGATGACGCCCTATCCCGGTTTCGAAGGCGCATCGTTTTCGATGCCGGCGCGCAATGTCATCCCCAAGCCGGTGCAAAAGCCGCATCCGCCGATGTGGATGGCGTGCACCAATCGCGACACGATCAAGGTTGCGGCGGCCAACGGTCTCGGCGCGCTTGCCTTTTCTTTCGTCAATCCGCAGGAGGCGGCAACCTGGTCGAAAATCTATTACGATACAATCAAGAGCGAAGCCTGCGTGCCGCTCGGCCACAGCGTGAATGCGAATATCGCGATGGTGTCGGCCTTTTCGATTCACGACGATGCTGCTGAAGCTGTGCGCCGCGGGCAGGAAGGGTTCGAGTTCTTCGGTTACGCGGTGAACGCGCTGGTCGCCCGCGATGCGACGCCGGGGTATCCGAAGCTCTGGCGCGATTTCAAAACACTGCAGGGCGACCGGCAGCAGGCGCTGATCGAGGCGGCGAAACGGCCGGGCGCTGTGGGCGATGACCGCGCGCCGGGCATCGGCACGCCGGAAGATTTAGCGCGGCACATCCGCGAGTTCGAATCTGTGGGCGTAGACCAGATCATCTTCCTGCAGCAGGCGGGAAAGAACCGGCATGAGATGATCTGCGAGGCGTTGGAACTGTTCGCGGCGCGTGTGCTGCCGGAATTCAAATCCAAAGTGTTCGCACGCGAAGCGAAAAAGGCAGCGGAACTTGCGCCTCATGTTGAGGCGGCGTTGAAACGAAAGAAGTTGCGCCCTGCGCTTGCGGAACATGAGGTTCCCATAGTGGTCGCCTCGTCTTCGTCAGGCGCAGTCGTCAATCGGGGCAAGGCAAGTTAGGTTTCACAAGGAACCGCTTTTTCGCTGGCCCGTTTAAAGCCCCTGTGGGGCCATACGGGAGAAACAGCATGAAAACGGTTCTGAAACTTGCAGCCGCGACCGCCTTGGGCGCGGGCATTCTTGCCGCCAGCGCGTCAAGCGCTTCGGCCTATATCGTCTGCAACCGCGACGGCGATTGCTGGCATGTCCGCGACCACTATGAATACCGCCCGGAATTCGGGCTGGTGGTGCATGACGACAATTGGCGCTGGCACCATGCGGATCGCTATCGCTGGCGCGAACATCATGGCCGCGGCTATTGGCGCAGCGGCGTGTGGGTAACGTTTTAAACCCTTCGATCCGGGCGGAAGCCTTGGGGCCTTCGCCCGGATCGTCGTTAACCATGACACGCAGCGATGTTGTAAAGCCCGCTAACAGATCGTAGCGCGGGCTTTTTGAAAGCCCAGCTATTTGAAGTCGCTAGATTTTTGGCTTGGAAATTGCATATTTGTCGTCAGGAGCGCTTCAAGCGCGAGTGTTAAGAGTTTTGAGGGTTTGATATGCGACAGAAATTTCTCGCCGGAGCCGCCGCACTTCTCATGAGCACTGCGGCTGCCCACGCCAACCTCGTCACCAATGGCAGCTTTGAGACCGGAGACCTTACGGGTTGGACTACCACGGGCGGCGGCACTTATCCGGTCGCCGTAATCGTCACGGATGGCTCGACGGGTTCGGCGTTTGGCGAGGCGGTCCCTTCCGATCCCATCGTCCTGGGAAGCGACGATGCAGGTGGCAATTACGGCGTCTATTTCGTGGACGATATCGCCCACCAGACCTTGTCGCAGACGATCCATCTGACGGCTGGCACCTACGAAATCGGTTTCGACGCCTACGCCCCTCAGAACGGTTTCAACAACACCAACGACGCGCAATTCGAAGCGACCATCGCCGGTATTCAGCTTGCGAATTACTCCGTGCACGATCAGAACCAGCCGACGGTTTGGCTGCACTATTCCGGCCTTGCCAATGTACTTGCCGATGGCGACTACATCGTCAATTTCGACTTTTCGCCCGAAGGCAATCCTGCCTCCGACGTGGTCGTCGACCGCGTTTATGTGCTCGCGTCCGATCAGGGCGGCGGCACACCGGTCGGCGACGTGCCCGAGCCGATGACGCTTTCGCTCTTCGGTGCCGGTTTGGTCGGGGCCGCAATGGCGCGCCGCCGCAAGGCCAAAGCTTAAGGCCGAACGTCTTTCTTGCTTCGAGCACGGCGCCTTCGGGCGCCGTGTTTGTTTTTGGTGATTTGCTGGCGCACCCGACAGGATTCGAACCTGTGACCTCCGCCTTCGGAGGGCGGCACTCTATCCAGCTGAGCTACGGGTGCGGATGGGCCTGCTATAGCCCGGATCGGCGCGGGGCCGCAAACCGTTCAGGCGAGCGAGCCAAGCGCGGGGTCGACCGTTTCGGTGGCGTGTTGCCACACATCGTCTTTCCACTTCTCGGTATCCGGATAGAAGGCAGCCCGGATCTCGCCCTTGATGGTTTCCCAGCGCGAGCGGTCGGGCTTCTTCTGCAGATGCAGCCAATTGTCCTTGCGCAGCGCATTGAAGACGTCGCGCATCGGCGCGGTGCCGACTTCGAGGGCGGCGAAGGTGAGTTCGGCCTTGCCCATGAATTTGGCCATCGCCTTGTCGATGGTGCCGGTGAGCGGTGCGGACACGGATTCGCCGGCCTCGCTCGACTTGATGCGGTCGCCCCAGATCGTCTTCTGGCGTGTGTAGGCGGAGGAGCCGGGGAGGTCTTCGGTGATCATCTCGGCCGCGCCGCAATCGCCGAGGCCGGTGTGATAGTCGATCACCACGAGCTTTGTGATGCCGCGCAAATGTTCGACGATCACGTCCTTCAGCATCGCGGACGACCAGCTTTCGCGCGAACCTCCGAAATAGACGCCATCCTGATGAGTGTACTGACCCGCACTGATCGCGGTCTGCAACGCGAACGGGCCATGGGCACCGGCATATTCGCCGAGCCTGCGGTTGGCCTCCTTCATCGCTTCTTCGGAAATCTCCTTGGGCGCGATCCAGGGGGCAAGCTCGTCATAGGCCGGATTGGCGGGTGGCTTCTTGTGGTCGACGAAGTTGCGGTTGATGTCCGCATTGTCTTCGTTGACCCGGCGGTCCCATGCAAAGCCGAAGGGATTGAGGGCGTGCAGTACGACCAGCTTCACGCCCTTGGGGATGCGCTTGGTCAGGCCTTCCTTCAGCAAACCGGTTTGCACGCCGGAGCCGAAATAGCCTTCGACGCCGTGGGTGCCCGAGATCAGCATCAATGCGCGTTTGGCGGCGCGGTCCCCGGCGCAGGCCACATCCATGAACAGCGGGCGGCCGCGCGGGCCTTTGGCCGCGGGATGGACGCGGGTGGTGATGTCCATGCCCAGCTTGTCGGCGGCCTTGATGAAGGCCGCCCTGCCCTCGCGGTAATTGGCCGGAAAATAACTCGCGATGCTCATGGACACGTCTTCATTTCGCTGCGTCCGTCTTATACTCCAATCCATCTGAGATCGGCGAGACATGCACCCCTTCGGATCGCTTCACGAATTGCGTCAACGCCCCATCTCCGATCAGGGAGGGATGCGGATAACCAAGACCGGGTTCCGCGCTCATCCCATTGACCGTACAGCGGAGTTTTTTGACGAGCCGTTGGCCGATGCGCGTCTGCATGGAATAGCAGGAGAAAATTTTTACCATAGCGAACGCAACCCGCCCTATTGGCGGCGGATCGACGGTTCGATTCCGGAGCTTTTCCTGCGCCATGGCGTGATCGAAAGGTTGAAGCGGGTGAATGGGCGTCTTGCAGCGGCGGGGCTTGAACTTTTCCTGTTCGACGCGTGGCGGCCAAAAGCGGTGCAGGCCTATTTCCATGATGTCTGGATGCCGGCGGAATTGAAGGCGCGCAGGCCCGAACTAACCGGCGAAGCGTTGATCCGAGAAGTGGAGAACTATTGGGCCGCGCCCACTGCGAACGAAGCCTTCCCTGCCCCGCATGCAACCGGTGCCGCAACCGATCTGACGATCCGCTGGATCCACGGCGAACAATTGTGGATGGGCTCACTGTTCGACGATGTGACGAAGATCGCCCATCGCGACTATTTCGAACGCGACCTCGTGATGTGCTTTTCGGATGAAGAGGCACGCGCCAATCGCCGCCTGTTGCACTGGGTGATGCGCGAGGAAGGCTTTATCGGTCATCCCGAGGAATGGTGGCACTTCTCTTACGGCGATCAGCTTTGGGCGAAGCTTGGCGGATACGAGGCCGCGATTTACGGGCTCAGCTCGCCTGTTTGAGTGGCGCGCGCAGGTCACGCAGCGTGTAAAGATCGTAGAGTTTTTTGCTGGCGCCCGAGAGCGCGCTTGCCTGCGCGATCAGCTCGCGCGCCTCTTCGTGGTTTTGTGCGTCGAGTGCTGCAAAGATGCGGTCGTGATAAGTCGACAGCGCACGGAAAGTGGGGCTTGCACGCACGCCCTGATCGCCGAACAGCGCATAGATCGCATGCGTTTCGTCGGTGCCGCGCGCGGGCCGGTCGATTTTCAGTAGTGCGAAAGTCTGTGCGGCTTCGGCTGTTTCGGCATCGGCGAGCGTTGCAAAACCATATTCGGCTGAGGCCGTCCGCAATTCTTCGGCACGCGGCACGCAGGCGCCGGCCACCGAATAGGCGCCTCCGAACAATCCGGCAGCGGCGGGACCGGTGGCAATGCCGATGGCGAGTTTCAACGGTGGCGCCGCCATCGCCTGTCGACGCAACAGCGCCGTGTTTTGTTCGCGCAGGGTGCGCATCATCTGCGTGGCGGCGGCGGCTGCGCATTCGGCATGTTTGGGTTCGGCAAGCGGCGCGTTCCAGAACGCGGCGAACCCAGCCGAGCCGAAATGCTCCACCGTGCCGCCATGCGCGAGCACCGCATCGTAAAGCGCACCCAGCCGCTTTTCGAACAGGCGGATGAGGTCGGCGGGACGATCGCGAAATGCCTGCTCGATCTCGGATGCATTGGCGATGCGGCAGGAGAGATAGGTGATGGTGCGCGTTTCGCCGGCGAGCCGGATGAGCGACGGTTTTGCGATGAGCGTGCGGCGGGTTTGCTTGGGTAGCGCGAGGAAGAGGCGGGAGAGCCGTCCGCTGCGCCGGATATAGACGGCAAGCGCCACCGCTGTGCCAGCCGCAATCGCAATCAGGACGTAGAGAGCCAGATCCGTCACGCGAGACCCCGAACGATTCGCAACTCTATCACGCGAGGTCCGCACATTCCTCGCAGAGGCCGTGCAGTTCGACGTGTTCCTGCTCGATGCGGAAACGGCCCGCCGCGTCGTCGAGCGCATCTTCCAGATTGCGGTCGGCCATTTCGCCCACCTGTCCGCAGGCGCGGCAGATCAGAAGATGCGCGCGGTGGCGCTTGCCCGGTGAAAAGCAGGCGACGAAAGCGTTGCGCGAGGCCACGCGATGGATGAAGCCCTGCTCCAGCAGGAAATCGAGCGCGCGATAGACGGTGGGCGGCGAGGGGCGAGCCGGAGAGTCTTCACGGGCGAGCGCAGCCAGAACGTCGTAAGCACCAAGCGGCCTGTGGCTCGCGAGCAGCATTTCGAGGACATAATGGCGCAGCGGCGTCAGGCGGACGCCGTTCGCAGTTGCAGCATTCGACGCCTGAGATAGCGCCTTTGCCGCGCAGGCGTCGTGATCGTGTCCCGCCGGCAGAATGATTTTCGGTAGCATTTCGGTGCGAATCCGATTTCAGAAAAATGTTATAACATTACATTTTATATGCCAAATGACGCTTTCTTGACGGCAACGTCATTTTCCTTGCCGGGTCTCGGAACGAGGCGCATAATTCCCATCTGACGATAAGTCATGGAGGCGCGCACAATGGAAAACATCACCAAGGATCCCGCTTATAACGCCGTCGATCCCGACGATTTCCCCGCGATGCTGGAAGTGGACCGCTACGGTCAGCGCTCCACCGCCTTCGACAAGATCATCTCCGCGACCCACGACCACTTCTGGGATCCGCTGGACAAGAAATACATCGACTTCTCCGAGAAGTTCGACATGGAAAACCAGTATATGGTCGATCCGGAGTTGAACGCGGACCTGCGCACGGCGATCGGCGAAAAGCTCGACGAGAAGCAGAAGATCAAGCTCGTCAATCTCGACACGCTGTGGAGCTTCTCTTCCATCCTGCACGGCGAACAGGGCGCGCTCTCGCTCTCGGCCTCGCTTTGCCACATCCTCCGCGATCCGGGTGCGCAGGAATACGCCGCCAACCAGACGCGCGAAGAAGCCCGTCACGTCACCGGCTTTTCGAAATTCATTCAGGCCCGCTGGGGCAAGCCGGTTCAGGTCGGCCCCGCGCTCGGCAACATCCTCAACGAGCTCGTTTCCTCCAAGCTCGTCTGGAAGAAGCTCGTCGGCATGCAAATGCTTATCGAAGGTCTTGCGATGGGTGCGTTCGCGACCTTCTACGAATTCGGCAAGGACCCACTCATGGTCAAGCTCTGCCAGCTCGTGATGACGGACGAAGCCTTCCACCACAAATTCGGAAAGATCTGGGCCGATCGCACGATTCCCAACCTCTCCAAGGCCGAACACGAGATGATTGAGGATTGGGCCTGGGAAGTGTTCATGGTCCTTCTGTTCAATCTCGGTTCGCCGAACCAGAAGGAATGGATCTATCGCGAAGTGGGCCTGGACCCGGAATGGTGCCAGGGCGCATTTATGGAAGCGATGACCGATGCCAATATCCGCGAGGAGATGAAGCAAACCTCCAACATCTTCCGCGTGCTCATCAAGACGCTGCTCAAGGCCGGCATCATTACCGACCGTACGCGCAACAACTATGCGGCCTATATCGACATGGCCGAGTTGCACAATGAGGGCGACAAGATGATCGGCGACGAAATCGCCGAACAGGGCATCAAATATCTGATCCAGCTCAACGGCGGCAAAATGATCATGCCGACCACGCTGGCAGCCGAATAAGTCGCCAGCTTCAGAAGTTGCGGAAAGGGCGCCTGCTAGGGCGCCCTTTTTCGTTTGGGCGTCGCAAAGGCCAGCAACACACCACCCACCGCAAGCGACATCCACGCGAACACGTCGCCAATGCGATCGTAAAGCGTGCGGCCTGCGCCATCGCCGACCGGTAGATCGCCGACGAGTGTCATCGTGGCGTCGCCCATGCTGGCGCGGCGGTTGATGAGGCGGCCGTAGGGGTCGGTGAGGGTCAGGAGTCCGCGGCGGGCGGAGCGGGCGACGGCAACACCGTTTTCGATGCCGCGCATGATAGCAACGCGGGCATGGCCATAGGCGTCTTCCTCGAAGTCCCAGGCGGGAACCGCGAGCACGCGCGGATGAAGGCTCGAATCGGCGCGCAGCATTTTCTCGAAATCCATGTCTTTGCAGATTTCGATGCCGATACCGTCCTTGAGGACGAGTGGTTTCGTTCCGGGTGTGAACCCTGTTTCGAGACCCGGCACCAGTTTGCGCTTCGCATAAGTTTCGGGCGGACTGCCATCGGGACGGAATACCAGCGCCACGTTGCGTTTGCCGGTGGTCGTGATGTCGGCAAATCCGGCGACGACGGGTGCGCCCACCACCTTTGCCGCGTCCGACATTTTCTTGAGCGCAAGCGCGCGCCATTCCGGTTTCAAAACGGTCAGGCGTTCCGGCAGCACCACCAGTTCGGGCTTGCGTTCGGCCACCGCGCCGATCAGCGAACCATAGGCATCGACCGCCTCGATGGCGTCTTTCTGATTGTCTGCGAAGGCCGCATCGCTCATTTCTTCGGAGACGATCAGCGCCACCCGCATGGTCTTCGCGCTGTCGTGGATGTGGCGGTGGCCGTAATACGCGTTGCCCGCGAAGACGATGAGGGCGAGCAGCAAAGGCGTTGCGGTACGCGTGCGATTGGCAAGCGCCAGGCCCGCCGGCACGAAACACAAGATGAAGGTCATGCTCCAGATGCCGAACAGCGAGGCCGTCTGCGCCATCATCGGCACGCCGACCAGCGCATATGCGATGGACGCAACCGACCCGTTGGGGCCGAAGGCGCTGATGTATTCGAAGCCTGTCCAAAGGGCGGCGAATGCTATCATCGCGGCGATGCCGGAGACGCGGCGCTGCACGAAACGCGCGGCGAACACGCAGCCGGTGAAGGCGAGAGCGGCAATGACGATCCCGATGACGAGCGGCACCATCGGCAGCGCGTCGTAATAGGCGGGAAGAAGATTGGTGCTGCCGATCGCGAACGCGGCAGAGGCTGCTATTGCGACCGTGCGCGCTCTGGTGTCGCCGAAGGCCAGCCAAAGAACCGGGGCAGGCGCCAGCCAGGCGAGTGGCCAGATCACGCCCAAGCCGGTCGAGGCGAAGTAGGCGAGCCCGCTCAGCGCCGCGCAAAGGGCTGCAATCATTGAAATTCCCGGTCCGATCCCATCCCGCGCGGAAGATGGACGAGAACTCATCCTTTCGCCACCCATGGCTTGTGCGGCGACCGATCTTAGGATATGAATGAACGTTCATTCATTATAAACCGATGATCGCTGCTGCCCGAAAAACTGTCGAATCCGATGACAAACGCGAGCGCCTGCTCGACGCGGCGCTGGAGCTGTTCGAATTGCGCGGCTTCGATGGTGTGGCAGTGCCTGAGATTGCGCAGATGGCCAATGTCGCGACCGGCACGATCTATCGTTATTTCGAGACCAAGGAAGCGCTCGTCAATGCGCTCTACCGGCGCTGGAAGGAAGCCTATAACGCAGCGGTGTTGGCGCCGCTCGAAGGCGAACTCAGCCCGCGCGAGATGTTCGGCACCTATTGGCGGCGCATGGCGGATTTCGCGCGTGCGCATCCGCGCGCGGTGCGATTTCTCGATCTGCACCATCACGCGGCTTATCTCGATGCCGAAAGCTGCCGCGCGCACAACGCCTATCGCGATGCGGCGGCGCATTTCGTTTTGGCGGCGCGTCAGGCGGGCGCCATCCGTACGATGAATCCGGCTCTGGTCGTCGCGTTGATGTGGGGCGCGTCGGCGGGGCTCGTGAAATTCGCACATGAAGGCGTGCTCAAATTCGATGAGCGCGCGGCACGCGAAATGGAAGAGATGCTGTGGCGGGCCATCGCCAGCGACGACGGAGGGACAGATGACAAACAGCAGAAGAGGTGACGGCCAGACCGCGCTCGTCACCGGCGCATCGACGGGCATCGGGCTCGCACTCGCCGAATGCTTCGCTAAGGACGGTTACAACGTGATCCTCGCCGCGCGGTCCGAAGGCGCGCTGAAGGAGATCGCGGGCAGGCTGTCGCGCGAGAACAACATCCAGGCGACACCCATCGCCATCGATCTCGGCGTGCCGGGCGGCGGCGACAAGCTCGCTGCCGACATCAAGGCGCGTGGGCTGAACGTGGATGTGCTGGTGAACAATGCGGGATTCGGCATTGCCGGCGCATTCGATGCGAAAGACGAAGAGAGTCAGATCGGAATGATCGATCTGAACAATCGCGCGCTGGTCGAACTCACGCATCGCTTCTGGCCGGGAATGCTCCAAAACAAGCGCGGTGGCGTGCTCAACGTCGCGTCGACAGCGGCCTTTCAGCCGGGCCCCTACATGGCGATTTATTGCGCGACGAAGGCATTTGTCATGTCGTTCTCGGAATCGCTTTGGGTCGAGGGGCGCGGCAAGGGTGTATCGGTGACATGCCTCTGTCCGGGCCTGACCTCCAGCAAATTCCATGACCGCGCGGGCACCGGCGATCTTCGGCTGCACACATTCGGGTCCTCGATGACGCCCGAAAAAGTGGCCGAACAGGGCTATCGCGCGTTTCAACGCAACAAGCGCGTTTTCGTGACCGGTTTCGACAACCGCTTTCTGGCGGGATTGGTGCCGTTTCTGCCGCGCAGCGCCGTGCTCAATCTCGCAAGCTTCGTGTTGAGGGCCGCATAACATGGCGCGTAAGGGGGAAGGGCAAACCGCGCTCATTACCGGCGCATCGGCCGGCATCGGCGCCGAACTCGCCGAATGCTTTGCGAAAGACGGCTACGACGTGATCGTCACCGCGCGATCCGAGGGGCCGCTGAACGCGTTGGCGGGCAGGCTTGCGCGCGAGCACAATGTACAGGCGGTGGCCGTTCCCGCCGATATCGGTCAGCCGGGCGGCGGTGCGAAGCTCGCAGCCGAAATCGCTTCGCGCGGGCATAAGGTCGATGTGCTGGTGAACAATGCGGGCTACGGCTTGTCCGGCGCGTTCGACGAACTCAGCGCCGAAAATCAGTTGGGGATGGTCGATCTCAACGTCCGCGCGCTGGTCGAACTCACGCATATCTTCTTTCCCGAAATGTTGAAGAAGAAACGCGGCGGCGTGCTCAATGTCGCATCGACCGCAGCGTTCCAGCCGGGGCCGTATATGACGGTCTATTACGCGACCAAGGCGTTCGTGCTCTCATTCTCCGAAGCGCTCTGGGAAGAGGCGCGCGGCACGGGTGTAAAGGTGAGCGCGCTGTGTCCGGGACCGACGGAAAGCAAGTTTCATGACCGGGCAGGGACCACAAAAGTCCGCGCCAGCAAGATCGCAGGCATGATGACGTCCAAAGCCGTTGCCCGGATCGGATATGATGCTTTCCAGTCCGGTCGCCGGGTGGCCGTTTCGGGCGGGATGAATGCGGTCATGGCCCGGCTGGTGCCGTTTTTCCCACGGAAGACGACATTGGGACTCGTGCGTTCGCTCAATCGGCGCTATTCCGACAGGGCATGAAGCTCGGCAACTTCCTGACCATCGAAAAGGACGGCGGCGTCGCCACCGTCACCATCGATCGCGGCGATGGGCGAAATGCGTTGTCGCGCGAGTTGATCCTCGATCTCACGACGGCCGCAAAAAGTTTTGCCGACGATCTCGAAACCCAGGCGGTAATCCTCACCGGCAAAGGCGCGTTCAGCGCCGGTGCCGATCTGAAAGATCCGGGCATGGATCGTCGTCGCGCGAACGGCCTGCTCGAACGCCGCCATATGGTGCGCATCGGGCCCGATCTGTGCGAGGCATGGGAAAAGGTCGAACAGGTCACGATCTGCGCCATCGAGAAATATTGCATCGGCGGCGGGGCGGCGCTCGCAGCGGCCTGCGATTTCCGCATCATGGGCAAGTCCGCAACGATGCGGCTTCCCGAAATCCCGCTCGGCATGAATATGAGCTGGCACGCGGTGCCGCGTCTTGTTTCGCTGATCGGGCCTGCACGCGCCAAGCGCTTCATCATCTATGGCGAAGATATCGGCGCCAGCGACGCGCTGGCCTGGGGGTTGGTCGACGAGATTGCGACGGATAGCGAGGCCCTTGCGGTCGCGCGCGGCTGGGCCGAACGCACCGCCAGGCTGCCGCCCAATGCCGTGCGCATGACCAAGCAATCGGTCAATGCGGCGGCCAATGCACTGCACCATGCCACGACCTTCATGGACCTCGATCAATACGCGCTCGCCACCACCAGCGAGGATTACCGCGAGGCCATAAAGGCGTTTCTGGAAAAGCGCGATCCCAAATTCACCGGCCGCTGATCCACTTGCGGGCGCACCTGCGATGCGCGAGTGTTTCGCCTTATCGATATTCAGGAGGAAACCATGGCAGGCCGTGTCGAAGGAAAAGTCGCGCTTATCACGGGCGGCGCGCAAGGATTAGGCGAAGCCGCGGCCCGCATGCTGGCGCGCGAAGGCGCGAAGGTCGTCATCACCGACGTGAACGCAAAGGGTGCGGCAGCGATTGCCGATTCGATCAACGCACAACGCAAGGGCACGGCCATCGCGCTTGCCCATGATGTGACGAAGGAAGATCAATGGGCCTCCGTCATCGCCGAAACCGAGAAGGCGTTCGGCGGGCTGCACATTCTCGTCAACAATGCCGGGATCGGACTGACCAAGGATTTCCTCGACGTTTCGCTCGACGAATGGCGAAAGGTCCACGCCATCGATCTCGACGGGGTGTTCATGGGCTGCAAGGCGGCGATCCCCTTGATGGCTAAGACTGTGAAGGACGGCCCGCTCGGCGGCTCGATCGTCAACATCTCGTCCATTTCCGGCATCATCGCGGGCCACAATATGGCGGCCTACAATTCGGCCAAGGCGGCGGTGCGGCATCTGTCGAAATCGGTGGCGCTCTATTGCGCCAAGCGCAACCTCAACATCCGCAGCAATTCGGTGCATCCCGTCTTCATCGCCACCCCGATCCTCGACAGTCTCGTCGGCCGCTACGGCAAGGAAGAAGCCTACGCCAAGCTCGGCCGTCAGGTGCCGCTCGGCAAGATCGGCGAGCCCGACGATATTGCCTACGCCATCCTCTATCTCGCCTCCGACGAATCCAAATTCGTCACCGGCGCGGAATTGAAAGTGGATGGTGGAATTTCCGCAATGTAGCGGAAACCTGTTTGGTTCCGGCAGAAGTTTCGCGAGGCTGGCAATTCCTGCCGGACTTGTCGCGAGAGTGTATCAGGTAAGGTTTCGCTAACTTCGTTTTTTGCGAGCACCCGTCTCGGGCTTGCGGCACGCGGGGTGCTTCATGTTGGGATACCGCGCGCGGGAATGGTCCCGCATGCGGGTTCAACGAAGGAGACTCTCATGTCGATCGGCGGCATAGGGACGTCGCAAGCGACCAACCCGCTTCTGGCGTCCCTTTTCGCACGGCTGGACAGTACCAGTTCGTCGACGTCAACAACCGAGCCTGACGACACCGACTTCACTCCCGATACCGCGTCTCAACCCTGCAACGCTCTCTCGGGCAGCCCGACTGCCCAGGTGAGCGATATGGTGCTGGGCGTGCTTGTGGGCATGCAGCAGATGTCCGATGGCAGCAGCAGCACAGCCACCACCTCCTCAGGCGGTTCGCCGCTGGATCAGGTGTTCTCCGCCATGGATACCAATGGCGACGGGACGGTCTCGCAGTCCGAGATGGAAACCTATCTCGAACAGCAGGGCGCAACCCAGGGCCAGGCCGATGCCATGTATGCTTCGCTCGATCAAAGCGGATCGAACGGGGTCAGCGAGAGCCAGATGCAAAGCGCGCTCCAGCAAGGCGGGCAGGTGCATCATGGCGGTGGCGGGCATCATCATCACCATGGCGTATCGGGGTCGTCGTCGGGCAGTGCCGCCGATGCCCTGGAACAGGCCATGGATTCCAATGGTGACGGCAGCGTGGACGAAACGGAGTTTTCCGATTTCCTCACGCAGAACGGCGGCACCGCAGCCGATGCCGAGCAGGATTTCACCGATCTCAACACGTCCGGTTCGGGCACGTTGAGTGCGGCGGATTTCGCCTCGGCAATCCAGCAATATCAGTCGAACATGAGCAATGGTCCGTCGCCGATGCTCAATCTGATCGACACGCTGGCGCAGAATGCCGGTTCGACGCAGGCGGTTGCCTGATCAGCGGGAAATCCGCATGGCGACCTGGGCGAGCAGAATGCGCGCCCCTTTCTTTTTCAGCGCACGGTCGGTCAGGTGCTGCAGGCGGTCGGAGATCGTGTTCACGTCCGGCTGTTGCCACGGGCGCACTGCGGTCGCGGTGAACGACAAGATGTTGCGCACATAGGCGTCGCGCAACACGGGCAGGCCGCGTGTGGCCTCGTCGCGCAGGTCCTCGTTGGGGATGTCGAGGCCGAAATGGACCATCAGCATCCCGCAAGGCTTCCCGGCATCCACGATGGTGGCGTAGATGGGTTCGAACGCGACATAGCTTTCGGACTGGGTGACCTTGTGCTTGGGCGCGGCCGCATCGTCCTCGGCCAGCGCGGGGCCGGCGAGAACGGCGGCAAGAAGAAGGGCGACAGGAATCCGCATCCGCCGGTTTTAAGCCGTCCGCGGTAAACCCCGGGTTGACGGCGCAGCACCCCGAAAACCGCGCCTTGACACCTTCGGCCCGGCGTCCCTACAACCCGCGCCTGTTTCCGGCGCCCCTGTCCCATCTCGGGGCGCCACCCTTTTCAGGGGCTGTAGCTCAGTTGGGAGAGCGCCTCGTTCGCAATGAGGAGGTCAGCGGTTCGATCCCGCTCAGCTCCACCAGCCTTCGCTCGCGAAGCGTGCGAAGGCTGCCGCGCCGAAGCCCGCAGGGCGAAGGCGGGCTGGCTGCCGCGAGCTACGGCTCGGCAAGCCACCTTTGCGACTCGAAAGTGTTTTCACCTTGCCCCAGCGGAACCCGCATCGCTAAAAGAACGCGTCCCAAGAAAGGCTGGCCATGCTCAATCCGATCGCCTGGTTGATTGTTGAAATCATCAACATCTATGTCTGGGTCGTGATCGCAGCCGTGATCGTGAGCTGGTTGATCGCGTTTGGTGTCGTCAATCTGCACAACCAGTTTGTGCGCCAGATCGTCCAGATATTGGAAGCACTGACCGATCCCGTGCTGCGCCGCATCCGGCGCATCGTGCCACCGATCTCCGGACTCGATATTTCGCCGCTGATCCTGCTTCTGATCCTCTACTTCATCCAATACGCCATCTATTGGGCATCGGCACGGTTCGGCATCTGATGACGGCAAAGATCATCGACGGCAAAGTATTCGCGGCGGGTTTGCGTGCGCGCATCGGCGAGGCGGCAGCGAAGCTGAAAACCGAGCACGGGCTCGTGCCCGGATTGGCGACCGTGCTCGTCGGCAGCGATCCGGCAAGCGAAGTCTATGTCCGCAACAAAGGCAAGGCCGCACTCGCGCTCGGCTTTCATTCCGATCACGTGACGTTGCCGGAAAATGCGAGCGAAGAAGCGGTGCTGCGCGAAGTGCGCCGCTTCAACGACGACAAATCCGTTCACGGCATCCTCGTCCAAATGCCTCTGCCCAAGCAGGTGCGCGAAGCCGCGGTGCTCGACACGCTCGATCCGCGGAAAGATGTCGATGCGCTGACGCCTTACAATGCAGGGCTGCTGCTCAGCGGGCGCGCGAAACTGATTTCCTGCACGCCCAAGGGCGTGATGCTGATGCTGGAACAATTGCACGGCGATATCGCCGGAATGGATGCGCTGGTGATCGGCCGTTCGCTGCTGTTCGGCAAACCTGCGGCGCAACTGCTTTTGGCCGCCAATGCAACCGTCACCATGGCGCATTCCAAGACGCGCGATCTGCCGGCGCTGGCGCGGCGCGCCGATATTCTCGTGGCCGCCATCGGCAAGCCGGAATTCGTCAAAGGCGATTGGGTGAAGCCGGGCGCTACCGTGATCGACGTCGGCATCAACCGGGTTCCGACGGATGACGGCAAATACAAGATCGTCGGCGATGTGGCTTATGATGAAGCCGCAAAAGTCGCCGGCGCGATTACGCCGGTGCCGGGCGGCGTGGGCGCAACCACCATCGTCTGCCTGATGCGCAACACGCTGATCGCGGCCTGCGATCAAGCGGGCGTGACAACACCTGCGATCTAGCTTCCTACCTGTTTGCGTAAAGCGTCGGCCAGCTTGTCGGGTCCGATCTCTTCTTCATAATGGGTGATGAATTTTCCGTTCGGACCCATCAGGTAGATCGTGTTGGAATGCGTCATCGCGTAACCGCCGCCTTGCAGGTTTTCGCGCACGGCGTAGACGCTGTATTCCTTTTCGATCTGTTTGATCGCTTCATTGTTGCCGGTGAGGCCCACGAAACGCGATCCGAAATTTGCCAGATAGGTTTTGAGCACACCCGGCGTGTCACGTGCCGGATCGACGGTGACGAAGATGGGCGTGATGCGTTCGCCGGCCGGCCCCAGTTTCTTCATTGCATCGCCCATCACCGCGAGTGTGGTGGGGCAGACGTCGGGGCAATAAGTATAGCCGAAATAGACAAGCAGATATTGGCCCGCGAAATCCTTGTCGGTCTTGGGCACGCCTGTCTGGTCGATCAAGGCAAATGGACCGCCGATGGCGGCGGTGCCGGAGGGCAGGCCCGTTATCCGGTCGCCCGCATAGGACAAAAGCCCGCCGATCACCGCGGCAATCAGCAGGAGATAGGGGACGAGTGCGATGGGTGTGCGGATCACGGCCTGGTTGCATGGACGGGCATCCCTTTATTGATATGCTCCTGAAGCCCCGGCCCAAAGTGGCGAAAGGCCGCTTGGCCGGGAGGGGGAGACGATCTTGGCCTTGATGGCAGACGAACAGCCGGCTGCTCAGCCGCGCTTCTGGCAGCAGCAGGCAGGTTCCCGCGCGGTCCGTGGGCGGGTGCGATTGCGCACGCTGTCCAATCTCAGATGGCTTGCGATTGCCGGGCAGGCGATCGCGCTGTTCCTGGTCTATTTCGGCTTCGGCTATCACCTGCCGCTGGTCAAATGCATCGCGGCGATTGCGACGAGTGCGTTTCTCAATCTTGGCCTGACCTTGCGCTATCCCTCGTCACACCGCCTGACCAGCCGCGATGCCACGATTTACCTGGGTTATGACATCCTGCAATTGGCGGCGCTGCTCTATCTGACGGGCGGCATCTCCAATCCGTTCGCGTTGATGTTCATTGCGCCGGTGGTGATTGCGGCAGGCACGCTCGACCTCATCAACACGCTGATGTTGGCGGCACTGGCGTTTCTTGCGATCTGCGCCATCGCTGTGTGGCACGCGCCGCTCCCGTGGTCGCCGGCGGAGCAGATGGAATTGCCGCCGCTCTATCAGGCGGGCATCTGGTCTTCGCTCGTCATCGGCATTGGCTTCACCTCCATCTATGCCTGGCGGATCGCCAGCGAAAACGCACGCATGTCGGCGGGGCTTGCGGCCACGCAACTGGCGCTCGAACGCGAGCATCGTCTTTCGGCGATTGGCGCATTGGCGACGGCGGCCGCTCACGAACTCGGCACACCGCTCGGCACCATCGCGGTGGTGGCGCGCGAGTTGGAACGCGCGCTTCCCAAAGGCTCGTCCGAATATGACGACGCCAGGCTCCTGCGCGAACAGGCGGAGCGGTGCCGTTCCATCCTCACCAAGCTCTCTAACCCCGAACAGGGCATGCTCGAAGAAGCTCAGCGCCTGCCGCTGGGCGCGCTGCTGGACGACATCGCCGCACCCTATCGGGGGGAGGACGTAGAAATCGTCATCGAAGTCTCCGAGACCAATCCGCCGCCGGAGCCGCAGGTTTGGCGCGTACCCGAACTGATGCACGGGCTCGGCAACATCATCGAGAACGCTGCCGATTTCGCCCGCTCCAAGGTCTCGGTTCATCTCCGTTGGGACGAAAACTGGCTCCGGGTGTCGGTCGAGGACGATGGGCCGGGCTTTGCGCCGGAGATCTTCGAGCGGATCGGCGAGCCCTACACGACCTCCCGGCCGGGCTATCACGCGGTGGCCGAGACAGAGATCGCACCCGAAGACGACCTCGCCAAGCACGAAGGCATGGGACTCGGCTTCTTCATCGCCAAGACCCTGATCGAGCGGACGGGGGGCAGCGTGACCGCGGGAAACCTGAATTCCGGCGGGGCCCGTGTCAGCGCGGTGTGGCCCCGAGGAGCCATAGATGGTGAGGCACCGGTGCGGCCCGGTTCACCTTAAACCGCAACACACTTGCAATTCTGTCAAAAGCCGCTTTAGAAGGCCCCCCACATGGCCACGCGCGACACCCCTATCCCCGAAGAAAAGACGCTCCTTATCGTTGAGGACGACCGTCCGCTGCGCGAGCGGCTGGCCCGGGCGATGGAATCCCGCGGCTTTGCCGTGACCATCGCCGAAAGCGTGGCCCAGGGCATGGCCCGCGCCAAAGAAGCCCCTCCGGCATTTGCCGTGGTGGATCTGAAGCTCGAAGACGGCAACGGCCTCGACGTGGTGGAAGTGCTTCACCGCACGCGTCCCGAAGCGCGCGTCGTCGTGCTCACCGGATTTGGCAATATCGCGACAGCGGTGGCCGCGGTGAAATATGGCGCCATCGACTATCTGCCCAAGCCCGCCGACGCCGACGATATTTTGGCGGCACTGCTCGCCGCACCTGGCACCAAGCCCAAACCGCCGGAAAATCCCATGTCGGCGGATCGCGTTCGCTGGGAGCACATCCAGCGCGTCTACGAACTCTGCGGTCACAACGTTTCGGAAACCGCGCGCCGTCTGAACATGCACCGGCGCACGCTCCAGCGCATCCTCGCCAAGCGCAGCCCGCGCTAACGCTTTTTCTTTTTCGTTTTCTTTGTTTTGGCGATCGCGCGTTTCTTCGCGGGTTTTGCTGATTTCTTTTCGCTGATTTCCTTCAGCATTTTCTTGGGCGCGATCTGTTCCCAGCGCCGTTGCAGCATCGTTTTCAATTCGCCGGGCGCGATTTTCGATAGGCGCACCAGCACCGACGGGAAGTCCCGGTAGTGCTCGGTGATGAAATAGGTTTCGGGATCGAGCTCCAGCATCATGTCGCGCTGCTCCATGCCGGAGACGATCATCACGATGGAATTGTCTTCCTCGCGCACGCGGGTGAAAAACTTCTTCTCGATGAAAAAGGCGGGCTTTCCGTAAGAGAGTTTTTCGTTTGCCCCGGGAAATTCGAGCGCGGTCTGGTTCACCTGTGCTTTGGTGACGGGCATGAATTCACTCTTCCTCTACAACAGAGATGACGGTCTGGCCGCGCGGATCGGCGGCGAGTTCGATAACGGTGGCAAGTCGTTCGGCCGCCACCTTGGCAAAACGCAAGGTCACGGCCTTGCGGCGGCTGGGATGGACCGATGCAACCGGTGAGGGACGCACGATGGCGCCGCCATAACGGTCCGCCACGATCAGCCCGGTTCCTGCGGGGACGAATTCATCCGGGAAATCCGGCGGGATCGCGAAATAGAAGAGATCGCAGAACTCCAGATAGTCCGGCCATTTCTGATCGGATTTGAGATCGCCCAGCGCCACCTTGATCTCCACCCCCAGTACCGTGCCGTCGGGGCCGAGTGCCGCGACATCCAGCCTGCGCCCGTTGGCGAGGGTGAATTCGAGGATGGGGCTGTATCCCTCCTGCATCAAAAGCCGGCTTACCCCGCGGGCGACGTGTTGTGCGGTTTCCATTCTCTTATTGGAACATTTCAGGAACGGAAGATCAACCGCGTGGCATCATGGGCGACGCAAGACCATGCGGGCGACGTTGTCTTCGCGCGTGAGGCTAACGAATTCGAATCCTTCCTGATGGCACATATGCGGCATGTCGATGGGCGCCATGGGATCGTCGGTCATCACTTCGATGGATTCGCCCGGCTTCGCGCGTTCGAGCGCGCGGCGCGCGAGAAGCGCCGGCATGGGGCATTTCAATCCTCTCAAATCGAGCAACGGGACGTTCCCCTGCGGCTAATGACAATCTTGACCATAAATGCCCCGCGCAGCACTTTCGGCCCAAATTGTGGGGGCGGGAAACGTTCATGAGTCTCTTCGCGGGTTTTGAGCGCGAATACAGCTACATTTCCAGCATCGCCCGCACGTTCTATCGCATGCGGCATGTGAAGCCGGATTCCGAACGCATCATCACCACCATCGTCGCCGAACAGGCCGCCAAGACCCCCAATGCAATCGCGATTGTCTGCCCGCATCGGACTTACACCTATCGCGAACTCAACGAAGGCGCCAATCGCCATGCCCATTGGGCGAAGGCGCAAGGCATCCGCAAGGGCGACGTGGTGGCGCTTCTGATGGAGAACCGCGCCGACTATCTGATGGCGTGGATGGGCGTGGTGAAGCTCGGCGGCATCATGAGCCTCATCAACACCAATCTGCGCGGCACGCCGCTGGCGCATTCCATCAACATCTCCGACGTCAAGCATGTGATCGTGGGCCAGGAACTGGCCGCGAATTACATGGAGGTTGCCGATCTCGTCACCAACAAGCCACGCGTCTGGAGTTCCGGTGGGCCAGCGGCGGGCGCGGAAGACCTCGACGAAATCATTTCTACGCTTCCCGGCACGCCGCCCGTCATCGACGACAAGGTCACCTGCAAGGACCGCGTGTTCTACATTTTCACCTCGGGCACGACGGGTCTGCCGAAAGCGGCGAACATAAGTCACACGCGCATGCTGTTCATGATGTACGGCTTTGCGGGCGCGTTGAACGCCAAAGCCTCAGACCGCATGTACAACTGCCTGCCGATGTATCATTCGGTGGGAGGCATGTGCGCGCTGGGGCCTGCACTGCTCACCGGCGGTTCGGTTGTCATCAAGCGCAAATTCTCCGTCTCCGAATTCTGGGACGACATCCACAAATACGAGGCCACGCTGTTCCAGTATATCGGCGAGCTCTGCCGTTATCTGTTGAACGCGCCGCCATCGGCGCATGAGCGCGATCACAAGATCCGCGCCATCACCGGCAACGGCCTGCGACCGGAAATCTGGCCCGCCTTCCAAAAGCGTTTTGCCATTCCGAAGATCGTCGAGTTCTACGGCGCCACCGAAGGCAACGTCTCGATGATCAATTACGACGGCCATGTGGGATCTATCGGGCGCATCCCGAACTACATGAAGAACATCATCATCTGCCGCGTCATCAAGTTCGACGTCGAAACCGAAATGCCCGTGCGCGGGCCGGACGGCCATTGCATCGAATGTGCGGACGGCGAAGCGGGCGAAGCCATCGGCAAGATTGTCGACGAACCTGGCCGCACCTTCGAGGGCTACACGCAGGAAAAGGACACGCAGAAGAAGATCCTGACCGACGTGTTCGAAAAAGGCGACCGCTGGTTCCGCACCGGCGATCTGCTGCGCAAGGACGAACACGGCTATTTCTACTTCGTCGACCGCATCGGCGACACCTTCCGCTGGAAGGGCGAGAACGTCGCCACCAGCGAAGTCTCCGAAGTGTTGAGCGTTATCCCCGGCATCAAGGAAGCCAACGTCTATGGCGTGCAGGTGCCCGGCATGGATGGGCGCGCGGGCATGGCTTCGCTGATCGTGGGGCCGGAATTCGATCTGGACTCATTGGGCGAAAGATTGAAACCCAATCTTGCCGCCTACGCGCGGCCTATCTTCCTGCGGCTGCAGCAGGAGATGGAAATCACAGGCACCTTCAAACAGCGCAAGGTCGATCTGGTGAAGGAAGGCTTCAATCCGGAAACGATCTCCGACCCGCTTTACGTGCTGGACCCGATCACCTGCCGCTACGAAAAGCTCGATAAGGATGGCTATGAGACCATCATGTCGGGACGGGTGAAGCTTTAGCTCTTATTCCGCCGCCTTCTGGCCCTTCTTTGCCTCATCTTCGTAGTGTTTCTGGATCGTTTGCATGGCGGCCGTCATCGCGGCACCGATGAAGCGCTCTTTGTTGTCCTTCGCCCAGTCCAATGCGGTTTCGCGGGCGGTGTTGGCGCCGTGGATCGCAGGCGTCACATAGCGCTGCCACATCTCGTAGGACTTCTTGGTGTTCTCGAAATCGGCCCAATTGTGCGCAAGCTGCAGGAAGCAGCCGAATTCGCCCTGTTTCTTTTGCAGACGTTTGATTTGCGCGATCGCATCGTCCGGCGTGCCGACAACCGCCACGCCTTCTTCCACAAGCGTTTCGATGGGGCGGTTCTCCGTGGTCTCGCGTCCGGCTACGGCACTGATGCCGGAGAAATAATTGCGCCATTGCTCGAAACCGAATTTGCAGTTCTCGAACGCCTTCTCGCGCGTCTCCGCAATGTGGACGGGACCGACGAGGCGAAGGCGTTCGGGGTCCATCGTGCGGCCGTGTTCGGCGGCGGTCTTGTTAGCGACCTCCCAATTCACGGCCAATGCATCGTATCCGCCGGCCTGGGTGGCTGCGACGCACAACATGCCGAAGCCATGCTTGCCCGCAAGTTTGCCACCCGAAGGTGTGACGCTCGACGCGACGCAGATTTCGGGATGCGGCCAGGAATAGGGTTTCACCTGGCAGGTCGCATCCTGCAGCGTGAACCATTCCGATTTGTGCGTAACGCGTTCACCCTTGAACAGGCGCAGGATCACTTCGATGGATTCAACCATCCGGTCGCGCTGTGTCGACGGATCGATGCCCATCGAGAACGCATCCGAAGGCAGCAAGCCGGGACCGACGCCGAACATCACGCGCCCGCGCGTCTGATGATCGAGCTGGATGATGCGGTTGGCCGCCATCAACGGCTGGTGATAGGGCAGTGACACCACGCCGGTGCCGAGCCTGATGCGCTTGGTGCGTTCGGCAACCGCGGCGATAAAAAGTTCGGGGCTCGGGATGATCTCGAAACCGGCGGAATGGTGTTCGCCGATCCACGCCTCCTCATAACCCAGGCGGTCCAGATGCTCGATCAACTCCATGTCGCGCTGGATGCACAGCGTCGGGTCTTCGTTCACCGGGTGGAAAGGCGCAAGGAAGATGCCGTTGCGAAGCCGGATGGTCATGGTCGTTCCCTCTTTGGCGATAGCTTTGGTGACATATTGTCAGCGCAAGCGCAGTCCGTCAAAGCGGGGGCGAGCGGAAGCCGCCAAGGACCTCTTCGGCGGCGAGGCCAAGGTTCAGAAGCTCACCTTCGCCATCTTCCCGGCCCACAAGCTGTACGCCCACCGGCAATCCGGCAGGGGTTTGGCCAGCCTGCAAGGCGAGTGCGGGCGCGTGAAGCGAGGTAGCGAGCGCGATCCAGTTCAGCATGCTCATATAGCGCGCTGGCTTCCCATTAACCGTGATGGTGCGCTCGTTGATGGGCGAATGATCGTGCGCAAAGGCAGGGATCGGCGTGATGGGCATCAGGATCGCGTCGTGATCGTCGAAGAAACGCGCGAGCGCATCTTTCTGCGCCTGCCGGATTTTTTGCGCTGTTGAAATATAGGTTGGTGTTGCCGTTGCGCGCAGGCGATAGCGCGCTTGTCCCTCCGGATCGCGGCCTTCGCGTACGGCTTCGACATCGGCGTCGTGCGTTTTCGCCATCTGTTGCAGCAATGCATCCGGAAAGCCCGCGGAGATGATGGGCGTCAAAAGGTCGAGATAGGTCTCGACCATCTTTTCCATATCGATATCGGGTTTGGCGCGGGTAATGGTCATACCCGCTTTGCTCAATGCATCGGCGGCGGCTTCGACGCGGGCCTTTACACTCTCGTCCAGAACCCAGCCGGATTGTTCGTCCAGCACGGCAATGCGCGTACCCTTTGCATCGCGGCGTTTTTGTTCGGGCGTGTTGCTCAGCACCGACCACAACAGTTTCAAATCGTCGACATTGCGCGCCATCGGGCCGCCGACGCCCAGATCGACCTCGGCATCGAAACCGGGTGGTGGCGGAACGTGGCCGCGCATCGGCAACACGCCCCATGTCGGTTTCAAAGAACACACGCCGCAGAAATTCGCTGGATGACGCAGCGAGCCACCGATATCCGAACCGATTTCGAGCGACGTAATGCCGGTGGCAAGAGCCGCCGCCGCGCCACCGGATGAGCCGCCGGGCACGCGCGAGGTGTCGTACGGATTGTTCGTGGTGCCGTAGATGTCGTTGTAGCTCTGGAAGTCGCTCAGCATGAAGGGCACGTTGGTCTTGCCCCAGATCACCGCGCCCGCCTTGCGCGCACGCGAAACGAGTTCGGCGTCCGCGCAATTCCTGGGGCGGTTGGCGAACATCGTGTTGCCGGCAGTGGCAGGAAGCCCTTCCACGTCATAGCCATCCTTGATGGTCATGGGCAGGCCCGCGAGCGCGCCCGGATTTGCGCCTTTGGCGCGCGCATCGTCGATGGCCGCGGCATCTTTCACGGCACGGGGGATATCGGTTGCCACAACCGCATTCAATTTTTTGTGCAGGGCATCGTTTTCCGCCAGATGCGCATCCAGCAATTCGCGCGCGGAAATTTTCTTTGTCTGCAGATCGGCCAGCATTTGGCGAGCCGTGTTGTAGGTATTGCTCATGTTTCTCTCCCACTTGCCATGGGCCAACTATGGCATAACCTTGGCGCATCGATATTTGAAAAATTCAGGGAGTTGCCATGCGCGCCGCCGTGTTCAAGGAAATGGGAAAGCCGCTTGCGATCGAGGCACTCGCCGATCTCGAGCCCGGGCCGTCCCAGCTGATATTGAAAGTAAAGAACTGTGGAATCTGTGGATCCGACCTGCATATGACCGAACCCACCTCGATCATGCCGCTGCCCACGGGTTCGGTGATGGGGCATGAATTTGCGGGAGAGGTGATCGAAGTCGGCAGCGCGGTGAAGCATTTGTGGAAGCCGGGCGATCGTCTCGCGGGCTTTCCATATATGTGCTGCGGCGAGTTCAGCCCGTGCGCCAATTTCGGCGGACGCGGAGTTTGCGGCAAGGGCATCGGCGTCGGTTTGGGACAAAGTCATGGCGCCTATGCCGAATATGTGAAGATCGGCGGCTGGAGCGGGCATCGTCTGCCGGACAGCGTTTCGTTCCGTGAAGGCGCACTGGTCGAACCACTGGCGGTGGGATTGCACGCCGTCGACATGGCGAAGATGCCGCGCGGTGCCACCGTGCTGGTGATCGGCGCGGGTCCGGTGGGATTGGCCGTGATGCTCTGGGCGAATTTCCTCGGTGCGCGTCATGTGATCGTGAGCGAGCGCGCGGAAGTGCGCCGTGCTGCGGCCGCAAAATTCGGCGCAACCGCTTCCATCGACCCCAACCAGCCGCTGACGCCACAGGTGGAGAAGATCGCAGGGCAGGGGCCGGATATCATCTTCGAATGCGTCGGCGCGCCGGGGCTTATCAATTCGGCGATGATGGACGCACCGCGCGGGAGCCGCATCGTGATCGCGGGTGTCTGCCAGCAGCCCGATACGATCATGCCGCTGATGGGCATCATGAAGGAGCTGGAGCTGCAATTCGTGCTGGGTTACCGGCCTGCAGATTTCGACTATGTGATCGAGATGATCGCCTCGGACCGCATTGATGTCTCGCACATGATTACCGATATCGTGTCTCTGGATGGATTGCCCGACGCATTCGAGGCGCTGAGAAAGCCCACGCACCAATGCAAGGTGATGCTGGAGAACTAAGCCGGCATCACGTTGAAGCCCGCACGCGGGAAATGCACCACGACGTCGCCGACTTGCGGGTCGCTGCGGCGGATGGCGATCTCGTGGGCGGTGGAGAAGACGATGGTGCCTTCGATGGGATCGCGGCCGTAATCGTCCGCCGAAACTTTCACCGCGTCACCGGGTTTGCGGCCATTGGGATCATGCGGATCAGCCGCTTCTTTGGCTTGCGATGTAGCAGCCTTGGCGATGGCGAGCGCTTCCTTCGCGTCCATCGGGGTGTGCTTGCCGTGGCCGATGGCATTCATGCGCGCGTACCACGTATCGACTTTCGGGAATTCCGCGAGTATCGGATCGGCGGCCTGTGGCACGAAGCTCTTGGCGAACCAGATGTTTAAGTGACAATGCAGATCGGCGGCGGTGGCTTGCGCGCCTTGCACGAAATCGCGTCCGTCGGCCAGTTGATCGGCGATGAAGGCACAGTGAGCGCGGTATTGGTCCTTCGAGAACGGCGAGGCGGCCTTGAGCGCTTCCACGGAGAACGCGTTGCCCGACATGGCTGTTCGGTCTTTGCGGAAATCTTCCGGGGTCATGTGCCCGATCTCGCCGAACACAACGCCCACCGCCGGCATAAAGAAGGTACGGTCTGCCCAGAACGCTAGGCCGTAGGGCAATCCCTTGCCATACGGGAAAAGGCTGGGCTCGGGAAAGCGCCGTTCAAGTTCGCGCAGGATGACCTGCGTGTCGCAAAAGATATCCGCGCCGATCTGCATCACCGGCGTTTTGCGATAGCCGCCGGTGAGGGGCAACAAATCCGGCTTCGGCATCATGTTGGGGATTTCGACCGAACGCCATGCCAGCTTCTTGATGCCGAAAGCCAGCCGTACCTTCTCGGAGAATGGCGAGGTCCAGTAATGATGAAAGATGATCTCTTGCGTCATGGTCAGCTCAATTCGTTGGAGAAGCGGATGTTGCCCGCGGCCATGCCTTCGATCACCACGTCGATCCCGCCCGAACGGATCATCCATTCCAGGCGGTGATCGCGGTATTCGCGCTTGAACATGCCGCTCTTCACCGCCGCATCCACATTGGCCATGCCGGCGATGGAGGCGGCGGCCGCTTGCGCGGCTTTCGTCACCGACGGGCGTTCGTTGGCGCGCGCGAGCCATCTGCCGAGCGCGGAATCGACATCGGGGCCGATGCCCAGCCCCCGAGCACCATTGAGATAGGGAATGACAGAAAGATCGGCCCAGCCAAACGTGTCGCCGTTGAACCATTGATGGCCGCCAAGATGGCGCGTGAGCCAGGCATAGAGGCCACGTGCCTGTGCGGAAGCCTGCGCTTCGATGGCGCGTGCCTTCTGACCCTCGGCGCGCTTGAACCAGCGGATTTCGCCCATGCCCCAGTTGATGGGCTCGAACGAAGTGTCCATCACCTCTTCGATGGTGCGCGCAGTGGCGCGATCCTGAGCCGCTTTTGGCAACAGCGCGGGCGCGGGCCATTTGTCCTCGATGTATTCCAGGATGATGGTGGAATCGAAGACGCTGAAATCGCCGTCAATCAATGCGGGCACCTCGCCGCGCGGATTGGCTTTCAGGAAGGCGAGATCGGGCTGGCCGGTGCCAATGGCAACGGGCATCTTGGTTTCGTAAGCAACGCCCTTTTCGTCGAGCGCGATCTTGACCTTCTGGGCGTAGGGGGAAAGCGGATGCTCGTAAACAATCAGGCTCATTTGCGGTCTTTCCAAAGTTGGGCCATCCATCCGAACAGCGTGGCGGCGTCGGATGGGGCGTCGATGCTTCCAAATTCGCGATAGAGCGTGGCCACGTTGACGGCGATGCGCTCGGAATCGCCCCAACCGGCGAAATCATCCAGCGCGATGGAACGTGCGGCCTCCAGCGCGCCCATTCCGGCGCCGTGACGCTTCCTCGCCTCGTCTCTTATGTAAACGAGATAATCGCGCACCCGCTTCACACCCCCTGCGTCTGTCACCGGGCCGTGGCCGGGAACGATGGTTTCGGCGTTCAGCGACAGGATCATGTCGCAAGCTGCGATCCAGTTTCCGATGGGCCCAGCCCAGACGATAGGATGGCCGTTGATGAACAGGATGTCGCCGGTGAAGACCGCGCGATCATCCGGCACATGCACGATGGCATCGCCGCCGGTATGCGCGGGTCCCACTTCGATCAGATCGACGCGTTTGGAACCTACGGTTCGTGTCAGGCTTCCATTGAACGTCGTGTCCGGCAATTTGGGCGACGCGTGTTCGAAATCGTAGCGGCCGAAGCAATGGACGAGATATTCGCCGGTCAGGCCAAGTTGCGGCGCGGCCTTCATCATCATGGCCAGACGTTCGGGACCTTCGTGCTGCATATCGTGTGCGGCGCGTTCGGTGGCGATGATTTCCGCGCCGTCAACCAGCGCATTGCCGAACCAGTGATCGCCGTTCTGGTGTGTGTTGACCAGGGTACGGATCTTCGCATCCGTCGTGCGCGCGAAACTGTCGAGCATCGCGCGGGTGTGTTGCGTGTCGAACAGCGTGTCGATCAGCAATGCTTCGCCGCCATCGGTGACGAGCCCGGCATTGGAAAGTCCCCAGCCGCCATCCGGCTGCAGCCAGGCGAAACTTCCGTTTCCGAAATCGCGAATGCCCGCCTCATAGCCGGCTTTCGGAAATGTCAGCATCGGTCCACCATTTGTTCGCCCGCATTCATTTGGGAGCGGATGGGGCAGCTTCGCAAGGTGCTTTCGCACTTTCGCAATGGTGATATGCTTTTCACAAAATATTTTGAGGAAACGCCGCCATGACCGAACAAGCGCTCGATATCAGGGCCCTGCCCTTTGAACTGATGCCGCTGACGCCCCTTATCGGCGCAGAAATAGGTGGAATCGATCTTTCGCGCGACGTCGATGACGCCACCTTGAAGGGGCTGCGCGCGGCGTTGCTGGACCGCAAGGTTCTTTTCTTTCGCGATCAGGACATCACGACCGAGCAGCATCTGGCCTTTGCGCGGCGCTTTGGCGAGTTGGAGGTGCATCCCTTTGCGCCGTTCAAGCCGGGCTATCCCGAGGTCTTGGCCATCACCCATGACGAGAAGAATCCGGGCAAGGAAAATGCGTGGCACAGCGATGTGACGTGGCGGCTGGAGCCTTCGCTCGGCTCCATTCTGCGCGCGCTCGAAGTGCCGCCTGTCGGCGGCGACACGCTGTTCTCCGACATGTATGCGGCCTATGAGGGTCTGAGCGACGAGATCAAGGACAAGATCGAGGGCCGCAAGGCAATCCACGACTTTGCTCACTTCCGCGTGGGCCTGCGCAAGCGCGGCAAGAGCGAGGCGGAGATCGAGGAATTCAACAAGAAATATCCGCCTGCCGAACATCCTGTGGTGCGCACGCATCCCGAAACGGGGCGCAAAGGCCTCTATGTCAATGTCGCATTCACGCAATATATCGAAGGCTACGACAAGGCGGAATCGGACGCGTTGCTGAAGCATCTCTACGCGCAAGCCGCGATCCCCGAATATCAATGCCGCTTCCGCTGGCGCGACAATTCCATTGCGTTCTGGGACAATCGTGCGTGCCAGCACTATGCGGTGTCGGATTATTGGCCAGCGGTGCGCCGCATGGAGCGGGTAACGATCGTCGGCGACAAGCCGTATTAGAGGCTGGCGAGGCCCCCATCGACGGCAAGTATCTGCCCCGTGATGTAGGCGCTTTCGTCCGACAGCAGGAATAGCGCGGCGTAAGCCGTCTCCCAACCGGTACCCTGCCGGTTGAGCGGCACCGGCGTGGTCGCGCGGTTGGGACGGCCCTTTGAGGCGAGCCTGCCAATGGATGTATCCATCAATCCCGGAGCAATCACATTGGCACGGATCGCACGGCGCGCGCCTTCGAACGCGACATGACGGCAGAGGCCGGAAAGGGCGGCCTTGGTGGAATCGTAGGCGGGCAACCGGCTTCCGGCAGTGAGGCCCGCAATCGATGAGATGAAAACAATGGAAGATGCATCGGCCAGTTTCGGCAGAGCATATTTCACCGTCAGCATGTGACTGGTTAGGTTCACCGCCACCACCTTGTTCCAGCTTTCCAGTGTCGTGCCCTCAAGCCACGCCCCACCTGCGCCGATCCCGACATTGAGCGCGACACCGTCGAGATCGCCCAGACCTTTCGCGGCTTCCTCGACCATGCGGTGGACGTCGTCTTCCTTGGTCACGTCGGCGGCGACGGCAAAGGCTTCGTTATTCTCCTTTTCGATCAGCGAAACGGTGGCGGCGGCACTTGCTTCGCTGCGGTCGGCGACCGCGACCGCAGCACCCTCGCGCGCGAAGAGGATGCTCATGGCGCGGCCGTTGCCGACAGGGGTGTCCGCTTCGCCGATATCCATTTGGCCGCCGCCCACCACCAGAATCCTGCGGCCTTTCAGGCGGCCGCGCGGGGGCGCCTCGCCTCTGGATTCCGCGGGAAGATGAATGGTGCGTTCGCTCATGGCGTTTCTCCCTTGACGCATCCTGCGCGCACCTGCTTGTTCTGGGCAAGGCAATCGGAGGCAATCGTGGTTGAAGCAGTGATTTTCGATTTCGGCGGGGTGTTCACATCCTCGCCCTTTGATGCGTTTTCGCGCTACGAGCGCGAGCGCGGACTGCCGGCGGACATTATTCGCCAAATCAACGCCGCCAACCATCACGAGAATGCCTGGGCGCGGTTCGAACGGGCGGAGCTGGACCTGGATGGTTTCGATGCTGAGTTCGCTGCGGAAGCAAAAGCGCTGGGACATGATATTCCAGGGCGCGATATCATTCCATTGCTCGCGGGCGATTTCCGGCCCGAGATGATCGAGGCGTTGCGGCGGCTGAAAACGAAGTTCAAGACCGGCTGCATCACCAACAACGTGCCCTCGATGCAGGCAAGCGGCGCGGGCAAACCGGCCAATCTCTACAAGACCGAGATCATGGTGCTGTTCGATCACGTGATCGAATCCTCGAAAGTGGGTTTGCGCAAACCCGATCCACGCATCTATCAAATGATGTGCGAAACGCTGAAGGTCGATCCGAAAGTTTGCGTCTATCTCGACGATCTGGGCGTCAACCTGAAACCGGCGCGCGAACTGGGCATGCACACGATCAAGGTCGAAAGCGGGCCGCAAGCCGTCGCCGCGCTGGAGCACGCAACGGGGATGACGCTGGGTTAAGCGAAATCCTTCGCCAGTTCGGTCCGCACATTGGCCGGCACAATGGCGATGTGGCCGTAAGCCGGATGGTTGATTGCGATCATCGCGCGGCCTTCGCCGCTTTTGAATTTGGCGATCTGCTCCGGCGTGAAGACGAAGCGCACCCAATGAACCGATGAGGTCTTGCCGTCGGGCGTGGTGCGATCTTCGTATTCGGTGGGCGTTGCCTTTATGATCTCGCCTTCGAGCTCCATCGAGATTGCGTTTTCGATTCCGGCCAGGCGAAAGAGCATCGTTTCGCGGCGTTTGGGATCGTCGATTTCCAGCATCACCGTAGCAATCAACTCCTTGCCCTGTGGGATCAGCGGATTGTAGGCGTCGAGTTCGCCCGCGATCTGTCCGGCGCCGCCCTTTTCAACGCGCAGCATTTCTTGCACCTGCAGCCACATCGTCTGGTAGTTCTCGAAATAGAAGGTGGCGACCGGCCCCACTTCGACACGCCTGTTCTTCTTCATCGCAATGGATTCGGCGCGCAGGTCCTTGCGGCGCGCGGTGTAATCGGCGTCCGAAAGAATGTCAGCGGGCGTGATGGTGCGTTCGGCAGCGCTCATGACAGGTGCTCCGTCAATCCGAAGGCGCGCGCCAGGATCTCGATGGGATGTTCGGCGGTCGGCGCGATGATCTTGCCGTCTTTGGCGGCAAGCGCCTTCGAATTTTCCACGATATGCAAACCCGCGAGCGGGCAATCCGATGCAATGTGGCCGCGCGCCTGTTGCACCACCTGGCGGAAAACAGGGCGGCCCACTTTCACGGCGGTATCGTGCGTTGGTTTGACGACACCAAAAGTTCCGCCATGACCCGAGCAGCGTTCGATCACATCGACGGGTGTTTCCGGGATCAGGCGTAGCATCTCTGCCGCTTTCGGCCCCATGTTCTGCGCGCGGGCATGGCAGGGAATATGAACGGTGACGCCCTCTGGAAGCGAGGCGAGCGGCGGAAGCCCTTCGTTCTTCGAAACGTCGACCACATATTCGTCGATGTCGTAGACGTTTTCGGCCAGCCGTTTCACGTCCTCGTTCTCGGGCACGATCAGGGCCCATTCGAACTTCATCATCAAGCCGCAGGACGCGGTGGGCACCACGATGTCGTAACCCTCGTCGATCAATTTGACGAGATCTTTGGAAACCTTCTTCGCTTGCTCGGCGACGCGCGCAATGTCGGCCTGTTCGAGAAACGGCATGCCGCAGCAGCCCGGGTAGGCCGCGCGTGTTTCCACGCCGATGTGGTTCAGCACGTCGCGCGCCGCCATGCCGGTGGAGGGTTTGTTGTAGTTCACGAAACAGGTGGCAAAGATTGCAGCCTTGCGCTTGCCGTAAGCAGGTGCGGCTTTGTTCGGCGAAATCGGATCGCCACGGTCTTGCGCCATGAAGGTGCGAGTGTGGAATTTGGGCAGCACCGCGTCGCGGTCGATGTGAGCGACTTTTTCCATCAACGGGCGTGTAAAGCCGTTGCCTTTGGACGATGCCCAGTTGACGACGGGCGAAGCGATGGCTGCCAGGCGGCCGTTGCGGTCCATCTGCGCGAGCTGTTCTTGCGTGAAATCGGTCTTGCCCTTTTTCGCCTCGACGGCGCGGTAGCGCAGCATCAGATGCGGGAAGTCGAGATTGAATGCGTGCGGCGGCACGTAGGGGCATTTCGTCATGAAGCACATGTCGCACAAGGTGCAGGCTTCGACGACGGAAGCCAAATCCTGGCTCGCGACGCCATCCAGTTCTTCGGTCGGGCTGGAATCGACCAGATCGAACAGGCGCGGGAAGGAATCGCAGAGATTGAAGCAGCGACGGCAGCCATGACAGATGTCGAAGACACGGCGCATCTCGGCGTCGAGCTTCGCTTCGTCATAAAAATCCGGATCGCGCCAGGCGATAGGCTCGCGTGTGGGCGCTTCGAGACTGCCTTCTTTGCTCATGGAAATGGGTGAGTGGTGAATAGTGAGTAGTGAGTGGGGCGTAGGGAGCAGAGCGTGAGCAGCGGCAAATCCGCTACTCACTACTCCCTACTCACATTGGTTACTTGCCGAGCGTGTCGAACGCCTTTTGGAACCGTCCGGCATGGCTCTTTTCGGCTTTGGCGAGAGTCTCGAACCAATCGGCGATCTCGTCGAAGCCTTCGTCGCGCGCCGTGCGCGCCATGCCCGGATACATGTCGGTGTATTCGTGGGTTTCTCCCGCGATGGCCGACAGAAGGTTCTTGTCCGTCGGGCCGATGGGCTGATCGGTGGCGGGGTCGCCGACCGATTCCATATATTCGAGGTGGCCGTGGGCGTGGCCGGTTTCGCCTTCCGCGGTGGAGCGGAACACGGCGGCGACATCGTTGTAGCCTTCGACGTCGGCCTTTTGTGCGAAGTAGAGATAGCGGCGGTTCGCCTGGCTTTCGCCGGCAAACGCGGCTTTGAGATTGTCGTGCGTCTTGGAGTTCTTCAGGCTGGCCATGTTTTCTCTCTTTGCTTGGAATTCAGCGATGCGAGCGACAGGTTGCGCACGCGAGGCATAGCTTCGCGCATCGGGCGGGTTCCCGTCAATAGTTTAGAATAGCTCTAAAATGAATCTTTTTTGCCTTTCGAGGAAGTTGCCCGCGAGATTGCAAGGCTCGCGGGCAACTGAGTTTTTCGGTCAGGAATGGGCGAGGTCGAACCGGTCGGCATTCATGACCTTGTTCCACGCCGCCACGAAGTCCTTCGCAAACTTCTCCCTGGCATCGCTCTGTCCGTAGACTTCGGCGAATGCTCGCAGTTGCGAATTGGACCCGAAGATCAGATCGACGCGGGTGGCGGTCCACTTCCTTGCGCCCGTCTTGCGGTCGTGGCCTTCATAAGTGTTGTCGCCCGTCTTCTTCCACTCCGTGCCCATGTCGAGCAGGTTGACGAAGAAGTCGTTGTTCAGCGTTTCCGGCCGGCTGGTGAAGACGCCGTGCGACGACTTGCCCGCATTCGCACCCAACACGCGCAATCCGCCGATCAGCACGGTCATCTCGGGTGCCGTCAGTCGCAGCAATTGCGCCTTGTCGACCATCGCTTCTTCCGGCTGCATCAAATACCCGTTGCGATGATAGTTGCGGAAAGCATCCGAACGCGGTTCGAGTGGTGCAAAGGATTCCGCATCGGTCTGTTCTTGCGTCGCGTCCATGCGGCCCGGCGTGAACGCAACGGTGACGGGATTTCCGCCGTCCTTCGCCGCTTTCTCGATGGCCGCCGCACCACCCAACACGATGAGGTCGGCAAGAGAGACTTTCTTGCCGCTGCTGTTGAACGCTTTCTGGATTGCTTCAAGCGCCTTCAGCACCTTCGCCAATTGCGCAGGCTGGTTCACTTCCCAATCCTTCTGGGGCGCGAGGCGAATGCGTGCGCCATTGGCGCCGCCGCGTTTGTCCGAACCGCGGAAGGTCGAGGCGGACGCCCACGCCGTACCGACAAGTTCGGAAACAGAGAGGCCGGAGGCGAGGATCTTCGCTTTCAGATCTGCGATGTCCTTGTCATCGATCAGCTTGTGATCGACTTTCGGAATCGGGTCCTGCCAGATCAGATCTTCCGACGGCACTTCGGGGCCGAGATAACGCACTTTCGGGCCCATGTCGCGATGGGTGAGCTTGAACCACGCACGCGCAAAGGCTTCTGCAAATTGATCGGGATGTTCGTAGAACCGGCGCGAGATCTTTTCGTAAGCCGGGTCCATCCGCAGCGCCAAATCGGTGGTCAGCATGGTCGGTACATGCTTCTTCGATTTGTCGTGCGCGTCGGGAATATCGGCGGGCGCATTTTTAGCACGCCATTGCTGTGCGCCAGCCGGGCTCTTCTCCAATTCCCATTCGTATTTGAACAGGTTGTCGAAGAAGTGGTTGTTCCACTTGGTTGGCGTTTGCGTCCAGGTGACTTCGGGGCCGCCGGTGATGGCATCCGCGCCGTGGCCCTTGCCGAATTTGCTTCTCCAGCCGAGACCCTGATCTTCGATCTGCGCGCCTTCCGGTTCGGGGCCGATGAAAGACGGATCGCCTGCGCCGTGCGTCTTGCCAAAGCTGTGGCCGCCCGCGATAAGCGCCACGGTTTCCTCGTCGTTCATCGCCATGCGGTAGAAGGTTTCGCGAATGTCTTTTGCGGCGGCGACAGGATCGGGTTTGCCGTTGGGGCCTTCGGGGTTCACGTAGATGAGGCCCATCTGCACGGCTGCGAGCGGATTGTCCAACTCGCGTTCGCCGCTATAGCGTTCGTCGCCGAGCCACGTTCCTTCAGGACCCCAATAGAGTTCTTCAGGCTCCCATTGATCGGCGCGTCCGCCCGCGAAGCCGAAGGTTTTGAACCCCATCGTTTCGAGCGCGACATTGCCGACGAGCACGAAGAGATCGGCCCATGAGATCTTGTTGCCGTATTTCTGTTTGATCGGCCACAACAGGCGGCGTGCCTTGTCGAGGTTCGCGTTGTCAGGCCATGAGTTCAGCGGCGCGAAACGTTGCTGTCCGCCGCCTGCGCCACCGCGCCCGTCGGCGATGCGATAGGTGCCGGCGCTGTGCCATGCCAGACGAATGAAGAGGCCGCCGTAATGGCCGAAATCGGCGGGCCACCAATCCTGGCTGTCGGTCATCAACGCGCCGAGATCTTTCTTCACCGCTGCGAGATCGAGCTTTTTGAATTCCTTGGCGTAGTTGAACGCCTCGCCCATCGGGTTGGAGAGTGGCGAATTTCTGTGAAGGACGTCGAGGTTGAGCTGGTTGGGCCACCAATCCCTGTTGGCCCTCGCTGCAGGCTTGGCGGAACCGTGTCCGACCGGACATTTGCTCTCTGACATGGGGCCTCCTCAGGCTTTCAGAATATTTCTAAGACGCATTCGCCACTGCCAGGTGCAGTAGCGGGCGTCCGCGAAGATCGCGTGAGGCGAAGACTGCGCCTTTGGCCGGGTGCTGTCAATAGTTTAGAATTGTTCTAAAGAAGAAAGTTTCCGGTCAGTTCCGTTTCAGGCGGACGACGACATCCACCCGGTCGATGGACATGCCCTTGGGGGCAGCGGGGACGCCTGCAATTTCGATGGAAGCGCCGGGAATATCGATCAACGTACCTTCGTTTTCGACGTAGAAATGCTGATGCTCATGGATGTTTGTGTCGAAGTAGGAGCGGCCGGCTTCGACGGTGACCTGCTTCAGAAGCTGCGCTTCGGTGAACTGATGCAGCGTGTTGTAGATGGTGGCGAGAGAAACGCGCACGCCCGCCTTGTGGGCTTCATCATGCAGGGTTTCGGCGGTCAGATGCCGGTCTTCCTCTCCGAAAAGGAGATTGGCGAGCGCCACCCGCTGTTTGGTAGGGCGCAAGCCCGCCGCGCGCAGGCGCTCGGCCGCCAACTTCGCATCGCCGGGCTGTCTGAGTGGGGAGCGGGAACCACGCATCGCTCTGAACCATATGCCTTTCTGAAACCATTCGCGGCTGACACTTTATCGCCAAGCCTGCTAAGGTGCACCTGACGGTGCTTCGTTAGAATGCTTCTAAATAACAGGAAAGCGGCCCGATTACCAGCCCCTTGGTAATGGCCGGTTCGGGACAGGAATATGCAGCCAAGAAGTTCAAGTTTTGACCTCCAGGGCCTTCTGGCCTGTGCCCGTGGGGAACTTTTCGGTCCCGGCAATCCCCAACTGCCGCTGCCACCCATGCTGATGTTCGACCGGATCACCCGCATCACCGAAAATGGCGGCGCCAACGGCAAGGGCGAGATCGAAGCCGAACTCGATATCAAGCCGGACCTCTGGTTCTTCAAATGCCATTTCATGAACGACCCCGTTATGCCGGGCTGCCTGGGCCTCGATGCCCTCTGGCAGATGGTTGGCTTTTTCCTGGGCTGGATGGGCGGGCTTGGCCGCGGCCGCGCACTCGGCGTCGGTGAAGTGAAGTTCTCCGACATGGTTCTGCCCACCGCCAAGAAGGTCACCTATTACGTCGAACTCAAGCGCGTGATGATGCGCAAGCTCGTGCTGGGCATCGCCGACGGCATAGTGAAAGTCGATGGCAAGGTCGCGTTCGAAGTGAAGGACATGAAGGTCGGCCTGTTCAGCGATGCGGCCAAGCCCGCGCTCGTGGCGGCAACCGCTTAAGTTTCTTTGATTACGGAGGAAGTCCCATGAGACGCGTTGTCGTCACCGGCATGGGCATTGTCTCGTCCATCGGCAACAACACGCAGGAAGTCGTGGCGTCGTTGCGCGAAGCGAAATCGGGCATCACTGCGGCTACGACCTATCAGCAGATGGGATTTCGCAGCCAGGTCGAAGGCAGTCTGAAGATCGATCTCGATGCCACGGTTGATCGCCGCGCGCGCCGCTTCATGGGCGATGGTGCGGCCTATTGCTGGATCGCGATGAACCAGGCGATTGCCGATGCGAGCCTCGAACAAAGCGATGTTTCAAACGAGCGCACCGGACTGATCGTTGGCTCCGGCGGTCCTTCCACGAAGGCAATCGTTGCAGCTGCAGATGCTGCGCGCGATCCGGCGAAAGGTGTGAAACGCATCGGGCCGTTCGCGGTGCCCAAGGCGATGTCGTCTACCTGCTCGGCCAATCTTTCGACCTGGTTCAAGACCAAGGGCGTGAACTATTCTATTTCGAGCGCGTGCTCGACGAGCGCCAACTGTATCGGCAACGCCGCCGAGATGATCCAGTGGGGCAAACAGGACATCATGTTCGCCGGCGGCGGCGAAGAACTCGATTGGACGTTGTCCGAATTGTTCGATGCGATGGGCGCGATGTCGTCCAAATACAATGCGACGCCGGAAAAAGCTTCGCGCGCCTACGACAAAAACCGCGACGGCTTTGTGATCTCTGGCGGCGGCGGGATACTGGTTCTCGAAGAACTCGAACACGCCAAAGCGCGCGGTGCGAAAATTTACGCAGAGCTGGTCGGCTACGGCGCGACGGCAGATGGCGCGGACATGGTGGCGCCGTCGGGCGAAGGTGCTGTGCGTTGCATGCGCATGGCGATCGAAAAAGTGAAAGCCCCCATCGATTACATCAATCCGCACGCCACCTCGACGCCGGTGGGCGACATTCCCGAAATCAATGCGATCCGCGAAGTCTTCGGCGAAAAGATGCCGCCGATCAGCGCCACCAAATCGCTCACCGGTCACAGCCAGGGTGCTGCCGGCGTGCACGAGGCGATCTACACGCTGTTGATGATGCAGAATGGCTTCATCTGCGAAAGCGCGAATATCGAAGAGATCGATCCGGAAGTGGCGTCCGCCAATATCGTGCGCAAACGCATCGATAACGCAAATATTCGTACCGCCGTTTCCAACAGTTTCGGCTTTGGCGGCACCAACGCCAGCCTCGTGTTCCAGAAACCCGACGCGTAGAGAATCGGCACACATCGCTGTACCAGAACGGCACAAAAGCGAGGGATAGAATGGCAGAAGCCACAGGATTGATGCGCGGCAAACGCGGCCTCGTGATGGGGGTCGCCAACGATCACTCGATTGCCTGGGGCATTGCCCGCACACTTGCCGCCAACGGCGCGGAACTTGCCTTCACCTATCAGGGCGACGCACAGGCCAAACGTCTGAAGCCGCTTGCGGCTTCCATCGGCGCCAAGCTGGTGATGCCCGGCGACGTCGAAAACGACAACGATCTCGACACGGTGTTCGACACGATCAAGAAAGAATGGGGCAAGCTCGATTTCCTCGTGCATGCGATTGCGCATTCGGATCGCAACGAGTTGAAAGGCCGCTACGTAGACACCACGCGTGCCAATTTCGCCCGTACCTTAAGCATTTCCTGCTATTCCTTCACCGCAGTCGCCCAACGTGCCGCGCGCCTGATGAACAATAGCGGCGCGATGATCACGCTCTCTTACATCGGTGCCACACGCGTGACGCCGAACTACAATGTGATGGGTGTGGCGAAGGCGGCGCTCGAAGCGAGCGTGCGCTATCTCGCGTCCGATCTGGGTCGCGACGGCATCAGGGTTAATGCGATTTCGGCGGGCCCCATGCGCACCCTTGCAGGCGCCGCGGTGGGCGACGCGCGCATGGTGTTCAAATGGAACAAGGCGCATGCGCCGCTCAAGAAAAACATCGAGCTCGACCATGTGGGCGGCTCGGCACTCTATTTGCTTAGCGATCTATCGGCGGGCGTCACAGGCGAGATTCACTTTGTCGATGCCGGCTTCAATGTCGTCGGCATGCCGCCGACGGCCGATTTGAAAGGCTGGGTCGCGCCCGAGAACGGTTCCGAACCGGGCGAGGGAGAAGGAAATGGGCGGGAGACTGCTTCCTGAGCTTGTTGCGGCGCTGATCATTTGCGCCGCCCCTGCGCTTGCCGCCTGGCAAGACCGCGCCTCGCCTTACGATCAAGATCGCCTTTCGCATTTGGCCGAAGCCCGCGCCAAGGCAATGCAGGAAGCCCAAACCGCCCCCGAAAAAGATCTCACCGCTGCGCGCGCCGTGCTCAACCGCAATTCGCGCGCCGTTCCGATTGCGTCGCTGAAAGGCACCTGGCGCTGCCGCACGATCAAGCTCGGCGGCATGGCGCCGGTGGTGGTCTATTCCTGGTTCACCTGCCGCATCGGCGAAGAACACGGCCACCCCTATTTCGAAAAGCAAACCGGCACGCAGCATTTCGGCGGCTCGCTCTATCCCCATGAGAGCGGCGGATTTGTTTTCCTCGGCGGCACGAATTGGTCGAAAGACAAACAGGCGTTATATTCCAGCGGCCGCGCGTCGTTGGGCGCGGAAACAACGCCAAGCGATGCGGTTGGTCTGCTTTCATCCATCGGCCCGAACGTGGCGCGGATCGAATTTCCGTATCCCGCGCAGGAATCGACGTTCGACGTGATCGAACTTCGACGTTAGCCCGCGTAAGTCTTTGCTGCCTTCGTGAAGCGGTCGAACAGGTAGTGGCTGTCCATTGGGCCGGGCGACGCTTCGGGGTGGTATTGCACGCTAAAGACGGGCTTGCCGTCCAGGCGCAATCCACAATTGGTGCCGTCGAACAGCGAGACGTGGGTTTCTTTCACGCCTTTGGGGAAGGTGTCGCGGTCCACGGTGAAGCCGTGGTTCATCGACACGATCTCCACCTTGCCGGTTTCGAGATCCTTCACCGGATGGTTCGCGCCGTGATGGCCCTGGCCCATCTTCTTGGTCTGCCCGCCGAGCGCGAGGCCAAGCATCTGATGGCCGAGGCAGATGCCGAATACCGGCACGTCGGATTCGACAAGCCCCTTGATCACGGGAATGGCATATTCGCCCGTCGCCGCCGGATCGCCGGGGCCGTTCGACAACAGCACGCCATGCGGCTGGTGACGCAACACGTCCTCAAGCGATGTGCTGGCAGGAACAACCGTGATGTCCGCACCTTGGCCTGCGAGCAGCCGCAGGATGTTGCGTTTCACGCCATAGTCGAGAACCACGCAACGCCAAGAAGGGGCGGCTTCCTGTTCGTAGCCCTTGTTCCAGGCCCAAGGCAGTTCGTTCCATTTGTAGCTCTGGCGCGAAGTCACATCCTTGGCGAGATCGAGCCCAACGAGGCCGGGAAACCCTTTGGCCTGTTTGACCAGCGCATCGACATCGAACTTGCCGCTCGGCGAATGGGCGACCACGCCGTGCGGCATGCCCTTCTCGCGGATCACGCTCGTCAGCCTGCGCGTGTCGATACCGGCGATGGCCGCGATGTTGTGCGATTTCAGCCAGCGGTCGAGTGCGGCAATCGCGCGATAGTTGGAAGGATGTTCGGCATCGGCGCGCACGATCACGCCACGCACGGCCGGCGTCAGCGATTCGATGTCTTCGGCGTTGGTGCCCACGATGCCGATATGCGGAAAGGTGAAGGCCACGATCTGGCCCGCGTAAGACGGATCGGTGAGGATCTCCTCATAGCCCGTCATCGCGGTATTGAAGCAGACCTCGCCCACGCTCGCCGTCTCGGCGCCGAAGCCCTGGCCCTCGAACACGGTTCCATCGGCCAGCACCAGCAGAGCGGTGGGTTTGGCGCGCGAAAACGTCGCCGCCGGCTTTGCGGCGGTGGGGGCGGGTGCGTCGGTCATGGGGGCCTCGAATTTGCCGGAAAATAGGAATGTGACCGGCAGGGGTCAACCCGCGTTTGTGCGGCAGATTTCCTATGCTTGTGGAACGTTTGGAAAGTCGGGGCACCTCGCCTAAATTCGCCGCCCTTATAGCAAAAGAGGCGGATCATGGGCCTGCGCGAAAAGTTCACCGAAGAGATGAAAACGGCCATGAAAGCGGCCGACAAGAAGCGCTTGGGCACACTCAGGCTGATACTGGCGGCGCTGAAAGACCGCGATATTGCCAACCGCACCGAGGAAAGCCGCGAGCTTCTGGGCGACGACGAAATCCTCACCCTGCTCGCCAAGATGATCAAACAGCGCGAGGAATCGGCAGAAACCTACGACAAGGGCAACCGCCCGGAACTCGCCGCCAACGAGCGCGAGGAAATCGCCATCATCCGCGAATTCATGCCCAAGCAGATGGAAGAGGCCGAAGCCAAGGCCGCCGCCCAGAAAGTGATCGCAGAAGTGGGTGCCTCCTCCATGAAGGACATGGGCAAGGTGATGGCCGCCCTGAAAGAGCGCTACGCCGGCCAGATGGACTTCGCCAAGGCAAGCGGGCTGGTGAAGGGGCTGTTGTCCGGCCAATAGACGATTCACAGGAATCGCGGCGAAAAGCCCCCATTTGGGGCGTTCGAAGGCGTAGGATCGCTCCATGCGCTACGGCCAGGGTCTTCTCGACGAAATCCTAAGGCGGACGGATATCGTCCAGCTTGTGGGGCGGCGGGTAAAGCTTGTCCGCAAGGGCCGCGTCATGTGGGGGTGCTGCCCGTTCCACAAGGAGAAGTCGCCGTCGTTCAAGGTGGAAAACGAGCGGCGCACCTACAAATGCTTCGGCTGCGGCAAGGGCGGCGATGCCTTCAAATGGCTGATGGAAACCGAAGGGCTGAGCTTTCCGGAATCCGTCGAACGGCTGGCGGGCGAAGCCGGTGTCGAACTTCCCAAATGGACACAGGAAGACGAAGACCGCGAGCAGCAGAAGAAATCGCTCTACGACATCATCGAAGCGGCGTGCGGCTTCTTTGAAGATCAGTTGCGCGCGCCAAACGCCGGCAATGCGCGCGATTATCTCGTTTCACGCGGCTTGAACGGCGAGGCGGCCAAACAATTCCGTCTGGGTTATGCGCCGAACGGCAACGCGCTGAAGGATTTTCTCACCGGTAAGAACGTGCCGCTCGACGATATGATCGCCGCCGGATTGGTGCGTCCGGCCGATGAAGAACGCGGCACGCGCGATTTCTTCTACGACCGCATCATGTTTCCGATCACCGATCCGCGCGGTCGCGTGGTGGCGTTCGGCGGGCGAGGATTATCGCCCGATGCCAAGCCCAAATACGTCAACACCGGCGAAACAAGCCTCTTTTCCAAGGGGCATATGCTCTACAATTTCGCGCGTGCGCGGCCCGCGGCGATCAAGGATCAGAACATCGTCGTCGCCGAAGGCTATATGGATGTGATCGCGCTGGTGCGCGCGGGCTTCGAAGCCGCTGTCGCCCCGCTCGGCACAGCCCTCACCGAAGATCAATTGCATCTGCTCTGGCGCGTCGCTGCCGAACCGACCATGGCGTTCGATGGCGACGAAGCGGGATTGCGCGCGGCCCATCGTGCGGCACGTCTGGCGTTGCCGCATCTCAAAGCAGGTTACTCGCTGCGCTTTGCGTTTCTGCCGTCGGGCGAAGATCCCGACAGTCTCATTCGCGCGTCGGGCCCTTCGGGCATGCGCAAGATTCTAGATGCCGCCGAACCGCTGGCGCAGGTGCTGTGGCGTGCCGAGACCGAAGGAAAGGATTTCTCGACGCCCGAACGCCGCGCCGGATTGGAACGCGCACTCGCCGAAATCGTGACCGCCATCGGCGACGGCAAAATCGCCGATTACTACAAGCGCGATTTCGATTCCCGCGTGTTCGAGGCCTTCAAGCGCCGCAAGTTTACACCTGCGCCCGAACGCGGCCGTTTCGAGGGCCGCAAGGGGGCCCGCGCCTTCCCGCCCAAGCCGGGGGCGTTGGGAACCGGCCCGGTGGTCTCCTCAGCCGTCAAGAACAGCCTGATCGCCAAAGCGGGCAAGGGCGGGGCCCGGCGGATGAAGGAACTCGAACTGGCCCAGATGCTTTGGGAAAAGCCAGATCTGGCGGCCCTGCATGGGGAAATTCTCGCCGCTCTCCCATTCGCGGATCGTTCGCTTGACAGGTTCCGGCACGAACTTTTAAACCTCGCCGCCTCCGGCGGCAGGCTTGAAACCAGGGCGCTGGAGAACCATCTCGTGCGCGTAGGACAGTCCGAGCTTGCCGAGCAACTGGCCCGGCGCGCCTCCGGCGAAATTGCCTCCGCCACTGCGAAGGACGACGCCGACAGGGGACTCGCCGATGCCGAAGACATTGAGGCCCGCTGGCTCCGCGCCGCAACCCAGTTGCGGGAGATTGCGGAACTGGACCCCGAACGGGCCCGTGCGGTTGAGCGTTTCCGCAACGAGGCAAGCGAGGAAAGTTGGCGCGAGGTCCAGGTGCTCCTGGAACGCCGTGCCGCCCAGGGCGAGTGATCTGCGTTCTACACACATAGTATAGGAGACTTGCCCTGACGCGGGGCCACCCTCGCGCCCAGGCCCATTGAGAACGGATCGACCCAAAAGTGGTGACGAAGACAGCTTCCAAGAAGAAACCGGTAAAGGCAGCGGCCAAGCCCGCCGCCAAGCCTGCGGCCAAAAAGGCCGCGGCCAAGCCCGCGCACAAACCCGCGCCCAAGAAGCCGGAACCCAAAAAGCACGACGCCAAGCACGAGACCAAACCGGTGAAGGCCGCGGCCAAGCCCGCGCCCGCCCCCGCCAAAAAACCCGACCCCAAGGCCAGCAAGGCCGCCCCCGCCCCCCAGCCGGAGAAGAAGCCGATTCAACCTCAAGTTCTTGCCAAGCAGCTCGTCAAAGCCACCCCGCCCAAGCCCGGTCTGAAACCGGGCACGACGGAAGCCCAGCCCCCCGCACCGGATGCCGATTCCCCGCTTCTGGATATGTCGGATGTGGGCGTTCGCAAGATGATCACCCGTGCCAAACAGCGCGGCTACGTCACCTATGACGAACTGAACAAGGTTCTGCCGTCCGACAAGGTGTCGTCGGAACAGATCGAAGACACGATGTCGATGCTCAACGAGATGGGCATCAACGTCATCGAAAGCGAAGAGCAGGAAGAACAGGCCGAAGGCGGTCTTCCCGCCGTCGCCGAAGGCAAGCAGGTTGCCGTCACCCAGAAGGATGGCGAAGAGACCTACGACCGCACCGACGATCCCGTGCGCATGTATTTGCGCGAAATGGGTTCGGTGGAATTGCTCAGCCGCGAAGGCGAAATCGCCATCGCCAAGCGCATTGAGGCCGGCCGCGAATTGATGATCGGTGCCTTGTGCGAAAGTCCGCTGACGTTCGAAGCGCTCACTGTTTGGCGCGATGAGTTGAACGAAGGTAAGGTTCTACTTCGCGACATCATCGACCTCGAGGCGATGTATGGCGCAGGCCCCGACGGCCAGCCCGCAACACCCGCCGTTCCTGTCGACGGCACGGTGAATGCGAATGGCCACGATGCGCAGATGGCTGCGCTGATCGCGCCCAAGAAACCCGAGCCTTTGCCCAAGCCCACCCCGCGCCCCGCGCCGCCGCCGGCTGCCGATGGCGAACCTGTCGATCCGGGCGAAGCGGCCGCTGCCGCCGATGCCGCGAACGAAGACGATGGCTTTGACGACGAAGGCAATCTGCCTTTGTCGGCGATGGAAGCTGCGCTGAAACCGCAGGTTCTCGAAACGCTCGACAACATCGCCAATCTCTACAAGAAGCTGGGCAAGCTGCAGGACGCGAGCGTCGAAGCTGCGTTGGGTGCCGACGAGCTTTCGACGAGCCAGGAACGCCGCTTCAAGAAGCTGCGCAGCGAGACCGTCGATCTCGTCAAAGGCCTCAAGCTCAACAACAACCGCATCGAATCGCTGGTCGATCAGATGTACGGCATCAACCGCCGTCTGGTCAGCCTTGAAGGCCGCCTGCTGCGTCTGGCCGAAGCCCATGGCGTGGAACGCGCGGACTTTCTGAAAGAGCATTTCGGCAACGAACTCGATCCCAACTGGGCCCGCCGCGTAGGCCGCCTGTCGCGTCCCGGCTGGAAAGATTTCGTGCAGGACGAACGCGACAAGCTCCACAACCTGCGCGAAGAAATTCAAACGCTGGCGCAGGAAATGCGCCAGTCGATCGTCGATTTCCGCCGCGTCGTGCACACGGTGCAAAAAGGCGAGCGCGAATCGGGCCAGGCGAAGAAGGAAATGATCGAGGCGAATTTGCGTCTCGTGATCTCCATCGCCAAGAAATACACCAATCGCGGCCTGCAATTCCTGGATCTCATTCAGGAAGGCAATATCGGCCTGATGAAGGCGGTCGATAAGTTCGAATACCGCCGCGGCTACAAGTTCAGCACCTACGCCACGTGGTGGATTCGCCAGGCCATCACGCGTTCCATCGCCGATCAGGCCCGCACCATCCGCATCCCGGTGCACATGATCGAAACGATCAACAAGCTGGTGCGCACCTCCCGCCAGATGCTGCATGAAATCGGCCGCGAGCCGACGCCGGAAGAACTGGCTGAACGTCTGGCAATGCCGCTTGAGAAGGTGCGCAAAGTCCTCAAGATCGCCAAAGAACCGATCTCCCTCGAAACGCCCATCGGCGACGAGGAAGATTCACACCTAGGCGATTTCATCGAAGACAAGAACGCGGTCCTGCCCATCGACGCCGCCATCCAGGCCAATTTGCGCGAAACCACGACCCGCGTGCTGGCGACGTTGACGCCGCGCGAAGAACGCGTGCTGCGCATGCGCTTCGGCATCGGCATGAACACCGACCACACTCTTGAAGAAGTCGGCCAGCAGTTCAGCGTGACCCGCGAACGCATCCGCCAAATCGAGGCGAAGGCGCTGCGTAAGCTGAAGCATCCGAGCCGGAGCCGGAAGCTTCGGAGCTTCTTGGATAACTAAGCGCTTTTGTTCTCGCGCTCCGCATATGCATCTACCAACGCACGTATCATGCGCTGGTAGGGCACGTGGCGTTTACCGGCTTCACGCTTGAAGAAATCGACGCTGCGCTGGCTGAGCGAGAGTGTAACCTTAACATTTGCTTCCCGTGCCACCAGCTTGTCGGGCGACGGCAGAAAGTCCTTCACCACCCTTATCTTGCCGATTTCGCCTTCCGTGTACTTAACCGTTCTTCTGCTCATAGATTTTCTTGCCTTTCCGCCAATAGCCCGCGCCGAAGATTCGAATGCGGCCTGCCCGCCATGTGAACCGTACCGTCATCACTCCACCTTCGACATCGCCAAAGCAGAAAAATCTTTGTTCGCTACTGCTGTGGCTCAAGTCTTCCGCGATGATACGGCCGGGGTCGAAGAATGCCTTCTGAGCGCCTTCAAATCCCACGCCGTGCTTGGCGCGATTTGCGCGGTCTTTGGCTTCGTCCCATTCGAAGTCCGGCTGCTTCATGTGGCTATATTGCCATATAAAAGTATGGCCGTCAGCCCCCGTCATACTCCGAAAGAATTGGTGTCTTTCAAGTCTGCCGCTCGCCAGATAAGCGAGGGCCATGACCTCATTCTCCGCCATCATCTTCGATTGCGACGGTGTGCTCGTGGATAGCGAGGTGATTGCCCATGAGGTCGAGGCGCGTGTGCTGTCGTCCATCGGGCTTCACTACGATCCGCATGAATTCAAGGCCCGCTTCATGGGGATGAGCGATGTGGCGTTTCGCGCAGCCCTCGATGCGGATGGGCGGGAGCGATTGGGGCGCTCGATATTGGCCGAGATCGACGGGCCGATGGATGCGCAATACCGGCAGGCGATGGAAACGCGCTTGGCCGAAGTGCCCGGTGCGCTTGCCGCCGTGCAAGGCGTCCGCGGGTTGAAGGCGGTGGCGAGTTCGTCGCGCGAGGCGGCACTCGAAAAGAAGTTGAAGAAGACCGGGTTGTGGGAGCATTTCGCGCCGCATGTCTATTCGGCGGAGCATGTCGTCCACGCCAAGCCCGCGCCCGATCTGTTTCTTCATGCAGCGGATGCGCTCAAGGTTTCGCCGTGCGATTGTCTCGTTCTGGAAGACAGCGTGAACGGCGTGACAGCGGCACACGCTGCCGGCATGCGCGTGTGGGGCTTCATGGGCGGCGGTCATATGGATCATCATTCGCGCGCGCGGCTCGAAGCGGCAAAGGTCGAACGCGTGATCGAGGATTGGGCGCATTTCACCCGGGCGCTGTCAGACTTCGGCTGAACGGATGCGCAAGATTGCTGCGTGCGATTACAAATTCTTTATCCGCGCGCCAGTCGATAGAAAGCTTTGAAATTCCGGCGCAGAGTTCGCGCAATGAATGTTCTTAAGGGAGCCATTCTCATGCGCATATTGATTTTGTCGGCTGCGATGGCAGCCCTTTTGATCGGCCCCGCACACGCAGCCAATGCCGGATCGGACAAGATGAAAGCCTGCGCCGCGCAATGGAGCGCCATGTCGGCGGATCAGAAGAAGGCCACCACCTATCAGAAATTCTCTTCCAGCTGCATGTCGGGAAAATCGGCGATGACGCCGCAAGCACGCATGAAGGCGTGTGCCGCACAATGGCAGAAGATGAAGACCGACAACAAGACGGGTGGGCAAACCTATCAGCAGTTCACGTCGCAATGCGCGAAGAAGACGTGAGCTAATGCATCGCCTTGACGAAGATCAGGGCAATCGCCAGCACCGCCGCCATCGGCAGGAATATCCATAGCAATCTGCCGAGCGTCGCACCCATCGCTCCGCCAAAGCTTGGGCCATCGGATTCGCGCGGTTGGGGCGGAAGGTCGTCATCGTCCATACGATGACCCTAGCCCAGAAGGGTGGGGGCGTCACTGACGCAGATCAAGCGTAGTTGAAGCTCACGCTGACGCGCTGGCCCAGCGCCCGGTTCTGCACGACCTCGTGGCGCAGCCAGCTTTCCCAGAGAAGAATGGTGCCGGGTGTGGGTTCGACCGTCACGAAGGGCCGGTTGTCGCGCGCGGCGTTGGGCTTCTTTGTGGGCGCGGCCATCATCATGGCAAGCCGCGGGTCTTCGAATTTGATTGCCGATGCGCCTTCGGGGATCACCACATAATAGGTTCCGCTGATGACGGAATGGGGATGGATGTGGGCGGTGTGGACGCCGCCTTTTTCCATCACATTGATCCACATCGAATCGAGCGTGAGCCGCGTGCGCTCGAATTGCAGCGCCTTCGCAAACGCCTTCGCATGCGCATCGAGATGCTTCTGCAACTCCGCGAACACCGGCGCGCGCAGCGGCAGGTCGTTCAGCGAGGCGTAAGACGTATAGCCGGTGTAGTTGTGCTCTTTCGACCAACGCCGGCCCGCGCGGTCTTCGCGCGCGATCGCGAGACAGGTCTTGGCGAGTTCGGCGTTGAACGCACCCGCGCGCGGCAGCACCTTGCGGTACAGCCGCGTCGCGAACAGCGTTTCAATCGACACGATTAGGCGTCTTCGCCTTCGGCCGCTTCTTCTTCGGCGGGTTCTTCTGCTTCCGGCTCTTCTTCGATCCAGCCGGCCTTCACGCGCGCCTTCATGATGATGGCGTTGGCGTCGTCGGCCGTAAGCTCGAAGCCTTCCAGGGCGCCGGGAACGCGCACGCGTTCCTTCTCCTTGTTGACCTCGTAATAGCCAAGCAGATCGTCGGTCGCGCAACCGGCAAGGTCTTCCAGCGATTTGATCTCGTGCTCGCCGAGCGACACCGCCATGGCAGGCGTGACGCCGTCGACTTCCAGCACATCGTCGGAAACGCCCAGCGCCCGGCGCTTTTCGTCCAGTTCGCGGTTCTGCGCTTCGATGAACTCCTGGGCGCGGCTTTGCAGTTCTTGGGCGGTATCCTCGTCGAAGCCCTCGATGCTCGAAAGATCGGTGAGCGGCACATAGGCGATGTCTTCGATTTCGGAGAAGCCTTCGGAAGCCAGCAGCTGGGCCACCGTCTCGTCCACGTCGAGTGCATCCATGAACAGCTTGGTGCGTTCGGCGAATTCCTTCTGGCGGCGTTCGGATTCTTCGGCCTCCGTCAGGATGTCGATCTGCCAGCCGGTGAGTTGGGAGGCCAGCCGAACGTTCTGCCCGCGGCGGCCGATGGCAAGCGACAGTTGCTCATCGGGAACCACAACTTCGACACGGTGCGTGTCTTCGTCCAGCACCACCTTGGAGACTTCGGCAGGTGCGAGTGCGTTCACGATGAAGGTCGCCGGATCGCCCGACCATGGAATGATGTCGATGCGTTCGCCCTGAAGCTCCTGCACCACCGCCTGCACGCGCACGCCGCGCATGCCAACGCAGGCGCCCACCGGATCGATGCTCGAATCCTTCGAGATCACGGCAATCTTGGCGCGGCTGCCCGGGTCGCGCGCCACCGCGCGGATTTCGATGATGCCGTCATAGATTTCCGGCACTTCCTGCGCGAACAGGCGCACCATGAATTGCGGATGGCTGCGCGACAGGAAAATCTGCGGCCCGCGCGCTTCGCGGCGCACGTCATAGATATAGGCGCGGATGCGGTCGCCGGCACGGAAGGATTCGCGCGGGATCATCTCGTCGCGGCGGACCACGCCTTCGGCGCGGGACAGGTCCACCACCACCGAGCCGAATTCGGCGCGTTTGACGATGCCGTGAACGATTTCGCCGATACGGTCCTTGTATTCCTCGTATTGGCGTTCGCGTTCGGCGTCGCGCACCTTCTGCACGATCACCTGCTTGGCGTTCTGCGCATTGACACGGTTGAAGTCGAGCGGGGGAAGCGTCTCGGCAATGATGTCGCCCACTTGCGCCGCCGGATTGCGCGCGCGCGCATCTTCAAGGCTGATCTCGGTCTTGTCGTTTTCGATTTGCTCGACGACGTTTAGGTAGCGCGAGACATGCGTTTCGCCCGTCTTCGAATCGATCTCGACATGGATGTCGTTCTCGCTGCCGTAATGGGCTTTTGCCGCGCGCTGCATCGCTTCTTCCATCGCATGCAACACGACCTGCTTATCGATCGACTTGTCGCGCGCGACCGCATCGGCGATCTGCAAAAGTTCGAGCCTGTTTGCGGCTACTCCGGTGACCATCTGTCTTCTCCTATGACGCGCGTTTGCGCGCCTTCAAATCTTCTTCGATGAGCTTGTCGGTGAGGACAAGTTTCGCTTCCGCAATGTTGGCGAAAGTGAATTTCAGTTGCTGCCCGTCGGACTGGAACAGAACATCCTTGCCGTCGAGGCCCAGAAGTTTGCCGCGAAACCGCTTGCGGCCGTTGGCATCGGGCGTTGCCAGTTCGATTTTGGCTTCGTGTCCGGCCCAGCGCGCAAAATCCTTGATCCGCGTCAGCGGGCGGTCGATGCCGGGGGAGGAAACCTCCAGATTGTATTCGCCTTCGATCGGGTCTTCCTGATCGAGGAAATCAGACAGCGCGCGGGAAAGTGCTGCGCAGTCTTCCACGTCCATGTGGCCGTCGGTGCGCTCCGCCATGATCTGCAACGTTTTGGTTTTGCCGCCCATCAGGCGCAGGCGCACGAGCTGATAACCCGCCGCTTCCACGACGGGGGCAATCAAAGGCTCCAATTGCGACATCGCTGTTAAAATGGCGAAACGTCCTTCAAAACAAACACCTTGGCCCGCGGCGGTCTTGCGACCGCCACACAACAGCAGTTTCTGTTGTAAGGGATGGCGCCGATATAGGCTTTCGGGCCCAAAAGTGCAAGCGGGGCGCTAATCCGGGGCTTTCAGACGGTAACCGACGCCCTGTTCGGTCAGGATCAGGCCCGGCTGTTCGGGATTGGTCTCGATCTTCTGGCGCAGGGTGCGGATGTAGATGCGCAAATATTGCACATCGGTCTCTGTGCCCCACACCTCGCGCAGGATAAATTTGTGGGTGAGCACCTTGCCGGCATGTGCCACGAGCAACCGCAACAGGTCGTATTCTCGTGGCGTGAGCTTCACTTCGCTCCCGCGCACGGTGACGATGCGGCGCACCAGATCGACGGTGAGATCGCCGCTTTTGAACAACGGCTTTTCGCCTTCCTGTTGCAGCCGGTGACGTACCGCCGCACGGATGCGGGCGAGCAGCTCCTCCATGCCGAAGGGCTTGGTGACGTAGTCGTCGGCACCGAGATCGAGGGCCGCAACCTTTCCGCCTTCGTCGTCGCGGCTGGATAGCACAATCACGGGCACGGACGATCCGGTCTCGCGCAATCGTTCGAGAACCTCCAACCCACCGATGCCTGGAAGGCCAAGATCGAGCACGACGACATCAACCGTATTGCGCTGAAGCAGTGCGAGGCCGATTTCACCGTCTTCGGCTTCGAGTACGGAATAATTTTGTGCGGAGAAGCTGGTGCGCAACAGACGGCGGATGGGCGGTTCGTCGTCGATGATGAGCACACGCAAGGGCTGATTCATGCGGCGCGTTCTCCGGCTTCGCCTGCCTCAGGGATAGGAAGCGTGATGGTGAAGATGGCGCCTGTGCCTTCGGCGCGGTTGGCGGCGTTAAGCGTGCCGCCCATGGATTCGACAAACCCGCGGCTGATGGCAAGCCCGAGCCCTGTTCCGGCGCGTTTGTTGTCGGACGCCTGCACACGATAGAATTTGTCGAATATCCGCTCGATATCTTCGGTGCGAATGCCTTCGCCGGTGTCGCTGATCGAGATCTGCACGCGGTCTCCCATCATCCGGCCTTCGACTGTCACCTTCGATCCGGGCGGAGAATATTTGGCGGCGTTGTCGAGAAGATTGAACAGCGCCTGCTCGAACAGTACCGGATCGAGTTTCAGCATCGGCAGGTTGGGCATCAGCGAAAGCTGGACCTCATGCTCGGACAGCACTTTAGAAGCACGCCGCAACGCGCTGCCCACCACATCGCTCAGATCGATCAGTTCGAGCTTGGGCGCGATGGCGCCGGATTCCAGCCGCGTCATGTCGAGCAGGTTTGCGATGAAGCGGTTCAGCCGTTCGGCCTCTTCGAGAACGGAACCGAGCAATTCTTCTTTCGCAGCGTTTTCCATCTGGGCGCCATAGGTTTTCAAACTGCTGGCGGCGCCTAGGATGGAGGCGAGCGGTGTGCGGAGATCGTGGCTGATGGAAGTCAGAAGCGCGGACCGCAGCCGCTCGGTTTCGGCGTTCAAACGGTTGCGATCGATATCCTGTGCAAGGTTGATGCGTTCGATGGCGAGTGCTGCCTGATCGGCGAGAGCATCGAACAGCCGGCGCTGATCGGGCGAAAGAAGCGCGCCCGGCCTTTCATTGTCGAGCCCCACCACGCCGATGGTGCCGCGCCCCGTGCGCATGGGCAGGAACAGCCATTTGCCGCCGGGCAGCGTGTCCGCGCCGCGTCCGGCTTCCTTGCCGTGGTCCCACACCCATTTGGCAGCGGCGACGTCATCGGCATCGAGCATGTCTTCTGGCGGGTAGCCCGCGCGCACCGAAACGCTGCCACCTTCGGGAAGAAGAATCACCACGCGCATCTTCAACATCTGCGCGAATTGGAAGGCCGCGGCCCACAAAAGGTCGTCGAGCGTGAAAACGCCTGCGAGTTTGCGGCTGAAAAGATAGAGATCTTCGGTCGCCTTGGCTCGATCGCGCGCCACCACGGCCTGTGCGCGCACCCGCGCGGTCATGTTACTGGCGATGAAGGCGACGATGGCAAAGAAGAACAGTGCGTTGACGTTTTCAGGGTCCGCGATACGCAACGTGTAATAGGGCGGCAAGAAGAAGAAATTGAACGCAAGCACGCTCACAAAGCTCGCGAACAGCGCGGGCCACAGGCCGTAGGTGATGGCGCTGGCAAGCACGCCGGTGAGAAAGACAAGTGCGACGTTGCTGATCCCCAGCAGCCTTTGCAGGACGAGGCTCACCGCAAGCGCGCCCGCCGCATAAAAGAAGCTGCCGAGATAGGTGCGGAAGTCGCGCGAAGGATGGAATTGCGAAAGCTGGCGCGCGATAGGCGATTTGAAAGTCTCCACTTCCTCCTGATCGGGGACGACGTGGACGCTGATGTCGCCTGCGCGGCGGATGATGTCGATCGCGGTGGAGCGTCGCCAGATTTCCGAAATCTGCGGACGGCGCGATTTCGAGACGACGATGTGGGTGAAATTATTGGCGCGCGCGTAATCCAGAATACCGTCGGCCACGTTGGCGGCGGGAATGGTCACCGCTTCACCGCCGAGACGTTCGGCAATGCGCAAGGCTTCGGCCACGCGGCTGCGCTCGGCTTCTGTCAAACCGCCGGACCTTGAGGTTTCCACATAGGCCGCTGCCCATGAGGCACGCAGCTTGTCAGCAAGCCTGCGCGTGTAACGCACCAGAGCAGCGTTACTCGGCCGTTCGTCCACGCGCACGAGCACGCGTTCGCCTGCTTCCCACGGGCCCTGGATCGCATGCGCTCGCATGTAGTTGACCATCTGCGCGTCCACGCGCTGGGCGGTGCGGCGCAATGCGAGTTCGCGCAAGGCGGTGAGATTGCCCGCTACGAAATAATGCTGGGCCGCGCGTTCGGCGGCTTCGGGGAAATAGACTTTGCCTTCCTTCAGCCGTTGCAGCAGGTCTTCGGGCGTGAGGTCCACCAACTCCACGTCGTCGGCACGGTCGAGAATGGAATCGGGAACCGTCTCGCGCACCCGCACCCGCGTGATCTGCGCCACCACGTCGTTCAGGCTTTCCAGATGCTGGACGTTAAGCGTGGTGTAAACGTCGATGCCGTGTTCGAGGATTTCCTCGACGTCGAGATAGCGCTTGGGGTGGCGGCTGCCGGGCGCGTTGGTATGGGCGAGTTCATCGACGAGGACGAGTTTGGGTTTCCTCACAATGATGGCGTCGAGGTCCATCTCCGCCAGCACGCGGCCCTTATAGGGAATGCGTTTCTTCGGAATGATGTCGAAGCCCTTGGTCAGGGCATCGGTTTCCATGCGGCCGTGGGTTTCGACGACGCCGATGACCACATCGTTCGCACCCATCTTGCGACGGCGGCCCTGGCTCAGCATTTCGTAGGTCTTGCCGACGCCGGGTGCCGCGCCGAGAAATATCTTCAGACGGCCACGGCCTGCTTCGCTCGCTTGCTCAAGCAGCGCATCGGGTGAGGGGCGGGCAGCCTCGTCTGTCATACCTTATTCTAGCGGAAGACTAGCCGCGCTGCATGGCGTCCAAGGCCATGTTCAGTTTCAACACGTTGACATGCGGTTCGCCGATCACGCCCACCAGACGGTCCTCGATGCTGCGGGCGACGAGGTCACGGACGGCTTTTTCCGAAAGCCCGCGGGTCTTGGCCACGCGGGGCACCTGGAAATAGGCCGCGGCCGGCGTGATGTCCGGGTCGAGGCCGCTGGCAGAACTGGTGACGAGATCGACAGGCACCGGTGCTTTGGGGTTTTCGGCACTGAGTTTGGCCGCGTCGCCATCCACACGGTCGATCAGCTTCTTCGAGGTCGGGCCAAGGTTCGAACCGGAGGAATTTGCAGCATCATAACCATTGCCCGCAGCCGAGGGACGTCCGTGGAAATATTTCGGGCTCGCGAAATTCTGCCCGATCAGCTCGGAGCCGATCACCTTGCCGTTCTGTTCGACCAGGCTGCCATTCGCCTGATGCGGAAACAGCAGTTGCGAAATGCCGGTCATGCCCAGCGGATAGAGAAGGCCCGTGATGATCGTAAGCAACACGAGCACCATGATGGCAGGGCGGATTTGACGAACCATGAGGGCCTCCTTAGGCAAGACCAATGGCGGTGACGAACACATCGATCAGCTTGATGCCGACGAACGGAACGACAAGGCCGCCAAGGCCATAGATGAGAAGATTGCGGCGCAGAATGCTTGCCGCGCCGATGGGGCGGTATTTTACCCCGGTCAGCGCCAGCGGAATCAGCGCAACGATGATGAGCGCATTGAAGATGATGGCGGAGAGGATCGCGCTTTCGGGCGAATGCAGACCCATGATGTTGAGCATCTGAAGCTGCGGATAGAACGCCACGAACATCGCAGGCAGAATGGCGAAATATTTCGCCACGTCGTTGGCGATGGAGAATGTGGTTAGCGCGCCGCGCGTCATCAACAATTGCTTGCCGATTTCCACCACCTCGATGAGCTTGGTGGGGTCGCTGTCAAGGTCGACCATGTTGCCTGCTTCGCGCGCGGCCATGGTGCCGGTGTTCATGGCGACGCCGACATCGGCTTGAGCAAGTGCTGGCGCATCGTTGGTGCCATCGCCGCACATGGCGACGAGTTTGCCCTTCGCCTGCTCCTCGCGGATCAGCTTGAGCTTGGTTTCGGGCGTGGCCTGCGCCAGGAAATCGTCGACGCCGGATTCGGCGGCGATGGCTGCGGCGGTCAGTGAATTGTCGCCGGTGATCATCACCGTGCGGATGCCCATTTTGCGAAGTGCGGCGAAGCGTTCGCGGATACCGCCTTTCACAATGTCTTTCAGATGAATGACGCCCAACAGCTTGCCGTTGCGTTCGACGACCAGTGGCGTGCCGCCCGATTTCGCGATGCCTTCGGACAGTGTGATGATATTGCGTGCTGTGCTTTCACCAATGGCGACAAGGGCTGCCGCTGCGGCACCTGTGTCTCCGTTGCCAGCGGGAATGCCCTTTTGCACGCGGACATAGTTGAGTACCGCATCAACCGCGCCCTTGCGGATCGACATGTTCGCGGCATCGACGCCGGAAATGCGTGTCTGTGCCGAGAAGGGGATGAAGGTCATCTGCAAGGACGACATATCGCGGTCGCGGATGCCGTATTTTTCCTTCGCCAGCACGACAATGGAACGGCCTTCCGGCGTTTCGTCGGCAAGCGAAGCAAGCTGCGCCGCGTCGGCCAGTTCCTGCTCGGTGACGCCGGGTACCGGCAGGAATTCTGCCGCCTGGCGGTTGCCGAGCGTGATGGTGCCCGTCTTGTCGAGCAGCAGCGTGTCCACATCGCCCGCGGCTTCCACGGCGCGCCCCGACATGGCGAGCACGTTGAAGCGAACGAGGCGGTCCATGCCAGCGATGCCGATGGCGGAAAGCAATGCGCCGATGGTGGTGGGGATGAGCGTTACAAAAAGAGCGACCAACACCAGAACGGTCAGATGACCGCCGGCGTAGGCCGCGAAGTTCGGGATCGTGGCCACGGCGAAGACAAAGATCAGCGTCATGCCGGCGAGAAGAATGTTGAGCGCGATTTCGTTGGGTGTCTTCTGACGTTCCGCACCTTCGACTAGTGCGATCATGCGGTCGAGGAAGGTGCTGCCCTTGGTGGCGGTGATTTTCACCACGATCCAGTCGGAAAGTACGCGCGTACCGCCGGTCACTGCGGAGCGGTCGCCGCCCGATTCGCGGATCACCGGCGCGCTTTCGCCGGTGATGGCAGATTCATCGACCGACGCCACGCCTTCCACGACATCGCCGTCGGACGGAATCAGATCGCCCGCTTCGACCAGCACCAGTTCACCGCGTTCGAGTTGCGCGGCAGGCACTTTGCGCCAGACTTTCAGTTCTTGGCTCGAAAGAAGTTTCGCTTCGAGATCGACCTTGGTTTTGCGCAATGATTCGGCTTGCGCCTTGCCGCGGCCTTCGGCAATCGCTTCGGCGAAATTCGCGAACAGCACGGTGAACCAGAGCCAGAGGTTGATCTGGAAAGAAAACAGATTGCCCTGCGCACCCGTCACAAGGTCGCGGATGAAGAGGATCGTGGTCAGCGTCGCCACAATTTCCACCACGAACATCACGGGGTTGCGCGCCATCACGCGCGGATTGAGCTTTTTAAAAGCGTTCCACAGCGCGGGCAGCACGATGCGCGTATCGGTCATCGTGGTGGCGGGCATGCGCTTGCGGACTTTCTCGATGCCCATCGGTTTCATGTCGCTGGCGTTCATGGCGAACCTCAATAGGAATGACCGGTGACCATCGCGAGATGCTCGACGATGGGACCAAGTGAAAGTGCTGGGAAATAGGTGAGCCCGCCTACGATCAGGATCACCCCGATCAAAAGGCCCACGAACAATCCGCCATGTGTAGGGAAGGTACCTTCCGACGGCGGCAGGATTTTCTTGGCGGCCAGCGAACCCGCTGCAGCGAGCATCGGCACGATCATCAGGAACCTTCCCACCAGCATGGCCGCGCCAAGCGTCGAATTGTAGAACGGCGTATTGGCGGTGATGCCGGCAAACGCGCTGCCGTTGTTCCCGGTGGCCGATGTATAGGCGTAAAGGATTTCGCTGAACCCGTGCGGCCCGGCATTCAATGGACCCGCAAGACCCGCCTTGGTGGCGACGGCCCATGCCGTGAAGCCGAGGATAGAAAGCGGCAGGATGAGAATGGCGAGCATCGCCATCTTCACTTCGGTCGCTTCGATTTTCTTGCCCAGATATTCCGGCGTGCGCCCGACCATCAGGCCGGCAATGAACACGGTGACGATGGCGAATAGCAGCATCCCGTAGAGGCCTGAGCCCACGCCCCCGAAGATGATTTCGCCCAGCATGATGTTGATAAGCGGGATCAGGCCTGCCAGCGGCATCAGGCTGTCGTGCATGGTGTTGACCGCGCCGCAGGACGCATCGGTGGTGATGTTGGCGAAGAGAGAAGAGTTGGCAATGCCGAAGCGAACCTCCTTGCCTTCCATATTGCCGCCCGCTTGCAGTGCACTTGCGGTCTGATCGATATGTGCCGCGGCAAACGTCGGGTTGCCGGGCGCTTCGGCGGCATAGATCGCGGCGGTGCCCGCAAGGAACAGCAATCCCATCACGGCGAAGATCGCCCACCCCTGGCGTTCGTCGCCCACCATGCGGCCGAACATGTTGGTGAGCGCCGCGCCGATGGAGAAGATCAGCACCATCTGAACGAGGTTGGTCAGCGCGTTGGGGTTTTCATAGGGATGGGCGGAGTTGGCATTGAAGAAGCCGCCGCCATTGGTGCCCAGCATCTTGATGACTTCCTGCGACGCCACCGGTCCCTGTGCAATGGTTTGCTTCGCACCTTCCAGTGTTGTGGCATCGACATAGGCGTGCAAATTCTGCGGCATGCCCTGCCACACAAAGAAAAGTCCGACGACTATGGATAGGGGGAGAAGGATGTAGAGCGTGCAGCGAACGAGATCGACCCAGAAATTGCCGACCGTCTTCGCCGAACGGCGCGCGAAGCCGCGCACGAGAGCGACGGCCAGCGCGATGCCGGTCGCGGCGGAAACGAAATTGTGCACCGTCAATCCCAGCATCTGGGTGAGGTAGCTCATCGTCGTTTCGGGAACGTAGGACTGCCAGTTGGTATTGGAGACGAAGCTCACCGATGTGTTGAAGGCGAGATCGGAGCCGACACCGGAAAGATGCTGCGGGTTGAAAGGCAGCACGCCTTGCAGGCGCTGGATTGCATACAGCACGACAAAGCCCGCAATGCTGAAGGCGAGCATCGCAAAGGCATAGGTGAGCCAATGCTGTTCTTCATTCGGATCGACGCCCGAAACGCGATAGATGCCGCGTTCGAGCCAGCCGAACACAGGTGAAAGCAGCGTGCGTTCGCCATTGAAGACGCGGGTCAGATATCCGCCGAAAGGTTTGGTGATTGCGATGACGATCGCGCAATAGAGCGCGATCTGTATCCAGCCGTTGAGTGTCATGGATGTCCCTCAGAAGCGTTCCGGGCGAACCAGCGCGTAGACGAGGTAGGCCAGAATGAAGACGGTGACGACGGCACCAAGCGCATAGTCGAGCGTCATGGAGCGCTCCTACAGCCGGCCGCAGATGAGCGCGTATCCCGCGCTCAAGACGAAAAAGGCGGTGCCACCAACAAGGAATATGAGATCGAGCATGTCGCTCTCCGGTTTTGAGAGCCTCAAGATCATTACAAGAGCGTAGCAATTCGAGTGGGCGAGCGCGCGCGAGAAATATAAAAGTCATATAGAGCGTGCTGCATGGCCCGCTCTTTCTGCGCTAAGCCTTTCGGATGGCTCGCAGATAGGCGGGTTTGCCGTGCAGCTCCTTGGCTTCGTAGCGGGTCTGCGGCCAATCGGCCGGTCGCGTCAGCCAGTCGGCCGAAGATGACACCTGCCATTCGAAATCGGGATGCGCCGAGATGCGTTCAAGCGTCCATTCGAAGTATGGCGCGTCGTCGCTGGCAAAACGAAATTCCGCACCCGGGTTCATCACGCGCGCGAGACGGTCGAGCAAATCCATCTGCACAAAGCGGCGCCTGTGATGCCGTGTCTTGGGCCACGGATCGGGGAACAGCAGAAACACACGGCCGAGCGAGGCATCCGGCAACGCTTCGATGATGTCGCGGGCATCGCCTTCGTAAAGACGGACGTTTGGCGGCGGATCGTGCGCCATATGCGTGAGCAGTTTGGCGACACCGGCCTCGTAAGGCTCGGCACCGATCAGGCCGACACGCGGGTTGTTTCGGGCTTGCTGTAGGAGATGTTCGCCGGCACCAAAACCAACTTCAAGCCAGACGTCTTCAACCTTACCTCCCCCTTGTGGGGAGGTCGAAAAATCCAAAGGATTTTTCGGGTGGGGGGCGGTGCGCAACGCAAGCAACGGCCCCCCACCCGGATCGCTTCGCTCTCCGACCTCCCCACAGGGGGGAGGTGAGAAGTAACCTTGTGGATCTGCATTTGGCACTACCTTAAGCGCCAGTTTCGGCAGCAGTGTGCGCCGCAGCTCTTCCTTGTGGGGCGAGAGCTTGGGGCCTTTGCGGCGGCCATGGAGGCGGGGTCTCAGCCGCTGCGAATGCGGTTCTGGTTTCGCGGTCATGCGATTTGTGCCCTGCTCATGCGGGTAACTTCTGCACCGGCGACAGTCTTTGCGGCAAGTACGTGCAGTGATTAAATGGCCGCTCTGGGGGCTCCATGAAATTCATCGCAGCCATCGGCATCGCGCTGCTTGCATCGGCAGCGCACGCGCAATCGGCCATCACCCTGCCCGAAATGCTGGCGGTCGAGCTGCCGCGCGGTGCGAACACGATCGGGCCAGATGATTCCGCATTGCACGTGCTCTTGGCGGCGGCGCGCAGTGCAGACCGCACCGTCATCTGGGACCTCAAACGCAAACTCGGACCGGGTGCCGCAAAGGTAACGTGGACCGCCTGGGACGGTATGCCCGGAACCGGTACGCCTGCAGCGACACGCAGTGCTTATATTATGGTCTTGCCCAATGGCATGACACCCGTCGGTGTGACAGGCGACGAGAACGCCACCACTGGCAACAGCGCGGTGCACATCGCGCGCGATGCTGCGGGCCGGCTGCACATGGTCTGGGAAGATGGCGGTCGACCCGGTGGCCCCACCGGCCCCTTCTATCGCCGTGCCACCACCGTCAATGGCGTCCTGCATTTCGAGACCGGGCCGGTCAACATCGCCGATCCCGGGCCGAGCGACTGGAACGGTTATCCGGCGCTGGCCGTGTCGGGCAACACGGTGCAACTGGTCTGGCAGTCCGGCGGCATAGCACGCACCAGACGCATCACAGGCGGCACGGTCTTGGAGCCGGTGGTCGATACCGGTGCGCGCAGCGAAGGCAGCGACATCGGCCCGGCGATCGCTTTCGACAGCAAGGGCGGCCTCCATATCGTCACGCCCGATGGCATCTATACGTTTTCAGCGGATGGCGGCCGGACATGGAAGAGCGAGCCTGTGCCATTGCCCGCCGGCGCAACCGTCAAAACCATCTCGCTCGCAGTGGACGGCCGCGGCACGGTGCACATTGCTTTCAGTGCGCCCCTCACGAAAAACAATCCTGTAACCGGAGAGGCGGGTGGTTACTGGCAGCTTCGCACCATCGACCGCGGCCCGGATGGCGCCTGGCACAATCCCACCGATGTTCTGGCGCATGCGCCTGGTTGGGGCAAACCCAAAGCGGCCGACGATATGCTGGCGGATTGGGCGCGCATCGCCGCCGATGCCAAAGGTGGATTGCACCTGACCTGGCACGGCACCGTCTATTCCCACAAATTCGAGCACGACACATCGTTCTACGCCTGGAAGAAACCCGGCGGCGATTGGCAGGCACCCGTGGCGTTGCAACGATCCGATTCCGCGCACGGCATCGGATTCTCCTACGCACCGACAATAGCGTTGGACGGCGATCGCATGCTGGCGATCACGTTTTACGAGCAGGATCTGCGCAACGGCAGCTCTGCCTTCGACAGCGCGCTGGCGATCTTTGCAAACGGCCGGATGCAGGGGCAACTGGTGCCGGTAACCCGTTTCGTCGCGGCTGCAGCGGCAGCGCGAACGCCCGATGCTGCGATCGGTTCACGGTTTCCCGCAGCCGCACCGCAGGTCTGGCACACGTCTGACGGTCGCGCTGGCCTCGATCTGCTCGAGACGTTGCAGATGCCGGCCAGTGACGGCCCGAAAATCGTCGTCCACCAGTGGCTGGACCTGACGGCACGTCTGGGCAATCACGGTTAGCTGACGCGAAGGCCGTTTAGAACGCAGCCTTCAGCTTGTCGGCAAGATCGGTTTTCTCCCAGGAGAAACCGCCGTCGGAATCGGGCGTGCGGCCGAAATGCCCATAAGCTGCCGTGCGCGCATAGATCGGGCGGTTGAGGCTGAGATGCTCGCGGATGCCGCGTGGCTTCAGGCTCATCAGTTCCGGCAGAATCTTTTCGAGCTTGTCTTCGGCGACATTGCCGGTGCCGTGCAGATCGACATAGACCGACAACGGATCGCTCACGCCGATGGCATAGGCGATCTGGATCGTGCAGCGCTCCGCCAGGCCCGCGGCCACCACATTCTTCGCAAGATAGCGCGCGGCATAAGCGGCCGAACGGTCCACCTTCGTCGGGTCTTTGCCGGAGAACGCGCCGCCGCCGTGCGGGGCAGCGCCGCCATACGTATCGACGATGATCTTGCGGCCGGTAAGTCCGCAATCGCCGTCCGGTCCGCCCACGACGAACGCGCCGGTCGGATTGACGTGCCACACCGTCTTGTCGGTGATGAGCCCGCCGGGCATCGCTTCGCGCACATACGGTTCGATGATGTGACGCACGTCGTTCGACGTCATGTTCTCGTCGAGATGCTGGGTGGAGACCACGATCTGCGTGGCGGTCACCGGCTTGCCGTTGACATATTGCAGCGTCACCTGGCTTTTCGCGTCCGGTCCGAGTTTGGGCTCCTTGCCGGATTTGCGTGCAGCGGCCATCAATTGAAGAATCTTGTGGCTGTAGAGAATTGGCGCCGGCATCAGTTCCGGCGTTTCGCGGCAGGCATAGCCGAACATGATGCCCTGGTCGCCCGCGCCTTCGTCCTTGTTTCCAGATGCGTCCACACCTTGTGCAATGTGCGGCGACTGCGCGTGCAGCAGCACTTCCACTTCGCAGCCGCTCCAATGGAATCCGGCTTGCTCGTAACCGATGTCGCGGATCGCTTCGCGCGCCACGTCGATCACCATGTTGGAAGTGATCTGTTCTGGCCCGCGGGTTTCGCCCGCAATCACCACGCGATTTGTGGTGGCAAGCGTCTCGCTGGCGACGCGAATGATTTTGGGATCGAAGCCGTGTTTGGGCCCTTCGCGGAAAAACAAATCCACCACTTCGTCGGAAATCCGGTCGCACACCTTGTCGGGATGGCCTTCGGACACGCTTTCGCTGGTGAACAGATAATCTGTGCGGGGCATCTAGTCCTATTCCTTCGGCTATGAAGGGGGCCTTTTTGCAAGAACGACCATCGGGGTCAACCGCCAGGCGCCCAAATTACAGGATGAAGCGCGACAAATCCTGATCCTTGGCAAGGTCTTCGACCCGACTTTTCACATATGACGCATCAATGACGATCTTCTCGCCGGTGCGGTCGGTGGCTGAGAAGCTGATCTCGTCGAGCACGCGCTCCATCACGGTTTGAAGCCTGCGGGCGCCGATATTTTCCACCGTTGCATTCACTTGGGCGGCGATGTCGGCAATGGCGCCGATGCCATCGGCCGTAAAATCGAGGGTCACACCCTCGGTCTGCAGCAGCGCCACATATTGCTTGATGAGGCTTGCCTCCGGCTCGGTGAGGATGCGCTGGAAATCGTCGCGGGTGAGCGCCTTCAGTTCCACCCGGATGGGCAGGCGGCCCTGCAGTTCCGGCAGCAGGTCGGAAGGTTTGGCAGTGTGAAATGCGCCCGAAGCGATGAAGAGGATATGGTCGGTCTTCACCGACCCGTGCTTGGTTGCGACCGTGGTCCCTTCGATCAGCGGCAACAGATCGCGCTGCACGCCCTCTCGGCTCACATCGCCGCCGCCGCGGAATTCGGAACGGGCGCAAATCTTGTCGATCTCGTCGAGAAAAACGATGCCGTCGTTCTCCACGATCTCGATGGCCTCGCGGATCATCGCGTCGTTGTCGAGCAGCTTGTCGGCTTCTTCGGCGACAAGCGGGGCATGCGCTTCGACCACTGTCATGCGGCGCATTTTGGCACGCCCGCCCAACGCCTTACCGAACATATCCGACAGATTGATCATGCTGATCTGCGCGTTCGGCATGCCGGGAATTTCAAACGCCGGCGCGCCGCTTTCGCGTGTCTCGATTTCGATTTCCTTATCGTTCAGCTCGCCTGCCCGCAATTTCTTGCGGAAAGCATCGCGCGTCGTAGCGCTGGAATTGGCTCCCACCAGTGCATCGATCACGCGATCTTCGGCGCGCGCTTCGGCCTGCGCCTCCACATCCTTGCGCTTTTTCTCGCGCACCTGCGCAATGCCGACTTCCAACAGATCGCGCACGATCTGTTCCACGTCGCGGCCCACATAACCCACCTCAGTGAACTTCGTGGCTTCCACTTTCAGGAATGGGGCTTGCGCAAGTTTCGCCAAACGCCGCGAAATTTCGGTCTTGCCGACTCCGGTGGGCCCGATCATCAGGATGTTCTTCGGCAGAACTTCCTCCCGCATGCCCGGTTCAAGCTGCTGCCTCCGCCAGCGGTTGCGCAACGCAATGGCGACGGCGCGCTTGGCTTCGGATTGGCCGACGATGAAACGGTCGAGTTCGGAAACGATTTCGCGCGGAGTGAAAAAATTCATTCGGCTTTCAGGCTTTCGATGGCGATGTTGTGGTTGGTGTAGACGCAAATGTCGGCAGCGATCTTCATCGCGCGCTGCGCAATCTCCTCCGCGGAAAGGTCGAGAGGCAGAAGTGCGCGCGCCGCAGCAAGCGCATATGGTCCGCCGGAGCCGATGCCGATCAGGCTGTCCTCGGGTTCCACCACGTCCCCCGTGCCGGAAAGGATCAGCGAGGTTTTGGAATCGGCCACTGCCATCATCGCTTCGAGGCGGCGCAGATAACGGTCGGTGCGCCAGTCCTTCGCCAGTTCCACGCAAGCCCGCGCCAGATTGCCGGGATGCTGTTCGATCTTGGCTTCCAGCCGTTCGGAAAGGGCGAAGGCATCGGCGGTGGCGCCCGCGAAACCCACGATCACATCGCCCTTGGCGAGCCTGCGCACCTTGCGCGCGTTGGATTTCATCACCGTCTGACCGGCCGTGACCTGCCCGTCTCCCGCCACGACAACCATGCCGCCCTTACGGACCGAGAGGATCGTGGTGGAGCGCCATTTCTGGTCGAGGTAGTGGGTCATAAGCTTTGTCCGGACTTGCCGTTTCTCGTTAACGCGACCCCTGTTATACAGCCGCGAACGCTTCACATAGGGTCCGCCCATGCGCACCGCAACCGTCGAACGAAAGACCCGGGAGACCGAGATCGCCGTCTCGCTCGATCTCGATGGTTCGGGCGAATGCGACATCGACACCGGCATTGGCTTCCTCGACCACATGCTGGAAAGCTTTGGCCGCCATTCGATGATGGACCTGAAGGTCCGTGCCCAGGGCGACCTGCATGTCGATTTCCACCACACCACCGAAGACACCGGCATCGTCATCGGTCAGGCGGTAAAGAAGGCGCTGGGCGATTTCGCTGGCATCACCCGCTTCGGCTCCGCTCTCATCCCCATGGACGAAGCGCTGACGCGTGTGGCGCTCGATGTCTCCAACCGGCCTTATCTGATCTGGCGTGTCGAGGTGCCGAAACCGAAGCTCGGCGAGATGGATACCGAGCTATTCAAGGAATGGTTTCAAGCCTTTGCGCAAAACGCCGGGGTCTGCCTGCATATCGAAAATCTTTATGGCTCCAACAGCCACCACATCGTGGAAACCTGCTTCAAGGGTCTGGCCAGGGCACTTCGCCAGGCCGTGGCACCCGATGAGCGGCTGGAGGGTGGCGTGGCCTCGACCAAGGGGACGCTAAGCGACGACGAGGATTAACGCCCCGTCAATAAGTTGACGCCAGCGTCATTTTTCTTGACTCTCCCTCGCAACCGCCCCAGATTGGGGTTGGATGAAAGTTTGCGAGGATCGCCATGGCCCAACAGATCACAAAAGACTCTGCTTACGACGCCGTTGCTCCGGATGATTTTCCGGCGATGCTGGAAGTGGAGCGCTATGGCAAGCGTTCGACCGCGTTCGACAAGATCATCTCGGCGACGCACGATCATTTCTGGGATCCGCTGGACAAGAAATACATCGACTTTTCCGAACCCTTCGACCTGACGAAGGACATGATCCTGCCGGAAGAGTTCTTCCCGATCTTCAAGACCAAGATCGGCGATACGATGACCCACGAGCAGAAGATCAAGTTCGCCAGCGAATCAACGCGCTGGCAGATCTCTGCGATCCTGCACGGCGAACAGGGCGCACTCGCGCTGTCGGCCTCGCTCTGCCACATCCTGAAAGATCCGGGCGCGCAGGAATATGCCGCCAACCAGACCCGCGAAGAAGCCCGTCACGTCACGGCTTTTGCTGCGTATATCAAGGCGCGCTGGCAGAAACCGCTTCCGTCCGGCGAGACGTTGCAGAATCTGCTGACCGAAATGGTTCTCGCGCCGGAAGTGTACAAGAAGATCGTCGGCATGCAGATGCTGGTCGAAGGTCTCGCGATGGGTGCGTTTGCCACGCTCTATCAGAAGTCGCGCGATCCGCTGCTGGTGAAACTTTGCCAGCTCGTGATGACGGACGAAGCCTTCCACCACAAATTCGGAAAGATTTGGGCCGACCGCACGATCCCGAAACTGTCGAAGGAAGAGCACGAGGTCGTTGAAGATTGGGCGGCGCAATGCTTCCAGACGCTTCTCTTCAACCTCGTCAACCCACTGCAGATGCATCACGTCTATCGCGCGGTCGGCATCGACCCGCAGGAAGCGATGACGGCGATCCAGGAAGCGTTCGGCGACGAAGCGCGCCGCGAGCAGATGAAGGAATCGGCCAACATCTTCCGCGTGCTGGTGAAGACGCTGCTCAACGCCGGCATCATCACCGATCGCACCAAGAGCTTCTACGGCATGTATGTCGACATGGATGAGCTCAAGAGCGAAGGCGACCGCATGGTCGGCGATGACATCGCCGAGGAAGGAATCAAATTCCTCCAGACCATCAATTTCAACGACAACAGCAAGGCCGCAGGCCTACTCGCAGCCGAATAACGTCGGAAGCGGAAAGAACAACGGCGCGCGAAGTGAGCTTCGCGCGCCTTTTTGTTTTTACGGCCTGTCTTTCGGCGGCGGCGGGACTGCCGGTCCCTGCTGCCCGGGAGGCACAGCTCGCGCCCCGATGTGATCGACGACGTCGCGCGCATCGAGCGCGCGCGGATCGTTCTTCGCCTGATCCGGCGTCAGCATCACGATCTCCGCATAGGCCTGGTAGCGTGTGATCGGAAAGCTATCGACCGTGTCATAGGGCGGGCCGTCGAAGAACGGGTCGTAATAAGGCCAGGTGTGGCGATACCAGAAACCGCGGCCGCGCCAGCCCGGCCAGCCCACGAAGTCCGAGCGATAGCTCGTCTTGGCCTCCGTATCGCGCGTGTCGAACACGAAATAACGGTAGCCGGACTGCAGCGTGACCTCTGCTGAGCGCAGCAGCAGATAGTCTTCTACCGTCTCGCGCGGGGTCACCGAATTGCCGGTGAAGGTCACGCGGTAGCGGGTCTCGTCGAGCTTCTGATCGGTATAGCCGGTGTAGCTGCCGGGTTCTCTGGGAGCATAGGGGGTGGGCGAGGTGCAGGCGGTGAGCGCCAGAAATCCAAGCGCGCCCAATAGCTTGGCTGAAGTGGGCAAACGCATTGTGATCGTCCTTTTCAAAACAGATTCCCGATTGCCGGGACTATAGGGCACCGCGGCTGTCTGCAGCATGAACGGGATCGATTTTTAGCCTTTATAAATGAACAGTCATTTAGTAATATGCCTCCATGAGCAAGCCAGCCCATACTTCGTCCGAAACCGCGCGTTGGCGCCGCCGCAAGGAGGCGCGTCCGCAGGAAATTCTTGAGGCCGCCCTCGCGGTGTTCGCGGAGAAGGGATTTTCGGCCGCGCGGATGGAAGACATTTCGCAACGCGCCGGCGTGACCAAGGGCACGATCTATCTCTACTTCGACAGCAAGGAAGCGCTGTTCAAGGCGCTCGTACGCGAGTCGCTCGCGCCAACCATCCGGGGCGTGATCGAACAGGTGCGTGCGTATCAGGGATCGTCGCGCGACCTGCTCGTGCTGGTGCTGACGACAGTCGGCACATTCATCCGCACGTCCGATCGCGTCGTCCTGCCGAAGATCGTGATCGCGGAAGCGGGAAACTTTCCCGAACTCGTCCGCTTCTATCGCGAAGAGATCATCGACAAAGGGTTGGGCATGCTCGAACAGGTGATCGCGCGCGGCATCGCGCGCGGCGAATTCCGCAAGATGGAGCCAAGGCACGTGGCGCGTCTCTGCATGGCGCCCATCCTGTTCGCCGCCATGTGGCGCGCAACCTTCGCACACCTCGACGCGCAGCCTTATGACTACGAAGGCCTCATTTCCACGCACATCGACACATTGCTCAGAGGCATTTCCGCCGGAGACAAAACATGAAACGGATATTCGCGGCCCTGTGCCTGCTACTGCTCGCCGGTTGCGGGGAGAAGCAAGACCATGGCTTCCTCGGTTACGTGGTGGGCGAAGATGCGCTGATCGCAGCGCCGCAAGCCGGATGGGTGGCGAAAATGGCCGTCCAACGTGGGCAGGAGATCAAGCGCGGCGATCTGCTGTTCACGCTGGACGACGCGCGTGAAGAGGCCACGCGCGATCAGGCGATTGCATCGCTTTCGCAGGCCGCAGCGCAGATGAACGATGCGAAGGCCGCACTGTCGTTGGCGCAGAAAGAACTTGTCCGTCAATCGGGGCTGATGAAGGCGCGTGCGGGCACGCAGCAGAACTACGACGTTGCCAAGTCCACCTATCAGCAGGCGGTTGCGCGCATTTCCCAAATCGAAGCGCAGGAAAAGCAGGCACAAGCCGTTCTCACCGATGCGCGCTATCAGCTTTCCCAGCGCGATGTGACGGCACAAACGCAAGGCCGCGTCGAAGACGTCTATTTCCGCGAAGGCGAATACGCGCCCGCCGTGACGCCGGTGGTTTCGATACTGCCGCCGCAGAACATCTATGTTCGTTTCTTCGTACCGGAAACGGAATTTGCGAAGATGAAGCTGGGACAGGAGGTCTCGATCACCTGCGATGCCTGTGCCAAGAACATTACCGCGACCGTCACGTTCATCGCGCAGCAGGAAGAATTTACTCCGCCCGTGATCTTCAGCGCCGGCAACCGCGAGAAGCTGGTGTTCAAGCTGGAAGCACGCGCGCCCGGCGGCTTGAAACTCAATCCCGGTCAACCGGTCGAGGTGCACCCGCTGTGAGCGCGCTCGCCATCGATGTGCATGGGTTGACCAAGAAATTCGGCAGCAAGACCGCCGTCGATCACATCGACATCCAGGTGCCGGAAGGTGAGGTGTGGGGATTTCTGGGCCCCAACGGTTCCGGCAAGACCACCACCATCCGCATGCTGTGCGGCCTGCTGCGCCCCGATGACGGCTCTGGAACGTGCCTCGGTTACGACATCCTCAAGCAAAGCGAACAGATCAAGCGCGAAGTGGGTTACATGACCCAACGCTTCAGCTTCTGGGAAGACCTGTCGATCCGTGAAAACCTGGACTTCGTCGCGCGCGTTTACGAACTGGAAGACGGCAAGAAACGTGTCGACGATACGATTGCGCGGCTGGGGCTTGAGAAACGTCAGAACCAGTTGGCGGGCGAATTGTCCGGCGGCTGGAAGCAGCGGCTGGCATTGGGCGCGTGCATGCTGCATTCACCAAAACTGTTGCTGCTGGATGAACCGACTGCCGGCGTCGATCCCAAGGCGCGGCGCGATTTCTGGGACGAGATTCACCGCTTGAGCGAAGAAGGTCTCACTGTTCTCGTCAGCACCCATTACATGGACGAAGCCGAACGTTGCGACCGCATCGTCTACATCAATCAAAGCAAGCTGGTGGCGCGCGGCACCGTGGCCGATGTCATCCGCCAATCCGGCCTGCACACCTTCGTCGTGGAAGGCGAGGGCGCGCGGCAGCTCGTGTCGCTACTGCAGAAGGCGCCGGGGGTGGAATTCGTCGCCTTCTTCGGCGCCGTGCTGCATGTCAGCGGACACGATCGCGATGCATTGATGCGCGCGCTCAAGCCGTTCGAGGGCCGGCAAGGGCTTCACGTACACGAAACCGCACCCAGTCTCGAAGACGTGTTCATCCAGTTGCAGGAGAACACAGGATGAGTGTGCGTTTCTCCTTCGCGCGCATCGGCGCGGTGATGAAGAAGGAATTCATCCAGACGCGGCGTGACCGCATCACCCTGGCAATGATTCTCGGCGTGCCGGTGATGCAGCTTTTCCTGTTCGGGTTCGCGATCAACCTCGATCCCAAGCACCTGCCCACCGCGTTGACAATCGAAGATCCCGGCCATTTCGCGGATTCGATTGTCGCCGGTTTGCAGAATTCCGATTATTTCCGCATCACCCACATTACGCACACGCCGAAGGAAGGCGAAGAGCTCCTCGATCGCGGCGATGTTTCGTTCGTGATCGACATTCCGCAAAACTTCTCGCGCGACCTGGTGCGCGGTCGTACGCCCCAAATCCTGGTCGAAGCCGATGCCACCGATCCCGCTTCCGGCACGCGCGCCGTCGGAAGTTTCGCGCAACTGGCGACCTATGCTTTGAGGGACGATCTTGTGGGGCCGCTAGCGGCACGTGCGCAAACGAACCCACCCTTCGATGTTGTGATTCAGCCGCGCTACAATCCGGAGAACAACACGCAGTACAACATCGTGCCCGGTCTCTTGGGCGTCATCCTCACAATGACCATGGTGCTGATGACGGCGATGGCGGTGACGCGTGAGCGCGAACGCGGCACGCTCGAAAATCTGCTGGCCATGCCTGCCACGCCGGTCGAGATCATGCTGGGCAAGATCGCACCCTATATCGGGGTGGGTGTGATCCAGTCCGCGCTCATCCTCCTGGCCGCGCGCTATGTGTTCGCTGTTCCCATGTTCGGCTCGCTCTGGCTTCTGACCGGGGCGCTGGTTCTTTTCATCACGGCCAATCTGGCGGTCGGATTTACCTTCTCGACCTTGGCCAAGAGTCAGCTCCAGGCCATGCAGATGATGGTGTTCTTCCTTTTGCCGTCGATCCTGCTTTCCGGCTTCGCGTTCCCCTTCCGGGGGATGCCGGGCTGGGCGCAGGCCATCGGCGAGGTGCTGCCGGTCACCCATTTTCTCAGGATCGTCCGGGGCTTGTTGCTGAAGGGCAACGGCTTTCCCGAAATCTGGCCGGAGCTTTGGCCGTTGGCCCTCTTCATGGTCGGGGCGTGTGCCGTCGCAATGGCGCGGTTCCGCCGCACTTTGGACTAAAGTCAAGTCTTTAAAGCACTTGCGAAAGAACGGCGCGCGCAGCACATTCCGGAACGTCTTTGGGGTCTTCCGCGTAGTGCCCGCGGGCCCGAGCCTTTGCCCCGCCTTAGGCCTTTGGCGGCGGTACGTCGAAAAGAAGTTGGGGGTCTTAGCGGTCCGACATGGAAGGTCTTTCCTTGATCCTGCAATCGGCGCTGGCTTGCGTGCTGGTCCTGCTGGCACTGCTTTCAGTGCAGCTGGCCGCTCTGGGCTTTCTCCGCATCTACAAGCCCGCGCCGCGCGTGCGCGTGCCGCTGCTGCCGGACGAGGCATTGCCCCGCGTGCTGGTGCAGCTTCCTGTCTGTGACGAAGGCGCTCTGGCCGTCCGCGTAGCCGCTGCCGCGGCAAGGCTCGACTGGCCCCTGGACAAGCTCGAGATTCAGGTGCTGGACGACGGGCGGTTCGAAAATCACGCAGCGCTTGTGTCCGCCGTGATGAATGTGGTGCCGGAAGGGGTGAACCTTTCCATCCTGCGTCGTGGCGAACGCACCGGTTTCAAGGCCGGCAATCTTGCCTTCGGTCTCGTTCATTCCGATGCGCCCTATGTGGCGATCTTCGATGCGGACTTTGTGCCGCCGCCCGATTTCCTGCGCCGCATGGTGCCTGCGCTGGTCGCCGATCCCGGTCTTGCCTTCGTGCAGGCCCGCTGGACGCATGCCAACCGCGAAAAGAATTGGCTCACCTGCGCACAAGGCCTGCTGCTCGACAGCCATTTCGCGGTTGAACAGGAAGCGCGTTTCCGCGCCGGTCTGCCCATCTCGTTCAACGGCACGGCGGGCATCTGGCGTCGCGATGCCATCGACAATGGCGGCGGCTGGACCGGCGACACGCTGACCGAGGACCTCGATCTTTCCATCCGCTGCGCGCTCAAGGGCTGGCGCGCCGCCATGATGAGCGACATCGAAGTGCCCGGCGAATTGCCGGAGACAGCGCCCGCCTGGCGCGCGCAACAGGCGCGCTGGACCAAAGGTCACGCGCAAGTCGCGCGCAAACTCATTCCCGTCATCTGGCGTTCGGATTTCCCGATCTGGAAGAAGACCGTGATGACGGCGCAGATCTGCCAGTTCGCGTTCTACACGCTGGCGGCGACGAGCGTTGCGATCAGCCTCACGCTGATGGCGATGGGCGTGGTCTATATGCGCTCCGTCGCGCATCTGGGTTTGGGCGTCACTGCGTTCGGGTTCCTCGTTTCGACGAGCTATCTCTATCTTGGCCAGGCGATGCTCGGGCGTCAGCATCTGCCGCGTCTGGCACGTTCTATTGTGCTTGCGCTGATCTTCCCGAGCGGGCTTGTGCTCTCCAATACGCGCGCGGTGTTCGAGGCGTTTCTTGGCACGCAGATGGTGTTCGTGCGCACGCCCAAATCGGGTGCCGCCTATGCTGGCGGCTGGCGCGGCTGGCCGGAGATCGTCGTGGGGCTTTTGCTGCCCATCTTCGCACTTTCGGAACAGGCCTGGAGCGCGCCGTTCTTCATCGTTGCCGTTGCGGGGCTTATCTCCATAGGCGGCATGGGCCTTTCGGCTTCGATCCCCGCGCGCACCATTGCCCGCGATCCGGCCCGGGATTCGATACAATTTTAATCATTCAAATTCGAAGCTTTCCCCTAACGCCGTTTTGAAGCGACGTTCGTAGTCTTGCCCCGTTGGCTGCCGCGGCTTGAGCGGTTCTTTGAGGGGCTTTGATGGTGGAAGCTCTGAGGTTCGCCGCGGCGGCCATCTTTGTGCTTGGGCTTGCCGCCTGCTCCAGCGTTCCGCAAACGAATTATGCCGACCGCGAAGATTCGCCTCCGCCTTCCGAACGCGGACAGATCGTGACGCCTGATCAGCCGCTCAAATGCGTGGGGTTCGCGCGCGAACGCTCCGGTATCGATATCCACGGCGATGCGTGGACATGGTGGGATCAGGCAAATGGGCGCTACGCGCGCGATACGACGCCGGAATTGGGCGCTGTGCTGGTGCTCACCGGTTATGCGGGTGAAAAACGGGCTCATCTCGCCGTCGTGCGCGAAAAAGATTCATCGCGCGTCATCCGCGTCGATCATGCGAACTGGCTGAACGACGGACGCATCTATCTCGACGATCCGGTGGCCGATGTGAGCCCCGATAATGACTGGTCGGAAGTGCGCGTCTATAACCTGCGCGACCATGGATGGGGCGGGAAGATTTATCGGGTACAGGGTTTCATTCTGCCCGAGACGGACGATTCCGAACCCGTCCGGGTCAGCCAGAGGTAGGATATTTCATATATAATTCAAATGCTTGGACTGCCTTGTGCGCCACTGTGACCATGACCCTTTTTTTAACCTTCCCTCAAGCCTATTTTCCCGCGCCAACCGAAGCCCGCGCGTGCCTCAAGTCATTCGCGCCTAACGAGCCATCGTGAATTCCACCAACCCTACACCGTCTGTTGATGATCCGCTGGCTGGGCGAACGCTAAGCCCAAGTTCTTCCACGCCTCATAGTGGCGACGGGAATTCACGGCGTCGACAAATAGCCCTCACCGTCGGCGCTCTCGGAGTCGTATTCGGCGATATCGGAACGAGCCCAATCTATGCCTTACGGCAGACCGTGCAGGCCACCGGTCAAGCACATCCCGGCAGCCTTGCTATCATGGGCGGGGTCTCTCTGATTTTCTGGTCGCTCATCATAGTGGTTACGATCAAATACGTCGCCTTCATCATGCGCGCAGACAACAACGGCGAAGGCGGCGTACTGGCGCTTGCCGCGCTTGCCCATCGCTCGCCGGGAATTGGCAGGCGGTCCAAATGGGCAATCGGCACGGCGGCGATCATCGGCCTTGCGTTGTTCTATGGCGACGGAATGATTACACCCGCCATTTCGGTATTGAGCGCCGTGGAAGGGCTAAGCGTGGAAAGCCGTGCTTTCACACCGCTCATTTTGCCGTTCACACTTGTCATCCTCATTTTTCTGTTCCTGTTTCAAAGCCGCGGCACCGCGAAGATCGGTCGTCTGTTTGGCCCGATCATGGCGCTATGGTTTGCGGTGATTGCCGTGCTCGGTGCTATTGCGATATTTCGCGCACCTGAAATCCTAAAAGCGATGAGCCCGCACTACGGTATCGCACTCTTCTTATACGAACCGTGGGCGGCATTTGTGGCGTTGGGTTCTGTTGTGCTGGCAGTAACAGGTTGCGAAGCTCTTTACGCGGATATGGGGCATTTTGGGCGTCAACCTATTCGCGCCGGATGGTTCTTTGTCGCTCTGCCAGCCCTGATGTTCAACTATTTGGGGCAGGGGGCAGCCATCTTGCACAATCCGAAACTGGCGGTCTTTCCTTTCTTCGCCATCGCGCCGCATTGGGCGCATTATCCGCTTGTAGCGCTTGCCACAGTTGCAACCGTCATCGCGTCACAAGCGGTGATCTCGGGTGTGTTCTCGATCACGCAACAAGCGGTACAACTCGGTCAGCTTCCGCGCATGGAAGTCCGTCACACTTCGGCGACAGATTATGGCCAGATCTATGTGCCGATGATGAATACTTTTCTGCTTATCGGCGTTGTCTTAATCGTGCTTGTATTTCGCAGTTCCGATGCGCTGGCGACGGCCTATGGTATCGCAGTTACCGGCGTAATGGTTATCAGCACCTTTCTTGTCGGAATTGTCGCGGCCAAGCAATGGAAATGGGGCACGAAGCCAGCGGTCGCCCTTTTCGGCGTGCTTGGGCTGATAGACTTCGCATTTCTTTCGGCCAACAGCTTGAAGATATTCGAGGGTGGTTGGTTTCCGCTGGCAGTGGCGGTCGGCGTATTTCTGGTGATGGACACTTGGCGGCGCGGACGTCGCGCCCATATCGAGCGCATCCGCAATGATTCCATGCCGCTTGACCTTTTCATGGAGCGTGCGGACAAAACGCCCACCCGCGTGGCCGGCACGGCGGTCTTCCTGTCCGCACGCGGCGATTCCGTTCCGGGCGCCTTGTTGCACAATCTCAAGCACAACAAGGTGCTGCACGAGCGCGTCGTGCTGATGCATGTCGAAGTCGAGGATACGCCCATCGTTCCGCCGGGGCGTCGCATTGAAGTCGAAAAACTCGGCAAGGGTTTCTACGCGGTGCAGGTGCATCACGGCTTCTTCGAAACGCCGGATGTGCCGCGCGCGCTGGAAGAGGCGCGCCCCTATGGTCTTGCCATCGACATCGACACGGCCACGTTCTTCATCGGTCACGAAACATTGGTGCTCTCCGAACATCCCGTGCTCGGAACGTGGCGCACCCGGCTCTATATCCTGCTTGCCGGCGGCGCGCTGTCGCCGGCGCGGTTCTACAAGCTGCCGCCCAACCGCGTGGTCGAACTGGGTACGCAGGTCACGATCTAATCGAGCGCGTAGACAAGCGCCTTCAGGTAAGCCGTTTCCGGCAGCATCGGATGCACCGGGTGGTCGCCCCCCGCACCGCCCTGCCGAATCAGCGATGCCTTACGCCCCGTGCGCATGATGCCGAGCGCGCATTCATCGGCAAAACGCTCCATCGGGATGTTGTGCGAACAGGATGCGAGGAAGATGAAGCCGCCTTTGGCGGTGACTTGAGCAGCCAGCCGCGCGAGTTTTCGATAGGCCCGTGCGCCGGGCTCGAGATCCTTGCGCGACTTCACGAAAGGCGGCGGATCGGCACAGACGACATCGAAGGTCTGGTTGGCGGCCACAAGGCGGTCCAATTGTTCGAACACATCCGCCTTCACGAAGCTGCACGAAACATGATTTGCGGTCGCCGCTTCTTCCGCCAGCGAAAGCGCAGGTGCGGATGAATCGATGCCGACGGTTTCGGTCGCGCCATTCTTCGCCGCGAGCACCGCGAAACCGCCCGCATAGCAGTAAGCATCGAGGAAGCTCTTGCCTTTCGCCAGCTTTGCCATGAAGGCACGGTGATCGCGCTGATCGTAATACCATCCGGTCTTCTGGCCGCCCTGCAGATCGCCGAAATAGCGCGCCCCGTTTTCTTCGATGGCGATGCGGGAAGGGATTTCGCCGCGTCCGGCCCGGACGATGCTGTCCAGCCCTTCAAGCGCGCGGGATGGCGCATCGTTGCGCAGCACCACCGCACGCGGCGCGATCACTTCGTCCAATGCTTCGAGCATTGTGTCCGTCAACGCTTCCATGCCGGCAGTGGTGATCTGCGCCACACAAACGTCGTCAAAACGGTCGATGGTGAGACCGGGTAACCCGTCGCCCTCGGCATGAACGAGGCGATAGTACGGGCCATCATACAGCGCCTCGCGCAGCTTAATTGCGCGCCGTAGTTTCGCTGCGAAGAAATCCTTTCCGATGGCAGCGTCCTTCTCGGCATCGAGCAGGCGCACCGCGATCAGGCTGTGCGGATTGAAATAGCCGGTTCCGAGCACGCGATCGTCGCCCGCCACGTTGACCAGCGTGCCTGGCGGCAGGGATTTCACCTCCGCCGACATGTCGATCTCATTGGAGAATATCCAGGGCGCGCCCGCCTTGGCGCGTCGCCCGGCTTTGGGCTTGAGGCGGATGGTTTTGTGCTTGGCCATGGCCACCGGTTAGCACGCTCCGAGGTTGGAAGGGGAGGGCCGTTTGTGCAACCGCGCTCTTGAAGCGCGCCCCGCCGTGCCCAATATGCTGTCGACAGCGTCCGGGAGGGGAATATGACGCAAGCAGGCATCGCGTGGCCGAAGAAGCTGCGCGAGATGGAAAGCAACCATTTCGATTCCACGGTCTGGAACGATTTCAAATTTCGCGACGACGACGTGGTGATCTCCACCTATGCGAAATCGGGCACTACGTGGACGCAGCAGATCGTCGGGCAAATCCTCTTCAACGGATCGGAAAACGTGACGGTGGCCGAAAGCTCCCCCTGGCTCGATCTGCGCGTGCCGCCGCGCGAGATGAAGCTCGCCTTGCTGGAAGGCCAGACCCATCGCCGGTTCATGAAAACGCATTTGCCGGTTGATGCGCTCGTCTTCTCGCCTAAGGCCAAATACATCTATATCGGCCGTGATGGCCGCGATGTGGCGTGGAGCGCGTATAACCACCACAAGACTGCGAACGAGGCATGGTACGCCATGCTCAATGAAACGCCCGGATTGGTGGGCGAACCGATGGAACGGTGTACGCTCGATGTTTTGCCCTATTTCCGCCGCTGGCTGGAGCGCGACGGCTATCCGTTCTGGCCATTTTGGGAAAATGTGCGCGGTTGGTGGGACATTCGCGATCTGCCCAATGTGCTGTTCGTACACTTCGCCAATCTGAAAAACGATCTCGCGGGTGAGATGAAACGCATCGCGGCATTCCTCGATGTTTCGATCGATGACGCCCGCTGGCCAACGCTCGTCGAGCATTGCTCCTTCGATTACATGAAAGCGCACGCCGAACGGAGCGCGCCACTCGGCGGCGCGTTGTGGGACGGCGGCGGCGCCAGTTTCATCAACAAGGGCACCAACGGGCGCTGGCACGATCTGCTGACCGACGAAGACGTTCGCGCCTATGAAACCCGCGCATTGAAGGAGTTGGGTCCGCAATGCGCCCTTTGGCTTGCGACGGGCCAGGGCCTCTAAAAAAGAGGCCGGGCGCCATGCACCCGGCCTCAGTTGCACGGAGCGGACACCCGATGGGGCGTGGGGAGGTGACCGTCCATGTGCCCTCCCGCGCAAGGCACGGAAAAGGGGTATTGCGGACGGAGCAAGGTCGATGCCCTTTATATCCCGTTGAAAATAAATGATTTTATGGATCATTCTCTATCTTGAGATGCATCATTATATAACACAACTATAACGTGTGTTCAGCTATGAAACAGCCACCTCCCTGAGATTCGGGGAATTGGCTAGGGTTGTCTTGCGCGTGGGGGAAGGAATGGATCAGCCGCAAGAAGCCAAAGTCAAATCGTTCGACCTCGCGGCGTTTTTGCAGGCCGAACGGTTCCTGGCCGTGAGCTATCTGACCTCCGCCGCCTTCATCGTTTTCGGAGAAGGGTTGTTTGCCGGACTTTCCAATCCGCTGTGGCTGACGATCGTGTTCGTCTGGCTGTTTGCGGTGGTGCTCGGCTCGTGCCTGAACGTCGTGCGCCATGCCGATGGCGTGGCGGATATCCTGGGCGAGCCTTACGGCACACTCGTTCTGACGCTTTCCGTGACGACCATCGAGGTGATGAGCATTTCGGCGGTGATGCTGCATGGCGCGAACAATCCAACGCTCGTACGCGACACGCTGTTCTCGGTGGTAATGGTCATTCTGGGCGGTATGGCCGGATTGTCGCTTCTGATCGGGGGCTGGAAACACAAGGAGCAGCATTACAACCTGCAAGGGGCCAACACTTATCTCAGCGTGATCATTCCGCTTGCGATTTTCAGCCTGACCCTGCCGAATTTCACCGTCACGACTAGCGGCCCCACGCTTTCATCGCCACAGCAGGTCTTTCTCACCTTCATTTCCATCGGCCTCTACGTGGCTTTTCTTGCGGTGCAGACAGGGCGGCATCGCAGCTATTTTACCTCGGTCGATGCGATCGAAGACGTACATGTCGGTGTACATCATCGGTCGTCGATCTGGCGCCACGCGATCCTGTTGGTCGCCTATATGCTGCCTGTGGCGATACTGGCTGAAGAACTGGCGCGGCCCATCGACTATCTGATCGAAACGCTGGCCGCGCCCGCCGAACTCGGCGGCATCATCATCGCAATCATCGTGGCGACACCCGAAGCCATCGGGGCTGTGCGCGCGGCGATGGCCAACCGGCTGCAGCAGGCAGTGAACATCTTTCTGGGATCGGTGCTGTCCACCATCGGGCTCACCGTGCCGGTGATGCTGCTCATCAGCTATGCCACTGGGCACGTGGTCTTTCTGGGGCTTGCTGGCGCAAACAGCGTGCTGCTGCTCCTCACGCTCGCGGTCAGCGTGGTCACTTTCGCCAGCGGCCGGACCAATGTGCTGCAGGGGGCGGTCCATGCGGTGCTGTTCGGGGCCTTCATCCTGCTGGCTTTCCAGGATTGATCCCGCTAAGCGATTGTATCCGCTTTGAAAACTGGTGCCGCCTGCGTGACTCGAACACGCGACCCCATCATTACGAATGATGTGCTCTACCGGCTGAGCTAAGGCGGCCCCTGCGCTGGGCGGCGATACATACGGAAAGCGGGCCCGCCCCGCAACCTCTCGCAGGAAGGCCCGGATTTTCCCGCCGGACCCCTTAGGAAAAGGTCAAGCAACTGACGCATTGCGGGGCCGCGCGGGTCGGGCCATGCTTTCTTCAACAGATATTGGAAACGTTCAGATGTTGACCAAGGCAGACGACTATCCGGTGCATCAGCTACCGGAACCCATCGCCACATCCGGCACCGACCGGAATTTCTACGACCGCTATTTCTTCAACGGCTACACGCTGGACGGCCACGTTTTCTTCGCGGTCGCACTGGGCGTCTATCCGCATCTCAATGTGATGGATGCCTCTTTCTCGCTCGTCATCGATGGCGTGCAGCACAATCTCCGGGCCTCGCGCGTCCTCAATATGGAGCGGCTGGATACGGTGGTCGGGCCGATCTCAGTTGAGGTGGTGGAGCCGCTGCGCCGTCTGCGCATCCGCGTCAACGACAATCGGCACAATATCCGCGCCGATCTCACCTTCCATGCGCGCGCAAAGCCGGTGGAGGAGCCACGCTTCACCTTCCGCCAGGGCCCGCGCACCATCATGGATTACACGCGGCTGACGCAGAACGGGATGTATGAAGGTGAAATCGAAATCGGCAATCGCCGCATCGATGTCGATCAGAGCATGTTTATTGGCACGCGTGACCGTTCGTGGGGTGTGAGGCCCATCGGCCTTTCCGATCCTCAGATGGTCGCGCCGCCCCGCATGCCGCAATTCTATTGGCTGTGGGCGCCACTCAATTTCCCAGACCGTTTCATGCTCTATCACCTCAATGCCAATGCGGACGGCTCGCCATGGAACACGGCTTCGGTGATGGGCGGTCTGGAAGACGCAGAGCCCGTGCATATGGTTTCCTGCGCATCGAAGATCGATTTCAAATCCGGCACGCGCCACGCCAAACATGCCGTGATCGAAGCACGTGATCCCGAGGGCGGCGAATGGCGGGCAGAGCTTTCGCCGCGATTCAATTTCTATATGTCGGGCATCGGCTACGGCCACCCCGAATGGGGACATGGCCATTACAAGGGCGAACTCGCCGTTGGTTACGACACCTATGATCTGGCGACCGTCAACGAAAACGATCTGCGCTTCCTGCATGTGCAAGCTTTCGTGACCGCGCGGCTTGCCGGGCCCAACGGATTGGAACGCGTGGGCGCGGGCGTGCTCGAACAGCTCGTCATCGGCCCCCATGCGCCCTCGGGCTTCAAAGAAATCCTCGACACCGCGCCATGAACGACGATCTGACGGCGCGGCTGGAGCCCTATCTGGCCAACGTCCTCGGCGTGCCCGATCTGGAGGTGGCAAACCTAGCGCGCATTCCGGGGGGCGCAAGCCGGGAGACCTATCGCTTCCGCGCACGCTATTCGCGCGACGGCGTGGAAATCGAGCGTGGGTTGATCTTGCGGCGCGATCCGCCCGCAAGCCTGATCGAAACAGACCGCACCACCGAATTCCGCGCCTATCGCGCGTTTCATGGGCTGGGACTGCCGGTGCCCGAGCCCATCGCGCTGGAAGAAAGCACCGAGGTTCTGGATCGCCCCTTCTTCGTGATGGAAGAAATCGAGAATTGCCAGGTGGGATCGATCCTTTCCTCCAATCCGTATGGCGAATTGCGCGAAAGGATCGGGCGCCAGTTCTTTGCCAATCTGGGCCGCATCGCGCGGGCCGATGTCGATGAAATCGGTCTCGGCGATCTGGAAGGCGAACGCGATCCCAAAAAATGCTGGAGCCACGAAGTCGAACGCTGGGAAACGGTGATCGACGAAGACGAGCGCGAGCCGCAACCCATCGCGCGCGCCGCCATACGCTGGCTCAAACGCAATCCCCCGCCGCCAGCGCAGAAGATTTCCGTTGTGCATGGCGACTACCGCACCGGAAATTTCCTCCACGACGCGGATGGAAACATGCGCGCGATCCTCGATTGGGAGATGGCGCATCTGGGCAATCCGCTGGAAGATCTCGGCTGGGCGATCGATCCGTTGTGGAGCCACGGCGATCCTTCGCGGCCAGCGGGCACCATTCCGCGTGCCGAGGCGCTCGCGATCTGGGAAAAGGAAAGCGGGCTCAAGCTCGACACCGCCGCACTTGCCTGGTGGGAAATCTTTGCCAGCCTCAAGGGGCTGGCGATCTGGATTTCTGCTGCACGCGAATATGCCGAGATGCGCAATGCCGATCCGGTGAACGCGTTTTCCGGCTGGTACTGCCTTGCCTTCCACAACAAGGTCCTTGCCGATCGTCTGGGGGCCGCATGAAACCCGAAACCGATCAGATACTGAATCTTTCGGCGCTCAAGCTGATGACCGAACTGGCGCCCGCCATGGGGGCGCAATACGACCAGGGCATGACGCAAGTGGTGGCCGCCCTCCTCATCATGTCGGCGCAGGAATACGATCGCGCGGCGGATATCCGTGCGGCGGAAAATGCCGATATGCGCGCGCTGTTCGCGGATTTGGCGCCGATGGTCGGAGACGCAGGCTTGCGCAAGGAGTTGGAAGCCGCCGCCGTCGAACGCGACGGGTCGTTGCGCGTCTCGGCGCTGAACGCCGTTAATGAAAGGCTGCGGCGCTTGCTGATCCGCCTGCAGGTGCATGTCGAAGATGTGGGTGGCGATACGCGGCGCATATGGGTTGTGCTGAAGGCGATGGCCGCCCGCCGCGCACTCGTGCTTCCCGGATGATCTGAGCCTTGCGTGGAATCGCTTTCCGTCTGTCGCTGGCACAGGGCGCGTCGGGTTTGTTCGGCGGAGCCTATACGCCGTTCTTTGGTGCGTGGCTGGCGTGGAAGGGTCTGGATCCTGTTTCCATCGGCGTGCTGCTGTCCGGCGCCATGCTGCTGCGTGTGGTGGTGGCACCCATCACCGGCATGATCGCGGACGCGCGCAACGACCGCCGTTCGATGATGATGCTCCTCTGCTTGGTGATGATCGCGGGCTACGGCACACTCATTTTCGTCTCCGCGCCGAAGTGGCTCATTCTCGCCGCCGTCTGCGCCAATATCGCGAGTGGTGCGGTGACGCCGCTGCTCGAAAGCGCCAGCGTTCGCCTCGCCGACCGTTACAAATTCGATTACGGCCATGTGCGCCTCTGGGCGTCATCGTTGTTCGTGGCGGGCAATATTTTCTCCGGCATCGCCAAGCGCATCTTCGGCTTTGTCATGCTGGCACCGTGGCTCACCATTTCGGTGATCCTGAATTTCATTGCCGTCTGGATGCTGCCCAAGCCGCGCGAAGACCGGCCGAAGGGCGATTTTCCGTCCCGTTTCCGTACCACCTTGGCCGAAACGCGCGAGTTGTTGCGCTCTCGTGTGTTCCTGATTTTCCTGGCCGCTGCCAGCCTCGATCAGGGGTCCCACGCCTTCTACTACGCTTATGGCGGCCTGCATTGGACGCGTCTGGGTTATAGCGGCCCGTTGATCGGCATCATCTGGCCGCTCGGTGTGTTCGCAGAAATCGCGCTGATGTCCTTTTCGCTACGCGTGTTCCGGGCAATCGGTGCAACGCGCCTGTTGTTGCTGGGCGGCATCGGTTGTGTGCTGCGCTGGACGATCCTTGCCTTCGATCCGCCGCTGGAATTTGTGATCGTCGCGCAAACCCTGCACGGCGCGACCTTTGCGCTCGCCCATCTGGGCGCTATGTATTTCATCCTGAAGGCCGTGCCGCCGCGGCTCACGGCAACTGCTCAAAGCCTTTACTCTGTGTTCTCCGCCGGCATGGTATTGGGCTTGGCGACACTTGCCTGCGGGCCGCTATACGCTGCGTTCGGCGGGCGTACTTATCTGTTGATGTCGGCAATGGGATTGGGCGCGGCGCTGTTCGCGCTGCTGCTCGACAAGAGATGGCATGGCGGGCGCATCACCCAACACGCCGATACGGAAGACGATATGGAATCCATCTAGGCAGCCTTGCCGCGCGGATGGGCGCTTTTGTAGATGTCCATGAGCTTGCTGGTTTCGACTTGCGTATAGGTCTGCGTGGTCGAAAGCGAGGCATGGCCCAGCAATTCCTGCACGCTTCTTAAATCGCCGCCATTCGCAAGCAGATGTGTGGCGAAGGAATGGCGCAACGCATGCGGCGTGGCCTTTTCCGAAAGCCCCAGCCGTCCACGTAGTTTCTCCATCAAAGCTTGTGCCTCGCGCGGGCTCATCGGCTTGCCGCGGCGGGAAAGAAAAAGCGGCGTGTCCTTCGCGCCGGTGAAAGGAATTTTCGCGGAATAATTCGCGATAGCCTCGGCCACCACCGGCAAAATCGGTACGCTTCGCTCTTTCCTGCCCTTGCCCAGAATGGCAAGCGTGCGTCCCAACGGCACGTCGCCGCGGCGCAAACTCAATCCTTCGGAAATGCGCAAGCCCGCGCCGTAGAGAAGCGTGAGCAATGCTACATCGCGCGCCGCCATCCACTCCACATTGTGCTCACCCGCTTCCTCGATCGTGCGCGCCGCTTCGGTTTCGCTCAACGGCCGTGGCAGTCCGCGTTTGACGCGCGGCGTGCGCACGGCGCGGGGCGCAGGGTTGTCGAGAATGTTTTCGCGGCCCAGCCAGCGATAGAAGCTGCGGATCGCGGCGAGCGCACGTTGCACGCCGCGTGCGCCCAATCCGTCGGACCGCCGGTCGGTTATGAAGGCACGAATGTCGGCTGGTGCCACGCGGCCAAGCGCGCGTTCGTTGATCGCGCTGCCGAAATGGATGTGCAGGAAACCCAGGAACCGCGAAAGATCGTCGCCATAGGCGCGAAGCGTGTGCGGGCTTGCCTTGCGCTCATGGGCAAGCGCCGAAAGCCAGTCGCGTTTCAGCTCCTCGCCCCCGCGCGGCATCTATTCTTCGCGGATACGGATGTTCGCTTTCTTCGCATCGGCGAGGAAGGCGGCCAACCCCTTGTCGGTCAGCGGATGGTTGACCAGTTGCTTGAAGATGTTGGGCGGCAAGGTCGCGACGTCGGCACCGGCAAGTGCAGATTCGCGTACATGGCTCACGCTGCGGATGGAGGCGGCAAGGATTTCCGTGCGGAAATCGTAATTGTCGTAGATCTGGCGAATGTCGCGGATGAGTTGCATCCCGTCTTCGCCCGCATCGTCCACCCGCCCAATGAAGGGAGAGATGAAGGTGGCGCCGGCCTTCGCCGCCATCATCGCTTGCACCGGTGAGAAGCAAAGCGTGACGTTCACCATCAGTCCCTGGTCGCGCAGCGCGCGGCAGGCTTTCAACCCGTCCCAGGTCAGCGGCACCTTGATGGTGATGTTTTTGGCCACCTTGGCGTAGCGTTCGCCTTCCGCGATCATGCCCGCCGTGTCGGTCGCCAGCACCTCGGCACTGATCGGGCCGGGAACGGCGGCGCATATTCGCTTCAGCGATTCGAAGACGTCGAGGCCGGCTTTGGCGGCAAGCGACGGGTTGGTGGTCACGCCGTCCACCAGTCCGGTGGCGGCAAGTTCCTCGATTTCCTTGGGGTCGGCGCTGTCGATAAAAAGTTTCATGTCCTCATTGACCAATCGGTTTGCCGGATCGAAGTGTATCCCATGACCCGGCCCGCCCTAAAGCCCGAAGCTGAAGCCGAAACCGCACGAGCCGCGGTGCTTTTGCCGCTTCCGCTGAAGGGCGTTTATGACTACGCGCTCGACTGCGGTCTCGTTCCGCGCGGCACGCTGGTGACCGCACCTTTGGGTGGGCGGGAGACGTTGGGCGTCGTCTGGGGCGAGGCCGAAGGGGGGGTAGACAAGGCCAAATTGAAAATGGCTGCGCCGCTCGAAGGATTTCCGCGCCTGCCGGAAAGCCTGTGTGATTTCGTCGATTGGGTGGCGCGCTACACCCTGGCTCCGCCCGGCATGGTGCTGGCGCAGGCATTGCGTTCCACCTCTGCGTTTTCGCCCGAAATTCCGCGCATTGCCTATGTGAAGGGCGAAGGTGCGCCCCACCGCCTCACCCCTCCGCGTCAGCGCGTGCTGGAGATCGTGGGCGATGGTCTGGCGCGCAGCATTGCCGCAATTGCCGACGAAGCCGGTGTTTCGCCTGCCGTGGTACGCGGATTGATCGAATGCGGGGCTCTCCGCGAAGTGTCTTTGCCGGAATTCGCGCCCTTGCGCGCGCCGGATTCCGGTTTCGTGTCCGCTGAATTAAATCCGGAACAGCAAAAGGCGGCGCAGGCGCTGATTGGTGCGGTGTCCGTTGGGAAATTCTCCGCACTCTTGCTCGATGGTGTGACGGGTTCGGGCAAGACCGAAACCTATTTCGAAGCGATTGCCGAAGCGCTGCGCGAAGGAAAGCAGACGCTCGTGCTGCTGCCGGAGATCGCACTCACGGTTCAGTTCCTGGATCGGTTTGCCGCGCGTTTCGGCGTGCGTCCCGCCGAATGGCATTCCGACCTTTCGCAGAAAGAGCGCAAGCGCATCTATCGCGCGACGATGAACGGCGAAGCGCGGGTTATTGTGGGCGCGCGGTCTTCGCTGTTCCTGCCGTTCAAGGAACTGGGCCTCATCATCGTCGATGAAGAACACGAACAGGCATTTAAACAGGAAGATGGCGTCATTTATCACGCCCGCGACATGGCCGTGGTGCGCGCGCGGGTGGAGAATTGCCCCATCGTTCTTTCCAGCGCCACACCGTCCATTGAAACCTATGTGAATGCGACGAGCGGGAAGTATGAACATCTCGCGCTTCATCGCCGCCATGGCAACGCACTGTTGCCCGAGACAAAGCTAATCGATCTGCGCACCGCACGCGCCGAACCTGGAACATGGATTTCAGAACCGTTGCGCGAAGCGATCGCCAAAACGCTGGAGGAAGGCGAACAGGCGATGCTGTTCCTCAACCGCCGGGGTTATGCGCCGCTGACCTTGTGCAGCTCCTGTGGGCACAAGATGACCTGCCGCGATTGTTCGGCGTGGCTGGTGGAACATCGCTATCGCAAGCGGCTGATGTGTCACCATTGCGGTTACGAAACGCAAACACCGCCGGCCTGCCCGGAATGCGGTGCCGCGAACAGCTTTATCGCCTGTGGTCCCGGCGTGGAACGGGTGGCGGAAGAATTTGCAGCCGCATTTCCGCAAGCGCGCATGGCGATTGCGTCCAGCGACACGCTGCATGGACCGAATGAAACACAGGCCGCCATCCGCGCCATGATCAAGCGCGAGATCGACGTGCTCATCGGCACGCAGATCATGGCCAAGGGCCATCATTTTCCGGAATTGACGCTGGTTGGCGTGGTAGATGCCGATCTCGGCAGCGCCGATGGCGATATGCGCGCGCGCGAGCGCACGTTTCAACTGCTGCATCAGGTGGCGGGCCGCGCCGGCCGTGGCGACAAGCCTGGCCTGGTACTGCTGCAAACGCGCAATCCCACCGACGTCGTGATGAAGGCTTTGGCGGCCGGGGATCGCGATGCGTTTTTCGCGCAGGAGATTTCCTGGCGCGAACGCGCGAACGCTCCTCCGTTCGGGCGATTGGCCGCGATCATCCTTTCCGGTCACGATGCGGAAGCCGTGCAGAAAGTAGGCCGCGACCTTGCGAAAGAAGCGCCGCACGGGCGCGGCGTGAAAGTGTGGGGACCGACGCCAGCTTTCTATCATCTGCTGCGCGGCCAGACGCGCGAACGTCTGCTGATACAGGCAGACCGCAATGTGGATGTGCAGGCCTATCTGCGCACGTGGTTATCGCGTGTTAAGCTACCCAATTCCGTGCGGGCGGCCGTCGATATCGATCCGGTCAGCTTCTTCTAAAGACGCGATCCCAGCTGCGGCACGCTGAAACGCAAACGGCCTTCCCAGGTCGCGCGCACAGCGGCATGCAGGCGTTCCGCCTTGGCGCTGGAAAGCCGCTCGTCGAGTGCGTCCATCAGCACTTGCTCGATATCGTTCTGGCCCGTGAGCGCCATGATCTGGCGAAGGCCCTCTTCCGCCTTGCTGGAATCGATTGCTAGCGCCATAAGAAATCTCCTTTGATTTCACCCCGCGCCATGACCGGAGTTTACGCAAGCGCCTGCACGATTCCAGATGGAATCGACCGTAAGATTTACGACAGCACGAATTTTTCGTGAAAACGCATTCAGCTTGCTCGGATTTTAAGCAAACCGGATGCGCTTTCGCACATGCGAAAAACGACAGGGATGTCGACTACTGAAAGTCCCGAACGTCGGCGAGGTGTCCGGCAATCGCCGCCGCCGCCGCCATGGCCGGGCTCATCAGATGCGTGCGTCCGCCGCGGCCCTGCCGTCCCTCGAAATTGCGGTTGGAGGTGGACGCGCAACGTTCGCCGGGTTCCAGGCGGTCGGCATTCATGGCGAGACACATGGAACATCCGGGTTCCCGCCACTCGAAACCGGCGGCGGTGAAGATTTCGTCGAGCCCTTCTTCCTCGGCCTGCGCTTTCACGAGACCGGAACCGGGAACCACCATCGCGCCAACATGGGCGGCCACTTTCTTGCCCTTGGCGATTTCGGCGGCGGCACGCAGATCTTCGATGCGCCCGTTGGTGCACGAACCGATGAACACGCGGTCGATCTTCACCTCGTTCAACGGCGTGCCGGGTTTGAGGTCCATGTAGGAAAGCGCGCGTTCGATGCCAGCGCGCTGGTTTTCGTCCGCAACCTTGGCCGGATCGGGAACGCGGTCGGTCACCGGCAATGCCTGCTCCGGGCTTGTGCCCCACGTCACCATCGGCGGGATCGATGCCGCATCGAGCGCGATCTCAACATCGAATTTGGCATCCGGATCGGATTTCAGCGTGCGCCAATATTTGACGGCGCCTTCAAACGTGCCGCCCTTCGGCGAACGCGGTTTGCCCGCGACATAGGCAAACGTCGTTTCGTCCGGCGCGATCAATCCGGCACGTGCGCCCGCTTCGATCGTCATGTTGCACAACGTCATGCGGCCTTCCATCGAAAGCCCGGTCACGGCGTCGCCCGCATATTCGATGACGTAGCCCGTGCCGCCCGCTGTGCCGATCTTGGCGATGATGGCGAGCGCGATGTCTTTCGCGGTCACGCCGATGGGCAGCTTGCCGTTCACCGTCACGCGCATGTTCTTCGACTTCGGCATGGTCAACGTCTGCGTCGCCAGCACGTGCTCGACATCCGACGTGCCGATACCGAACGCCAGCGATCCGAACGCGCCATGGGTGGAGGTGTGCGAGTCGCCGCACACAATTGTCGTGCCCGGCAACGTCCATCCCTGTTCGGGACCGACGATATGTACGATGCCCTGGCGGATATCGTCCATCGCCAGATATTCGACGCCGAAATCCCTGGCATTCTTTTCGAGCGTGGCGATCTGCTCGCGCGATTCCGGATCGCTGATGCCCTTGGCGCGATCCTTGGTCGGCACGTTGTGATCGGGAACGGCAAGCGTCAGATCGGGGCGGCGCACCTTGCGGCCGGTGTTGCGCAATCCTTCGAACGCCTGCGGGCTCGTCACCTCATGCACCAGATGACGGTCGATATAGATGACAGGCGATTCCCCCTTCGCCTCGTGAACCAGATGCGCGTCCCAGATCTTGTCGTAAAGTGTCTTGCTCATTGTCCTGCTCAATGTTTTCCGGAGATATAGAGAACCGCCATGATGATGAGAATGGCGATGAATTGCGCCAGCACGCGAATCCGCATCAGGCGGTTCGACCAGGTGCGCGCCACGTCGCCGCCCACCCATAGCGTGTAAAGCCCGGCGCAAAGGATCAGCGCCACCGCGAAAATCGCGATCGCAACAACGACACCGCCGCTCATTCAGGCCCCGCGATCCGCGTGGGCCGGGTCAGGCCGAATTCCCGCATGAGAACCTTCGCTTTCGAAGGTCATATGTTCTTTCGGGGTGGGTCAGCGCAAGGGTCGAAAATGTCTAGGCCGCCTCGCACCAGCCGCCGCGGCGTCCGCCGTGATAGGGCCGGGCCAGTCCTGCGGCAATGAGGGCGGCACCCACATCGCCCGCTCAATCGCGCACGGTAGCATCCACCCGGCCGCCATATTTGTCGTAGCGCACGGCGGAAAGCCGCACGTTCTTGCCCTCAATCCGCCGGACGAGCCAATCCCTGGCGGCGAGAGCCAAGGTCAGCTCGGCATTGCACCGGGCGTGCAATTCCGGGGCATCGACACCTGCGATTCTCACCCGCACGTCGATGGATTGGCCGAGCCAGATCGTGGCCTTGGCCTCAAACGTGTCGCCGTCCACCACATGGATGACTTCGGCGCTGACCGGCCCGTCGAACGAGGCGGCGGCCACACGTTCGCCCATTGCCGCAAGGTCCGTCGCAGGATTGGTGGCGCTGACGGCAGCCAGAACGCCGGCACCGAGAAGAGCGCTCCCCAAAAGAAGCTGGGGCCAAAACATACGGCTCATTCCTGCAACTAAAGGTTGAGTAATGAGAACGTATATAGTACAGACCGATTTATCCGTCCAGTCGTCTAGGCCAAAACGTCGATCACCTCGTTGGAAAGGCCGCCCGGTACGACGGTGACCGGAATGGGATGGGAACCCGCCTGTGCTGCGAAGGCGGAGACCAGCGGTCCCGGCCCCTCCTTAGAGGTTCCCGCGGCGAGCACGAGGATCGAAATATCCTTGTCGCTCTTCACCAGTTCGGCAAGACAATCCGCCGTGCGGCCATGCTCGATGACAAGTTCCGGCACGATGCCCGATAACTCGTTCACGTCCTTGGCTGCGGAGAAGATCAGGCTTTCGGCTTCGGCATGCGCCTCGTCGCGCATGATTTCTTCGACGCCGCGCCATTGCTGGAAATCGGCAAGCTTGGCGACGCAGAGAAGCGTTACCCGGCCCTTGGTGTGTTGCGCGCGTCTCGTGGCGAAGCGAAGCGCGACACGGCATTCCGGCGTCTTGTCCACCACCACCAGGAATTTGCGCGGCCGTTCCGGCGCGCCGCGCAGCGAGGCGTTGGGATCGTCGGGCGGGTCGGCGTCGCTCATGGCTTTTGATGCTGCATCTTCGCCTTAAGATCGTAAAGCACTTCCAGCGCCTGCTTGGGCGTCAGCGCGTCGGGCTCGACGGTCTTCAATGCGTCTTCGACCGCACTGGTCTTCGCAATCGGCTGAGGCGCCGGTTGCGAAGCGAACAATGGAAGATCGTCGATGCGTGCAAGCGGCTTGTGGCCTTCGCGCCCCTCTTCCAGCGCGCGCAGCACTTCTTCCGCACGTCCCACCACAGCAGCGGGCAACCCTGCAAGTTTCGCCACGTGGATTCCGTAGGAGCGATCTGCAGTTCCGGGTGCGACCTCATGCAGGAAGACGATAGTGTCGTTCCATTCGCTCACCCGCATGGTCACGCAGGCAAGCGACGACAGACGTTCGGAGAGTGCCGTCATCTCGTGGTAGTGCGTGGCGAAGAGCGCGCGCGATCTGTTCGTCTCGTGCAGATGTTCGGCCGCGGCCCAGGCAATCGCCAATCCGTCGAACGTCGCGGTGCCGCGCCCGATCTCGTCGAGGATGACGAGGCTTTTCGGCGTTGCCTGATTGAGGATCGCCGCCGTCTCCACCATTTCCACCATGAAGGTGGAGCGCCCCGATGCCAGATCGTCCGCCGCGCCGACGCGGCTGAACAAACGATCCACGATTCCGATATGGGCGCTTTCTGCGGGCACGAACGCGCCCATCTGGGCCATGATCGCGATCAGCGCGTTCTGGCGCAGGAAGGTCGATTTACCGGCCATGTTGGGCCCGGTGACAAGCCATAAGCGCCCCACGCCATCGGGCGACAGATCGCTCGCATTCGCGACGAAGGGATTGGCATGTGCGGCCGCCAACGCTGCTTCCACGACGGGATGCCGTCCGCGCGCGATGCGGAAGGTAAGGCTCCCATCCACGGTCGGGCGCACATGGCGCTGCTTCACCGCGAATTCGCCAAGCGCGGTTGCCACGTCGAGCCGGGCCAGCGCATCGGCCACCTGCGAAAGCGGGGCAGCAGCTTCAATCGCCGTGGCCGACATCTGATCGAACAGATCGCGTTCCAGCGCAAGCACCTGTTCGGCAGCTTGCGAGATGCGGCTGGCAAGTGTGGCGAGTTCATCTGTGGTGAAACGCACCGCACTGCCGATGGTCTGGCGATGGCGAAAAAGATCGCGCATCACCATCAGCTTGTCGGCATGTTGCGGCGTCACTTCGATGAAGTAGCCCAAGACGCCATTGTGCTTGATGCGAAGTTGCGGAACGCCGCTTTCCTGCCGGTAGCGTGCTTCCAGTCCCGCGATCACGCGCCGGCTTTCGTCGCGCAGCGCACGCACCTCGTCGAGCGGTGCATGCGCGCCCGCCACGATGAATCCGCCATCGCGCGCCAGGAACGGCGGTTCGGCGACAAGCAGATGCGCAAGCATGTCGCTCAATCGCGAGGCGGCGGCGATGCCCTGCACCAAATTGTCATGCGCCTCCCTCGCCTCGCCGGGAGCCGGCTTCAGCGGGTCGTCAACCAGCTTCAACCGGTCGCGTATCGCGCGTGCAGCATGCAATCCGTCGCGCAGGCAGGCCAGATCGCGTGGGCCCCCGCGCCCCACCGAAAGTCGCGCCAATGCACGCGCAATATCGGGCGCGCGCCGCAGCGACTCCCGCAATTCCTCGCGCAAGTCGCGGTCGGCCACGAAGAAGGCGATCGCATCCTGACGATGCGCAATCGCCGATGGATCGGTGAGCGGAGAAGCGAGCCGCAATGCAAGTTCGCGCGCCCCGGCAGCGGTGACCGTGTAGTCAATGGTGTCGAGCAGGCTTCCTTTGCGCGTGCCGGAAAGCGTTTCGGCAAGTTCGAGGTTGCGCCGCGTCGCCGCGTCGATGGCCATGAAGCCTTTGGCCGAAATGCGCGACAGTGGTTTGAGTGCGGGTAGCTTTCCCTTCTGCGTAAGATCGAGGTAACCGACAAGCGCACCTGCCGCCGAAAGCTCCGCGCGGGTGAAAGCGCCGAACGCATCGAGTGCTGCCACGCGATAAAGCGATTTGAGTGCGCGCTCGCCTGCACCGGAATCGAATTTGATGCTCGGCTGCGGCGTCAGTGCAGGCCCAAGGGCTTTCAGATGTGGCGCGATCTCTTCGTCCGCGAAAAGCGCATCGGGTGCCAGAAGCTCGCGCGGCGACAGGCGCGCCAGTTCGGCGGGAAGAATGGGCGCATCGATCTCCGACACCCAGAATTCGCCGGCGGACATATCGGCGGCGGCGAGCGCAAGCGCGCCACCCGCGCGGCCCAGCGCGGCCAGGATGTTGGCGGAGCGTGCTTCCAGAAGGGATTCTTCGGTCAGCGTTCCGGGCGTGACCAGGCGCACAACCTCGCGCTTCACCACCGATTTCGAGCCGCGCTTCTTGGCCTCTGCCGGGTCTTCGGTCTGCTCGCACACCGCCACCCGGAAGCCCTTGCGGATCAGCTTCTCCAGATAGGCTTCTGCTGCATGGACGGGCACCCCGCACATGGGAATGTCCTCGCCCTGATGCTTGCCCCGCTTGGTCAGCGCGATGTCGAGGGCTTCGGACGCCTTGGCCGCGTCGTCGAAGAACAATTCGTAGAAATCCCCCATGCGGTAGAACAACAGATAGTCGGCATGCGCCGTCTTGATCTCGAGGTATTGCGCCATCATGGGCGTGGCCTCGGTCTCGGGTGGCGTGGGGACGTGCTCGTTCATGGGCGGCGACCTTAGCAGAGGGTTTCCGCCTGCGGCGCTCCCGCCATTGAAACCTTGGGCCCCAAAAGCCGATAGTCTGTGGATTGGTTCGACAGAAAGCCCATGACACCCAAACGTCCGTCCTTCACCCAGGAAGAAGTCCTCGCCTTTCACGCCCAGGGCAAGCCCGGCAAGATTGAGATCAACGCCACCAAACCCATGGCCACCCAGCGCGATTTGTCGCTGGCCTATAGCCCGGGTGTGGCCGTCCCCGTCCGGGTGATCGCCGAGCGGCCCGATGCGGCTTACGACTACACCGCCAAGGGCAACCTGGTGGCCGTGATCTCCAACGGCACCGCGATCCTGGGGCTGGGCGATCTGGGGGCGCTGGCGTCGAAGCCGGTGATGGAAGGCAAGGCCGTCCTCTTCAAGCGCTTTGCGGATGTGGATTCCATCGACATCGAAGTCGATACCAAGGACGTCGACCAGTTCATCAACTGCGTGCGCTATCTCGGCCCCACTTTCGGTGGCATCAACCTGGAAGACATCAAGGCGCCCGACTGCTTCGTGATCGAAGAACGCCTGCGCGAATTGATGGACATTCCGGTCTTCCACGACGATCAGCACGGCACCGCGATCATCTCCGCCGCCGGCGTGATCAACGCGCTCGAACTGACGGGCCGCAAACTTTCCGACATCAAGGTGGTGGTGAACGGCGCGGGTGCTGCGGGCATCGCCTGTCTCGAACTTCTGAAGTCGATGGGCCTGCCCAACGGCAACGCGATCCTTTGCGATACCAAAGGCGTGATCTATCGCGGCCGGACCGATGGCATGAACCAGTGGAAATCGGCGCACGCGGTGGAAACCAAAGACCGCACGCTGGCCGATGCGCTGAAGGATTGCGATGTGTTCCTGGGTCTTTCGGCGAAAGGTGCGGTGACGCAGGAGATGGTCAAGACGATGGCCAAAGCGCCGATCATCTTCGCCATGGCCAATCCCGATCCCGAGATCACGCCGGAAGAAGCCAAGGCCGTGCGCCCGGATGCCATCGTCGCCACGGGACGCAGCGACTATCCCAACCAGGTCAACAACGTGTTGGGCTTTCCTTACATCTTCCGCGGCGCACTCGATGTGCGCGCCAAGACGATCAACGAGGAAATGAAGATCGCCGCCGTCTATGCGCTCGCCGAACTGGCGCGCGAGGATGTGCCCGATGAGGTCGCACTCGCCTATCGCGGCGCGCGCCCGGTTTATGGCCCCGATTACATCATTCCCGTGCCTTTCGATCCGCGTTTGATCAGCCGCGTTTCTTCCGCAGTCGCCGAAGCTGCCGTGCGCACCGGCGTTGCGCGCCGTGAGATGAAGGACGCCGATGCCTATCGCTATCAACTGTCTGCGCGCCTCGATCCTTCGGCGCTTCTCTTTCAGTCGATCACCGCCAGCGTGCGTGCGAACCCCAAGCGCGTGGTATTTGCGGAAGGCGAAGAAGAATCCGTCATTCGCGCTGCCGCCTCGTTCCAGAATTCCGGTCTGGGCAAGGCGATCCTCGTGGGCCGCGAAGAAGTCATCAAGGAACGCATCAAGGGCGCAGGGATAGAAGACGGCACGCTCGATATCCGCGTGCCCGCATCGGCGCGGCAAGCCTCGCCTTATACCAATCTGCTTTATAGCCGCCTGCAACGGCGCGGCGCGCTTTATCGCGACTGCGTGCGCATGGTCGCGAACGACCGCAACATCTATGGCTCCTGCATGATCGCAGCCGGCGATGCCGACGCGATGGTAACGGGCGTGACGCGTTCCTATTCCGTGGCGCTGAACGACGTGCGGACTGTTCTCGATGCCCCCAAAGGCCAGCGTCCCATCGGCGTGATCCTCACCTTCACCAAGGGCAAGGTCGTTTTCGTGGCCGACACCTCCGTCCACGAAATGCCGACGGCGGATGAACTCGCCGACATCGCGATCCAGGCCGCGGGTGTCGCGCGCCGCTTCGGCCATACGCCGCGCGTGGCGTTGCTCGCGTCCACGACCTTCGGGTTCCCACGCAGCGAACGCAGCGAGCGCATCATCGAAGCGGTGAAGATCCTCGACACGCGCGGCGTCGATTTCGAATATGACGGCGAAATCTCGGTCGACGTGGCGCTCGATAAGGAACGCATGAGCCTTTATCCGTTCTGCCGCCTGACCGACACTGCGAACGTCCTGATCATGCCCGCGATCCACTCGGCATCGATTTCTACCAAGCTGTTGCAGCAGGTGGGCGGGGTTTCGGTGATAGGGCCGCTGCTCGTGGGCCTGGAACGTTCCGTCCAGATCGCGCCGCTCAACGCCAAGATGAGCGAGATCTTTAACACGGCGGTGATTGCGGCGTATGATATCAATCGATGAACGAAAGTTCCGTCACGCGCTTCATGGACCGCATCTGGGAAGATGACATTCTTCCCACGCTGACCGATTACATCCGCATCCCCAACAAATCCCCTGCCTTCGATGCCAAATGGGCCGAGCACGGTTACATGGATAAGGCCGTTGCGCTGTTCGAAGCGTGGGCGAAAAAGAAGCTCGAAAAACTTCCCGGCGCGAAACTTGAAGTGGTTCGATTGAAAGATCGTACGCCGCTGATCTTCATCGAAATCCCAGGTCAAACGAACGACACGGTTCTTCTCTACGGCCATCTCGACAAGCAACCCGAAATGGTAGGCTGGGCGGAAGGTACGGGACCCTGGGTTCCCGTGATGAAGGACGACAAGCTTTACGGACGCGGCGGCGCCGATGACGGCTACGCGATGTTCGCTTCGCTCGCCGCGATCCTCGCGCTTCACGAACAGAACATTCCACAGGCACATTGCGTCGTGCTGATCGAAGCGTGCGAGGAGTCCGGCTCCTACGATCTCCCCGCCTATATCGATCACCTGTCTGATCGCATCGGCACGCCGTCGCTGGTGGTGTGCCTCGATTCCGGCTGCGGCGATTACGAACGGCTCTGGCTCACAACCAGCTTGCGCGGCATCGCGGCGGGCACGCTCGAAGTCCGCGTGCTCACCGAAGGCGTGCATTCGGGTGACGCGTCCGGCATCGTGCCGTCCTCGTTCCGCATCCTGCGCCAATGTCTTTCACGCATCGAGGACGAGACGACGGGCGAGATCAAACTCAACGATCTCTTCGTGCAAGTGCCGCCGGATCGTCTCGAACAGGTCAAGCAATCGGCTAAGGTTCTGGGCGACGCGGTTTATTCCAAGATGCCTTTCGCCGGCGGCACCAAACCGATGTCCGGCGATCTCACCGAACTCGTTTTGAACCGCACCTGGCGTCCGCAACTGGCGGTGATCGGCGTGGATGGTTATCCCGCGCCGGAAAATGCGGGCAATGTTTTGCTGCCATATTCCATCGCCAAACTTTCCTTCCGCCTGCCGCCCACTTGCGATGCACAAACCGCGACCCAAACCATCAAGCGCGCGCTCGAAGCCGATGCACCGTACCACGCGCAAATCGCCTTCCATGCCGAAGACGGGCAGACGGGTTGGAACGCCCCCACGCTCGAACCCTGGCTCGCCAAATCGATTTCGCGCGCCTCCGAAACCCATTTCGGAAAGCCCGCGGCGTTCATGGGCGAGGGCGGCAGCATTCCGTTCATGGCGATGCTGGGCGAGAAGTTTCCCAAGACGCAATTCGTGGTGACCGGTGTGCTCGGCCCGCATTCCAACGCCCATGGCCCCAACGAATTCCTGCACATCCCGACAGCGAAGAAAGTTTCAGCGGTCATCGCCTCGGTCCTCGCCGACCACTCTGTTCGCTGATCCGGTCTCGATCTTGCCGCGATTCTGTCCCATAAAGTGCGGGCCGCGATGAGAGGATTTCCCCGATGAATCGCTTCGTGCCGAGGCCGCGTGGCCGGTGAGAACCGTTCGCCTGCAGCCGTAAAAAGGTCCGCGTTCTGGCGCCGGACAGCGAGCGTCCTTGCGCTCGCGACAGTTCTCTTGCTTGTCGTCGTGTATGTCGCGCGCACCTTCGTCTTCGCGCGGCTGGCCGAGATCTATCTTCTGACGCGGGGCGTTCCGTCGTCCGTCACGATCAGCCGGATTGACTGGAACGGCCTCGATGCAAGCGCACGGCTGGGCGCGCGCCGTACGCCCGATCTTTCCATCGGCCATCTGCAAGCGGTCTTCAGCGGCGACTGGATTCCGCAACTGCGCGCGCTCACGATTTCGCACGCCACACTTCGGCTTGCCTATGACGGCGAGAAGCTTTCGTTCGGCACGTTGCAGCGGCTGGTCGATTCGACCGCCGTGCCCGCAACGCATGGAGCGCCGGGCACGGAGCAAGCGACAGCCGAACATCCCCTACGCATCACCTTGCAGGACGCAAAGCTTTTGGCCTTCACGCCAGCGGGCGTCGTCTCGGCGGCGGGCGGCGGTTCGATCACGGGCGGACGCATCGATCGCCTCAGCGGCAATATCGGCCGTGCGAGCCTTCGCGACAGCGGTTTCGCATTGCTGCTGTCCGGCGGCAGTTTCAGCGTGCGCAGCGATACATCCGGGCTGGCGGTCTATACGCGCCTGTCAGGTCGGGGCTTGCGCTACAAGCGGTTACGCGCGGGCGAAGTGCAGACGATGGTCAGCCTGCACGGACTTGCGTTGGGCGGCGGGTCCTATTCGCTGTCGTCCGCCAATGCCATCGCTACAGCGCACTTCGTGAAGGGTCGCGGACTTTCGGCCGTCCGGGCCGACGTGCATATCGGTCTCGGTGCATGGACCGCGGCAGCAGAAGGCGCCAGCGGACCGATACAAGGCGTCATCGAATTTGGCCGACTGCAAATGAAAGAAGCCGCCACGGACAAAATCACGCTGCACTTCCAATCGCAGACGCTGAAAATGGCTGGCGGCAAATTCTCTGGGCTTGTCGAAGCGACAACGGAAATCGCCGGCGGCCGATATAGCGTGAAGGACGCGACGCTCCTCATCCCCACACTCGTCTCTCAGGCAAAAGGCGAAGTAAGCGTCGGCGACGATTACATTGGTTCCCTTACCGCTTCATTGAAGGCCGATCTCGCGATGTCGCGCGCCGATGCGCGAAGGTTGGCGCGCAGTCTGCCGCTCGCGGGCGACGATACGAAGGTCGCCCATGCCATCGCGGCGGCACTTCGCAGCGGGAAATTGCAGGCGGACGACATCTATATCGGCAAATCGTCCCGCCCGCTGCTGGTGTCGTTGCAGGCGCCCGTCACATTTATGAGCCGCAGCGGTGCGCGCGCAAAGATTTCGCAATCGGGAGATTCTCTCCTGTCCGTCGGTTCCGACAACCGGATGACAGGCGGTTTCGCAGTTGTGCTTTCGGGCGGTGGATTGCCAAGGGCAAATCTCGACGTTTTGCAATTCGATGCGCGCGAAGAGAACGATGGTCTGGCTCTTGATTCAACACTCTCGCTCTCCGCAAGAGCAAACCTGCGCACGCTGCGCGATGCAACAATTGTGACCAAGGGAAAGCTGAACTCCGCTCATGGCCGCATCGCTTATGTACCGGATGGCTGCGTTCGTGCGGGGTTTGGCGCCTACATGTCGCGCGGTGCCGCAACGCTCAGCGATCTTCGTGCCGAATTGTGCGCACCCTCTCACGCCTCGCTGCTGACCTCGACCGCTGACGGATGGACGCTTGACGGGACATGGCGCAATTTCGCCGCGGATGTCGATGCGGCGAACGCGCGCGCGGTTGCCGGCAGCGGAAAGATACGGCTCACAGGAAGCGCCGCCGGCCTCGCAAACGGCTTTGTCGATGCGCCGAACTTTCGCCTCACCGATGCGAAGCTATCGAAACGGTTTGCGCCGCTCATCGCATCCGGGCGCTTGGTGCTCGCCGATGGCCAATGGCGCGGTAATATCGGCCTAGTGATTGCCAAAACGAAACGAACACTCGCCACCATTGCCTTGCATCACGACATGAAGTCCGCTTCGGGAGACGCCACCATCGTTTCGGACATGGCGCTCGCGCCCGATGGCTTCCAGCCCGGCGAGCTGTCGCCGCTTCTGGCCTCGCTCACGCAGGCGAAGGGCAATGCGCGTTTCCGCGGCCATCTCGTGTGGACCGCGGATGGCATGACCAGCGGCGGCACGCTGGTCATCAACGATGCAGACTTTGCGGGACCGCTGGGCACGGTTCGCAATGCCGCAAGCGAAATCGCCTTCACTTCGCTGACACCTCTTGCCACCGCCCCTGCTCAGCAATTGACGGCCGCGAAGCTCGAATGGCTAATGCCGTTCTCAAATCTCGTGCTACGCTTCCAGCTCGACGAAGAAGCGATTCGTCTGGAAGACTTCGACGCAGCCGCTGCCGGCGGCCATGTCGAACTTGCACCGATGAAGATCGCGCTTGATCCAAAAGCGACAATTGCCGGATCGCTCAAACTATCGAACGTCAATCTCAGCGCGCTGATTGCAGCGTCCAATCTGTCGGACAAGGTTTCGCTCGACGCGCCGGTGTCGGGCACCATTCCGTTCCGCTATGGGCCAAAGGGCTTGCGCGTGACCGACGGATATTTTGCGTCCACCGCGCCCGCGCGGCTTTCGATCCGGCGCACGGTGTGGACGGGTGGCGCGCCCGAACAGCAAACCGACGCGATCCACGATTTTGCCTATCAAGCCTTGGAGAACCTTGCCATTGACGAACTCGACGCCAAGTTGAATTCCTTGCCTGCGGGGAGGCTGGGCGTGGTGTTCCACATCAAGGGCCGAAACGATCCCGCAGTGGCGAAGGAAACCCGGATTTCGCTGATCGACCTCGTTCAGGGCCATGCTTTCGACAAGCCGGTGCCGTTGCCCAAAGGCACGCCGGTTGACCTGACGCTCGATACCTCCCTTAATTTTGACGAACTCTTGGACGCATATCGCCACGCCTTTTCGGCCGATCTGGCCGAGGCCGCCGCAACGTCGGAACAGGACGAAGGGATGACGCCATGAATGTTTTTGTGAAAGCCGGCCTTGTCGGCACAGTGCTGATCGCATGCGCGGCTCCTTTAGGCGCCTGCACGCCGACCGTGAAAGTGGAAGTCGCGCCGATCAACATCTACGCCAAGCTGGATGCCGATGTGCGTGTGCGGTTAGACAAGGAAGTCCAGTCCGTCATCTCGCAAAATCCCAACCTCTTTTGATCCATTGCCGAAAGGGTATTGACCATGGTTGAAGCTTCTCGCATTCGCGCCGCCCTTGCCGCCGCGGCACTTTTGTCGGCGCCCGTTCTCTCGCTGTCTCTCGCACCATCGGTCGCCATCGCCCAGCCCATGTCGGCCAAGGCGACTGTCGATGCAGCGAAAGCAAAAGGCATCGTCGGCGAACAGGGCGATGGGCTGCTCGGTTTCGTCAGCGGTTCGGCAGATGCGGCAACAACCGCCGCCGTAAACGAAATCAACAACGGCCGCCGCAAGGTCTATGCGGAAACCGCCGCCAAAGCCGGTGTCACGCCGGAAGCGGCAGGTGAAGCGGCCGCGCAATTGCTGCTGCCGAAAATTCCCTCCGGGCAGTATTACAAACCTCTCGGCGGAAGCTGGGCGAAGAAGTGAGGCAGATCTTCGCTCAATGGGAGGATGAGGCCGCAGGGTTCAAATACCGCTTCGCAAGCGCGTGATAAACGCCCTCGCGGCACACTGCACGCGAGGATGCAGAGGCGATCAGCGCGGTCGCCATCAATGGCAGCAGCATGTGATGATCGCTCGTCATTTCGGAAACGATGACGAACGCCGTGATCGGCGCCTGCACCACGCCGGAGAAATATCCCACCATTCCCAGAAGCACGATGGCGCCGAGAGGCGCTGACGGGAAATAAGGCGCCAGATTCGAGCCCAGCCCCGCGCCGACCGAAAGCGACGGCGAAAAAATACCGCCGGGAATGCCGCTGATCGCCGAGATTGTCGTGGCGAGGAATTTGAGCGGTGCATATTGCCAGCAGACGGGAATATCGCCGTGCACGGCATTGCGCGCTTCGGTGTAGCCGGTGCCGAAGGTCTGGCCGTGCGAGACAAAGCCGATCGCGGCCACCAGCAATCCGCACGCGGCGGCGAATGCGATGGGATGATCTTTGATTGCCTGGCCGATGCGTCCGGGCAATCCTTCCGCGACAACAATGAGGGAACGGGAGAACAATCCGCCGAAGAGGCCACCCGCCACGCCGCAGGCAAGAACCGCCGTCCAGTCACGAATGGGAAGACCGGCACCCGTCGAACCGAAATACGAATAGTCGCCGAGAAGTGCGAGCGAGATCATGCCAGACAGGATGATCGCGCCGATAATGAGTGCGCTGGTGCGCGCCTCGAAGCTGCGGCTCACTTCCTCGATGGCGAAAACGATGCCGGCAAGCGGCGTGTTGAAAGCGGCGGCAACGCCTGCTGCGGCACCCGCCAGGATCAATCCCGATTGCCGGCGCGGCGTCAGGCGTCCGGCTTCGAACATCACCGATGCGCCGACCTGCACCGTTGGGCCTTCGCGTCCGACCGATGCACCCACCAACAGACCCAGAAGCGTGAGCAGCACCTTGCCGATGGCAGCGCGCAGGCTGACGAGGCGGCGGCGCTCCTCCGGCGTGTTGAAGGTGCGCGCGGCGATGGCCTGCGGAATGCCCGAACCTTGGGTGTTAGGGAACACGCGCTGGACCAGCCAGGCCGAGAGCGCGAAACCGAACGGCGTCATCGCGAAAGCGGCATAAGGCCAGTTGGTCTGGATGAGGCCGAAAATATCCTGTGCCTCATCGGCCGCCTCGGCGAGGCCCACGGCCACAAGCCCCACAACGAAGGCCCCCGCCATGAAAATCAGCCGCCGCTCCCAGCGGCGCCAGCGCGCCCGAAGGCGCCGTCCGGATAAATGCGATGCCATCGGGCTAGCTATAAGCCGCAGACCCGCTCACATGAACCGCGACACATCGCTCACAGTGAAAATTGCCGAATCGCCGGAATGGCTTGCGGGCGGAGCGGCCCCTTCCTATATACCCCATGGATCGGTAAGGGCACTGGCCCAAGCCGGATTCGTCAATGATTTCAATAGGGACGGCCCGGAGGGCGCTCTTCGGAGGCCAGGAACCCGTCGCCTGATGAGAGGACATACCCAATGGCCAAAGTAATCGGCATCGACCTTGGCACGACCAATTCGTGCGTCGCGGTCATGGAGGGCTCGGCCCCCAAAGTCATCGAAAATGCGGAAGGCGCGCGCACCACGCCGTCCATCGTAGCCTTCGCCAATGATGGCGAACGGCTCGTCGGCCAGCCCGCCAAGCGGCAGGCCGTCACCAATCCCGAATTCACCTTCTTCGCGATCAAGCGCCTGATCGGGCGCCGCTTCGAAGATCCGATGACCCAAAAGGACATCGGCATGGTGCCGTACAAGATCCTGAAGGCGGACAATGGCGACGCGTGGGTCGGCGGCCGCGACGGCAAGAAATTCGCGCCCAGCGAAATCTCCGGCTTCATTCTTCAGAAGATGAAGGAAACCGCCGAAGCCCATCTCGGCGAAAAGGTCACGCAGGCCGTCATCACGGTTCCTGCTTACTTTAATGACGCCCAACGTCAGGCGACGAAAGACGCGGGCAAGATCGCGGGCCTCGAAGTCCTGCGCATTATCAACGAACCGACGGCAGCAGCGCTCGCTTACGGCATGGACAAGAAGCAATCTGGCACGATTGCGGTTTATGACCTCGGCGGCGGCACGTTTGACGTTTCGATCCTCGAGATCGGCGATGGCGTGTTCGAAGTGAAATCCACCAACGGCGACACGTTCCTCGGCGGTGAAGATTTCGACATGCGTCTGGTCAATTATCTGGCCGACGAGTTCAAGAAAGAGAACGGCATCGACCTGCGTTCGGATCGCCTCGCGCTCCAGCGTCTGAAGGAAGCTGCCGAAAAGGCGAAGATCGAACTGTCGTCTGCGATGCAGACCGAAGTGAACCTGCCGTTCATCACGGCGGATGCCTCCGGCCCGAAGCATCTGACGATGAAGATCACGCGCGCCAAGCTCGAAGCCTTGGTCGATGATCTCATCCAGAAGACGGTCGGCCCCGTGAAACAGGCGCTGAAGGATGCCGGCGTTTCCGCCAATCAGATCGACGAGGTGGTTCTGGTCGGCGGCATGAGCCGCATGCCCAAGGTGCAGGATGTCGTGAAGCAATTGTTCGGCAAGGAGCCGCACAAAGGCGTCAACCCCGATGAAGTCGTTGCCATCGGTGCGGCCATTCAGGCCGGCGTGCTGAAGGGCGAAGTCAAGGACGTGCTGCTCCTCGACGTGACGCCGCTTTCGCTCGGCATCGAAACGCTGGGCGGTGTGTTCACGCGTCTCATCGAGCGCAACACCACGATCCCGACCAAGAAGTCGAACATCTTCTCGACCGCGGAAGACAATCAGACCGCGGTGACCATCCGCGTCTTCCAGGGCGAGCGCGAAATGGCGGCGGACAACAAGCTGCTCGGCCAGTTCGATCTCGTGGGCATTCCGCCTGCACCACGCGGCGTGCCGCAGGTCGAAGTGACGTTCGACATCGATGCCAATGGTATCGTCAGCGTGACCGCGAAGGACAAGGCGACCAACAAGGAACAGCAGATCCGTATTCAGGCGTCTGGCGGTCTGTCGGATGCCGACATCCAAAAGATGGTCAAGGAAGCCGAAAGCCATGCCGCCGAAGACAAGAAGCGGCGCGAGATGGCAGAGGCCAAGAACCACGGCGACTCGCTGATCCACACCACCGAAAAGGCGCTGTCCGAACACGGTGACAAGATCGATGGCAACGATCGCACCGGCATCGAAAACGGCATCGCCGCTTTGAAAGAAGCGCTGAAGACCGACAACGTCGAAGACATCCAGCAGAAGACGCAAGCGCTCGCGCAGGCCTCCATGAAGCTGGGCGAAGCCATGTACAAGGCACAACAGGCGGGCGGCGAAGGTGCCGCTCCCGGCGGAGAAGCTCCGAAAGACGACAATGTCGTCGATGCGGAATTCTCAGAAGTCGATGACGACAAGAAGGGCGCCGCCTAAAGCGGCGTCCGGACTAAAGGCGGCGGGGAGCGCCGATGGTCGAATGGTTTGAAACAAGAGGGCGCGTCGCCCATCGCGATAGCCAAACGGGCACGCGAGGACGACGCGCCTCTTTTTTAACGGACTGAGAGTTAAACGGTCGCGATGAGCAAGCGTTGTTTCTACGAAACCCTCAGTGTGGAGCGCACGGCCTCCATCGAAGAAATCAAGGGCGCTTACCGCAAGCTCGCGAAAGAATTGCATCCCGACCGCAATCCCGGCGACGTGGAATGCGAGCACAAATTCAAGGAAATCAATCACGCCTACGATATCCTGAAAGACCCGGATAAACGCGCCGCCTATGACCGCTTCGGTCACGCCGCCTTCGAAGGCGGCATGGGCAACGGCCGCGGCGGGCACGCTGGTGGTTTCGATTTCACCTCTACCTTCACCGATATCTTCGACGATCTGTTCGGCGAATTCACCGGCGGCCGCAAGGCGCGCCGCCAGAACCGCGGCGCCGATCTTCGCTACAATCTCGAACTGACGCTGGAAGAAGCCTTCGTTGGCAAGCATGCTCAGATCAAAGTGCCCAGCGCTGTTGCCTGCGAAGCCTGCGGTGCATCCGGCGCCGAACCCGGCACCAAGGCCGAGCAATGTCCGACCTGTTCCGGCATCGGCAAGGTGCGCGCCGCGCAAGGGTTTTTCACCATCGAGCGTACATGTCCCTCTTGCCGTGGTCAGGGGCGTTTCATCCGAAATCCCTGCAAGGCTTGCAAAGGCAACGGTCACGTACAGAAGGAACGCACACTCGCAGTTGATATTCCCGCAGGCGTCGAGGAGGGCACGCGCATCCGTCTCTCCGGCGAAGGCCAGGCAGGTTTGAATGGCGGACCTCCGGGCGATCTCTACATTTTCATCGCGGTCAAGCCGCACGAGATTTTCCAGCGCGATGGCGCAGATCTTCATTGCCGTGCGTCGGTCTCCTTCGTAACTGCCGCACTCGGTGGCGAGATCGAAGTGCCGACGCTTGATGGCAAAACCGCAAAGGTTTCAGTTTCAGAAGGCACGCAATCGAACCGTCAGGTGCGTTTGCGCGGCAGGGGAATGCCCGTGCTGCGGGGCGGCGGATTGAAGGGCGACCTCTATGTCGAGATCGGCGTCGAAACACCAGTCAAACTTTCCAAGAAACAGAAAGAACTGCTGCGTGAATTCGAAAAGGCAAGCACCGAAGGCACACATCCCGAATCCGAAGGTTTCTTCGCAAAGGTGCGCGAATTTCTCGGCAAGGATAGCAAGGCCTAACGCTGGGCGAACATTGCGTTCATGTTCTGCAGTCCTTCTGCCGATTTGAACATCGCGTCGTATCTTCCTTCCTCTAGCAATTGCCGTGTCGCCGCTTTCGTTGCGCCGAAAGCCGCGCGTGCCAAACCCGAACCTGCGCTGAGGCGACGCACGCCCGCGGATTTCAGTTCGGCAATTGGCGGAACGCCGGGCAAGGCCAGGATGTTCAGGGGCAAATCCACTTCGGCAACGATGGCTTTGATGTCGGCGACCCCAGCAACGCCCGGAGCAAAGAACCCATCCGCTCCTGCCGCTTTGTAGGCCCTGCCTCGGCTAATCATCGCTTTCAGTGCGCCGTCCGGCGCATCGAGCTTGCGCAACACCACATCTGCTCGCGCATTGATGTAGATGTCCGCGCCTTTGCTTTTTGCGATCTCCTTGATTGTCTTGATCTTGGCCACAAGCAGGTCCGGCGCCGAGTTGCCGTCTTCCAGGTTGATGCCGGAGGCGCCTGCTTCGATGAGTTTCATCACAAAGTCCGCCACCATCTGAGGTGTGGCGTCCAAGCCTGCTTCTGCATCTACGCTCAAGGGCACGCGGATGACCCGGGCGATTTCGCGCACGGCGTTGAGCAGGGTCTCGGGCGGAATGGTTTCGCCGTCGGCATAGCCATGTGCCCAAGAGACGGCGGCGCTGGAGGTGGCGATGGCCTTGGCCCCCGTTTCCTCGATCAGCCGGGCCGAGCCTGCGTCCCAGGCATTGGGCAGCACCAAAATCTCGTCCGGTCCATGCAACTTGCGGAACTGAGCGGTCTTTTCATTTAGTCGCGTCATGGCGTTGCATCCTCGGCGATGATGGGCAAGGCTCGGCGCAATTGATCCGTGCCGCAACAGGTACGGGTTGCGTATCGGCTCCTCGGAGTCTGCATGGGAGGGGGCGGGGCGTCCGGCTGGAGTGGCTATGGCATCACCGGGTTTTCAGGACGAATTGCGATTTTTACGGGGGGCGCTGGCGCGCCCCCGCAGTGTGGGCGCGATTGCACCCTCCAGTCCGGCGCTGGCACGTGCTATCGCCGCTCAAATTGATCCTATCCTCCCGGGTAAGGTGTTGGAATTAGGGCCGGGGACCGGGGTCATTACCCAGGCTGTCGTCGCCATGGGTGTGATGCCCGAGCGGCTGGTGATGATCGAATATGATGCACATTTCGCCAATCTTTTGGCGGACCGTTTCATCCGGGCGCGCGTCATTCACGGCGATGCCTACGATCTCGAAGGCACGCTGGGCGAGGTCGCCGAACCGTTCGCCGCGGTTGTATCCGGCTTGCCGCTGCTCAATCAGCCGCTTGAAAAGCGAAAGGCGCTAATCGAAAGCGCGCTGGACCGTTTGCAGCACGGTGCGCCGTTCATTCAATTTTCTTACGGCTTCAAGCCGCCAGTTCTCGGCACATTGAAATCGCCCGTGCAACTGGGCGCGTTTGTCTGGCGGAATCTTCCGCCAGCGCGCGTCTGGGTTTACCGGCGGGCCTGACTATTCCGCGGCTTCTGCCAGTTGCGGTGCCGCCTGCAACACATCCTGACCGACATGGGCTTCGAACTTCTTGAAGTTCTCGCGGAACATGCCGACGAGTTTTCTCGCCTGCGCGTCGTAAGCTGCCTTGTCCTCCCACGTGTCGCGCGGGTTGAGGATTTTCGAATCTACGCCCGGCACCGAAACCGGAACGCGGAAGCGGAAATGCGGATCGACGCGCATTTCAGCGTTCGCCAGCGAACCATCGAGAGCAGCGGCAAGCAAAGCACGCGTTGCCTTGATCGGCATACGTGAGCCCACACCGAAAGCCCCACCAGTCCAGCCGGTGTTCACCAGCCAGCAATCGGCTTGATGTTGCGCGATCAGATCGCGCAGCAGGTTGCCGTATTCGCTGGGATGGCGCGGCATGAACGGCGCGCCGAAACAGGTGGAGAAAGTCGGTTGCGGTTCCTTGCCGAGGCCTTTTTCCGTGCCCGCCACTTTCGCGGTAAAGCCGGAGAGAAAGTGATACATCGCCTGGCTGGGCGTGAGCTTCGCGATGGGCGGCAGAACGCCAAAGGCATCCGCCGTCAGCATGATGACGTTCTTGGGATGTCCGGCGCGCCCGGTGTCGCTTGCATTCGGAATGTAGTCGATCGGATAGGCGGCGCGGGTGTTCTCGGCATATTTCGCATCGTCGAGATCCAGTTCGCGTGTGGCCGGGTCCATCACGACGTTTTCCAGCACGGTGCCGAAACGTTCGGTCGTCGCATAGATTTCGGGCTCGGCTTCGCGAGAGAGGCGGATCACCTTTGCGTAGCAGCCGCCTTCGAAATTGAAGACGCCGTGTTCGCTCCAGCCATGCTCGTCGTCGCCCACAAGCGTGCGCGAGGCGTCGGCCGAAAGCGTGGTCTTGCCGGTGCCGGAAAGGCCAAAGAAGATCGCGGCCTTTCCGTCCTTGCCGACATTGGCCGAGCAATGCATCGGCATCACGCGCTTGGGCGGGAGGAGATAGTTCAGGATCGTGAAGACGGATTTCTTCATTTCGCCGGCATAGGACGTGCCGCCGATGAGAACCATCTTCTTGGTGAAGTTCACCGCGATCACGGTCTTGCTCACCGAACCGTGCTTGGCCGGATCGGCTTCGAAGCTCGGCAAATCGATGATCGTGAATTCCGGATTGAAGCCCTTGAGCTGATCGGCCGTCGGGCGGATCAGAAGCTGGTGAACGAACAGCGAGTGCCACGCATATTCGGTGACAACGCGCACGGGCAGGCGGTGGCTGAGATCGGCGCCGCCGAAGAGATCTTTCGCGAAGAGTTCGCGGCCTTCCGCGAATTTCATCATGTCGTTGTAGAGCGCATCGAACTGCGCGGGTGTCATGGGCTTGTTGTTGTCCCACCACACATTCGGTTCGCTGGCGGCATCGCGCGCCACGAATTTGTCGTTGGCGGAGCGGCCGGTGTGCTGGCCGGTGAGGACCACGAGCGGGCCGTTCTTGGCGACATGGCCTTCGCCGCGGCGCACGGCTTCCTCATAGAGGGCAGCAGCCGTCAGATTCCAGTTCACCGCTTTGAGATTGCGGAAACCATGGGCCTCAAGCCCGAATGCGCTCGACATTATCGCTCCTTGGCAGTTCCACCGCCGGCGACCCGCCGGATCTTTTCGCAATGTGGATCGAGCATAGGCGTTGCCCGCCCGGCCCGACAAGAAAAGCCCTAACCTGTCCCCGGGAAAAAGTGCAAGGCACACCGCAGGTTAAGGTGAAGACGCAACGTCGCGCCCGGCGGCCTTCTTTTCCGCAGTGCACCCTTGGTCTAAGAGCTTGATCCATGGCCCTTTCGGACGAGGAACTTGAACGCTACGCCCGCCACGTTGTGCTGCGCGAGGTAGGCGGACCCGGCCAAGCCAAGCTCAAAGCTGCCCGCGTCCTAGTCGTGGGTGCCGGCGGATTGGGCAGTCCGGTGATCCTTTACCTGGCCGCGGCTGGGGTGGGCACCATCGGCATAGCCGATTTCGATTCGGTCTCGCTTTCCAACCTTCAGCGCCAGATTGCCCACCGGACCCGGGATGTCGGGCGTTCCAAGGCCGAATCGGCCGCCGAAGCCGCCTTGGCGATAAACCCCAATATCCGAATTGAACCTCACTTTTCGAGAATATCCCCCCCCGGGGGGGTAGACCTGATTTCCAGCTACGACATCGTGGCCGATGGGTCGGACAATTTCCCGACCCGCTTCCTGCTCAACGACGCCTGCTTTTTTGCGCAAAAAACTCTGGTTTCTGCGGCGGTTACCGAATTCGACGGCCAGCTTTCCACTTACCGGGCTTTCGACCGGACAGGGGCATGGCCCTGCTACCGCTGCCTGTTCCCGGCCCCGCCTCCGCCCGGTACCGCGCCCTCCTGCTCGGAGACGGGCATCCTGGGGGCCGCGGCCGGGGTCATGGGTACCTTGCAGGCGCTGGAGGTGCTCAAGGAGATCCTTGGCCTCGGTCAAAGCATGGCGGGCAGGCTGCTGATCTACGACGCGCTGGATACGCGTTTCCGTACCGTCGCCGTGAAGCCGGACCCGGCCTGCGCCCTTTGCGGGCCGAATCCCACCATCCACGGCCTTTCCGCTCACGCTTAACCGCGACTTAAAGCGGAACCTTCAAACTGTCCTTTCCGTGAGGATGGGGCATGGCACAGGTCCATTTCGAGATTTTCCGCCGTCAGGGCGCCAGGGGCGGCTGGACGCTGCATGAGATCGTCAGCGGACGCGAACTCGCGCTCGAGATCGCCACCAATCTGATGGCCGGCGAACAGGCGACCGGTGTGAAGGTCGTCAAGGAAACTTACAACGAAGACACCGGCGATTATCTCTCGCTCAAGATTTTCGAAGACGGCCACAACCAGATGAAGGTGGAGCCCGCAGCGGAAGACACGCCGCATGCGCTTCCCTGTTTCAAGCCCGACGATCTTTACTCCTATCATGCGCGCTCCACGATCACGCGCCTCATCAACGATTTTCTCGGCCGCCAGAAGATCACGGTGACCGAACTCATTCACCGCGCCGATGCGCTGGAGAAATTCGAGGCCACCGGCACGCTTTTCCAACATGCGGTTCAAAAGATTGCGGTAGCCCAGGCGTCTTCGACGACGACGCCGGTGCAGCATATCGTCAAAAGCCTCAACGAGCTTGTGACGAGCGCCATCCACCGCGTCTATCGCGATGCGCGAAAGGGTTACTTCCCGGAAACAAAGGCAGGTCAATTCGGGGCGCTTGCCACGAAGCTCGCCAATGACAGCGACGGAAAATACGTCTTCAACGGCGCGATTGCTCTCCATCTGGCAGATTCCAAAGGCTGGGACGACAAACTTTCCCGCCTGTTGTCGTTGATGGCGGAAGCACCGCAAGAAGAAAAGGCGCGAGCGCTCGTTCTGGCTTCCATCGATTCCATCGTCGCCGAAGTGCTGAGCGGTTCTGCGGCTCTCCACGAATTGATCGGCGCGAAAGACAATCTTGGCGAAGCTCTGCTCGCGCTTGTCGATCTCTTCATCGGCAAGCCCGGCGCGGAACGAAACGGTGTCGGCTTGCTGGCCGAGCGCTTTGCGAAGGATGAATTGCCTGAAGCACGAACCGCTATCGCCAACCGCATCCTTGCCGAGCTAAAGAGCGTCAAGCGGCTGTCGAACCAATCCATCGTCGACGAATTGAAGTTGCTCCGCCGGGTGGCAAACACGCTGGTGCTGGCGCAGGGCAAATACATCGCCCATGAAGACATCATCGCGGCGTTCACGCTTCGGTCGCGCCGGCTCATCACGCATGAGTCGATCAACGAACATCTCGATGGCGCGGCCACGCCCGATGAAAAGGTCGAGCGCCTTTTGCTCGTCGAGGAAAACATCATCGGGCAGGAAAACAAGCGCAATCTCGGTTCCTTCGTCGTTCCTATCGTCACGTCCGCCGCGTTCGAATCGCGCTTCCTGCAAGGCAAGACCACGCCCCTCTCTCGGCTGGCGCGCCTTGCCGAATTGCAGGGCCGCGTGCGCCGGTCCGGTTTCCAGGACATTCAGCGCCGCGAGATCTGCGAAATCTTCGACAAGTTCGCCTGCCGCATCGAGGCGCAGGCCAAGCTGTTCGAGAGCATCGAAGCAAAATCGACAACGCAGGTGGACAGGGCGCTGTCTGTATTGAAACTGTTCACCTCCAACGTGTTGACCGAGGGCAAAATGTCGGAGCGCGGACGCGAGATCATTCTCGGCTGCCTGAGCAAGGAGGGTTTCCTCACAGGCTACACGGCGCAACTTGCGCCGGGCGCCGATGGCGCGAAACCAAGCGCCGCCGAGGCGATGACCAATCTTACCGAGACTTTGAAGAAGGCCGGGATCACGCCGGAAACGGGATTGCGGTCTATCGCGGCCTGAATGTTGCCGCGGTTCCGAATGGAAAATCGCTGCACACTTTTCCCGGAACCGCTCTAGTGCGCTTCGTCCCAGTTCTGGGCGGCGCGGGCTTCGACCACCAGCGGGACTTTCAATTCCAGAACCGGCAGTGACGCTTTCTCCATCACGCCCTGAACGGTCGAGATAAGTTTGTCGGTTTCGCCGTCTGGTGCTTCGAACACGAGTTCGTCGTGCACCTGCAGCAGCATCTTCGCTTTCAGCTTTTTCTTTGTCAGCGCATCCGGCACGCGGATCATGGCGCGGCGGATGATATCCGCGGCGGTGCCCTGGATCGGCGCGTTGATGGCCGCACGTTCGGCGCCGCCGCGCATGCCGGGGATTTTGGAATTGATTTCGCGGATGTGCACGCGGCGGCCGAACAGGGTTTCGACATAGCCGTTGTCGCGGGCGAACTGCTTGGTCGTTTCCATGTAATCGCGGATGCCGGGGAAGCGCTGAAAATATTTCTTGATGTAGTCGTCGGCTTCGCCGCGCGCGATACCGAGCTGGTTGGCAAGGCCGAAGGCAGAAATGCCGTAGATGATGCCGAAATTGATGGCTTTCGCGCGGCGGCGGATTTCGGGCGGCATGCCTTTCACCGGCACGCCGAAGATTTCCGATGCCGTCATCGCGTGAATGTCGGTGCCGTCGGAAAAGGCTTTGCGCAGTGCGGGAATCTCGGCGATGTGGGCGAGCAGGCGCAATTCGATCTGGCTGTAGTCGGCGCTGACCAGTTTCGATCCCTTGGGCGCGATGAAGGCGGTGCGGATCTTGCGGCCTTCTTCGGTGCGGATCGGGATGTTCTGCAGGTTTGGGTCGTTGGAAGACAGGCGACCCGTCGAGGTGGAGGCCATAGCGTAAGAAGTGTGCACGCGGCCGGTTTGCGGATTGACGTAAGTCGGCAGCGCATCGGTATAGGTGCCGCGCAGTTTGGACAGCGTGCGCCAGTCGAGCACCTTTTTGGCGATGTCGTTTCCTTGGGCCGCCAAATCTTCCAGCACATCGGCGTCGGTGGACCATGCGCCGGTTTTGGTTCTGCGGCCGCCCGGAAGTTTGAACTTGTCGAAAAGGATGTCGCCCAATTGTTTGGGCGAGCCGACGTTGAATTCGCCGCCGGCGAGTTTGAAGATGTCCTTTTCCATTTTCGCCATCGCATTGGCGAAATCGTTGGACAGGCGGCGCAACAGATCGGCATCGACCATGATGCCGGCCTTTTCCATTTCCATCAGCACCGGAACGAGCGGGCGTTCCAGCGTTTCATAGACGGTGGCCTTGCCTTCGGCGGCGAGTTTTGGTTTCAGCAGCAGGTAAAGCCGCAACGTCACATCGGCGTCTTCGGCGGAATAGCGTGTGGCTTCCTTGATCGGCACGCAATCGAAGGTGATTTTGTCCTTGCCCTTGCCGGCGACTTCGTTGAAGGCGATGGGTTTGTGGCTTAAGTGAATCTCCGAAAGCTCGTCCATGCCGTGGCCGTGCAGCGTGGCTTCCAGCACGTAGGAGATGAGCATCGTGTCGTCGAAGGGCGTCACCTGCACATTGCGCTGGGCGAAAACGAGCGCGTCGTATTTCAGGTTTTGTGCGATCTTCAGAACGCTGTCGTCTTCGAGCAGCGGCTTCAGGCGCTTGAGCACCGTCGCTTCGGGGATTTGTTCGATCTTCGCGGAGCCTGCGAGATCGAGGCCCGTGCCTGCCGTGTGGCCGCATGGAATGTAGCACGCCTCGCCCGGCGCGACCGCCAGCGACACGCCGCAAAGGCTTGCCTGCATGGGATCGAGCGAAGTCGTTTCGGTGTCGACGCAGACGATGCCTTCGGCATAGGCCCGCGAAATCCAGTGGTCCAGACGTTGCGTCGTTGTCACGGTTTCGTAGGCGTCGTGATTGATCGGCTTCAAGATCTTGTCGCGGTCCATCACCGCGCCGACCTGGCCTTTCGCCGCCTTCGCAGGCACCACCGCCTTGTTGGGCGCGATGGGTGCAGGTTTGGTGTCCGCAGTCTTGACGGGGGCGGGCAACGCTGCTTGCGCGGGATCGGCGGCGGGCGCGATCGCATCGGCATCTTCCACGCCGAAATGGGTGGCGACGCGGCGGGTGAGCGTGCCGAATTCCATCGCTTTCAGGAAGGCGATGACCTTGCCCGGTTCGGGCTCCGTCATTTCCATCTGTTCGAGTTCGCAGGAGTATTTGGCGTTCCTGTCCAGCGTGACGAGCTTGAGCGAGATGCGGGCGTTTTCCGCGTTTTCGATCAAGGTTTCGCGGCGCTTGGGCTGTTTGATTTCGCCCGCGCGTTTCAGCAGCGTTTCGAGATCGCCATAGATGCCCAGCAACTCGGCGGCGGTTTTGACGCCGATGCCGCGCACGCCCGGCACGTTGTCGGTCGAGTCGCCGGCGAGCGCCTGCACTTCCACGACTTTCGATGGCGCAACGCCGAACTTCTCCATCACGTCGGCGGAGCCCAGGCGCTTGTTCTTGACGGGATCAAGGAGTTCGATCTTGCCGTCTTCGATCAACTGCATCAGGTCCTTGTCGGAGGAGACGATGGTGACGCGCGCGCCTTTCTCGCGGGCAAGGCGCGAATAGGTGGCGATCAGGTCGTCGGCCTCGAAATCGGGTTCTTCCACGCAGGCCACGCCGAAGGCGCGCGTGGCGTCGCGCACCAGCGGGAATTGCGGGATCAGATCTTCCGGCGGATCGGGGCGGTTGGCCTTGTATTGCGGATAGATGCGGTTGCGGAACGTCAGCTTGCCCGCATCGAAGATAACCGCCAGATGGCTCGGCTTGTCGCCGCCCTTCATGTCCTCCAGCAGCTTCCACAGCATGTTGCAGTAGCCGGAGACCGCACCTGTGGGCAGGCCGTCGGATTTGCGGCTGAGCGGCGGCAGCGCGTGATAGGCGCGGAACAGGTATCCCGATCCGTCGACGAGATAGAGGTGATCGCCCTTCTTGAGCGGGCGGCCACCCTTTTTTGAATCAAGGCTTTTCGCGCTCAATGCGCGCCCGCGCCTGCGCGCAGCACGAAGCGGCGGTCGCAATAGCCGCAGTCCACGAAACCTTCCTCGCCGATCTGCAGGTACACGCGCGGATGGCCGAGCGCGCCGCCGCCGCCGTCGCAGGCGATGCGCGTGTCATCCACCTCGATGGTTTCGGGGGGTGCGAGTTTGAGGGCGGCGATGTCTTCCTGGCTCATAGGATGCTCTGTCGTTAGGGGGCGGATCATAGCGGGCGAAAACCGCAACTCAAGCGTGGAAAAACCTTGGTTTTGCCTAAGGTATTGGCACGGGTTAGGTTCTCCACATGGTCACATTGAATCGCATCTACACCAAAACCGGCGACAAGGGCGAAACCGCACTTGGCGACGGCACGCGGCTTCCCAAATTCGCGCTGCGCATCGCGGCCTACGGCACGGTGGACGAGACCAACGCCACCGTGGGGCTGGCGCGGCTGCACGCCGGGGGCGAGATGGACGCGATGCTGGCGCGCATCCAGAACGATCTGTTCGATCTGGGCGCCGATCTCTGCGTGCCGGAAGACGGGCGGCGCGGGGAAGGCCGCCTTCGCATCGCGGATTCGCAGGTCGAACGGCTGGAGCGCGAGATCGACGCGATGAACGCAGAGCTTAGCCCGCTCACCTCGTTCATCTTGCCGGGCGGTACGCATGTGGCGGCCCATCTTCATCTGGCGCGCACGGTTGCGCGGCGGGCCGAGCGGCTGATTGTCGAACTGGGGCAGCAGGAAAAGCTGGGTGCGCCGGTCATCAAATATATCAATCGTCTCTCCGATCATCTGTTCGTGGCCGCGCGTTTCGGCAATGACAAAGGCAAGCGCGACGTCTTGTGGACGCCGGGCGCCAATCGCTGAACGCGCAATTGTTGGGATTTAATTAGTATGCATCGAGGAGCGTTGCGCTGCAAGGGCGCGCGCAAAGTTGCTGCAGCGTAACGCTGAGGGGGGTAAAGGATTGAACGCGCTCGATATGGGTTGATGCAATTGTGTTCGATAGCTTTTTACGTGGCAGATGTTGGGCCTGCGACGCGAAAATTTTTTTCTCTTTTTGTCATCCCGGCCAAGCAATGCGTCAGCATTGCGCCGAGCCGGGACCTATTGAGACGCTTCTCGATGGGTCCCGGATCGCGCTGACGCGCGTCCGGGATGACAAGCAAGGGTTAGAGAAAAATAATCAGAACTCTTTCAGCAACCGGTCGATGTAATCGAGTTCTTCCTTCGGGCGGCCGCGTTCGGCGGCGCGGCGGCGCAGTTCCTTCAATATCGAACGCGCGCGTTCGAGGGTCATCTGGTCGGGAACCTTGACGTTGTTGCCGAACATCGCACTCGTGCCGCCGTCTTCGCGGCCGAGCGGATCGGCTTCGCCCGTGCGGCCGGGCTGGCCCTGGCCCGAACGGTTCATCAGAGCCTTGGCGAGTTGATCGGCGCCGCTGCGCATCGCATCGAGCGCGTTCTTCTCGCTGTTCGAGGCGCTGTCCATGTCGTTGCCGTTCAACTGGCCTTGCGCGTTGCCCATGGATTGACCTGCGCGGCCCAGATTGTCCGGCTTCTGGTTTTGCGCGCCGAGTCCCTTTTGGATTTCCTTCAATGCGTCGCGCAGTTCACCTTGTTTCTTTGCGAGACCTTTGGCGCCGCCGTCTTTCGGGTCGGCAGCACCTTCCTGCTGGCGCAAGGTCTTGTCGAGCAACGCGCGCTGCTTGCCCATGAGATCGCCGAGTTTGCCGATGGCATCGCTAAGCGCCTTGTCCACCGGTGACTGGCCGCCTTTGCCGCCGCCGCCATTGCCCGCCGTCATCTGCATGTTCTCCAGCATGTTCTGGAGCATGGCGAGCATTTGTGCCGCCTGTTCGCGCGCGCCGGTTTGGGCGAGCTGCTGGATCGCTTTCAGCATGGTTTCGAGATCGTCCTGACTCAGGACTTTTGCGCTCGGCGGAATTTGGCCTTGCGCGCCGGGCTGGGCGTTTTGCGCCATGAAACGCATGTAGCGTTGCAACGCTCCGCGATAGCGTTCGAGCAGCGCGTCGATTTCATCCTGCGAGGCGCCGCGGGCCAGCGCTTCCGTGATCGCCTGTTGCAGGCGGCGCAGTTCGGCGGCGGCAAGCGTGAGACCGCCCTGTTCGAGCGCGAGCGCGGTTTGCCAGAGAAGGTCTTCGGCGCGGGCGAATTCTTCCGGCCGGCTCGCGGTCTTGGCGGACCAACGCGCGGCGCGGATGGAAAGATAGACGCCCGTCTTGCCCTGGTAGAAATGTTCGGGCGCGATGGTGAGCGCGTCGAGCGCCTGGGCCACCTTGTCCTGCGTCTTGTCCTCGCCGCTGGCCAGGATCTGGCGCTGTTCGATCAGCGCGCGCGCCAGCGGATCGCTGAAGACGCGGGCGGGAAGTTTGAAACGCGCGGGCTTGCTCAGGCCCTTGTTGCCCGCCGCGTCGCGCGCTTCGAGCACGATGTTCACTTCGAGGCCGGCATAAGGATGATCGGTGAGATCGCGATAGACGGTTTGCGACACGGTTTTCGACGACGTGTCGTTGAGGGCGAGATCGATGGGCAGCGGTTTGGCCTTGCGGCCGACGGGCGTGATGATGGCGCGCACGGCGGTGACGCCGTAATCGTCGCCCGCCGTGAAGGCGATCTTCAATGCGTTTTGCGGCGTCTTCGATGGCGGTTGCGCGAATGCGATGACGGGGGCTTCGTCGGGGACGATTTTCACGGACCATGAGCCGATGCGAAGGCCATCGGCGCGCACGCTGAACTCCGAGGATTTGGCGAGCTTGGCGGTGGCGGAATATTCGCCGTTCTCGCCTTCGAATTCGATCTCTTGCGTGGGATCGATGCCGGCGCGCGGGCGCGTGCCGGAATTGTGCACGCGGAAATGGACGAGCGAATTCTGCGGCGCCGTGACGGTCCTGGAATTCTGCGTGAGATAGATGGGTGCTTCGCCGGTGTAGCCGGGCGGATCGACCCAGGCATCGAGCGTGGGAATGGCCGCGCCGCTGAAGGTGCGCGGGGCAAGCGAGGCGAGAAGCCGGTTGCTCCAGTCGTTGCCGGCGACGAAGAACGCACCGATCAGGAGCGCGAGTGCTGCAAAGCGCAGGCCATAGGGATCGCGTCGCCACAGGCCGGGTTTGGGCCGGTTGAGTTTCAGCGCGCCGAAGGAAGACAACACGCGGCGCATATGCGCGGCCCACAATTCTTCGGCGTAAGTATCGCCTTCGCCGGCGGCGAGCCTGTCGTTGCTTTCGCTGACCGGGCGATGGACGAGCGTGTTGTCGCGTTCGAGGCGGCGCGCGCCTTCGCTCCAGCGCGGGAAGATGAAATGGGAAAAGCCGGCATAGAGCGCGAGTGCCAGCGCAAACAGCGCGCCCGCCAATATCAGCGCGTGCAGCCAGCCGGGAACGATGGCGAAGAAGCCGAACAGTGCGGCCGCAATGAAGAGGATCGCGATGCCGCTGGCGGGCCAGGTTCCGCCCCAGACGCGCTCCCACAGCAGCGTGGCGCGCGCGAGCGCAATCCGCCGCTCGATGCGGGGTTTAGAGCCAGTCGGGGAATCGTTCCTGCTCAATGAGCGCTTCATAACTCGGTCGCGGCCGCACAATACTCCACCTGTCGCCCTTCACGAGCACTTCGGGCGCGGGCGGCCGCGCATTGTAGGCCGAAGACATGACAGCGCCATAGGCGCCCGCCGTGAGGATCGCCACAAGATCGCCCGATTTCAGCCGCGGCAAAGAGCGCGCCGAAGCAAAAAGATCGGAGGTTTCGCAGACGGGGCCAACGACATCGTAGGTTTCATGGGCCGCACCGGGCGCTGTTTCGTTTACGGACACGATGTCGTGATGGGCGTCGTAAAGCGCGGGGCGGATGAGATCGTTCATGCCCGCGTCGATGATGAGGAATTGCTTGGCTTCGCCGCGCTTCACATACAGCACTTCGGACACGAGCACGCCGGCATTCGCCGCGATCAGGCGGCCGGGTTCGAAGATCAGTTGGGCGCCGACATTCTTGGTGACCTTGGCGACCATTTCGCCGTAAGCAGCCGGATCGGGCGGCAGTTCGTTGTTGTGGCGATAGGGCACGCCCAATCCGCCGCCGAGATCGATGCGGGCGATGGCATGGCCATCGGCGCGCAGCACGCCGACTAGTTCGACCACGCGCGCGAAGGCGGCTTCGAACGGCGAGAGTTCGGTGATCTGGCTGCCGATGTGGACGTCGACGCCGACGATTTCGATGTTCTTGAGTTTTGCGGCGTGGGCATAGGCTTCGCGGGCGCGTTCCCAGGGCACGCCGAATTTGGATTCGGATGTGCCGGTGGTGATCTTGGCGTGGGTTTTCGCATCCACATTCGGATTGACGCGGATGGTGATGCGGGCGCGCGTGTTGAGCGAAAGCGCCGTCTCGTTCAGCGCGTCGAGTTCGGGTTCGCTTTCGATGTTGAACTGGTAGATGCCTTCTTCCAGCGCGAGCTTCATCTCCGCGCGCGTCTTGCCGACGCCGGAAAAGACGATGCGGTTGGCAGGAATGCCGGCGGCGCGCGCCTTGGCAAGTTCGCCGCCCGATACGATGTCCGCGCCCGCGCCGAGATTGCCCAGCGTCTTGAGGACGGCGATGTTGCCGTTCGCTTTCGCGGAGAAGGCGACGAGCGTGTCTTTCGGCAACGCTGCGGCGAACACCCTGTAATGGCGTTCGAGCGTGGCAGTGGAATAGCAGAAGAAAGGCGTGCCGACCTCGCGCGCCAATGTGGCGAGGCTCACATCTTCGGCGTGGAGCACGCCGTCTTTGTATTGGAAATGATTCATTGGCCGATGGGATTGGGCGGGCGCGAGGGATCGCGTTGGTCCTTCGGCGCAGGCTTGCCGTCGGGGCGCACAAGATCGCTTTTCACGCCGCAGGCGGTAAGGGAGAAGGCGAGCGATACAGCCGCAATGATCGCTATGATCTTACCTCCCCCTTGTGGGGAGGTCGGAGAGCGAAGCGATCCGGGTGGGGGGCGGTGTTCGACGTCGGCCCCCCGCCCGAAATTTGCCGATGCAAATTTCGACCTCCCCACAAGGGGGAGGTAAGAAGAAGCGGTCATTTCAACTTCTCCTTCCAGAACACTACCTGTTCGCGCACGCGCACAGGTGCGGTGCCGCCTTCGCTGGTACGGGCGTTGAGCGAGGATTCTAGTGAGAGCGACGATAATACGTCTTTGGTGATACCGGGTTCGACGGCCTGCATTTCGGACAGTGGGAGCTGATCGAGGGCCACGCCTTTTTCTTCGGCGCGCTTCACGATGCTGCCCGCGATGTGATGGGCTTCGCGGAAAGGTTTCTTCAGGGTCTTCACCACCCAGTCGGCGAGATCGGTGGCGGTGGGATAGCCTGCTTCGGCGGCACGGCGCATGGCGGCCGGCTGCGGCTTCATGTCGGCGGCCATGCCGGCCATCGCGGCGAGCGAGAGATCGAGCGCATCGGCGGCGGCGAACACCGCTTCCTTGTCTTCCTGGAGATCTTTCGCGTAGGCGAGTGCGAGGCCCTTCATCACCGTCGTCAGCGCCACGAAGCTGCCCATGATGCGGCCAATCTTGGCACGCACCAGTTCGGCGGCATCCGGGTTGCGCTTCTGCGGCATGATCGATGAACCGGTGGTGAAGGCATCCGACAATTTGACGAAGCCGAATGACGGCGTGGCCCAGATGACGATTTCTTCGGCCAGGCGCGACAGATGCGTGGCGCAGATGGACGCGGCCGCCAGATATTCCAGCGCGAAATCGCGTGCGGAGACTGCATCGAGCGAATTGCGCATCGGATGGGTGAAGCCCAGTTCTTTCGCGGTCGCCTTGCGGTCGATCGGGAAAGGCGTGCCTGCCAGCGCCGCGGCGCCGAGCGGGGATTCATTTGCGCGCGCATGGGCGCCCGCGAAACGGCCGCGGTCGCGCGAGAGCATTTCGACGTAAGCCAGACAATGATGGCCGAAGGTCACCGGTTGCGCGGGCTGCATATGGGTGAAGCCGGGCATGATGGTGTCGGCATGGGCTTCGGCTTGCGCGAGCAATGCTTTCTGCAACGCGACAATGCCGGTTTCGGCGCGGTCGCAGGCCGCGCGCACCCAGAGGCGGAAGTCGGTGGCGACCTGGTCGTTGCGCGAACGTGCGGTGTGCAACCGTCCGGCGGCAGCACCTGCGATTTCGCCGAGGCGCGCTTCGATATTGAGATGGATGTCTTCGAATTCACGTTTGAACGCGAAGGTTCCGGCGTCGATTTCCTTGCCGATCCAATCGAGGCCGGAAAGAATTGCGTCGCCGTCGGATTTGGAAATAATGCCGGTGGCCATCAGCATGCGGGCATGGGCGCGCGATCCGGCGAGGTCTTCGTTCGCCAGCCGCTTGTCGAAGTCGATGGAGACGTTGATCGCCTCCATGATGGCCGAGGGACCGGCGCCGAAACGCCCGCCCCACATCTTGTTCGCGCTCATTGCTCAGGCGCTCATTGTTAGGATCGAAATGACCCGTTCGCGTTTGCTCGTCGTGCTCGCCGCCGTGGTTGCCCTCGTGGCGGGCGCGTTGGTGGTTCTATATGTGATCCCGCCGGGATTGGGAACGGCAAAGCCGCCCGCCGCACTGGCCGAATTGAAAGCGGCCGCGCAGCCGAAACCCGTGCCCGACGTGGCGTTTAGCGATATGGGCGGGCGGCGCTATGCGCTTTCGAGATACCGGGGGCGCTATGTGCTGCTCAATCTGTGGGCGAGCTGGTGCGGGCCCTGCGTGAAAGAGCTTCCCGCGCTCGCCAATCTGCAGCGCACAATCCCCGCCTCGCGGCTGGCGGTGGTGACGGTGGATGTGGAAAAGAACGCCGATCGCGTGGCGAGCCAGTTCCTCATCGCGCATCAGGCGGCCGAATTGCCCGCCTTCGCCGATCCCGGAATGAAGCTGATGACGGCGACCAAGACGTTCGGATTGCCGACCACGCTACTGATCGATCCCAAGGGTATGGAGATTGCACGCGCGACAGGCCCTGCGGAGTGGGACGCGCCGGAGGCGATTGCGTGGTTTGAAGATTTGACGAAGAAGAAATGATTTTCTTACCTCCCCCTCGCGGGGAGGTCGGGCGCGTGCATCGGCACGCGACCGGGTGGGGCCTTCACGTCCGAGTTCGTTGCGACACCCCCCGCCCGCCGTCTCTTCGCTGCCGCTCAGAGCCGTCGACCGCCCCGCACAGGGGGCGGTAAGGAAGATACTTTTGTGGCCAGGGTTTTTGTTATCGCCGCGATATAGGCGTCCAAAACGTCGAACGCTTTCAAGTCGGCGGCTTCGCGCCAGGCGCAATCGGTGACGATGACGATTTTGTTCTTGGGGTCGATGTAGATCATCTGGCCGAAGAAACCGAGTGCTGCAAACGTGCCGTCTTTCCTCGTCCACCACATGTAACCGTAACCGAGGCGGCCGTTGTCGCTGTCGATCTGTTTGCGCGTCGCGTCTTTCACCCAGTCTTTCGGCAGCACGTCTTTGCCATCTTCCAGAATGAACTGCCCGAAGCGGCCGGCGTCGCGCAGGGTCATGGAAAGGCAGCACCCGCCGATGTCGTGGCCGCGGATGTCTTCCATCCAGACGGCGCTGCGGCCCGCGCCGATTTTCTTCCAGATTTTCTCGGAAAGATATTGCGCCAGCGATTTGTGCGTGGCGCGTTCGACGAGGAAGCCCGCAAGCGAAGTTTCGCCGGTGTTGTAGTTGAACACTTTGCCCGGCGGATGGGCGCGTTCGAGCTTTGCCATGTAGCGCAGTTCGGGGCTCGCGGAGAATTCGTAGATCAGTTGGGAAAATTTCGCGACGTCGGAATTGGGATCGGTGTAACGCTCGCTCCATTTCACGCCGCTTGTCATGGTGATGAGATCGCGTATGGCCACGTCGTCATAGACGCTGCCTTCGAGTTCGGGGAGATAGTCGCTCACCTTGTCGTCGAGGCTGTCGATATAGCCGTCTGCGATGGCAGCACCGATCAGGGTCGATGTGATGGATTTGGTGACGGAGAAGGATTCCCACCTGTCGGTCGACGTCAGCCCCATCGCATAGCGTTCCATGGCGACCTTGCCGTCCTTCAGGATCAGCAAACCTGCCACGCGATTGTTTTTCATGAAGCGGTCGGTATCCCATGTGCTGCCTTTGTATTTGTAGCGGACGTCGTATTTCATCAGGTGCAGCGGGAGAGGGGAGACTGTGTTCCCCCGATACACCATGCTTGTCGGAAATATGCGCTCGATGAAGCGGTACCCGAGTGGTTGTTCGTCCGCCGACCAGAAAAGGAATTTCGGCGCGTCGGGAAGGCGTTTGCCATCGGGCGCATAGCTCGCGCAGGCGGCGAGTGCGGCGCAGGCCAGAACTGCAATTACCCAAAGCCGTTTCATGGAATGCGCCCAGCGATTCCTTCGGCAAACATCGCACATTTCGAACCCTCCCCTTGAGGGAGGGTCGAAAAATCCGTCGGGATTTTTCGGGGAGGGGTCAAAACTGCAACGGCTCTGACCCCTCCCCGAAAAATTTCTCCGCTAATGCTGCGAAATTTTATCGACCCTCCCTCAAGGGGAGGGTGAGTCTTTTGTTTTCCGCAGCACACTTGCGTGCATGGCGGGATCGGCTTCGGGGTTGGAAGAGCGGGAGCGGGGATCGCCGCTGTCGTCGTAAAGCCGGGCAAAACTTACGGCGGCGGCAACGAGCGCAAAGCCGGTGCCGATGATGAGCGCGACAGTGGGGGCGCCATGCGGCAGGCGCGAAAAGAGAAGCGCCACAATGGCAGCGCCGGTGGTCTGACCCAGCAGGCGCGCAGTGCCGAGCATGCCGCTGGCGCCGCCGCTTCTCTCGCGCGGGGCGGCACCGATCATGGCGCGGTTGTTGGGCGACTGGAAAAAGCCGAAGCCGATGCCCGCCAGCGCCATGCGCCAGACGATGTCGAAATGGGTGGGATCGGGCGGCAGGAATGCAAGCGACAGAAGGCCCGCCGCGAAAACAAGAAGGCCGAAACCGCCGAGCAATCCGGCCGGGTATCTATCGGCCAGATGGCCCGCGATGGGGGCCACGATGCCGATGGCGATAGGCCAGGGCGTGATGAACAGGCCGGTTTCGATGGCTGAGAAATGCAGTTCGAGCTGGAACAGGAAGGGCAGCGAGACGAGCGCCAGCATTTGTGCGGCGAACGAACTGATGGAGGTGCCGACCGACAGTGCGAAGATCGGAATGCGCATAAGGTCAATCGGCAGCAATGGCGCGCGGTGCGCGAGTTGGCGTTTCACCAGCCAGTAGCCGATGAGAAAGGTCGCGACCATTTCGAGCAGGAACAGCGGAAAGGCCTCGCCATGGCCCAGCGCATCGATGCTGCCGATCAGCACGCCGAAGGTGAGCGCGCTGAGAAGTGCGCTGATCCAGTCGAATTCATGTTTGCCGCGCGGCGAGACGGGCAGGCTTCCCCAGCCGATGATGAGGGCGGCAATGCCGAACGGCACGTTAACCGCAAACAACCACGGCCAGCTTGAAACGGCGAGAATGCCGGCCGCGAAAGTGGGGCCAATGGCGGCGGAGATCGCCACGATCACCGCATTGATGCCGATACCCCGGCCGAGCGCCTTGTGCGGATAGATGAAACGCACGAGTGCGGTGTTGACGCTCATGATTCCGGCGGCGCCGAAGCCCTGGATCACGCGCGCGGCGGACAGTTCGACGAGGGTGTGAGAGAACGCGCAGGCCAGCGACGCGATGGTAAAGAGAACAAGGCCCGCGAGATAAATTTTTCGGTAGCCGATGATATCGCCGAGCGCGGACAGCGGCAGCAATGTGATGGTGATCGCAAGCTGATAGCCGTTGACGATCCAGATGGAGAATGCGGCATCGGTGTGCAAATCCATCGCGATGGTCGGCAGCGCCACATTGGCAATGGCCGAATCCATAACCGCCATGGTGATGCCCAGGCCGATGGTGACGATGGCCCAGAAACGCTGCGGGAAGGGAAGACCGTCGGGATGTGTCATGCTTGCCTTGATGATGCGTGATCCTGTGCGACAATGCCAGCGATGGAACTTGAGGACCGGCTATGAGCGAAACGATTGAAGGCGGTTGCCGTTGCGGCGCCATCCGCTATCGGCTGACCCTGGACAAATGGCCCAACGCCTATGCCTGTCATTGCCTCGATTGCCAGACGTGGTCGGGAAGCGCGTTTTCCACGCAAGCGATCGTGCCCGAAGGCGCGTTCGAGATTACGGCCGGGACACCTGCGCTCTACGAACGCGTCTCGCCGGATGGCGCGCGAACGTCTTATCAGCGCGCCTGTCCCACCTGCTTCACGCGTGTTTACAACACCAACAGCGCGCGTCCCGGTTTGGCGGTGGTGCGTGCGGGCACGCTGGATCAGAGCGACAAGCTCAACATCGTGGCGCATATCTGGACGAAGCGGAAAGTATCGGGCATCGACATTCCTGCGGGCGTGCCGACATGGCCCGAAGGCGCGCCGCCTGCGGAGTTCGCTGCTGTGTTGATGCGGTAACGACAAATGGTATTTGCACGCGGAGGCGCGGAGAACGCGGAGGAGAATCCCAATTCCGCGGACTCCGCGTCTCCGCGTGAAACATTTGGAGCAACATCACCTGGGTGGCCCGCATTCGCGGGCCATGACATGGCAGGTTGAGCGATTGTTTTACCGCGTCGGGACCGGCTTTTCGCCGCGATAGTCGTAGAAGCCGCGGCCGGTTTTCTGGCCGATCCAGCCGGCTTCGACATATTTCACCAGCAGCGGGCACGGACGATACTTGGAATCGGC
>DATKJT010000031.1:0-60912 GCA_035543495.1 Rhizomicrobium sp. | reverse complement strand
GACTCCTCCTGCATCCATTTGACGCCGATCCTCCCTACCCGATTCCCCCTCTCCCCCACGCCGTGGGGCAGAGGGCTGGGGTGAGGGGGCGAGTGGCGCCACACACTCACCACGGAAATCGTTTCACCACTACCCCCTCACCCTAACCCTCTCCCCCAAGGGGGCGAGGGAATAAAGCAGAGTCAGCCCAGGATCTTCGTCGCCACCTCGAACAGGTTGGGCGAAATGCCCTCTGTTTTCAGAGTCTTCTCCAATTCTCCGCGCATCAGCGCCTGGCGCTTGTCGTCGTAGCGCCGCCAGTTCTCGAATGCCGAGGCCATACCCGCCGACATCTTGGGGTTGAGACCGTCGAGCGCGCGCACCGTTTCGCCCACCAGCGCATAGCCGCGCCCGTCCTTCGCATGGAACCGCAGGTGATTGCCCGAGAACGCGCCCACCAGCGAACGCACGCGGTTGGGATTCTTCAGGTCGAAATGCGGATGGGTCATCAGTGCGCGCACGCCATCCACCGTGCCCGGCAGCGGCGATCCCGCCTGCAGCATCATCCACTTGTCGAGCACCAGCGGATCGGAGCGGAAGCGGTCGTAGAAAAGCGCAAACGCATCGTCGCGCTTCTGCGAATTCATCCGCGCAAGTGCTGCAAGCCCTGCAATCATATCGGTCATGTTGGTGGCGGAACGATAATGATGGTCGGCAATCTCCGCCGCCGCATCGTCGTCCGCCGCCGTCACATAGCGCAGCAACGCATTGCGCAGCGCGCGCCTGCCCGCAGGCTTCGCATCCGGCGAATAGTTGCCGCGGTCGGCCAGCGATTCATAGAGCTCGCGAATCTTGCGCCCATGCGCGGACGCAACGGCGCGGATCAACGCCACGCGCGCCGCGTTGATCGCATCGGGATCGGCGGGCGTCATGCAAAGTGCCAGTTCGCTTTCGAGCGGCGGCACCAGCATCTGCGCCGCAAAGGCGTGATCTTCGTTGGCGCGCGCCAGCACATCGCCCATCGCGTCGAGATAGATGGAATCGGCCTTGGGTTGGGCGCCCGCTTGCGCCGCCTTCGTCATTTCCAGCAACAGATCGGTGGCGAGCGCCTGGCCCTGTTCCCAGCGGTTGAATTCGTCCTGGTCGCGGCCCATCAACGTCGCGCGGGCCTTGCGATCCAGATCGGTCTTGAAGATCACAGGCGCGGAGAAATGCCGCCCGATGGAAAGCAGCGGCGCTTCCTCCACATCGACGAACACAAACTTTTCTTCCGCCTCGCGCAATTCGAGCACACGTTCTTCCGGTCCGGTCGCGTTCTCGCCCTCAAGCGTCAGCGGCAAGGCGCGTCCCTGTTGCGAAACCAGCCCCAGCCGGATCGGCATGTGCATCGGCTTCTTCTCGGGCTGTCCGGGCGTCGGCGGCACGGTCTGCTTCAAAGACAGCGTGTAGGTTTTCTTCGCCGGATCGTAAGCGCCTTTCGCTTCCACCGTCGGCGTGCCTGCCTGCCGGTACCACAGGCGGAATTGTTTCAGGTCGCGCCCGTTGGAATCCTCAAAGCATTTCACCCAGTCTTCGACGGTGGCCGCCTGTCCGTCATGCCGTTCGAAATAAAGATCGGTCGCCTTGCGATAACCTTGCGGCCCCACCAGCGTGTTGAGCATCCCGATCACTTCCGATCCTTTTTCATAGATCGTAGCGGTGTAGAAATTGTCGATCGCGATATAGGCTTGCGGCTGCACGGGATGGGCAAGCGGGCCGCCATCTTCGCGGAACTGGCGCATGCGCAGCATCTTAACATCGTCGATGCGCCGTCCCTTGGAGCGCATGTCCTGCGAAAATGTCTGGTCGCGGAAAACCGTCAGACCTTCTTTCAATGACAACTGAAACCAGTCGCGGCAGGTGATGCGGTCGCCCGTCCAGTTGTGGAAATACTCATGCGCGACCACGCTTTCGATGCGCGCATAATCGTCATCGGTGGCGGTATCCGGGCTCGCCAGCAGCAGCTTGTCGTTGAAGATGTTGAGGCCCTTGTTCTCCATCGCGCCGAAATTGAAGGCCGAAACCGCAACGATCATGAAGATGTCGAGATCGTATTCGCGGCCATAGGCCTCCTCGTCCCACTTCATCGCCCGCTTGAGCGAATCCATTGCATATGTCGCTTTCTGTTCGTTTCCGTGTTCGACATAGATGCGCAGGTCCACCTTTCGCCCGCTCATCGTCGTGAAGCTGTCGCGGATGTGGCCGAGATCGCCCGCAACGAGCGCGAACAGGTAACAGGGCTTCGGGAACGGGTCGTTCCAAACGGCGAAATGCCTGCCGCCCGGCAGATTGCCGTGCTGGGTCAGATTGCCGTTCGACAGCAGCGTCGGATATTTCGCCTTGTCCGCCTCGATGCGCGTCGTATAGACGGCCAGCACGTCCGGCCGGTCGAGGAAATAGGTGATGCGGCGAAAACCTTCCGCCTCGCATTGCGTGCAAAAGATGCCCTTGGAAACGTAAAGCCCTTCCAGCGCCGTATTGTTGGCCGGCGAAATCTCCGTGACGATCTTGAGCGTGAACTGATCCGGCAGGTTGGAAAGCGTCAGCGATTCCTCGCCGATGTCATGCGGATGCGCCTTGCCGTCCACCTCCACCGACACGAGTTTCAGTTGCTCGCCGTTTAATACGAGCGGCCCGGAGCCGGTGCGCGTCACCTTCGAAATCGCGGTCACCCGCGTCGTTTCCGGTTCCAGAACGAAATCGAGCGAGATTTCGGAAATGCGATAATCCGGCGCGCGATAATCTTTCAGCTGAATGGCGCGCGGTTCTTCGGTGCGCATGAACTATCCTTCGGTGGCGAGACCGAATGGATATAGCCATTCCCCGGTTCAACCGGAAGGCACGAAAACGTCAGTTGTCGCCACCTTGCGCATAGGCAAGCACTTCGCCCGCCTGCCGCAACGGTTCGCGCATCGCCATCGGCGTTTCCGGCGCTTTCTTGGCGACTTCGACGAGTTCCTTGAGCAGCGCGACCATTTGCGGCGCGCTCGACACCATTCTCGCCTGCTGTTCGATGCGCATCGGACTCAGCGCATATTCCGATCCCGGCACGCGCCATCCGCCCCAATCGGCCTCGCCCGTCACCACCACCGGATAGGTACCGGGGAAGGGATGGCCGGTCGTTTCCTGCGGGCTCTGCCAGCGGTTATGGGCGCGCACGATGCGCCATTTGTCGCTGCCTTTCACCTCTTCGGTCTGCGCGTTGTCGTATTGCAGTTCCTCGGCAGCGAATTCGCGGCCCAGGCCCACGTCATAGAAAATGCGCAGCGGCTCATCCAGGCCCTTGGCCCAATGCGGCACCACCCGCTCGATCAGCGCCCAGGTGCCGACCGGTTTCACGTAAACGCGTTGATTCTTATGGAATGTTGCTTTCGCCATGTTTGGCTTTGAACCCCGGATTACCGCTACTGACGGTAAGATGGCGTCCTTAAGCCCCCGTTAAGGGGCGTTGCATGGGCGTAAAGGCGCGCTATCGTGTCGGTGACAGATAATCAGACAGGGCAGGAGCACCAATGAATTTCGATTTTTCCGACGACCAGAAAATGCTCAAGGAGCAGGCGCATAAATTCCTGAGCGAAAAATGCACGCCGAAAACGGTCCGCGCCGTCTATCAAAGCGGCAGCACCTATGACCGCGCATTGTGGAAGCAGATCGCCGAACTCGGCTGGGCCGGGACGGCGATTCCCGAACAATATGGCGGGCTTGGCCTCGGATATCTCGAATTGTGCGTAATCGCCGAAGAACTGGGCCGTGCGCTCGCGCCGGTGCCGTTCTCTTCCACCATCTATCAGTTTGCGGAAGCACTATTGGTGTCGGGAGCCGAGGAACAAAAGCAACGCCTGCTGCCCAAGGTTGCGGCATGCGAAATCATCGGCACGTTAGCGCGCGCCGAAGGTCCGGGTGCGGTTTTGCCGAAAAACATCCGCACCACGTTCAGGAACGGGAAACTGAACGGCAAAAAGATCGCTGTCGTCGATGGCATGGATGCCGATTACGCCGTTGTCCTGGCGCGCGGATCGGACGATGCAGGCGAACGCGGCCTGCAACTGGCGCTCGTCGATCTGAAGCAGGCCGGCGTCAAACGCCGCGCGCAACAGAGCATCGATCCCTCGCGCGCCCACGCCGAACTCACCTTCGAAAACGCCAATGCCGAAGCGCTGGGCAAACAGGGCGAAGCGTGGAGCGATCTCAACCGCGTGCTCGATCGCGCCGCCATCCTCATGGCGTTCGAACAGGTGGGCGGTGCGGACGTGTGCCTGCAGATGGCAAAGGGTTACGCGATGGAGCGTTATGCCTTCGGCCGTCCCATCGCCTCGTTCCAGGCGATCAAGCACAAGCTCGCCGACATGTATGTCGCCAACGAACTTGCACGTTCCAATGCCTATTACGGCGCCTGGGCGCTTTCGACCGGCGCACGCGAGCTTCCGCTGGCCGCGGCCGCAGCGCGTGTGTCGGCCACGCAAGCCTTCGATTTCTCCGCCAAGGAAAACATCCAGACCCATGGCGGCGTCGGCTTCACCTGGGAATTCGACTGTCACTTCTATTACAAGCGCTCCCGCGAACTGGGATTGGCGCTCGGGCCGCAGCGCGTCTGGAAGGACAAGCTCGTCACCCAACTCGAACTCAGCAACGCCGCATAAGGAACCGCGATCATGGATTTCGAAGACAGCCCCGAAGAAGCCAAGTTCCGTGCCGAAGCGCGCGCCTGGCTCGATGCCAATGCGAAACCGAAAACCTCGCGCGAAGCGGGCGATCCGCTTGGCGAAGACGACAAGACCTCGCTTTCCGCCGCCAAAGCCTGGCAGGCGAAGAAGGCCGAAAAGGGTTATGCCCGCATCACCTGGCCAAAAGAAGTCGGCGGCCTCGGCGGCACGCCGATGCAAAGCGTGATCTTCGGCCAGGAAGAAGCCAAATACGATGTCGCCAACACCGGCGCCTTCGCCATCGGCCTTGGCATGTGCATCCCCACGCTCATGGCTTACGGCAGCAAGGAATCCATCGCGCGCTATGTGAAGCCCGCGCTGCGCGGCGACGAAATCTGGTGCCAGTTGTTCTCCGAACCCGCCGGCGGTTCCGATGTGGCGGCGCTTCGCACGCGTGCGGAAAAAGATGGCGACGATTGGGTGATCAACGGCTCCAAAGTGTGGACCACCGGCGCGCAATTCTCCGATTACGGTCTGCTGCTCACCCGCACCGATCCCAACGTGCCCAAGCACAAGGGCCTCACCATGTTTTATCTCTCGATGAAACAGCCGGGTGTGGAAGTCCGCCCGATCAAGCAGGCAAGCGGAGCCAGCGGTTTCAACGAAATCTTCTTCACCAATGTCCGCATTCCGGATTCGCAACGCCTCGGCGATGTGGGGCAGGGCTGGCAGGCAGCGCTCACCACCTTGATGCACGAACGTCTTGCCGTCGGCGGCGGCACGGGCAGCGCGCTCGACGTGCCGCAACTCGTCCAGCTCGCACGCGAACTGGAACTGGAAGACGGCCCAGCGATCAAGAACGCCGCGGTGCGCGAGAAGATCGCTGACTGGTATGTGCGGTCTGCCGGTCTGAAATACACGACCTATCGCACCATGACCGCGCTTTCCCGCGGCCAGCAGCCGGGACCGGAAGCCTCCATCGCAAAAATCGTGGTGGCCTCCAAACTTCAAGACCTCAGCGCGTTCGCGATGGAGCTTGAAGGCGAGGCAGGCGCGCTCACCGGCGACGATGCGGTGGAGAAGGGCGCTTTCCAGATGGGCTGGCTCGGCGCGCCGGGTCTTCGCATTGCGGGCGGCACCGACGAGATCCTGCGCAACATCATCGCCGAACGCGTGCTCGGCCTGCCGCAGGACATCCGCGTCGACAAGGATGTGCCTTTCAACAAGGCACCGACGGGTCGCTGATAGAGGAACAAGCAAACGCCCTTCCGGTTCTATGGAAGGGCGTTTGTCTTGAGAGGACGATGGCTCTCGAAGCGCTTGAACATTTCACCATCACCTGTGCCGATCTGGACGGCACGCGCGATTTCTATCGCGACGTGCTGGGCCTGACCGATGGCTATCGTCCGAATTTCAACTTCGCGGGCTATTGGCTTTATTCGGGTGATATTCCGGTGGTGCATCTGACGGATGAAAAGGGCGCGATCAGCGAGAACCGGGGCGTGTCGCGCGGCAATGCCAACACCGGCCGTCTCGATCACATTGCCTTCCGCGGGAAAAACCCGCAGGAAACCGTCGCACGCCTGAAACAGCACCACATCGCATATCGCGAAAACGAGATCCCCGATGCGCGCCTGCATCAGATATTCGTGCGCGATCCCAACGGCATCATGATCGAAATGAATTTCCGCAACTGAAAGGGAGATTGAAAATGCTCGGATATGTCACCATCGGCGCCAACGACTATGAAAAATCGCTGGCCTTCTACGATAGCGTTTTTGCCGAACTCGGCGGCAAGCGAATCTTCAATAGCGACCGCATCCAGTTCTATCGCGGCGCCAACGGCGGCATGGTCGCCGTCTGCAAACCCTATGACGGCGAGAAGGCCACCGTCGGCAACGGCATGATGGTGGCGCTCGCCGCCCCTTCGCGCGAGCTGGTCGACAAGGCCTATGCCAAAGCCATCTCGGTCGGCGCCAAAGACGAAGGCGCGCCAGGCGTGCGCACCGGCAATTTCTACGGCGGCTATTTCCGCGATCCGGACGGCAACAAGATCTGCGTCTTCAATATGTAATGGCGATCATCGAAACGCCGTGCCGCAAAATCTGCGTGATGGATCCCGCATCCGGTCTCTGCACCGGATGCGCCCGCACGCTCGACGAGATTGCCCGCTGGGCGATCTATCGGCCCGAAACCCGCGCCCGCATCATGTCCGAACTCGCCGACCGTCTGAAACGCATGTCCCCGCGCGAGAACGGCGGCTGAGCGTGTCGTATCTCGCCCTACATTTGGGGCTCGCCTGACAGCCCTGTATAGTCGGGCCATGAAACACGTCCCCGTCTCGAAAAGCGCGTCCGCATTTTCCGGCACGCGCTCGTTCTATTCGCGGACGGTGGAAGGCTTCACCGCCTGGCTCAGGAAGTTCCCGCCCGAAACGCTGGCGTTCATCACTCTCAGCATGGTGGTGGCGATCGGTATTGCCGATTATGTCGCCGATTCCAACATCTCGTTTTCCGTCATCTATCTGATCCCCATCGCGATGGCGGCATGGTTCGTCAACGGGTGGTTCGCCTTCACGCTTTGCGTTGTCAGCGTCGTGTTGTGGATCGGCGGCGACGTCCAGGCCCATCTCTACGACTCCGCGGTCGTTCCCGCGTGGAATGGCATCCTGCGCGTGGCCTTCTACATGACCGTGGTCGCGCTTTTGACCGAACTGAGGAAGTCGCAAACCAACCTCGAAATCCGCGCCGAAGAAAAAGCCCGCGCGCTGACAAGCGAAATCGCCGCCCGCGAGAATCTCGAAAGCGAATTGCTGCGCATCAGCGAGCGCGAACAGCGCCGCTTCGGCCAGGACATTCACGACAGCCTCTGCCAGCACCTCACCGCCACGGCACTCGCGGGCCAGGTTCTCACCGAACGTCTCGCCGGCAGCGACAAGGCCGAATCCGAACGCGCCGCCCGCGTGGTGGCACTGGTCGAGCAGGGCATCGATCTGTCACGCGAACTCGCCAAGGGCCTCAACCCCATCGAAATGCGCGCGCACGGTTTGATGGAAGGCCTCGAACAATTCGCCACCGCCACCTCGCAGCTTTTTCCCATCACCTGCCGCTTCGAATGCGATTATCCGGTGCCCTTCAACGACGGCGACACCGCGATCCATGTCTATCGCATCGCGCAGGAAGCGGTGAGCAACGCCATCAAGCACGGCAAGGCAAAAACGGTCGTTATCCGGCTGGAAGTCTCCGACCACGGAAAGATCCTGAAGGTGATCGACGACGGCACCGGTTTCCGCCTGCCGCATGGCAGCGCCACCGGCATGGGCCTTCGCATCATGAGTTATCGCGCCCGCATCGTGGGCGGCCATCTCGATATCGCGCCCGAACCGGGGTCCGGCACGCGTATCACCTGTTTTGTCCCCGACATCCGGCTCACCCATGGATAATCCGACCAACATCCTGATCGTCGACGATCACCCTCTGGTCAGGGAATCCCTGACCACGCTCATCCAGCAGCACCCCGGCCTCTCCGTCTGCGGCGAGGCTTCCAGCCAGAGCGAAGCGCTCTCGGCGATCGATGAAACCCATCCCGATCTCGCCATCATCGACATCTCGCTCGGCCGCGGGTCCGGCCTCGATCTCATCAAGGATATCAAGGACCGCCACCCCGATCTGAAAATGCTCGTGCTGTCGATGCACGACGAAGCCGTCTACGCCGAACGCGCGGTGCGCGCGGGCGCGCACGGCTATGTGATGAAGAAGGAATCCACCCGCAAGGTGATCGATGCGATCCGCCATGTGATGAGCGGCGAACTTTTCCTCAATCCCGAAATCCTTTCCTCGCTCGCCAAGAAATTCGTCTCCGGCCGTCCGCCAACGGGCGCGCTGACCGTGGACGAATTGAGCGACCGCGAACTGGAAGTCTTCCGCCTTCTGGGCCAGGGCTACGAAACCCGCGAAATCGCACAGGTGCTGGAGGTCAGCATCAAGACGGTGCAAACCTATTGCGCGCGCATCAAGGAAAAACTGCGCATCCGCAACGGTACCGAACTGTTGCGCGAAGCCGTGCAATGGAGCGAAAGCGCGCTACGCTAAGCTCGCGCAATCGGAAAAGTGTGAAGCGGTTTTCCGCCAAATTGCGCGAGAACTCAAAGATAACCTTTCAGCGCTGCATCCATTTCCGCTTTAAGCTGCGCCACCAATTCCGCCGCCGGTAGCGCGCGTGCCAAGGGTGCCGCCTGTCCCGCCCATTGCGCGCCGAACCCCGTTTCACCTTTGGCTTTGGCCGCCGCGTTCAACTGCTTGCCCGCATCGTAAGCATTGGGATAGGCCGCAATCCGTTCCGGCGAGATCGTTTCGCCGAACGCGGTGAATTTGTTGGCGAGCGATCGCGCGGGCCTTCCGGAAATCGCTGCCGTCATCACGGTCTTCGCAGCACACGCGCTCAACAGCAGCGAACGATAACACGCATCCGCACTCGATTCCGGGCACGCAATGAACGCGGTCCCCAATTGCGCCGCGCTGGCGCCCAGAACAAGTGCTGCCGCAATCCCCGCGCCATCCATGATGCCGCCCGCCGCGATTACCGGGATACTCAAATTCCGTACCAGCAACCGCGTCAACGCCATCGTGCCGAGTTTCTCGTCGGGCGCTGCCGGATCGAACACCCCGCGATGTCCGCCCGCTTCATAACCTTGCGCCACCACCGCATCGATGCCCGCAGATTCGATCGCGCGCGCATCCGCAAAATTTGTGGCCGAAGCAAGCAACACGATGCCTGCCTGTTTCAGCGCCGCAATCCGCTCCGCCGATGGCAATCCGAAATGAAAACTCACCACCGAAGGCCGCTCGGCAAGCAGCATGGCCAGCATGTCGTCGTCTTCGACAAAGCTCCTGTAGATCTCGCGCAATTGAGACGGAGGCTCCGCGCCATACTGCGCAAACAGCGGCCGAAGTTCTTCGATCCATGCCCTGTCGCGCGCCGCATCCGCCACCGGCGGCCGGTGACAGAACAGATTGACGTTGAACCCGCGATTGGATGCCGCGCGAATACCCGCAATCATCTCGCGCGCGCCGGCTGCATCGGTCGCGCCTACTCCGATGGACCCAAGCCCGCCAGCATTCGAAACCGCCGCCGCCATCGCAGGTGTCGAGGTCCCCGCCATCGGTGCCTGGATGACGGGAAGAGTGATACCAAGCTTTGCGAGAAGTGGGTTCACCCCGCTTCACTCAATTCGTTGCGGCCCAGCGGATCGGGATTGAGCAGCTTTCCGCTCATTGCGCCCAGCCAATCCAACCCTTCGCGCAGCTTTACATTCTCGCCGATCACGATGATCGCGGGCGCGGTGCTTTGCGCCGCCGCTTCGCCCAGTTGCGAAAGCGTGGTCACCGCCACGTTCTGTTGTCCCGCCGTCGCATCGCTCACGATGGCGGCGGCCTCATCGCCATCGCGCCCGTTGGTGATCAGCAATTCCGCGATCTCGCTCGCAAATCCGCGCGCCATATAGAACACAAGCGTCGGCGCGCCTTTCGCCACGCTCGCCCAATCGAGTTTCGGCAATTTGCCGTCCGCGCCGTGTCCGGTGATGAAGGTCACCGCATGATTGGTGTCGCGATGGGTCACCGGTATGCCCGCATAGGCCAGTCCGCCGATCCCGGCCGTCACGCCCGGCACAACGCGAAACGGCACGGCGGCGCGCGCAAGCGTCAGCGCTTCTTCCGCACCGCGCCCGAACACGAACGGATCGCCGCCCTTCAGCCGCAAGACGCGCTTGCCCTTGCGCGCCAGCGAAACCAGCGTGCGCGAAATATCGCTCTGCTTGCACGATTTCTTTCCGCCGCGCTTGCCCGCATAGATCAGTTCGGCGTTTGGCCGCACGAATTTCAGCAGCGCCTCGTTCACCAGCGCGTCGTAAAGAACGACGTCGGCGTGTTCGATGGCATGAAGGCCAAGAATGGTGATAAGCCCCGGATCGCCCGGCCCCGCGCCCGCCAGCCAAACCCATCCCTTCTCGAAGGGCGGAAGGCCCAGCAAGGAGGTTCGGCTCGGCAGGGAAGAGGGTGTCGCCATTTCTACATCACGGAAGCGTTGTTTATAATATATCACGCGGCATAATTGGGAAATAGTATTGAAAAAACACCTATACTTTCAGATCATAGTCCTATATCATAGGCGATACCAGATCGAAAGCGGAGCCTTCTCAGCACTTTAACTTACCTCACCCCAAAAGGGATCGAACCGGGTAAAACACCCCCACCCCTCCTGAAAAGTGAGGTTCAAAGGAACTCGGTTGGCCCAGCACTTCCATAAGAGTCAGAGATGAAACCCCGCGCCGACCTCAAGCCCAATACCGCCGCTTTCGAAAACGAGCCGCTCGTCACCCCCAACGGCTTTCGCGAATACGACGCGCGCTGGCTTTTCGGCAAAGAGTTGAACCTGTTGGGCGTGCAGGCGCTGGGCATCGGCCTCGGCACCTATCTGCACGAGATCGGCATCCGCCCCACCATCGTCACCGGCCACGATTTCCGTTCGTACTCGCTCTCCATCAAACAGGCGCTCACCATCGGCCTGATGCAGGCAGGCTGCGAAGTGCTCGACATCGGGTTGGCACTTTCACCCGTTGCGTATTTTGCGCAATTCGAACTCGATGCGCCTGCGGTCGCCATGGTCACCGCCAGCCACAACGAAAACGGTTGGACCGGCGTGAAGATGGGTGCGCAACGCCCGCTCACCTTCGGCCCCGACGAGATGACGCGGCTGAAACAGATCGTGCTGAACGGCGAGGGCAGGGAACGCAGCGGCGGCAGCCTGAAACGCATTTCCGATCTGCGCGAACGCTATCTCGCAGCGGTCACGAAAGGCCACAAACTCTCGCGTCCGATCAGGGTGATCGCGGCCTGCGGTAACGGCACGGCGGGCGTCTTCGCACCCGACGCATTGACGCGCATCGGCGCCGACGTGATCCCGATGGACACCGATCTCGACTACACCTTTCCCAAATACAATCCCAATCCCGAGGATCTCACCATGCTGCACGCCATGGCCGACGCCGTGCGCAAGCATGGCGCCGAAATCTGTCTGGGCTTCGATGGCGATGGCGATCGTTGCGGCGTGGTGGACGATGCGGGCCACGAACTGTTTGCCGATAAGGTCGGCGTGCTGATCGCCCGCGATCTCTCGCTAACGCACAAGAACCCGCAATTCGTGGTCGACGTGAAATCCACCGGCCTCTATCTCACCGATCCGGTGCTGAAAGAACGCGGCGTCAAAACCGATTACTGGAAAACCGGTCATTCCTATATCAAACGCCGCACCTCGGAACTGGGCGCACTCGCGGGCTTCGAGAAAAGTGGCCACTTCTTTTTCAATCCGCCCATCGGCAAGGGCTATGACGACGGCATCGTCGCGGCCATCGCAATCCTCGAAATGCTCGATCGCGCGGGCGGCAAGAAATTGTCCACGCTGGTCGGGGAACTGCCGAAAACCTGGGGCTCCCCCACAATGAGCCCTTATTGCCCGGACGACAAGAAATACGCCGTCGTCGATGCGCTGACCAAGGAATACCAATCGCTCTCCGCAAACGGCGGAACCATCCTCGGCCAGAAGATCGTCAGTGTCGTCACCGTCAATGGCGTTCGCGTCACATTGGAAGATGGAACCTGGGGCTTGGTCCGTGCGTCCTCCAACAAGCCTTCGCTCGTGGTGGTGGTCGAAAGCCCGGCGTCGGAAGCTAACATGCGCGCCATGTTTGCCGATCTCGACAAACGCTTGTCTCATCACCCGGAAGTGGGAGAATACGACCAGAAGATCTGACGGAGGCGAAAATGCCCAACGTGGACGAATACAAGGGTGAACACATCACCATCGAAAACGTCGACGGCCGCTGCATCCATTCGCGCTATTGCGTGCTGAACCTGCCAAACGTCTTCGTGCCGAATGTCGATGGCCCCTGGATAAAGCCCGATGCTTCGAGCACCGAAGCCGCCATCGCCGTCATCACCAAATGTCCGTCGGGTGCGCTGCGTTACAAATCGCATGGCGCCGTTTCTCCTGAAGGCAATCCCGGCGTGAACACCTTGCGTGTGTGGGAAGACGGCCCGCTTGCCCTCCACGCCGAACTGACCGTCGAAGGCGATGCCTCCGGCAAACGCGCCACGCTCTGCCGTTGCGGCAAGTCTTTCCACAAACCCTATTGCGACGGCATGCACAGGAAAGCGGCTTTCAAAGCCACCGGCGAACCCAGCCCGCAAAAATCCGATCCGCTTTCCGTCCGCAACGGCCCATTGAAAGTCACACCGACGTTGAACGGCCCTCTGCACGTGGAAGGCTCGCTCGAAATCTGTTCCGCCAGCGGCCAGACGATCACACGCACAACCGAAACCTGGCTCTGCCGCTGCGGCCATTCGAAAGACAAACCGTTCTGCGACGGAAGCCACGAAGCCGCCCGTTTTACCGCGCCGGGAGATGCCTAGAGCGCAATCGGAAAAGTGTGAGGCGGGTTTCCGATAAATTGCGCGACAAAATCAAAGCCAGTGCAGGCCCAGCGCGTCATACAGCATGCGCCCTGCCGTGATCGCGATGAACGCGGCGAACACGATGCGCAGGCGCCGCTTGTCGGTGGAATGTGCGACCCACGCGCCCACCGGCGCCATGAAGAACGATGCGGGCGCAATCAAAACGAAGCCAAGCAGGTTCACATAGCCCAGCGAATAGACCGGAAGTCCCGCAACGTTCCATCCCGAAATAATGGAGCCGATCGTTCCCGGAATCGAAATGATCGCACCGAATGCGGATGCCGTCCCGACCGCGCGATGAATGGGCACGCCGCACAATGTCATCGCGGGCACGCCAACCGTTCCGCCGCCGATTCCCATCATGGTCGAAACGCCGCCAATGCCGGCAGGCAGCAGCAACCCGCCAATCCCGCGCGGCAACTGATGCGCAATGCGCCGGTTCTCGCCGCCGAACGCCAGATGAATGGCCACCGGCAATGCGACCGCCACGAACACGAACGCCAAAGCGCGACCACTCGCCAGCCCTGCAAGCGTGCTCCCGATCGCCACGCCCACAACCATCGGCACGACCCAGCGCCTGAGCAATTCCCAATCCACCGCGCCCTTCGCATTGTGCGCGCGCAGAGAGGAAATGGAGGTCGGAATGATCGTGGCAAGAGATGTGCCCACCGCAATGTGCATTCGCAACGTCTCCGGCACATCCAGCGCCGCCAGCACATGATAAAGCACCGGCACGATCACAATGCCGCCGCCCACGCCCAGCATGCCCGCCACCAGACCGCCGACGACGCCCGCGATAACCAGCCCCAGCGCAAGCGTTCCCAAATCCCCGGAAGAAGCGGCCGAGAGAAAATCCATCAGGCGACTTCCATCTCGCGCAACCGCGGCAGGCTGAGGCGCGAGATCTTCGACAGCGCCTCCAGCAACACTTCGATGCCCGCCCCGCGCCGCGTGGCGTTCTCGCTCAGATGGCGCCGGAACAATCGCCCGCCCGGCTGCCCGCTGAACAATCCCAGCATGTGTTTGGTTAGCGTGTTCAGCGGCACACCCAGCGCCAATTGCCGCTCGATATATTGAATGTAGCCTTGAAGTGCGTCCTCCATGGCGCGCGCCTCGCCGCCGAAGAAACGCGCATCCACGTCCAGCAGCATCGCGGGATATTGATACGCCGCGCGCCCCAGCATGACGCCGTCGACATGCGCAAGATGGGTCTCGGCTTCTTCCAGATTGGCGATCCCGCCATTGACGACAACAGTGAGCTGCGGATTTTCCCGCTTCACCCGATAGACGAGATCGTAGTCGAGCGGCGGAATATCCCGGTTCTCCTTCGGCGAGAGCCCTTTCAGCCATGCCATCCGCGCGTGCACGATGAACGTGCTCACGCCCGCAGACGCGCAAGCCCGCACCACCGCACGCAACGCTTCTTCCGGCTCCTGATCGTCCACGCCCAGCCGGCACTTCACCGTCACGGGAACCGAAACCGCCGCGCGCATCGCGCTCACGCATTCCGCCACCAGTTCCGGCTCGCGCATCAGACAGGCGCCAAACCGCCCGGACTGCACGCGGTCCGACGGACAGCCGACATTCAGATTGATCTCGTCATACCCAAAATCCGCAGCGATCTTCGCCGCCTCCGCCAGCCGCGCGGGCTCGCTTCCGCCCAACTGCAACGCCACCGGATGTTCGGCCGGATCGAACCCGATCAACCGCTGCCGATCCCCACGGATCACGGCCTCCGCCGTCACCATCTCGGAATACAGCAAGGCCCGCGCCGACAACTGGCGATGGAGAAACCGGCAATGCCGATCGGTCCACTCCATCATCGGCGCCACGGCGAAGATTTTTTCCTGAGAAACCAAACGATTAGCCTGTCCCACGGCGGCGCGTGGCCGCAAAGTCCGCAGGAAAGGACAATAAGTGGCGGCCTTCTTCAAGCCCAAAGACAAACGGACCGGCCAAAGGCCGGCCCGTTCGCGATCTGCACGCGCGGATGTCCGTCAGCCAAGTGCCTTCAAAGCGGCTTCGGCCACCTTCATGTCCTGTTCGTAGTGTCCGCCGCTCACGCCGATGCCGCCAACAACCGCGCCATCGATCTTGATCGGATAGCCGCCGCCAAACACCACCAGCCGCGGCGTCTTGATGATGCCATGCAGCAGCGGCGGATCGTTCTTCACGAACTCGAACCATTCGTGCGTGGCGATGCCGAAGGAGACGGCGGTGTGCGCTTTGTCCTGCGCGATCTCCACGCTCAAGAGTGCGGCCCCGTCCATGCGGGTGAAGGATTTCAGCACACCGGATTCATCGCACACCGCAATGACCATCGGCACGCCGATCTCGCGTGCAGCCGCCTCGCCCGCCGCGATCAGTTTCTGCGCCGTCTCCGCCGAAATGGATTGTTTGGTGATCGTCTTCGCCATCTTCGTTCTCCAGATTTTCCGGGCCGGACGCTAGCCCAATGCATGGTCCGATCAAAGCCAAATGAAATTTCAAGACGCGACGAAACTCCAGGCTTGCGATGCCAGTTCCGGTGTTCCGTTGATTGCTGGCCGGTCCGAACTCGCATTACCGTCGAGTGCGCGCTTGTAAACGCCCTGTCCGATGGATGCGAGGCGGAACAGCGAAAACGCCAGATAGTAATTCCAGTTGTCGATTTGGTCGCGCCCGGTGCGTTTGCAGTAAGCCGCCACATATTCGCTTTCGGTGGGAATGCCCGATGTCGCGAAATCCACGCCCGCGAACGTCCCCCAGGTTTCGGATTTCGAGGTGTAGAGCAGGCAGTTATAAGCAAGATCCGCCAGCGGATGACCGATGGTGCAAAGCTCCCAGTCCAATATCGCAATCAGACGCGGCTCGGTGGGATGAAAGATCGTGTTCTCCGGCCGATAGTCGCCATGCGCGATGGAAACGGATTCGTCTGTCGGAATATGCTGCGGCAGATATTCGATCAGCTTTTCCATCGCGGGAATGTCTTCGGTCTGCGCCCCGCGGTATTGCTTCGTCCAGCGCCCAATCTGCCGCTCGAAATAATTTCCCGCGCGGCCGAAATCGGCAAGACCTGCTTTTTCGATGTCCACCGAATGCAGCTTCGCAAGCGTCGCGTTCAACTCGTCATAGATCGCTGCGCGTTCTTTCGGTGAAACGTCGGGAAGCCTCGCATCGCGAAAGATGCGTCCCTCCAGAAAATCCATCACATAAAACGGCGTTCCGATGACGCTTGCGTCCTCGCACAATACCTGCATGTGCGGCACCGGAATGCCCATCGGCTCCAGCGCCTTCATCACGCGGAATTCGCGGTCCACCTGATGCGCGCTCGCCAGCAACTGGCCCGGCGGCTTCTTGCGCAGCACGAAACGCCGGCCAGTTCCTTTCTCAACGAGAAGAAATGTGGGGTTCGATGCGCCGCCGCTGAATTTCTGCACATCGCTCAATCCGCCGAAGCCGCGGATATTGTTCTTCAGATAATCGCTCAATCTTTCAGGATCGAAGCGGTGCGCGGCAGGGATGGAAGATGCCAGTTCCATGGGGTTCATCTGCCATGAAACAAGCCGCCTGCAAAGCGGCAGAGATCGCCTTGCGCTATTGAAAATTTTGTCGGCTGACGAAATTTAATTTTCTGCGTTGCGCTGTGCCGGCGCCCAGGCCGCCGCGCGTTGCCGTGCCGCGTCCCATCCTTGCGCGTCCAGCGCGCCGTCGAGCCGCGTTTCGACCGCATTGGGAATGTCGGGCAGGCCCAGCGCCAGCCGCATGCCGTTTTCCTGATAGATCAGCGACCATTTTCCGGCCTCGACCGGGTCTTTGGTCACGCCGCTGCCGTCCAGATACACGCTCACAAGGCTCGATTGCGCGTTGGGCAGCCCCTGGTTCGCGGCTTTCAGAATCCACTGCGCGCCTTCCTGTTCGAAGTCGGCGTTGTTTCCCTTTTTGCCAAGATCGACCAGGCAGAGACCCAGATTGTATCGCGCGATGTCGTCGCTATCCGAAAGCCTGCGCAAAATCGGAACCGCTTCGTCGCATTTTCCCGCCAGCCGAAGCTCAACCGCTTTTCCTTCCGGATCGGGCGGCAACTGCACCTGGTTTTCGGAGGGATCGTGATCGCCGCCGGGGTCGATGCTGCCCACGTCGTCGCGCGGCGCAGCCAAAGCTTGCGCGCCCGCTCCCAATACCAACGCCAGAATCGCCGCGACCGCTGCCCGCTTCATGCCTGTTCCCCGCATGCCTTCTTGTGAGGCGACTATAGCGGCCCCCGCCGCGGATCGCGAACTGATCCTTCAGTAATCGAACTGATAGGTGAGGCCGACGCTGCTGCCGCGATCCACCTGTGCCGCGCTGCCTGTCACGTTGGCGGTGGTGCCGGTGTTGACAGTGGCCTGCGCCTTCAGCCGCCGCGTCAAATCCACCTGCACCTTGGCGGTGGTGGCGCCGCTCGTATCCTGCTTGGCGCCCACATAGACGCCGTTCATCACATATTTCCCGGCTTCCACGCTGGCGCCCGTGCCGGTCTGTCCGCTGCCCACCGCCAGCCGGTCGAGACCCAGCGCCTTGCGCACCCGCGACAGCGGATTGAGCCCGCTGCCGATGCCGGTGAGCGAGCCCAGTCCTTCGGCGATCTGCGCCACCTGCAGCGGTCCCAGTTCTTTCACGCTTTGCTGGAACAGAAGATGCGCCAGAACTTCATCCTGCGGCAGGTAAGGCGAGCTCGAAAGTTTGATCTTGGGTGCCGACGCATAGCCGGTGATCTCCAGTTTCGCCGTCACGCTGCCCGATGTGCTCTCGGCCACGAAATCGAGCGACGGATCGAGGCTTCTGGAAACGCCCGCGCCGTCGAAGCCGATCTTGCCGCTGGTGAAATTCAATGTCTGCCCCGCAATCGAAAGTTCGCCGCGCCGCATGTTGAAGGCGCCGCGCATGTCGGGTTCGTCGGTTGTGCCGCCCACGCGCACCCGCCCGCTCACCTCCGCATCCAATCCGCGCCCGCGCACGAACAAGCGCCCCGGCGACGTCACAGTGAGACCAAGCCCGATCACCGGACCTTTGCGTTCCGGCGGCGGCGCGTGCTTCTGTCCTTTCCGCCGCACATCCAGAACCGCCACGTTGCGCGGCAGCGATTCCGGCAAATTCACCTCGCCGTCGTCGATGCGGATATCGCCGATCAGGTTGACGTGGCTTCCCGCTTCGCCGGCCAGTTTCAACGTCGCATCGCCATCGGCGGTGATCAGGTTGCTCGCGATGAAGCGCGCATTGTTCGCATTGATCGCAAGGCTCACCGGCATTCCCGGCGTCCAAAGATCGATGTCTCCCTTGGCGTCGATCGTTCCCTTGCCCGCTTTCGCTTTGAAATCGGTAAGTGTGATCTTGTTGCCTTGCGCCGCGATATGCGCGGCAATATCGGAAAGATGCACGCCCTGCACATAGTCCTGAAAATCCGCGCCCGAAAGAATCGCCGTTCCTTCCGCCCGTGGCTGCAATTGCGTGCCGGTCACGGTGCCGTCCAGCGTCACCGTCCCGCGCAAGTTCTGTCCCTGCGCATTCAGGATGGGATTGAGAAGCGCCAGGTCCGTCGAACCCTTCACCGTCAAATTCATATTTTCGCCGGCCAGAATCGGCGCGGTTCCGTTGACGGCAAGCGAAAGCGATTTGCCCGCCGAAAGCCGGGCGTCGATGTCGGCCGTTTTGCCGTTCAATACGGCGGTTGCGATAAGATCGCCCTTTTCCGTTCCCTTCGCGGCGCCTTCGAATGCAAGCCCCGTCCCGTGCAACGAAACCGTTCCGCGTGGCGCGGCCAGCGTGCCGGAAAGCTTCGCATCTGCCGACATCACACCGCTGACGTCGAGATCGGGCGCCAACAGCTTCACCAGCCGCGACGTTACGTTGCGCACGGACGCGATGATATCCAGCGAAGGCGATATCCGTCCGGAAACGCTGGCCGTCGCACCAGCCGCTTCGATCTGCAGCTTGTCGACTGCAACGCCCTTCGCCAGATCGATGCGTGCCGGGGTAACAAGATGCGCGGCTTCTCCGCGATAGCTCGCCTCAAGGACATTCAGCGCCAAAACGTCTTTCGTGGCGTCGAGCTTGGCGGAGGATTGAATTTTTGCATCATTGCCATCCGCGTCGATAAGATTGGCGGAGAGACGAATATCCATCGCATCCAGCGGCCCCGCGATTTGCGCTTGCGCATCGCCGGAGATGCCATTGGTCTCTATTCCGGCAACAGCGAGTTTCAGATCGGTCTTCGCGCGGCCCGCCGGATCGGCAACGCTGCCGGTCAGTGTCAGCGTATCCATCCGCGTGCCTTCCACCGTCAGGTTTTTCGCACCCACATTCACGAGCGCCAGCGAAACCTCCTTTCCGCCGCGCAAATCCGTGGAAGCCGAAAGGCTTCCCGCAACATCCATCCCAAGAAACGGCTTCAGGTCCGCCAGTTCGCCATCGGTGATCGTGATTCTGCCGGTCGGAAGTTTCGCGCCTTTCGCCAAAAGCATATCGGCCCGTGCCCGCAGGCTTTTCCAGTCAGCCTTGTCGACAACGATGGAAAGTCCGCCGGCACGCTGCGCAAGCGTGGCGCGCATCTGCAACGCGCCGCCATTGATGCGCCCGTTCACGCTCGCCTTGCCTTGCGGTGCATCGGGCAGTCCGCCAATGCGCGCGGCAATCTCCACTGGCCCCTTGGCGTAAGTCCCGCCCGCAATCTGTCCGTCACCCGCAACGGTGAGCTCGAAATTCTTCACGGCACCTTTCACATGCCCGTGAAGGTTCAGGTTGCCTGAAAGCGTCCCCGCCACACGCTTGAGATCGCGCAACGCCCCAGTCCAGTCCACGCGCAGCGCGCCGTCTTCCAGCCCGCCTTTCGCGGAAATATTGGCAAACGTCCCATCCACGCTCGCATGATCGAAGACGATGTTTCCTTTTTCCATCGCGCCGCCGAACGCGAATTTCGCATTGCGCCCGATCAAGGTGGAAAGCGTTTCGTCGCCACCCGTCACATCCAGCGCGCCGTTCAGCATCGCGGCAGTCTTGCCACCTTTGAGGTCGACCGCGGTTGCCGCTGTCATACTGCCGGTGAGATCGAGCCCTGCCAGTGCTGCAAATGGCGCAAGCGAATGGATTTGCAGCGTGGCATTCGCTTTCGTCTCTTCGCCGAACGTCGCGTGCCCGCGCACTGTCGCCAAGGTATGCGCAAGCTCGAAATCGACCGGTCGTGTCGGATCGTCAAACACCACATTCGCACGCAGCCTGATCGGCCCACCGGCAAAGAAATCGTCCGCAAGACCATCCCATTTCGGATCGTCGATTTCCGCGTCGACGGCTGCGTGTCCGCCATTGCCTTGAATATCCGCGCGCACCATCTGTGCACGCCCGCCTTCAGCCTTGAGATCGGCGATCCGCAAGCGGATATCGAGATTGGGTTTGCTGATCGCCCCGCTTGCATGCGCCTTCAGCGCCACCGACGACCACGAAAGCCCCGGCCCCGGCGTCATCGCAGGCGCGTTGGCCACAATATCGACTTGCAGCGACTTGCCGACCAGATCGATCAGCCCGCGCGCATCCGCGCTCAGCGCGCCCGCGCGCAACGCCAGCACCATCGATTGCGCATTGCGCGGGCCCGAAGCGCGCGCCTGAATCGAAAGCGGTCCCAGATCGGGCAGGTCGGCCAATCCGCCGATCAACCCGTTCGCCGGTTCTCGGATATCCGCGGAACCCGAAATGGCTTCCGGCGAAATGTCGAGATCGACGCGATATGTCCCCGGCCCATCGAGCCTCTGCGCTGCGATGTCGATCCGCGCTTGGTTCAGCGAGGCATAATCGAGCTTGCCGGCAACCGTGATGCTCGCCTTCCGCCATGCCACGGCTTCGGCGACATTCAACCGGTCCACCTTGAGTGCGGCGATTTCGATATGCGGTCCTTCACCTTCGCTGGTGCTCGTTTCCACCGGCCGCCGCAGCACATCGATCTGCCGCGCGGTGACGTTATCGATTTCGATCTTGTTCCAGAGATAGGCAAGCGGCGCCCAATCCACCGCCACATCGTCCGCCGTCAGCCACAGCCCCTTGTCGTCGCGCACTTCCAGCCGTGACACGCGCAGGTTTTCGGGAAAGCGTCCGCCGAGTCCTTTCAACGTCACCTGTCCGCCGCTCAGGCGTGGCACCAGCCATTCGATGCTGTGCCGCCCCATGCCGGTGTTACCGAACACAATGATGAGTGCGAGCAGCATCGCCGCCGCGCCCATCGCGCCGCCGCCGATCAACAGGGATTTTCGGATCGCCGGATTCATCAGAAAGCCTGCCCCAATCCGATATAAACGCCGAACGCCGCACCTTTCGGCGCGCGGTTGAGCGGCACAGCCACGTCCAGGCGCAACGGCCCGATGGGCGTGTAGTACCGCACGCCCACACCGGTGCCCACGCGCACGGTGCCGGTGAACGGTGCGCTCACATCGCTTGCCTGACCCGCATCGACGAACGCGACCGCGCCGAAATCTTCAAACAAACGCTGGCGGAATTCGATGGTGGCCGCTTCCGCCGAAAGCCCTCCGATCGGATTGCCATCCGGGAATTGCGGGCCAATCGATTGATAATCGTAGCCGCGCACCGTGCCGCTGCCGCCCGCATAAAGCCTCTGGTCGGGGGGAATGCCGAATTGCGATGCGCCTTGCACACTTGCCACCAGCGCGCGCAAGGCGAGCACGCTGCGCCCCTTGTCCGAAATCCCGAAATCCGAAAGATCGAAATAGGTCGAACCCGCTGCCTGCAGGATGATGTAGTTGCTCGATGGCGTTCCGAAGGAATGCGTCGGCGTCAGCGAAATTTGCGCGCGTGCCCCACGCGTGGGATCGAGCAACGGGTCGGTCAAACCCGTGCTGTCATACGTCGCCGTCAGCGGAAGACCGACGATCTGGTAATCGCGATCCACGCCTTCCTGCCCGATCCGTTCGGTGATGGCGGAAAGGCCGATGCTGCCGGTCCACAATGCGGAGAATTTGCGCCGCACATAGGCGCCCGCTGTGATTGCCGTCTGGTTATAGGCGTCGAGATCCTGTTTCACCGCGCCCAGATCCAGTTCCAGCACCTGATCGTGTTCCAGGAACATCGGCTCGATATATTGCGCGGTGAGATTGTAGCCGAGCGCGTTCGTCGCACTCCCGCCCAGCCCGTTGCCCGCCGCCGAAAGATTGAGCTGTTCGGCACTGCCGAACAGATTGCGATGCGACCAGCTTGCCGAAAGGCTGATGCCCAGATCGGTGGAGTATGCGCCTGTGAACGCCACCGAATGCATCTTGCGTTCCTTCATGTCGAAGGTGATGGCAATCGTTCCATCGGGATCGAGGTGATCCGCCGCCCGTGCCTCCACGCCCGAAAACACATTGGTTGCCACCAGCGCCTGCCGCGCGTCTTCGATCTTGCTGGGCCGAAAGAGATCGCCCGTATGCACGGTCAACACCTTGCGCACGAAATCCTCGTTGACGTCCTTCAAACCGTCGATGTGAATCACGCCGATCTTCGCGCGCTTGCCCGCATCGGCCTTGAAGATCACGTCCAGCACATGCGCATCGTCGTCCGCCCAGGCGATGGGCGCATCCACCTTCGCCAGCGGATAGCCGCTTTCCTGCAACGCCGATTGCAGCTTGGTTCCCGCGTAGAGCACATCCGCCGCAATCGCGGGCTGGCCGGCGGCCAGATCGATCTTGGAACCTTCCGGCAGGTTCCCTTCCACTGCGATCCGCCGCAATCGGTAGAGCGGCCCGAGATTTTCGGTGATCTTCACGTCGGCCGATTTGCCGTCGGGCATCGCATCGAGTGTGTTGGGCAGTTGCGGATCGTCAAGTTTCCGCCCGGCGATCTCGATCGCGACGTGTCCCTGATAATAGCCGTATGCCTGCAACGCCGTTTCCAGCCGCCCAACATCGCCCTTGGCGCGCGCCACCAGCGCAAACGGGCCGGTCGGAGCTTTCTCCGCCAATGTCACCAGCAACGAGGAATCATGCAGCGCCTGATCCAGCTCATCCTGACCGGTGGACTGAATGTCGACGCTATAGGCTTGCGGGTCCGCCGCCCGCGCGGTTCCCGCGAAAGCCGAAAGCACCGCCAGCAGGGCGCAAAACCGCGTGGCGCAATGTGCGATTCGAATCGCTGAACGGGCCGAAAGAACCATGCCGGAAAACCACTACCGGCCTATGGCTGCCCGGTCCAGCGGGGGTAACGCGCGCCCCAAAAAGACCCAAATCGGTGCCGCAACGGCAACATTTTGTCCGTTCACGGAGCAACTACACAAACTCTAAGGCAAACCGCAACACCACTGTCACGCAAATACCTCACATCTCCCCGTGCCGCCGGCGTGGTTTCGCGGCCGGCGCGAACCTGAAGGGGAGTTGCGTCGTGATTGCGTCTCTGTTGACCGCCCTGCCGGGCACCATGAAAAAAGCGCCCGCCGAACCGGCGAGGCCCGCGTCTCTCGCGCTCAGCCGTGTCAGGCGCTATCGCACGATTTTCATTTCCGACACCCATCTGGGCACCCGCGGCTGCAAGGCAGAGCGGCTGGCCGATTTCCTCGCCCACAACGATTGCGACACGCTGTATCTCATCGGCGACATCATCGACGGCTGGGCGCTCACCCGCGGCTGGTATTGGCCGGACGCACACACCGAGGTCATCTCGGAAATCCTGCGCAAAGTCGAAAGCGGCACCCGCGTGATCTACGTCCCCGGCAATCACGACGAAGCCCTGCGCGATTACACCGGCCTGTCTCTCGCGGGCGTCGAATTGAAACCCGAATTCGTCCACCACACGGCCGACGGCAAACAATTCCTCGTCATCCACGGCGATCAGTTCGACGGTATCCTCGCCTATGCCAAATGGCTCGCCTATCTGGGAGACCGTGCCTATGAATTCGCCATCTCCCTCAACAACGTCTTCAACGCCTGCCGTCGCATGATGGGTATGCGCTACTGGTCGCTGTCGGCCTATCTGAAATTCAAGGTGAAGAACGCCGCCAAGTTCATCGGCAATTTCGAAGAGGCATTGGCGCGCGAAGCGCGTGCGCGCGGCATGGATGGCGTCATCTGCGGCCACATCCACCACGCCGAAGTCAAAGACATCGGCGGCATCCTCTATTGCAACGATGGCGATTGGGTCGAGAGCTGCACCGCGCTCACCGAAGATGCGATGGGCCGCCTGCGCGTCGTCATCTGGGCCGATCCGGTGGAAGTGGAGACAGTGCGCGTTTACGCTCCGTCGCTGCTCCCCGAAGCTGCATAAAACCCTCCCCTTGAGGGAGGGTCGAAAATTTGCGAAGCAAATTTCGGGGAGGGGTCAAAACTGCGCGAACTTGGACCCCTCCCCGAAAATTCTTCGCTTCGCTTCGAATTTATCGACCCTCCCTCAAGGGGAGGGTAGGTATCTCAATCCGCTGCCGCGTGTGTGCCCCCGCCGCTGATCGAGCGGCGCGCCAGCCACACCACGCCGATCATCGCGACCGCCAGCCAGCCAGAGATCCAGAAGAGATCGAGTGACGCCAGCAGATAGGCCTGCGAGGAAAGGCTGCGCGCCAGCATCGTATAGCTTTGCAGATCGGTGAAGCCGAAATGGTTGAGTTGCGTCACCGCATGCTGCATCGCCGGATCGAACGGGCTTGAGGTTTCCGCAAGCCTGCTCTGGTGCAGGGCTTCGCGCCGGTCCCACAAGGTGGTGGTGATCGAAGCGGCAAACCCGCCCGCGGTGATGCGCGAGAAATTGGAGATGCCCGAGGCCGAAGGAATGCGCTCCGGCGCCACGCCGTCCAGCGAAATCGTAATGAGCGACACGAAGAAGGTGCTCATCGCGATCCCCTGCACCAGCATCGGCATCGCGAAATCCGAGAAGCTCGCATAGGTCGTGTAACCCGCGCGCATGAAATAGGAGACGGCAAACGCCGCGAACGCCACCGTGGCCAGCCAGCGCGCATCCACGCGCGACATGAACCGCGCGGCAATCGGCGTCGCCAGCACCGCAATCACGCCGCTGGGTGCTGCCACCAGTCCCGCCCACGTCGCCGTGTAGCCGATGCCCGTCTGCAGCCACAGCGGCAGAAGCAGCGCATTGGCGAAGAAGATCGCATAACCCAGACAGAACGCCACCGTGCCGAGCGCGAAGTTGCGGTTCTTGAACAGCGAGAGATCGACAATCGGATGTTCGTCGGTCAATTCCCATATCACCCAGGCCACGAACACGATGGCCGCGATAACCGCCTCCACCACGATCAGCGGCGAGGCGAACCAATCGGCATCCTTGCCGGTGTCGAGCATGATCTGCAGCGAACCCACCCAGATCACCAGCATGCCCAGCCCCACCCGGTCGATGGGCAGCTTGCGCGTCGGCGTCTCGCGCGTGCGCAGGTTGCGCCAGCACAGGCTTGCCGCCAGCAATCCCACCGGCACGTTGATGAGGAAGATCCAGCTCCAGTGATAATTGTCGGAAATATATCCGCCGAGAATCGGCCCGCAGATCGGCGCCACCAGGGTCGTGATCGACCAGATGCCCAGTGCGGTGGCGCGTTTCTGCGGCGGGAAGATGGAAATCAGCAATGCCTGCGAACCCGGTATCATCGGCCCTGAAACCGCACCCTGCAGAATGCGGAACATGATGAGCGTCGGCAGGCTCCATGCGATGCCGCAGAGAAAGGACGCCAGCGTGAACATCAGCACGGACAACACGAACACCCGCACCACGCCATAGCGTCCCATCAGCCAGCCGGTCAGCGGCACCGAGACGCCGTTGGAAACGGCGAACGAAGTGATGACCCACGTGCCCTGATCGGTCGATGCGCCAAGATTGCCCGCGATGGTCGGCAGCGAGACGTTGGCGATGGTGTTGTCCAGCACCTGCATGAAAGTGCCCAGCGCCAGCGCGAAAGATGTGATCGCAAGCGCCCCGCCTGCAAGCGGCGCCGGTTGAGCTGCGCCTGCAGCGCTCACCTGGAAGCTCCGTTCGCCGCCAGAATGCGCGCCACGATCCGGTCGGCTTGCGCATTGGTGTCCACCGCCTGTCCGCGCAAATTCGCGTTCAAGGCTTGCGAGGAAACCATCGGCCCTGAGGTATCGCGCACATCGACCGATGCCGACACCGAAAGCCCCACACGCAACGGATGATCGCGCAATTCCTTCGGATCGAGCGCGATGCGCACCGGCACGCGCTGCACGATCTTGATCCAGTTGCCCGAAGCGTTCTGCGGCGGCAGCAACGAGAACGCCGCACCGCTTCCCGCGCCAAGCCCCGCGATCTTGCCGTGATAGGTCACGCTGCCGCCGTAAATATCGGCGGTCACGTCAACCGGCTGGCCCACACGCATGTCGCGCAACTGGCCTTCCTTGAAATTCGCGTCGATCCACACATCGTCCAGCGGCACGACCGCCATCAACGGCGTTCCCGCCGCCACCTGCTGGCCCACCTGCACCGTGCGCTGCGCCACCACGCCGTTGACGGGCGAGATCAGCTCCATATGCGACAGTGTGATCGCCGCATCGCGCACCCGCGCGATTGCCGCGAGCACATTGGGATTGTTGGCAACGGTCGTGTTGTCCACCGCCGATTGGGCCTGCGCCTGTCCGCTTTCGGCGACCTTCAGTGCGGCGCTCGCGGCTTCCACCGCATCGCGCGCATGCGCCACTTCTTCGGCCGAAACCGATCCGTCCACCGCGCCTTCCTTGCGGCGGCGGTAGTCGCCCTCGGCCTGCGCCAGTTGCACCTTCGCCGCCGAAATCTGCGAATCGAACTGATGCACCTTGGAGAAATCCGAACGCACGCTGCGCACGGTCTTGGCGAGATCGGCTTCCGCCGATTCCATATTGGCCTTGGCGCGCGCAGGGTCCAATTCGATCAGCAACTGTCCGCGCGTCACGGCCTGCGTGTTGTCCGCGTTCACCGCCAGAACCGTCGCCGGTTCCCGGCTGGTGATCGAAACAATGTCGCCGCCGACATAGGCATCGTCGGTGCTTTCGAAATAGCGCGCATAGGCAAACCAGTAGATGCCCCAGAGCACCGCACCGATCGCAACCACAACCGCCAGGATGATCAACCCGCGCCTGCGCGCCGAACCGTTGCCGTTGCTGGAATTTGCGTCACTCATGGCCTGCATCCTGATTGGTAGAAATCTTGGTCTGTGAATCGAACCCGCCGCCCAGCGCCATCAAAAGTGTCACGCGCTCCGTCGCCAGATCGGATTCGATGGTCGCCTGTTGGCGGCGCGCCTGAAGCAGCACATTCTCCGCATCCAGCACGTTCAGCTGCGGGCTCAACCCGTTGCGATAGCGCGATTGCGCGAGGCGAAAACTGTCTTCCGAAGCCGCCAACGCCGCGCGCTGCTGCCCCGCCTGGTCTTCCAGCGAGCGCAATTGCGTCACCGCATCTGCTGCCTGCTTCACCGCGCCCACCACGCTTGCATTGTAATCGGCCACGGCTTCGTCCAATCCCGCCGTTGCGCCCGCATAATCGGCGCGCAACTTGCCTGCATCGAAGATGGGAAGATGGATCGCCGGTCCCGCGCCATAGGTCAGCGATTGCGCGCTGAACATCGGCGAAAGTCCGATGGCTGCAAAGCCCACGAACGCTGCCAGATTGATGTCGGGATAAAACGCCTTGCGCGCTGCTTCGCGGCCCGCCATCGCGGCGTCGATACGCGCTCTTGCCGCCTGAATATCCGCCCGCCGCGCCAGAAGATCGGCCGGCAATGTTTCGGGCAGCGAAAGCGCATCCGCCTTCAACTGCGGCCGGGCAATGTGCCCATAGATGTCGGCCCCGCGTCCGATCAGCGAGGCGATCTCATGCTCTGCCATATCCACATTGGCCTTCGCGCGGATCAAATCTTCGCGCTCGATGGCGAGCAACGCTTCGGACTGTTTGGAAGACGACTTGTTCTCCAGCCCGCTCTTCACGCGATTGGACGTGAGGTTGAACACATCCTCACGCTGCTTCACCGCATCTTCGGCCACATCGCGCAGCACGTAGGCCCGCGACAGCGAGATATAGGCCTGCGTCACCGAGCCCGCGAGCGCCAGCCGCGCCGCCGTCGCGTCCAACGCCACGGCTTGTGCGGAAGACCGCGCCTTGTCCACCTCCGATTGCTGTTTGCCGAAGAGATCGAGATCCCACGAAAGATTGGCTTGCGCCGTCCCGATCCATTGCGTCGTGCCGCCATAGGGCGGGGGAATGATGTAGCTCTTGCTGAAATATTGCCGCTGTTCCTGCGCATCCCCCGTCAATTGCGGATAAGTGCCCGCGCGCGTGGCGGACAACTCCGATTGCGCCTGCCGCATCCGCGCCAGCGCCACTTGCAGCGATGGGTTGCCGGCAAGCGCCTGCGCCATCAGAGTATCCAACTGCTTGTCGCCAAACGCCGTCCACCAATCGTCGGAAATGGTCGGCGTCGGCTCCGCGCCCAGCCCCAACGTCTCGGATTTAACTTCCACCTGGCTCGGCGTTGTCGAGGGCGCGGAAACACAGGCCGCAACCGAAACGCTTGCCAGAAGCAGAACCGCAAATCTTTTCATCGCGTTCCCCGCGCTTTCTCCGGCTGCATTTCTTCGAGGCTGGAGATAAGCCGCTTGAGATTGGCGAGCAGCTTGTCAACCTCCGCGACGCCCATCCCGTCCAGCAACTGATTGCACACATCGATCATCCGCGGCGTCAGCGCCTTGGCCACCGCTTTTCCGTCCGCCGTCAGCACCAGATTCACCACGCGCCGGTCCGTCTTGCTGCGCTGGCGGGTGAGCAATCCGCGTTCTTCAAGTTGATCCACCAGCCGCGTTGTCGCGCCACTGTCATGATTCATATGCCGCGCAATGTCGGCGCAGGTGTGGGTTAGCCCGTCCCGCAGCGAAACCAGCGCCACCCAATGCGAAAAGGTGAGTTCCTCGCCCGCAAACTGCGCTTCCGCCACAGGAACCATCAGCGTGTGCAGGCGCCGGATGAGGTATCCCAGCGCATTGGGCCCGGTGAAATTTGCCACTGTGTAATAGGGTTTTGTCATGTTGCGGCAAGAATAGGCTGCCAGAACAATGTCTGCCTAGGCAGCTATTTTGTCAACGCGGGGACCCATATGCAAATCCCGCAAGGCTGCCTCGCTTACCTCCCCCTCGCGGGGAGGTCGGGCGCGTGCATCGGCACGCGACCGGGTGGGGTCCGGCGAGCCTCGCTAGAAAGTCCCCACCCGCCGCCGCGCTCACGCGCGCCGTCGACCTCCCCGAAATGGGGAGGTGAGAAAAATATTTTCATCCGAAAGCCGCAACATCTGCCACACAGAAACCATGCGCACACAAACGCATCATGCGACTTCGCGCGAATTCAATCGCTTAACCCCCCGCAGCGTTGCGCTGTTGAAAGCGCGCCACACCACTTGCAGCGCAACGCTGCTCGGTGCATACACGCCAAATCCCGATAACTCCGCTCCAATCAATCCGAGGCGTCGCAGCCTTCGGCTTCCGGCGTTGCTTTTGCGCCCCACAGAATCGCAATGCCGAGCAGCGCGGAAAGAATGGATGCTCCGAACACCGCAATCTTGGCGGCGGAAAAATCTTCCGCCACCGGAAAGGACTGACCCGCGATGAACAACGACATGGTGAAACCGATACCGGCAAGCGCGCCCGCGCCCGCCAGCTGCCGCCAGCTGTAAAGGCTGGGCTTCTCGGCCAGTTTCAGGTTCACCGCCAATGCCGATGCCACGAGATAGCCAAGCGGCTTTCCGATCACGAGCCCTGCTGCAATCGCAAGCGACAGCATCTCGCGCCCCGAAAGCATCGTTGCCCCGATCACGACGCCCGCATTGGCAAGTGCGAAGATCGGCAGCACGATATAGCTCGAACGCGGCGCCGCATTGCGCAACACGCGATCCGCAGGCGATTCCAGTCGATCGTGGATTGCATCCAGCGCCTGCATCGCAGGTTCCGATGGTCCCCGCCTGTAATGTTCGCCACGATGGCGCGCTTCCTCCATCAGGATGGATTCGGCCTGCAGTGCGAGTGTCTTGTAATCCGGCGGAGGCCGCGTGGGGATGAACGCCGCCAGCACCACGCCCGCAAGGGTGGGATGCAACCCGCTTGCCTGCACGCAAATCCAAAGCGCCACACCCAAAATCACATAAGGAGAAATGCGATAGACAGAAGACCGATTGAGCAGCCACAGCGCCAGGATCAGCACCACCGCCCCGATCAGCCATTCCAGATGCAAGGCGCCCGAATAGAAGATCGCCACCACCACAATGGAAACGATGTCGTCCACGATGGAAGCGGCCGTGAGAAAGATGCGCAACTCCACCGGCACCCGCGATCCCATCATCGCGATGATGGCGATGGCGAACGCGGTATCGGTGGCCGTCGGCACGCCCCAACCGATGGCCCACGGCCCCTGATGGATCACCGCCAGATATATAAGAGCGGGAAAAATCACCCCGCCGATGGCGGCCGCAATCGGCAATGCCGCCTGCTTCCATCCCGCAAGGCTTCCCACCGTGAATTCGCGCTTGATCTCCAACCCCACGACAAAGAAAAAAGTCGTGAGCAGCGCATCGTTCACCCAATGCAGAAGCGACATGGGATAGACGAGCGATCCGAATTTGAGCCCCAGCTCGGTATGCCAGAATTCCGCGAAAGCGGGCGCGGCGGGCGAATTGGCGATGAGTATGGAAACGACGGTCGCGAAGAGCAGCAGCAATCCCGTAGACGGCGCCCAGCTGGCAAAGCCCAGCGCCGCCGTGCGCACCCGATGGCCGAGCGAACCCAGCATCGCATCGGTGAAGGATGCGGTGTCCCATGGCCCGTCATACCGCCGCGTGTTGATGAAGAAGGTCGGCGTGAAGCGAACCCCGCTTTCGCGCGCGCTCACCACGTCTTCTTCCACATGGGCGCGGGCATGTTCGATGGCGTCCTGTGCCGCACCTTCGTCTTCCATGCCGACATTGAGTTTGGCCGCCACCGTGCGCAGATCGTCTTCGGTCAGCGTGGTGGAGCGCGTCATCAGCGAGACATGGGCGTCCCAGAATGTCTCCGGTGTCGTCGCGAATTCGACAAGTTCGGCTGCGCGCCGCGCAATATCGCTGCCGGTGACGGGCCGGTGCCGGAACACATAACGCAGCCGCTCGCCGAATTCGCTCCTCACTTCGGTGATGCGCTCATTGGCGGCGCGGCAATGGGGGCAATCGTAGCTGCCATATTCGACCAGCGTGATCGCAGCGCCCGCCGGCCCCAGAACATGGTCGCGCGTCTCGTCCACCGGCAGGACAAGCCGGTTGTTGAGAACTTCCCCCTCCATTGGATTTCCCGTGCTGAAACCGCCTTATCGTAGGAGAGCAATGACGATTTGCAAAATGCAAAAGAAACGGGCGGAGCAGGAAGTGCACTCTGCTCCGCCCGCCACCCGCGCGAGATGTGGGGGTATTTGGACGGTCCCCACGCGTGGTGCGTGGTATCGGCTTTAGTCCGTTCCGGCCGAAGCGTTGCCGCCCGCATTGGCGTTGGCATTCACATTCACGCCATTGGCCGTATCGGTCGCGGTGCCAAGTGCACCGTTGGCCTTGGATTCGGCGGTGGAGGTCGCCGTGTTCGCAGCACCAACCGCTTTCGACGTGGTGCCATTCGCGGTGCTGCCGACGGTGTTGGTCACGCCGCTCACGTCAGGCCCCGAGGCGTTGCCGTTTGCGCTGCCCGATCCCGAAACGCTGCCGACATTGGGAACGCTCACGCCACCGGATGCGCCGCCATTGGCGTTGCCGCCGGCCGTCGCGCTGTTCAATGTCGACCCGGCTGTGCCGATCGCATTGCCCGCCGCCGATTGCGTGCGCGACGTCGCGCTCGAAGCCGCGTTGTTGATCTTGCCTTCGGCCGTTCCCGTCGTATTAGTCACCTTGTTCGTGACAGGCGAAAGATCGGGCGACGCGTTGACATTGCCGTTTCCGGTGATGTTGCCGGTCGCTCCCGCCGTCGGACGCATCACGGTCGAGCCTGCGCCATTCAGCGTTCCGTTCAAGCCGCCGCCGAGATTTCCCATCCCGCCGATGCCGCCCGGTCCACCGATCATGCCGCCGCCTAGCCCGCCTCCGATCATGCCGCCACCGCCCAGAAGACCACCGGCCAGCGCCGGGGTCGCCACTGCAACTGCGCCGCAAAGAAGCGCCGCCGTAAAGCTTTTGCGAAGATTGAACGTCATAGCCGTGTTCCTTTCCATTAATCCTGTGGAGGGCGGAAATGCGGCCAAAACCGCCATTTTCTCGCCTCTCTCACCCGGACAACGGAGCCCACGGAGATTTCTTCCAGGCCGGCGAAGATTTTTTGGAAGGGAACTTGATGGAACTATTTCCAGCCGCGGTCGCGGGCCTGACGCTCCGCCGCCGCATCGAACGGCGCTCCGGCGATCATGGCTTGTGCCGCATCGCGGATCACGTCCGGCATCGCACTACCCGCCATACGATATGTGCCGGCGCTTTCGGTTTTGGACGAAGCAAGTGCAGCCACGTTCCACTGCGCGTCACTGCGGCAGGCGATCCCCGCAACGCTGTCCGTTTCGAATGTCCGGCAGTTGCGTCCGTCTTTGGCACGGAAGCTGATGCCGATATGCGGCCCGCTTCCTTGCGGCGCTGCGGATGCGAGCTGCGTGTTCAACGCATCGGCCAATGCGCCTTGCGCCACCAGCGTTCCGTTCAGCGTTGCAATCGGTCCGACATTGGAGGGATTGAGCGTCACGCCAATGACAAGGCCAAGCGCCAATGCACCCGCGGCAGGCAACCCCGCCCAGATCCAGCCAGTGCGTTGTGAAAGTCTTTGCCGCAACCGCCAGCGCCACGATACCGGCGTGTTGGCAACCGCCGCCAGCAGCCGGTCCGGAATCGGTTCTTCCATCGCCGGCGCAAATGCATCGTGGAACTGTTCGCGCAGCATCGTTTGCGCGTCCACAAAAGCGCGTGCTTCCGCATCGTTCGCAAGTTCCGCCTCGATGCGCGAGGTCTCCGAAGGCGAAAGTTCGCCATCGACGAATTGCATCAGGATTTCCTTGGAAAGCGTCATCAGAATGTCTCCGCCTTCTTGCCGAACACGCGCGTGGCCAGCGCTTCGCGGGCGCGTGCCAGCCTGCTCGTCACCGTTCCAATCGGTACGCCCAAAACATCTGCCGCATCGCGATACGCCATGCCGTCCACCAGCACCAGCGAAACCACCACGCGCTGCTCTTCCGGCAACGTGGCCAAGGCCTTGCAGGTGTCGGCGAAGGTCAGCCGCGCCTCTGCATCGCGTGCGCCGTCGCTTGCTCCGCCATGGTGGTCTTCCAGCGGAACCGAACTTTTCACACGCTTCGACCGCACCGTGTCGATCCACAAATTCTGAGCAATGCGAAACATCCAGCTATCCAATCGCGTACCTTCTTCCCAGCGATGGAGATTGCGCAGCGCCTTCTCGACCGTATCCTGAACCAGATCGTCGGCATCCGCCGCGTTGCCCGTCAGCGACAACGCAAAGCGGCGCAGCCGCGGCAACAGCGCGGTCATCTGGTTGCGGATCGAGTCTATCGATGCACCCATCGCTACGGTCACAACGGTTGAGTCCAGTGGTTTCTTCCATGCGCCGGATGCAGGGAACTTATCCGGTCACCTTCGATTTACTCTGGGCGTGGACTATGTGTTCACTGGGCAGGGCGGGCAAGGCCGGAAAGGAGCGTTCGATGAAAACGGTAAAGCGAATGCTGCAAGCCCTCACAGCACTTCTTGTCGTGGCGAGCGCAGCCCATGCCGGAACGCTGGGCCTGCCGGTCGGCGTCGGGCCCATCGGCCCGGTCTCGTTGCCCCACACCGGCATCGTCCCCGGCGTGTTGAACAGCACCACCGGCACGCTCGATTCGACCCTTGGAATTGTGCGCGACACGGTGGGCCGCCCACAGCGTACGGCTTCCTTCGACAGAGACGTTCAGGGCTTCAAGGTGTTGCGCCAAACCGTGCTTGCCTTGTCACCGTCCGACCAAAGCTTGTCGATTGCGAAAGGCTTGAGTTTCCAGATCGTCCGCCAGCAGGACATCGCCTCCTTGGGACTGACGGTGGTGCAATTGCGCGCGCCGGAAAACATGGATGCCACGCAGGCGCTCTCGTTACTGCGCCGCGCCGATCCCTCCGGCACTTATGATTACGACCACATCTACAATCCGTCCGGCGAAACTCAGACCGCAGCCGTCGCGCCCCCGCAACCAGCAACGCAGCCGGACGCGAGAATTCGCATCGGCATGATCGACGGCGGCATCGACCGTCACAATGGTGATTTTGCCGACGCCACCATCCTCACCAAGAATTTTGCCAGCGACAAAGACAATGTCCCCACCGAACATGGCACCGCCGTTGCGTCTCTGCTGGTCGGCCGCGGAGGGCAGGGTAGCTTGCCGTCTGCCGAACTTTATGCCGCCGATGTCTATGGCGGTGAAGCATGCGGCGGCGCTGCTGATGACATCGCGCGTGCTCTCGGATGGCTCGCGCAGAACAACGTGCCCGTCGCGAACATCAGCCTCGCCGGTCCGCCCAACATCATTCTCGAAGCATCGGTGAAAGCGTTCCTGAAACGCGGCCGCATCATTGTCGCCGCCGCAGGTAACGACGGGCCCGCTGCGCCCGCAGAATACCCCGCCGCTTATGAAGGCGTTGCGGCCGTCACTTCGGTCGATGACGATCACGCGATACAGATGGATGCCAATCAAGGCACGCAGATCGCTTTCGCGGCGTTGGGCGTTCGCCGCCGTGTCGCTGCGATGAAGGGCGGTCATGCGATCGTGACCGGAACGTCTTACGCCTCACCGCTGGTCGCTGTTCGTTTTGCGGCGCTGTTGAAGCAGCCCGATCCCGTTGCCGCACGTGCCGCCTGGGCAGCGCTCGAACACGAAGCGATTGATCTGGGCAAACCCGGTCACGATCCCGTTTTCGGCTATGGCTATCTCGCGCCGCTCAACGCGAGCCGCGCCATCGCTTCGCAATAATCAGGACATTGCTGGCGCCGGTGGCGGCGGATCGCCGGGCAGCGGGATGAATTCTTTGTTGTCGAGATCGGGCAGTTTCATCCGTCCCGCGCGCCAATCGGCCTTCGCCTGTTCGATACGTTCTTTAGAGGAGGATACGAAATTCCATTCGATGAATCGCTCACCCAACGGCTCGCCGCCAAGCAACATGACGATCGCATCCGAAACGGCAGTGAAAAGAATGGCATTACCCGGCGCGAAGACAAGCATGTGCCCCGCCTCATAAGTCCGCCCCTCCACTTCCACCGATCCTGCCGCAATATAGGCTGCGCGTTCAGGGTATTCAGGTTGCAATTCCGCTTTGGCTCCAGCCTTGAGATTCCAATGCACATAGAACATCGGCGAATGTGTTTTCACTTTCGCTTCCGCGTGAAACGCCTTTCCGGCCACCAGCCGCGCCCACAACCCGCCACCCTCATAGGTGGGAAGGTCGGCAGCGCCATGATGGAAAAATGCCGGATCGGTTTCTTCCAGTTCCTTCGGCAACGCTACCCACGCCTGAATACCGTGCATCTTGTCGCCTTGCGCACGCGCTTTTTCGAAGCGTTCGGAATGGGTGATGCCGCGCCCCGCCGTCATCCAGTTCACTTCGCCGGGGCGGATCGCCTGTTCGGAGCCCACGCTGTCGCGATGCATGATCTCGCCGTCGAACAGATAGGTCACCGTCGAAAGCCCGATATGGGGATGCGGCCGCACATCGACGGTCTTGGGGATTCCGGCCGGAAAATTCACCGGCCCCATATGATCGAAAAATACGAACGGCCCCACCATGCGCCGGTGGGCGAAGGGCAGCACGCGCCCCACCTCGAACCCGCCCAGATCGCGCCGCCGCTGGTCGATCACAAGCTCAATCATCCGGGCCTCCGTGGGGTGTGCGGGTTCATGCTACCCTATTCTTCACGAAACAGGCGAGCGGGATAAATGCGCAAGGTTCTTCACACAGCCGTTACAACGGCGCTCATCGCGCTCACCGGCTGCGCCACACATCCATCGGGCCTATCCTGCAAACCGCCATCGCATGCCATGAACCGCGTCGAGTTGTTGTTCGGTGCTGCCACCAACGACGGCAAACCGATCACCGCAAGCGATTGGCAGGATTTCCTCGACCGCGAAGTGACGCCGCGCTTTCCCGCCGGCCTCACTGTCTATGAAGCTTACGGCCAATGGCAAGGCAGCGACGGCAAGATCGAAAAGAGCCCGTCGCGCGTATTGCTGATCTGGTACGAAGGCGATGTGTCCACCCGCATCGATGCGATACGCGAAGCCTACAAGAAACGCTTCGCACAAGATTCGGTGATGCGCGTCGATAGCGCAGACTGCGTCAGCTTCTAACGCGGAAGCTCGCTCGAACCCATCAACGCTTCATCCACGCCGCGCGCGCATTGCCGCCCTTCGCGGATCGCCCATACCACGAGCGATTGCCCGCGCCGCATGTCGCCGCAGGAAAACACTTTCGGAACGGAGGTTTTATAATCGACCACATTGGCCTTCACATTGCCGCGCCCGTCGCGCTCCACGCCGGATTGCTCGACCAAGCCTGCCTTGCGCGGTCCGACGAAACCCATCGCCAGCAAAACCAGATCGGCCTTGAGCTGGAATGTGCTGTCCGGCATCTCGACCATTTGCATGCGGCCATTCGCATCCTTCTGCCATTCCACGCGCACGCATTCGATCGCTTCGACTTTGCCGTTGCCGACCGCGCGTTTTGTCACAACCGCCCAGTCGCGCCCGCAACCTTCTTCTTGCGAGGAAGACGTGCGCAGCTTCAGCGGCCAATCCGGCCAGGTCAGCGCCTTGTTCTCGTGCTCCGGCGGCTTTGGCATGATCTCAAGCTGCGTCACCGAAGCCGCACCGTGCCGGATCGAAGTGCCGATGCAGTCCGATCCCGTGTCGCCGCCGCCGATCACGATCACATGCTTGTCTTTGGCGCTGATCGTGCCCTGTGGCGCGGCAACCGCTTCCGCATCGCCCGCCACGCGCTTGTTCTGCTGGGTGAGGAATTCCATCGCATAATGCACGCCGGCCAGTTCGCGGCCGTCCACTTCCAGATTGCGCGGATCTTCCGCCCCGCCCGACATCACAACCGCGTCGTAATCCTTGAGCAGCATCGAAACCGAAACCGCCACACCCACTTCCACACCCGTACGGAAGGTCACACCTTCGGCTTCCATCTGGCGGATGCGCCGGTCGATCAGATGTTTCTCCATCTTGAAGTCGGGAATGCCGTAGCGCAGCAATCCGCCAACCCGGTCGCTCTTTTCAAAAACAACCACGCTGTGGCCCGCGCGCGCCAATTGCTGTGCGCATGCCAAGCCAGCCGGGCCCGACCCGACGACAGCCACATTCTTGCCCGTCTGCCGCGCCGCCGGTTGCGGCTTGATCCAGCCTTCTTCCCATCCGCGATCCACGATCTCGCATTCGATGGTTTTGATGGTCACCGGATTTTCGACAATGTTCAGCGTGCACGAAGCTTCGCACGGCGCGGGGCAGATGCGGCCGGTGAATTCCGGGAAATTGTTGGTCGAATGCAGCGTGTCGAGTGCTGCTTTCCACTGATCGCGATAGACGAGGTTGTTCCAGTCCGGGATCATGTTGTTCACGGGGCATCCGGTGTGACAGAACGGAATCCCGCAATCCATGCAACGCGCCGCCTGCTGGCTCACTTCCGCATAAGGCAGGGGTTTGACGAACTCGTGCCAATGCTTCGTGCGCCCATCCGGCTTTTCATAGCCGCGGTCGTTGCGCTCGATCTCCAGAAAGCCCGTGGGTTTGCCCATGGCCCAAACTCCAATTCGAAAAAATTATTCCGCAGCAACCGCCGCAGATTTTGCCCGTTCGTTCTTCATGTCGGTCAGCGCGCGCGCATAATCGGTCGGCATCACCTTCACGAATTTCGCAAGCGATGCGTCCCAATTGTCGAGCAGGGCCTTCGCGCGTGCGCTTCCCGTGTGCAGCAGATGCCGCTCCACGAGAATGCGAAGCCGTTCCGCATCGAAACGCAGCATGTCGCCCATGCCCGCGTTCTCCACGCTCACCGAACGTTGCCGAGGTGCATCGGGATCGTCCCCGCCAATCGCAGGTTCGATGCGCGAAAGCTTCACCATCGCCGGATTGCACAACGTCTCGAAATCGCCATCGGCGTCGTAAACGTAAGCGATGCCGCCCGACATGCCGGCGGCGAAATTGCGTCCCGTTTTGCCCAGAACAACGACCACGCCGCCCGTCATATATTCGCAGCCGTGATCTCCCGTGCCTTCCACAACGCAGACCGCGCCCGAATTGCGCACCGCAAACCGCTCGCCCGCCACGCCCTGGAAATAGGCTTCGCCCGCAATCGCGCCATACAGCACGGTGTTGCCGACGATGATGTTCTGGGTCGGATCGCGCCGGGTGTTCTTCGGCTGGCGAACGACAATGCGCCCACCCGAAAGCCCCTTGCCGACATAGTCGTTGCCGTCGCCCACCAGGTCGAGCGTCACGCCGCGCGCCAGGAACGCACCGAAGCTCTGGCCTGCTGTGCCCTCGAACTTCACGGAAACGGTATCTTCCGGCAATCCCGCGTGGCCATAACGTTTGGCGATCTCGCCCGAAAGCATCGCGCCCACAGTGCGGTTCACGTTCTTGATGCTGCGCTCCAACCGCACCGCCTGGCCGCTTTCGATGGCGGGCTTTGCCGCATTGATCAGATCGTGATCCAGCGCGCCGTCGAGCCCATGATTCTGCCGCTCGGAATTCCAGACCGAAACACCGGCCGCCGGCTTCACCTGATAGAGGATGCGCGAAAGATCGACGCCCTTGGCTTTCCAATGCGCCAGCACATGGCGCATGTCGAGCAGGTCCACGCGCCCGATCATCTCGTTGAGCGTGCGCACGCCCAGCCGCGCCATGATCTCGCGCAGTTCCTCGGCAACGAAGAAGAAATAGTTGATCACGTGCTCCGGCTTGCCGGTGAACCGCGCGCGCAACACAGGGTCCTGTGTCGCCACGCCGACGGGGCAAGTATTCAAATGGCACTTGCGCATCATGATACAGCCAGATGCGATCAGCGGCGCGGTGGCGAAGCCGAATTCGTCCGCGCCCAACAACGCGCCGATGGCGACGTCGCGCCCCGTGCGCAATCCACCGTCCACCTGCACGGCGATGCGACCGCGCAATCCGTTCAGCACCAAGGTCTGCTGCGTTTCCGAAAGTCCGATCTCCCAGGGCGATCCCGCATGGGTGAGTGAAGTGAGCGGCGAGGCACCCGTGCCGCCTTCGAAGCCGGAAATCGTCACGTGATCGGCACGCGCCTTCGAAACGCCGGCGGCAACCGTGCCCACGCCCACTTCCGAAACCAGCTTCACCGAAATGCGCGCCTTCGGATTGGCGTTCTTCAGGTCGTGGATGAGCTGTGCAAGGTCTTCGATGGAATAGATGTCGTGATGCGGGGGTGGCGAGATCAAGCCCACGCCCGGCGTCGAATGGCGCACCTTGGCGATGTTCTTGTCCACCTTGTGGCCCGGAAGCTGTCCGCCTTCGCCGGGTTTTGCGCCCTGCGCCATCTTGATCTGAATGTCGTCGGCATTGACGAGATACTCCACCGTCACGCCGAACCGCCCCGATGCCACCTGCTTGATGGCCGAGCGCATGGAATCGCCGTTCGGCAGCGGCTTGAAACGATCCGGTTCTTCGCCGCCTTCACCGGTATTGGAACGCCCGCCGATGCGGTTCATCGCGATGGCGAGATTGGTGTGCGCCTCGCGGCTGATCGAGCCAAAGCTCATCGCTCCGGTCGAAAACCGCTTCACGATCTCAGCCGCCGGTTCGACCTCTTCGATCGGTATGGACCTGTCCGCGAATTTGAACTGCATCAGCCCGCGAATGGTCAGCAACCGCTCGCTCTGTTCGTTGATGCTCGCCGCAAACGCGCGATATTCCTCCGGCAGATTGCCGCGCACCGCATGTTGCAGCTTGGCAACCGATTCCGGCGTCCAGGCGTGATCCTCGCCGCGCAGTCGGAAGGCATAATCGCCGCCCACATCCAGCATGTTGCGATAGATCGGATTGTCGCCATACGCGTCGCGATGCCGCCGCACGCATTCTTCCGCGATCTCGCGAATGCCCACCCCTTCGATGGTCGTGGCCGTGCCTGTGAAATATTTCTCGACGAATTCCGATGCCAGACCAACGCCATCGAAAATCTGCGCGCCGCAATAGGATTGATAGGTGGAGATGCCCATCTTGGACATCACCTTCAAAATCCCCTTGCCCACCGCCTTGATGTAATTCTTCTGAATTTCATATGCCTTGAGCAAAACTCCGCGCTGCGTACGAATCTGCTCAAGGGTCTCGAACGCCATGTAAGGGTTCACCGCTTCCGCGCCATAGCCAGCGAGCACGCAGAAATGGTGCACCTCGCGCGCTTCGCCGGTTTCGACCACAAGCCCCGTCTGCATGCGCAAACCCTGACGGATCAGGTGATGATGCACCGCCGCGGTCGCCAGCAACGCCGGAATCGGAATGCGTTCGGCGGAGACCTCGCGGTCCGAAAGGATCAGGATATTGTTGTCCGCCAGCACCGCGTCGGTCGCTTCCGAACAGATGCGGGCAACCGCTTTCTCCAATCCGTCCGCGCCTTCGGCCGCGTCCCATGTGCAATCGATGGTCGAGGTACGGAACGCACCGTCCACCAGTTCGGAGATCGCGCGGATCTTCTCGATGTCGGTGTTGGTGAGAACCGGCTGCGAAACTTCCAGCCGCTTGTGCGCGCCCGCCTCGTGGCCCAGCAAATTCGGCCGCGGCCCGATCATCGAAACAAGCGACATCACCAATTCTTCGCGGATCGGATCGATCGGCGGATTGGTGACTTGCGCGAAGTTCTGTTTGAAATAGTTGTAAAGCAGCTTGGGCTTCTTGGAGAGCACGGCAATCGGCGTGTCCGCGCCCATCGAGCCGATGGGATCGTCGGCATTGATCGCCATCGGCTCCAGGAAGAACTGCAGATCTTCCTGGGTGAAGCCGAACGCCTGCTGGCGATCCAGCAAGGTCGAAGAATCGTTTGCAATCGCCGGCTGCTCGCCCTGCAGATCGGAAAGTTCTTCCAGCTTGTACTGCGCTTCCTTCAGCCACTCTTCGTAAGGTTCGGCATCGGCCAATTTGCGCTTGATCTCGTCGTCTTCGACGATGCGGCCTTCTTCCAGGTCGATCAGCAGCATCTTGCCCGGCTGCAAACGCCATTTGCGCACGATCTTTTCCTCCGGCACCGGCAAAACACCGGCTTCGGAGGCAAGAATGACGAGATCGTCGTCGGTCACGATGAAACGTGCAGGGCGCAAACCGTTGCGGTCCAACGTGGCGCCGATCTGGCGTCCATCGGTAAACGCAATCGCCGCCGGACCGTCCCATGGTTCGATCAGCGCTGCGTGATATTCGTAGAAGGCCTTGCGCTTGGCATCCATCATCTTGTTGCCGGCCCAGGCTTCCGGGATCAGCATCATCATGGCGTGCGCCAGCGGATAACCGCCCGCCAGCAACAACTCCAAAGCATTGTCGAGGCACGCAGTGTCCGATTGCCCATGCGGGATCAACGGCCACATCTTGTCGAGGTCGGGCCCCAGCAATTCGGACTCCATCGTGCGCCGGCGCGCGTTCATCCAGTTCACATTGCCGCGCACGGTGTTTATTTCGCCGTTGTGCGCGATGAAGCGATAGGGATGCGCCAGTTTCCAGGACGGGAATGTGTTGGTCGAAAACCGCTGATGCACCATCGCAATCGCCGATTGCGTCAGCGGATTGCGCAAATCGTCATAGAACTTGCCCACATCGGGGGCGAGCAGCAGCCCCTTGTAAACCACCGTGCGCGTCGAAAACGACGGCATGTAGAAATCGGTGATGCTCGGCTGCTTGTGTTTCTTGGCAAGCGCGGCAAGCGGGTTCTGCGTCTGTTTGCGGATGGCAAGGATTTTCCGCTCGAACGCATCCTGGCTCTTGATGTTCGGCCCTCGCCCGATGATCGCCTGGCGGATCAGCGGCATCTGCGCAAGAACAGTCGTACCCAAACCTTCCGTTGTGATCGGCACATCGCGCCAGCCGATCAGCACCTGCTTTTCGACTTTGATGAAATGCTCGAACTGCTTGACGATCACGTCGCGCGCCTTGGCTTCCTGCGGCAGGAAGCACATGGCAACCGCATAATGTCCCGGCTCGGGCAACGTCACGCCCGTCTTCTCTGCCCATTCGCGCAACAGCAGATCGGGGATCTGGATCAGGCAGCCTGCACCGTCGCCCACCGTCGGGTCCGCGCCCACCGCGCCGCGATGATCGAGATTGATCAGGAGCTGAAGCCCCTGCGCGATGATGTCGTGGGACCGCTTGCCCTTGATGTTGGCGACAAAGCCCACGCCGCAGGCGTCGTGTTCGTTCGCGGGGTCGTAAAGCCCCTGCTTTTCGGGCGGCATGCTGCCGGAATACGTCATGTTCTTTTACCCCATCCCACCCGCAATATTATTTGCGAGGGAGCGCTTGGCTAGAGCGTAAATTGCCATCCTCTATGGGGCCGAAAATGCCGTCCAATGCAACCCTTTTTGTGCGTTGCACACTGAGACGAATCCGCTCCGGGAAGCACCTCGCTCAAGCCCGGTCCAGCGCCTCCAGAATGCGCCCCTGGAACCAGGCCACGCCCCCCTCGTGCTTGGGGGAAAGCCGCCCCGTCTCATAGACCCCGGCATCGAGGTTGCGCTGCACGGCCTCGGTGATGCGGATGTCCTCCGCCGTGGTTGCCGCCGAAGACCCGATAGCCCGCTCCACCTCCGCCGTTGGAAGGTCGGCGGGGAAGAAATAGAGGTAGTCGAGCCGGGTTCGGTCATGGCCAACCGGCGACATGCGCTCCATCATCATCCCGTCGGTATAGACATTCACTCCCAGACACGGCCAAAGCCATGCCCACAAGCCGGCCACCGTCGCATCGCCCTTCGGTGGCGCGCGGTGGAAGATGACCGGCGGCACCACATTCACCTCGTAACGCCGCGCATCCACTGCCGCATTCAATCCCGGATGCACATCCTGGATGTGATAGCCTTCGAGATAATTCTCGACATAAGTCTTCCAGTTACACTTGATCTCGTGTGTCTCAAAACACTTGAAAACAAAGCGTTCTATGCCAATCGAACCCGCCTCGCGCTCGAGCGGCGCGATGGTTTGTTCGAGCGATGGCGCATTCGCGTCCATGTTCGCAAACAGGAACCCGTGCCACGTCTCGCAATGAAGCGCGATCAACCCGTAATCGCGCACATCGAAATCGCTTGCGGGTCCGAAATCGCGCGCCGATGCAAGCCGTCCGTCCAGCGCATAGCGCCAGCCGTGATAACGGCAGACGATGTTCTCGCCACAAGACCCCGCTCCGTCCTCTACCAATGGTCCCGCCCTGTGCCGGCAGACGTTGTGAAATGCGCGTATCACGCCGTCTTTGCCGCGCACCGCAAACAGCGGAAAGCCTGCAAAGCTCAGCGAGATATAGCTTCCAGGACCCACAAGCTGGCTCTCGTGGCCCAGAAACAGCCAGCTATGCCCGAAGACGGCACGCCGTTCGGTTTCATAGGTCTCCCGCTCGCGGTAAAGCGCCGCCGGAAGGGTTTGCACGGCCGTGGACGACATGAGAACAGGCACGGTTAATGGCTGCGCGCCGATGGTCGCATGCACCTTTCGGCGGCGTCCAGCGTAGAAGGCTTGGCGAAATTCTGTTGCGCAAAGTAGGGTAGGGCATGGCGGGCAATGCGGCATCCAACACGAAAAAACGGCTGATCGTCGGCATTTCCGGCGCATCCGGCGTAATCTATGGCGTGCGCCTGCTGGAGGCGTTGCGTAAAACCGACATCGAAACCCATCTCGTCATCAGCAAGGCCGCAGAGATGGCCTTCGCCTACGAAACCGATCTCAAGCCCGCGCAAATCCGCAAACTCGCAAACGCTTCTTACGCGGTGGGCGATGTCGGCGCGGCGATTTCATCGGGCTCGTTCAAAACGATGGGCATGATCGTCGTGCCCTGCTCGATCAAGACGATGAGCGAAATCGCCACCGGCGTCACCGGCACGCTTCTCTCGCGCGCCGCTGATGTGGTGCTGAAAGAACGCCGCCGCCTGGTGATCGCCTTGCGCGAAACCCCGCTCCATGCGGGCCATTTGCGCAATCTCGCAAACCTCTCCGATCTCGGCGCCGTCATCGCCCCGCTTGTGCCCGCCTTCTATCCGCGCCCGAATTCGGTCGATGACATCATCAACCACTCGGTCGGGCGCCTGCTCGATCATTTCGATATCGAAACCGATCTGGTAGACCGCTGGCAGGGCGGCAAGGCTGGGAAGAAAAAATGACTGGGACAGATCTGGAGCTGGCGCGTTTTCGCCAGTCCATCGACAATATCGACGCCGCTTTGGTTCACCTTCTGGCCGAGCGGTTCAAATGCACCCAGGCGGTCGGCGAATACAAAGCCAAACACGGCCTGCCCCCCGCCGATCCCAGCCGCGAGGCGGTTCAGATCGCCCGGCTGCGCAAGCTCGCGGAAGAGGCCCATCTCGACCCGGATTTCGCCGAGAAATTTTTGAACTTCATTGTCACCGAGGTTATCCGGCATCATGAAGCCATCCGCCGCGAGCGCGGCTAGAGGCCGCCTTGCAGCCGGAGAGCGACCGGCTATCATAGTCTACTGACAATTTGTCGGAATTGGGAGAACGCCATGGATGTCAGCTTCTCGCCCGAAGAAGAAGCCTTCCGCCAGGAAGTGCGCAGCTTCATCGAGCAAAACTTCACGTCTCAAATGCGCGAGGCGATGGGCGAAGAGGTCAAATCCAAGGAGGCCTATCTCGCCTGGCACAAGGCCCTCTACAAGAAGGGTTGGGTCGCTCCCCATTGGCCCAAGCAATATGGCGGCACCGGCTGGAATGTGACCCAGCGTTACATCTTTAACGAAGAGAACGCGCGCGCCGAAACCACGCCGCTGCTCCCCTTCGGCCTCTCCATGGTCGCGCCGGTGATCTTCACCTTCGGCAACGACGAGCAGAAGAAGAAATATCTCCCTCGCATCCTCTCCGGCGAAGACTGGTGGTGCCAGGGCTATTCCGAACCTGGTTCGGGTTCCGATCTCGCCAGCCTGCGCACGAAAGCGGTGCGCGAAGGCGACCACTATATCGTCAACGGCCAGAAGACGTGGACGACGCTTGCCCAATATGCCGACTGGATATTCTGTCTCGTCCGCACCGATCCCAACGCGAAGCAACAGGAAGGTATCTCGTTCCTGCTGATCGACATGAAGACGCCCGGCATCACCGTGAAGCCCATCATCGTGCTCGATGGCGCCCATGAGGTGAACGAAGTCTTCTTCGACAACGTGAAAGTCCCGGTCGAAAACCGTATCGGCGAAGAGAACAAGGGCTGGACCTACGCGAAATTCCTGCTCGTCAACGAACGCTCCGGGATCGCGGGTGTGGCGCGCTCCAAGAAGGCCATCGAACGCTTGAAGGAAATCGCGCGCGCCGAAACGCTGGACGGCAAGCCGCTCATCACGACCGATGAGTTCTCCAACAAGATCGCCGAACTCGAAATCGATCTGACGGCGCTCGAATACACCGAGCTGCGCACGCTCGCCCAGGAATCGAAGGGCCAGATGGCGGGGCCGGAAAGCTCGATCCTCAAGATCAAGGGCACCGAGGTCCAGCAGCGCATCACCGAACTCACGCTCGAAGCGGTCGGCTATTACGGCTATCCGGATGAGAGAAAGTTCGGCGACAACGAATATATCGGTCCCGATTATGCGCTTGGCTCTGCCGGGCGTTATTTCAACATGCGCAAAGCCTCCATCTACGGCGGATCGAACGAGATCCAGCGCAACATCATCGCCAAAGCGGTGCTCGGTCTCTAAGACCGGGCGCCAATACGACAGGAAACGCCTATGGATTTCTCTTTCAGCGAAGAGCAGACGCTGCTGCGCAATTCGGTCGAGAAATATCTCGCCGACAACTACACCTTCGAGAACTGGCGCAAGTTCACGCGCGCCGAGCCTGGCCGCGATCTTAGCCATTGGCAGCAATTCGCCGAACTGGGCCTGCTCGCAGCCAGCCTGCCGGAAGATTTCGGCGGCCTCGGCGGCGGCGCGGTCGACAACATGGTGGTGATGGAAGAGTTCGGCAAAGCCCTGGTGATCGAGCCGTTCGTCCCCACCGTCGTAGTCGGCGGCGGCATGGTCGCGCGCGACGGCTCGAAAGACCTGAGAGACGAAGTGCTGCCGAAGATCGCGGGCGGTGAGTCCATTATCGCGCTTGCCTTCGCCGAACCCAAAAGCCGCTTCAATCTCGGCGACGTTTCCACCACCGCGAAGAAACAGGGCTCAGGCTACGTGCTCAACGGCAACAAGGCCGTTGTGATCGGCGCGCCGTGGGCCGATACGCTGCTCGTGACTGCGCGCACCGCCGGCGGCCAGCGCGATGAGAAGGGCGTCACTGTTTTCCTCGTCGACAAGAAGTCCAAAGGCATCGCGACGCGCGATTATCCGACGGTCGATAGCCAGCGCGCCTCGGAAATCACCTTCGAAAATGTCGAGGTGCCTGCCACGCGTGTGATCGGCGAAATCGACAACGGTCTTGCACTCGTCGAACGCGGCGCGGACGAAGCCATCGCCGCTTATTGCGCGGAAGCCACCGGCGCCATGAAGGTGCTGGTCGACACCACGGTCGAATATTCCAAGACCCGCAAACAATTCGGCGTGCCGATCGGCAAGTTCCAGGCACTGCAGCACCGCATGGTGGACATGTTCACCAGCTACCAGCAGTCGCTCTCGATGACGCTGATGGTGACGTTGAACCTCAACGAAGACGCTGCCACGCGAAAGAAAGCAGCATCGGCCGCCAAGGTGCAGATCGGCCGTGCTGGCCGCTATGTCGGCCAGGAAGCGGTGCAGATCCACGGCGGCATCGGCATGACCGACGAATTGAACGTCGGCCATTATTTCAAGCGCGTGACCATGATCGACACCCTGTTCGGCAATGTCGATCACCACCTGAAGCGCTACGCAGCGTTGAGCTAACTCGCCGCTTTCAACGGCTCGGCGCGCGGGCGAATGCGCGTCGTGGGCAGCAGGATCGTGAGCGTGGTGCCCACGCCGGGCGTGCTTTCCAGCACGACCGAGCCGCCATGCGCTTCCGCAAGTCCTTTGACGATGGGAAGGCCAAGCCCCGTGCTCTTGTCGGCCTGTACCGCGTCGTGGCGTCCCTGGCCGAAGCTTTCGAACACCCGCCGGTGATCTTCCGGCGCGATGCCGATGCCGGTGTCGCGCACGCCGAAGGCAAGCCGCGCGTCCGCCGCACGTTTGGCAAATGCGGTGATGGTCCCGCCGGCCTGCGTAAACTTGATCGCATTGGACAGCAGGTTGACGAGGATTTGCCTGAGCGCCCGTTCGTCGGCAAAGGCCAGCGGAAATCCGGGCTCCACTTCCATCACAAGGCTCACGCCCGCCTGTTCCGCCTTCACGTTCATCATCTCGACGGCGTCTTCGATCAACCGCACGACGTCGAGTTCGTCCTCGCGCAGGGTCATGCGCCCCGCCTCGATCTTGGCAAGATCGAGAATGTCGTTGATGAGCGTCAGCAGATGCTGGCCGGACCCGTGGATGTAATTGCCATATTCCGAATATTGCTCGATGGAATTGCCGAACGCGCGCGTTTTTATGATTTCCGAAAAGCCCAGGATGGCGTTCAGCGGCGTGCGCAGTTCGTGGCTCATATTGGCGAGGAAGGTGGATTTGGCGCGGGACGCCGCTTCGGCGCGTTCACGGGCGCGATCCGAGGTTTCCTTGGCCCGCTGCAGGTCTTCGATCAGCAGCACGCGTTCGTCTTCGAGCTTCAGTTTCTTGGTACTGGTTTCGTAGTTGATGGATGCCTGTGCCGCCATCATCACCCAGAAGCCGATGCACAGCCAGCCCAGGATCGCATCGATCATGTCGCCCGCCACCATCGGCACGACCGTCATCGCCAGTAGATAGATCGGCAGTGTCACGTAAAGCATCGGCAGGTAGACGGCGCCGGACGTCACCCATCCTGAAAGCGATGCGCAAAGCAGGAACAGGATCAGCAAATGGTTGCCCGGAATGCCCGGCACCCAAATGACGACAACCATCGAACACCACGCCGCAACAAGCACACCGCCCATGACGACCGCCATCTTGGCGCGATAGCGGACCGACTGGGGCGAATGATCGTCGTGTTTGAGGAAGTAGCGGTATTTCAGCTCGGCAAGGAAGCTCAACACCAAAACCGCGAGCGGCCATAACAAAAGCCGCATCGCCGGCACCCAATAGAAATTGGTCGCCGCCACAACGATCGCGGTGAAAGGCAGCGTGTAAGTTGTGGGCGCGGTCTGCTTGCGCGAGATGTCGAGTTGCGCTTCGACGAGGCGTATGTCCGCCTCCGTCTGCGGCACCATCGCGCGCATGAAGTTGTCCCCCATGCGCCGCAGCACGGAGCGAACCCGGCCGAAACGCTTCGGCTCGGCTTTTGCCGCTTTACTTTCTCGTCCCACGATGGCTACGGGTATCCTGCCTCTTCGCCTGAGAATGCCCCGCCGTCCGTTAATGGAGCTTTTCGCAAATGGCTCCGTAAGTGGTAAATTCTCATTCACCATAATTTCCGGAGGAAACCTTGTCCGCACTGCTGCTCGAAAAGAACGGTCCCGCCGTCACGCTCACCATCAACCGCCCCGAAAGCCGGAATCCGCTGGGAGAAGAGGGCGATGGCGATCTTTTTGCCGAAGCTGTGGGGCGCATCAACGCCGACCGGGACGTCCGCTGCGTGATCCTGACGGGGGCCGGCCCCGCCTTTTCCGCCGGCGGAAACGTCAAGGCGATGCGCGAACGCTCCGGCTCTTTCGCCGGTGCCGGTGTTCACATCCGGGAGCGTTACCGGAATGGTATTCATCGCATCGTGCGCTCGCTTTGGGGCGTGGAAGTGCCCATGATCGCCGCCGTCAACGGCCCCGCCATCGGATTGGGCAATGATGTCGCCTGTCTGGCCGACATGCGTATCGCCGCCGACAACGCGATCTTCGGTGCCACCTTCCTGCGTATCGGTCTCGTCCCCGGCGACGGCGGCTCGTGGATTTTGCCGCGCACCATCGGCCATGCGCGCGCCGCCGAACTGTTCTTCACCGGCGACACGATCGATGCCGCAACGGCGCTGTCATGGGGCCTCGTCTCGCGCGTGGTGCCGGCAGCCCAATTGATGGAAGAGGCGCGCGCGCTCGCCGGCCGCATCTGCCGCCAGCCGCCGGATGTGTTGCGCATGACCAAGCGCATGATGCGCGAAGGCCAGAGCGTGAGCTTCGACACCATCATGGAAATGAGCGCCTCGATGCAGGCACTCGCCCACCTGACCGAAGACCATCACGAAGCGGTCGCGGCCTTCTTCGAAAAGCGCCCCGGCGATTTCAAAGGGAAATAATTCGATGTTGAACGGATGAGGCCCGCCGTCTAGCGTGGTTCCCGGCACTATCAGGAGGAAACGATGGCCATTGGAATTGTCGCAACATTGAAAATTCAACCGGGCAAGAATGCCGAACTGGAAAGCGTGGCCAAGGAATTGATGGCCGCAGTCCGCAAGAACGAACCCGGCAACAAGCTCTATCAGTTCTTCAAGTCGAAGACCGACGAGAACACCTACGTCGTGATGGAAATGTACGATGACGCGGCCGCCGTCGAAGCGCACCGCAATTCCGATCATTTCAAGACGCTAGGTCCGAAAATGGGCCCTGCCATGGCTGGACGACCGGACGTCCAGCTCTTCGACGCGATCTAGAACTTCACGAACGGTATAAGCATGGGAACGCGGCGGCTGTAATCGTCATAGGCCGCCGCGCCCAATTCCTCGCGCAGGAAGCGTTCTTCCAGCCGCGCCTTCATCCAGATACCCAGCGTTATCAGCGCAGCACCCGCGATCCCGTAAACCGTTCCCTTCGCCCATAACGTGGCGAACGTCGCGATCAATATCCCGGTATAGATCGGGTGGCGCACCAGCCCGTACGGACCGCTTTCCACCACGCGGTGATTGGCCTTCTTGGTGATATTGCCCGACCACAGGCGACCCAGGTGAATGCGTGCCCACCAGGTGAACAGAAATCCGAACGCAGTCAGCGCCACCGCGATCCACGCCTGCGTCCAGTTCACATGCCAAAGCCTGAGCGGCCCGTAATAGCCATGCGCCGGAATGAAGAAGAGAACCCCGCCCACCAGCATCGCCAGGCGATAACCTGCTTCCGATCCGAACTGCACGCGCTTCTCCGCCCTGTCGCTCCAAACCGCAGCCAACATCCATGAAACAACCCATGCGCCCCAAAGGGCCATGATCGCGACACCGGGATGCATGCGTCCCTCGTCTCAAATCGACGAGGAAGACGTGGGCGCACAAAGCCTAGAATGCAAGAGCCTTGGCGAGTTTCACGAGCGGCAGCTTGGCGATATCGGCGAGCACCTTGTCGGAAACGCCGCCATCCACCTCGACCAGCGCGATGGCATCTTCGCCCGGCGCGCTGCGGCCCAGTGCAAATGACGCAATGTTAACCTTCGCGTCACCCAGCACGGTTCCCAGCTTTCCAATGAAACCCGGCTTGTCCTCGTTCACGACGTACAGCATGTTCGGCGCGAATTCGGCATCGAGGTTGATGTCCTTCACCTGGATCAGTCGCGGCCGCCCGTCGGAGAACACCGTTCCCGCCACCCGCCGCGTCGAACCGTCGAGCACTGCGGTGATCTTGATATAGCCTTCGTAAGCGCCCTGCTGGGGCCTGCGCGTTTCGCTGATCTTGATGCCGCGTTCCTTGGCAACGATCGGCGCGTTGACCATGTTCACGTCCGAAAGCACCGGCTTCAGAACACCCGCGATGGCCGCTTGCGTCAGCGCACGCTGATTCAATTCCGATGCCGTGCCTTCATAGAGGATGTCGATGGATTGCAGGCTCGTGTCGGTGAGTTGCCCCACGAAGGCGCCCAGTTTCTCGGCGAGCGAAATCCACGGCTTCACCTTCTGCGCTTCTTCGGCGTTGATCGAGGGCATGTTGAGCGCATTGGTGATCGCACCCGTCAGCAGGTAATCGGAAATCTGCTCCGCCACCTGCAACGCCACGTTCTCCTGCGCTTCTTCGGTGGAAGCGCCCAGATGCGGCGTGGCAATCACCTTCTCGTTGCCGAACAGCACGTTGGATTTAGCAGGTTCTTCCTCGAACACGTCGAGAGCGGCACCCGCCACATGGCCGGAATCGATGGCAGCTTTCAGTGCCGCTTCGTCCACCAGCCCGCCGCGCGCGCAATTGATGATGCGCACGCCCTTCTTCATCTTGTTGATGGCATCGGCCGAGATGATATTGCGCGTGTCGTTGGTCAGTGGTGTGTGCAAGGTAATGAAATCGGCCCGCGCCAGCAATTCGCCAAGTTCAACCTTCTCGATGCCGAGCGAGGCCGCGCGATCCGCCGACAGATAGGGATCGAACGCGATCACATGCATCTTCAGCCCTTTGGCACGATCCGCAACGATCGAGCCGATATTGCCCGCGCCGATCAGGCCCAAAGTTTTGCCGTAAACCTCGGTGCCCATGAAGCGGTTCTTTTCCCACTTGCCGGCCTGGGTGGAGGCATTGGCGGCAGGAAGATCGCGGGCGAGCGCCATCATCATCGCAATGGCGTGTTCGGCGGTGGTGATCGAATTGCCGAACGGCGTGTTCATTACGATCACGCCGGCAGCCGTCGCCGCCGGAATATCGACATTGTCCACGCCGATCCCAGCGCGGCCCACCACCTTCAAATTCTTCGCCGCCTTGATGACGTCCGCCGTCACCTTGGTCGCCGAACGGATGGCCATGCCATCATATTGATCGACGATCTTGAGCAGTTCTTCCTTGCTTAGCCCCGTCTTCACATCGGCTTCGACGCCGCGTTCCTTGAAGATGGCAACGGCGGCGGGGGAAAGCTTGTCGGCAATCAGAACCTTGGGCATGGGGTCAACCCTTCACTTGCGCCCAAGCCCAATCGAGCCAGGGGATCAATGCTTCGAGATCGGCGGTGTCGACGGTGGCTCCGCACCAGATGCGAAGTCCGGCCGGCGCGCTGCGATAGGCCGCGATATCGTAAGCGACTTTCTCTTTCTCCAGCACGCTTGCGATCTTCTTCGCTGCTTCGGCTTGCGCTTCTTCGGAAAGCGCCGCAAACCACGGATCGACAATCTTCAGGCAGACAGATGTGTTCGAACGGCTGGCCGCATCCTTCGCAAGGAACGCCGCCCACGAACTTTCGCGCACCCAACGGTCGAGCACCGCGAGATTGGCGTTGGACCGTTTCATCAGCCCATCAAGCCCGCCCACGCCTTCCGCCCATTTCAACGCATCAAGATAATCTTCCAGCGCCAGCATCGACGGCGTGTTGATCGTCTCGCCTTCGAAAATGCCTTCGATCAGCTTTCCGCCCTTGGTCATGCGGAAGATCTTCGGCAGCGGCCATGGCGGCGTGTAGGATTCCAGGCGCGCCACAGCGCGGGGCGACAGAATGAGAATGCCGTGCGCCGCTTCGCCGCCCAGCACCTTCTGCCAGGAGAACGTCGTCACATCGAGCTTGTCCCACGGCAGGTCCATCGCAAATGCGGCGCTGGTCGCATCGCAGATGGTGATTCCTTCGCGGTCGGCCGAAATCCAGTCGCCATCGGGAACGCGCACGCCAGAGGTCGTACCGTTCCACAGAAACACGATGTCGTGCGTCGGATCGGCCTGTTTCAGATCGGGCAGATCGCCGTAACCGGCTTTGATGACGCGCGAATCCTTCAACTTGAGCTGCTTGGAAACGTCCGTCACCCAGTCTTCGCCAAAGCTTTCCCACGCGAACATATCGACGGGGCGCGGCCCCAGCATCGACCACATCGCCATTTCGACTGCGCCCGTATCGGACGCAGCGACGATGCCCACGCGGTAGTCCGCGGGGATCTTCAGCACCTGTTTGGTGCGGTCGATCGCTTCCTTGAGCTTCGCCTTGCCCGGCTTGGAACGGTGCGAGCGCCCCAAGAGCGCGCCACCGAGGGCTTCAGCAGTCCAACCCGGCCGTTTGGCGCAAGGTCCGGACGAAAAAAAAGGCCGTGCAGGGCGCACGGCCGGAATATTTCCGGTCATCGATCATTCCTTCCAGAATGAAGCACCTCGTTGGGGAGGTGTGGCCCGCGGCTGATATACGGACTTACCCGTTAAAGGTCAATTGACGATCGGTCGCGCGGTTGACGCATATCAAGGCTAAGGGAACGGGCAGGCGGAACAATCGTTTGTCTTTCGGACAGGAAAGGAATTCGCCATGCCGCTCGCCCCCGACGAACGCGCCGAAACCGAGCCGGAGCTCGGCATTTCCCCGGAAAAGGTGCGCTACGTCATCGTCAAGGCGCGTCAGTTCGACGCCAAGGAGGCGGATTCCGATCCCGACGAAGGCTCCGATGCCATCGACGACAACATGAGCGGCGTGCTGGAAGACAAGCCCGGCGAAGATTCCGTCGAGCAGGAATTGATTGAATTCATCAACGGCCTGGATGTGGACGAACAGATCAATCTCGTGGCGCTCGCCTGGCTCGGTCGAGGCACGTATGACATCGACGAATGGAAAGAAGCCGTCGACACCGCGCGCAACGAACATAACAGGCGCACCGCGCAATATCTCCTCACCCTGCCGCTTCTGGGCGACTATCTCGCCGATGGGCTCGCCGCTTTCGGTGAAGATTTCGACGATGAAACGGACGAGGAATTCGAAGACGAGTCCGCGGAAGGAGAGACGGACAATTCTTGAACGGTCAGACCTCGATCTCCGCCGTCATATAAAGCGCGCAAGGTCCTGAAAGCACAGTACGTGCGCCTTCGTCGGTGCACAGAAGATCGCCGCCGCGAGGCGAAACCTGCCGTGCCTTCAACGTCTTCTTGCCCAGCCGTTTTGCCCAGAACGGCGTCAACGCGCAATGCGCCGATCCCGTCACCGGATCTTCCGGCACACTTTTGGCCGGTGCAAAGAAGCGCGAAATGAAATCGTAGCCTTGATCGCCCTTGGCCGTCGCGATCAATCCCCAGAAGCCGGCCTCTCGCAGCACCGGCGCAATTTCGCCCGGCCCTTCAAGATTGCGCACGACAGCGGGATCATTCCACACCGCCAACAGATAGCGCCCTTTGAACAATTCGTCCGGCGGCGCGCTTTCCAAAGCCCCGCCGATGCTTTGCTTCAAACCTTCCGCTTCAAACGGCACGATCTGATCCGACGGCAGGCTCATCACATGCCGCCCGTCGCGTCCACGCTCTACGTTCAACGTGCCGGATCGCGTCTCGAACGCGACGGATTTCAGCTCGGGGTCCAGCGTATTGAAAAGCAGCCATGCGCTTGCAAGCGTCGCATGCCCGCAAAGCTCCACCTCGTCGGCCGGTGTGAACCATCTAAGCGCATATTTGCCGGGTGCGTTGCGAACGAAGAAGGCCGTCTCCGCCAGGTTGTTCTCATTGGCGATCTTCTGCATAAGGCGATCGTCGATCCACGCCGACAACGGAACAATCGCTGCCGGATTGCCGCCAAGGACTTCTTCCGAAAACGCATCGACCTGCCAAAGTTTCAACTTCATCGCACTCTCCCGTCGGAGCCAAAACGATAAGACCGCCCGCGCGCCCCATGGAACGCGCGTTTGCGCATAGCGGTATTGCAGAAGGGAACTAGTGCGCCGCTTCCAGCGTATGGCTGCGCTTTTCGGCCAGGGCCGATTTCATTGCGGCCTGCAGCTTGTCGAAGGCCCGCATTTCGATCTGGCGCACGCGTTCGCGGCTGACGTCGTATTTCTTGGAAAGCTCTTCCAACGTCACCGGATCGTCGCGCAACCGGCGCGCTTCGATGATGTCGCGCTCGCGCTCGGTCAATTCGCCCAGTGCAGAAGTCAGCAATCCGTGCCGCTCGCTCATTTCTTCGCGCTCGGCAAGGCGGGTTTCCTGGTCCAGCGTGTCGTCCGCCAGCCAGTCCTGCCATTCGGATTCGGAATCGGAACGCAGCGGCGTGTTCAGCGATGAATCCGGCGCGGACAGGCGGCGGTTCATATCCACCACTTCGTCCTCGCGTACGCCGAGCTTGGTTGCAATCTCGGCCACATGTTCGGGGCGAAGATCGCCTTCCTCGATCGCGTCGATCTTGCTCTTGGCTTTGCGCAGGTTGAAGAACAGCTTCTTCTGCGCCGCCGTCGTACCCATCTTCACCAGGCTCCACGACCGCAGGATGTATTCCTGGATCGAAGCCCGGATCCACCACATGGCATAGGTGGCGAGGCGAAAACCCTTGTCAGGCTCGAAGCGCTTCACCGCCTGCATCAAACCCACATTGCCTTCGGCAATGATTTCCGAAACCGGCAGACCGTAGCCGCGATAGCCCATGGCGATCTTCGCCACGAGCCGCAGGTGGCTCGTCACCAGTTTCTTGGCGGCATCCGGGTCTTCATGTTCCTTCCACCGCTTGGCGAGCATGTACTCCTCGCCCGGGTCCAGAAGTGGAAACTTCCGGATTTCGGAGAGGTAGCGGGAAAGCCCGCCTTCGCCTTGCAGTGCTGGAACGCCACGACCGCTCAAATCGCCAAACTCCTTATCGCCGATGGGGGATGGGTCCACCCATTAGACAACGCGGGGAACGCGGAAAGACAGTGAATTTTTGCAAAGAACGCACACCCCGGAATGCCGATGTGGTGATGGGTCAGCTGGAATTCAACCCGCGCAAGGCCTCCACAAGCCCGGAAAAATCGGCCGGCCAGGCGGATTCGAAGCGAATTTCCTTATGGGTTGTAGGGTGTTGGAACCCCAACAGCCAGGCATGGAGTGCCTGGCGGCCAAACCCGTTGGCCGCCGCATAGGCCCTGGCCTCCGCGTCGTTCTTGGGCCGGGGGGCGACGCGCGCCTTGCCATAGGACGGGTCCCCGATCAGCGGGTGCCCCAAATGGGTCAGGTGCACCCTTATCTGATGCGTCCGCCCCGTTTCCAACCGGCATTCGATCAGACTGGCCAGTGGCCGCGCCGGGTTTCCGAACCGTTCGATCACGCGGTAGCGCGTGCGCGCGGGCTTGCCCGCATTGCGCACCACCGCCATGCGTTTTCTATCGAACGGATTGCGCCCAATATCGCCTTCGATCATGCCGTCGCCCAAACGTGGGCTTCCCCATACGACGGCGTGATAGGCACGCTGCACCACATGCGCCGCGAATTGCTTGGCCAGACTCGCCATCGCCCGATCGTTCTTCGCGGCAACCAGAAGCCCGCTCGTATCCTTGTCCAACCGGTGCACGATGCCGGGCCGCGCCACGCCGCCGACGCCTTTAAGCGATGCACCGCAATGGGCGATCAGCGCATTCACCAACGTCCCGTCCAGATTTCCCGCCGCCGGATGCACCACAAGCCCCGCAGGCTTGTCGATCACGATCAGATCCTTGTCCTCATAGACGATGTTGAGCGGAATATCCTGCGCCTCGGGCTCCGCGGGCGCGGGCGGCGGCACCTTCACCTCGTAGATTTCGCCCGGTTTGACCCTGGTATTGCCGTCTCTTATGGTCGCCGCGCCTCGCGAAACCGCACCTTCGTCGATCAACGCCTGCAAACGCGAACGGCTGAGATCGGGGAATTGCAGCGCGAGGAAACGGTCCAGGCGAGACCCTGCCTGTTCGGCTTCGACGGCAGCCGTCCGCATCGTTCCGTCACCGGAGGATTTGTCTGTGTCTGAAACGGCCACTGCCATACCTGAGGATGTCAAAAACAGCGCAAGCTATCGCAGCTTGAAGGCCGTCGTCATCTTTTTGGGCGCGCTGATCGTTGTGGCATTTGCGCTGCTGGTGGTCGGCCTTGTCACGCGCTTTTCGGGCAAGGGCCATTCGGGCCCGACCGGCGGCGAAAGCACCATCGAACTGCCGTCCGGCGCCACCATCGTTTCCAGCGACGTGCAAGGCGACCGTCTTATCCTGCACACCAAATCCGCCACCGGCGACGAGGTCTATATCGTCGACACCTCCAACGGCCATCTCGTCGGCCATGTGGTCACGGCCGCGCCGAAGCCCAGATGATCCAAACCCTGATCCTGCCGCAAACCTTGCGCGATCAGATCGGCCGCGAGGCCAAGGCCGCACACCCGCGCGAATGCTGCGGCCTGATCGAAGGCATATATAAAGAAGAGGCAAGCGCAACCGCCTGCCACCCCATCCGCAATCTCGCGCAAACGAACGACCGCTTCGAACTCGACCCCGCCCAACACATCCAGTTGCTGAAAGCGTTGCGCGGCACAGGCCGAACCATCATCGGCTGCTACCACTCCCACCCCAACGGGCGCGCCGAACCTTCGACCACCGATCTAGCAAGCGCGGTCGACGAAAACTTCCTATGGCTGATCGCCGCCGATAACGTCCTGTCCGCCTTCGTCCATTCCGCAGCCGCATTCCACCCCGTCCGCCTCGCTTGAGGGCGGCGCACACCCCCGGTATAAGCGGGGCTCCAACGCTCCCATCGTCTAGCGGTTAGGACGCGGCCCTCTCAAGGCTGAAACACGGGTTCGATTCCCGTTGGGAGCGCCACCCCCGTCATAAGATGCGAATTTTCCTCGAAAAATTCTTCGGTGGGACAATTCGGGTCAATAGTGGGACAGTCATCTTCCATCTCGACACCGATAAGGGGCACCGTTGCGGCGGCGTGTTTCTTCCGGTCGGCTTCCTGCGTGTAATGAACCGCCTGTTGCTCGGTCATCCAGCCAAAAGTGGCCATCAACTGAAAGACATTCGCGCCGCGATTGGCGGCAATTGTCGCGGCAGCACGGCGAAGCCCATGTGCCGTGCAATCCTGCAATCCCGCCGCCCGGCACTTTTCGTTGAACCAGTTCCCGAAGCCCTTTTGGCTATAGGTTTTTCCATAGGGAGTCAGAACAAATGCGAGCGCGTCATCAGCGATGCCCTCAAGCTCGCGAACAAGTGCTTCGTGCAATGGCAGCTCAACCCACCCGCGAGCCTTCTTCGCCAGTTTTTGCTGATGGAATTTCAGCCAGCCTTCTTTGACCATTGCCGGCCCGAACTTTCGGGCATCGCAGCCGCGGGCGCCCGTGAAGAGCATCAGCGACATGGCCCGCCGTTCTTTTGAGCCGCTTTTGTATTTTCTCATGAACTGACGCAACTCGGCCTGCGTCCAGGTATGATGTGCCACGCTTTCGTGCTTCAACTTTTGCACATCGCGAACGGGATTCGTCGGCACAACGCTTCGATGGCGATCCACACCGTATTTAAAGACATAACCGATGATCTTGAGCAGAAGATTGGCTGCTGCCCGGTGTTCGCTGTTCTCGCCCGCCTTCCGGTCCCGCAAAACGTAAATCGCATCGGGCGTCATTTTCCCGATGGGCATCTCCCCGAACGTCTCAGCCGCGGGGCGGTCTGAATTGATCGGTTGTTTCCAAGTCCATTCGAGTGTGCGACGGCGGGTGGCGGGCGTACTGCCGGCAAGCCCCCTGAACTCCGAGCTCGCCATATACTGCTGGCATAACCACCTCCATGTGTGCGACTGAGCTCCACCGTAAATTGAGTTAGGCGAGATGGTCTCTGCTGAGTTCATTGCGGCTTCGTATTGGGCCATGAAGTCGGGAGTCCAAGCCACTCCGCGAATCCGGATCTTTCGCTTTGAACCAGGTTTCCGAAGGTAGACACGCACGTTCCCATGTCGGTCGACATCTTCGGTGCAGTATTTGGGAAACCGGGTACGCACGCTCATTACACCTTCAAATCATTCCAGATTGAGAGATCTTCCGCTGCGTTCTCGGTTCCGAGAGCCTCAAATGCCGCGTCCAAGGCAAATCTGTCCCAGACGACGACGCCATCCTGACGTTTGGGGCTGGGCATAAGCTGGCGTCTCACCCAATCATCGAATTTAGTCGGTGAAATGCCAATATATGCCGCCGCATCTTCGCGTCTGAGCCCGCGACGCTGAAATTTGCCGGCGTCAGATCGAGTCACCGCATAAAGATTCGAGCGATCAACAGGGTCATCGGTGTGCCCAGCCCTACGCGGGGCGCATTCCCGATCATTGCGGATAACCGGCGCTAATTCGTTTCCAGGCCCACACCGACGTGCAGCGATCTCGCAGGGCACAATCCGCTGAAGGTCATTAGTTAGGTCGCTGTAACGCCGCATCGGTCTTGGATCGATAACTTTTCCGGCTCGGACATTCAGCTGCACAATCGACGGGATCAACTCCCCCACAAGCGAACGCGCCACCAGAAGACCGCCAAGCGCGTCCACCGCTCCACGATGTCCGTCGCTGCCGTTCCAGGTCAAGCACGTACTGTCAGTGCCGCGGGAATTCGCAAGAAACAAACTTTGGAGCCCGAATGGCACAGCAAGTTTGTTGCCGCCGCCCAAAATTATTTCCTGCGCTTCGTAAAAGCATTTCGAACTTCTTGTACCACTCCATCATCTTCCATGCGACTTCGATTGAACGAAATCGCACGCCTTGGAATAACCATTCCGTCTCAATCTAGCTAGCCGCTACAATTCGAAACTAAGCGGGTGAGCGCCGCTGGTGACCAACGCCGGACCGTAACCCTGTCAGAGGCGCTCGCCCACATAGGCAAAGTCTCAATTCCTAATGGCTTTTCCGTCCGGGGGACAGATATTGCGGCGTGCTAAATGGAACAATTAGTTACAGGGAGCGGAGGTAATTGGCGAGTAACCAAGCGGTACACATTCTGGCAAAGTTCTGGCGTGCTACCTGGAGCAAACGCAACTCGGATATCATCGGTCACATGGCTAGATGCACGGCACCAGTAAGAGGTCATATAAGGGGCGGCGGAGCGGACTGCCCTGTGTGCGGCCCCCGCTATCGCGGCTTTGGCGGTGGCTACAGGTCGTCGTTGCCGTCTTACACCCCTTCCTACACGCGTTCTTCCTCCTCTTCCGGAAGTAGCGGTGGCCGGACTAGCGGTAGCGGGTCTGGGCGCGCCGCAAAGCCTCGCTGGTCAGGAGCGAGTTCGTCTGTGTGGTACACGCCAGAACAAGTGCAGGCTCTCACGCCAGTTCGAGAGAACGTGGAGAACCTAGCGGCTTCGCAGCCTGACCTTCGGGACGTGTTTCTCTGTCACGCGTGGGATGACAGGCAGGGGTCCGCGAAAGAACTCCATGATCTGCTCGAAGCACGAGGCGTCCGCGTATGGTTCAGCGAAAAGGATCTTGGCCTTGGGGTACCGATGATGCGGGCCATCGACAAAGGCTTGGTCAATTCGCGCGTCGGTATCGTCTTGGTGACCCCAGCTATGTTGCGACGCCTTCCGGCAGAAGGCATCGCAGACAAGGAGCTTTCCGCACTCCTCCGGCGTGAGCGGCTCGTACCGGTTGTTCATGGAACGACGTATGAAGAGCTTGAGCAGGTGAGCCTCCTGCTAGCATCCCGAGCCGGGCTGAGCACTGCCGAAGAGACGATGGCGGGAGTCGCGGCCAAGATCGCCGAACTGGTCGCCACCTAGCATCGGCAAAGCGCAGGCGCGTCATCTCACCCGATGTACGAACCACTTCTTCAACAAAATCGGCGCTAAGCGGAATTGACCTGACTGGCCCTTTTTGTACCAGGCGGTTTGTTAGAAACTGTCTTGGGAAAGGGGTTTTGTCATGCCGAAGAAGCGATTTAGCGCGGAGCAGATCGTGGCGCTGCTGCGTCAGATCGAGGTTGCCACGGCGCAGGGA
>DATKJT010000030.1:0-28201 GCA_035543495.1 Rhizomicrobium sp. | reverse complement strand
TGGACCCCACCCGCCGTCGTGCCGATGCACGACGCCGACCTCCCCAAAGAGGAGGTAAGAATGAGTCCGTCCCGCATCTTCGACCGCAAAGCCTACGCACGCCGCCGCGCACGTGCGTCGGAGTCCTTCCTCGCGCTCGATGCCGCGCAGGGGTTGGCCGAACGCATCGGCGCCATCAACCGGCGTTTCGTTCACGCACTCAATCTCAACGCACGCCCCGAAACACGCACCGTCTTCGCGCCGCTGGCCGATAACTGGATCGAGACCGCGCCCGGTTCGGTGGATGAAGAAGCCCTGCCCTTCGCGCCGGAAAGTTTCGACCTGGTCGTCAGCGTGCTTTCGCTGCATGCGGTGAACGATCTGCCCGGCGCGCTCGTACAGATACGGCGCGCGTTGAAGCCTGATGGCCTCTTCATGGCCGCACTGTTCGGCGGGGAAACACTGCACGAATTGCGCGAAGCCTTCGCGTCCGGCGAAAGCGAAACGGTCGGCGGCGCAAGCCCGCATGTGGCGCCGTTTGCCGACGTCAGGGATCTGGGCGGGTTGTTGCAACGCGCAGGCTTCGCCTTGCCGGTCGCCGACGTGGAGCGCACCACTGTTCGTTACCGAAGTTTCGACAATCTCGTCGCCGATTTGCGCGCGCTCGGCGAAACCAATGCGCTCGCCGAACGCAGCCGGAAGATCTTGCGCAAAGATACGTTGGCCGCCGCAATCGCACACTACAAAACGCATCACGCCGATGCGGAGGGCCGCATCGGCGCGACGTTTGACGTAATCTATCTGTCCGGCTGGTCGCCGCACGAAAGCCAGCAGAAACCGCTCCCGCCCGGAAGCGCGAAGATGCGCCTCGAAGACGCGCTCAAGAGCCGAGATGACTCGACACGTCGTTGAACGTCGTCGACAGAGTGCTGCCCATGGTCGTGAGCGCGGCAATGATTCCGATCGTGATGATCGTCGTCAGAAGCGCGTACTCGATTGCCGTGGCACCGCTTTCGTTGCGCGCGAACGCGTTCAGATGAGATCGCGCAACAGCGGAATAAGCGGCAAGTCGGCGGGCGGCATGGGATAAGCGCCCAGATCGCGCGGGCGCACCCATTTGATGGCCTGACCTTCGGCGGGCACGATCGCACCCTCCCAACGGCGGCACAGAAACAACGGCATCAGAAGATGAAACGCTTCGTAGCCGTGCGAAGCGAAGACGAACGGAGCCAGACATGCTTCTCTCACCACTATCCCGAGTTCTTCTCGTAGCTCCCGAATTATTGTGTCTTCGGGTCGCTCGCCCTTCTCGATCTTGCCGCCGGGAAATTCCCAGAGGCCAGCCATGGTCTTTCCTTCAGGCCGCTGCGCAATGAGCACGCGTCCGTCAGGATCGATCAACGCGCACGCCGCAACCAGAAGCAAAGGGAGTTGCGCCATCCGAGTCCCGCCCAGTGTGAGTGTTGCGCGTTAAGCTGTGATTAAAACATTGCATGAGATTTAGTTGAAGCCGCGTTGTGCGAATTTGAAACGCCCGGCTTCGTTTCCCGATCTTAACTACGATAAGAGCCGTTTATCCGGATATATCCTTCGGTCAGGTCGCACGTCCACACGCGCGCGCTGCCCTTGCCGATACCGAGGTCGACGGAAATCTCCACTTCATCGCCGGATACAGCTTTCGTTGCCGCGGCCTCGTCGTATTTCGCGCTGCGTTCGCCCTTCTCCGCGACCACCTGATTCCCGAAGCTGATCTTCAGCCTGTCACGGTCCGCAGGTTCGCCAGCCTTACCCACCGCCATCACGATGCGGCCCCAATTGGCGTCGTTTCCGGCAACGGCGGTTTTCACCAGCGGCGAATTGGCGATGGAAAGTGCGATCGTCTTCGCGGATTGGTCGTTCGCGGCACCGGTCACATCGATGCGGATCAGCTTGCGCGCGCCCTCGCCGTCGCGCACCACCTGCAATGCGAGATCGAGCAGCACTGCGTCGAGTTTCCGTTTGAAATCCGAAAGCCGCTTGTCGTTCGCCTTGGCTATGGTTGCGTGATGCGCGCCCTTGCCGGTGGCGAACAGGATCAGCGTATCGCTGGTGGAGGTATCGCTGTCCACGGTGATGGCGTTGAACGAAGGCCTCACGCCGCTCGACAACAGTTCCTGCAACACCGGCGACGGAATGTTCGCGTCGGTGAAGACGAAAGCTAGCATCGTCGCCATGTCGGGCGCGATCATGCCGGAACCTTTGGCGATGCCGTTGATCGTCACCTTCACACCGTCGATCTGCGCGGAAGCCGTCGCGAGTTTCGGATATGTGTCGGTGGTCATGATCGCTTCGGCCGCGGCGCGCCATGCGCTGGCGGAACCTTGCTCGGCAAGCGATCCCAGAACCTTGGTGATCTTCTGCGCCGGAAGCGGCTCACCGATCACGCCGGTGGAGGCGAGGAAAACCTCCTGCGCCTTGCAGCCAAGAACCGCCGCTGCCGAAACAGCCACCTCGCGCGCGCCCTCGAATCCTGCCTTGCCGGTGAAGGCGTTTGCGTTGCCGCTGTTCACCACCAGCGCCCGCGCCGTCTCGCCCTTGAGGCCGGTGCGACACCATTCCACCGGTGCGGAAGAAGTCTTGGATTTGGTGAACACGCCTGCGACCCGGGTTTCCGGGGCGAGAACCGCCATCAGGACGTCGGTGCGGTCCTTGTAGCGGACCCCGGCGGCAGCCGTTGCCAGCCGCACGCCCGCCAAAGGGGGCAAAGTCGCAAATTTCTTCGGCGCGAGAGGGGAAACGGCATGTTCGGCAGACGCCTTTTGGGGGGTCGCCTGCGCCTTGGACACGCTCCCGCGCCGGGCCTTGCTGCCCGCCGCCGACCGTCCCTTCGCCATGGTATGGAACTCCGCTCAGTGCCCGCACCTTGCGAGCGCGCGGATTAGGCCGGAACCGCTTGAATTGACAAGGGGGTGGCCCGTTCTTATCTCTCCCGCGCGCGCATGGGTCGTATGCTCTGGCGTTAACCTGACGCGCCAGCCGGGACGGCGATCGGCCCGAATACAACCCCGGCCTTCCGGCCCTTACGAGGACGTTCATGTTTCAAGCCCTTGCGCAGCGATTCTTCGGCTCCTCAAACGAGCGCAAGCTGAGGCCCTTCTCCCGCAAGGTGGAGGAGATCAACGCCCTCGAGCCCAAATTCCAGGCGATGACGGACGACCAGCTGCGCGCGATGACGCCCGCCTTCCGCGAACGCCTCGCCAAGGGCGAAACCCTCGACGATCTGTTGCCGGAAGCATTCGCCGTTGTGCGCGAGGCAGCGAAGCGCACGCTCGGCCAGCGCCATTTCGATGTGCAGCTTGTGGGCGGTATGGTCCTTCACAACGGCAACATCGCCGAAATGAAAACCGGCGAAGGCAAGACGCTCGTCGCCACCCTGCCCGTCTATCTCAACGCGCTCACGGGGCGCGGCGTGCATGTCGTCACCGTGAACGACTATCTCGCCAGCCGCGACGCGGAATGGATGGGACAGGTCTACAAGTTCCTCGGCATGAGCGTGGGCTGCATCGTGCACGGGCTGTCCGACGAACAGCGCAAGGAAGCCTACGGCTGCGACATCACCTACGGAACCAACAACGAATACGGCTTCGATTATCTGCGCGACAACATGAAGTATTCGATCGCAACCATGGCGCAGCGCGAACACGCCTATGCCATCGTCGACGAAGTGGACTCCATCCTGGTCGACGAAGCGCGCACGCCGCTCATCATCTCGGGTCCGACCGACGACCAGACGGAAGTCTACCGCACCGTCGATGCGCTAATGCCCAACCTCGAAGCGGACGATTTCGAGCTCGACGAAAAGCAGAAGACCGTCACGCTCACCGAATCCGGCAACGAGCGCATGGTTGGCTGGCTGCGCGAGGCGAACCTGCTGGAAACCGGCGATCTCTACGACATCGAAAACATCAACATGGTCCATCACGTCAATCAGGCGCTGAAGGCCCATAAGCTGTTCCAGAAAGACCGCGATTACATCGTGAAGGACGGCCAGGTCGTCATCATCGACGAATTCACCGGCCGCATGATGCAGGGCCGCCGTTATTCCGAAGGCCTCCACCAGGCGCTGGAAGCAAAAGAGAACGTCGCAATCCAGCCGGAAAACGTGACGCTCGCCTCCATCACCTTCCAAAACTATTTCCGCCTCTACGACAAGCTGGCGGGCATGACCGGCACGGCGCTTACCGAAGCGGCCGAATTCATGGACATCTACAAGCTCGACGTGATGGACGTGCCCACCAACCTGCCCATCGCGCGCGCCGACCACGACGACGAAGTCTACCGCACGGCGGACGAGAAGAACGACGCCATCGTCAAGCTGATCGAAGAGTGCCAGAGCCGCGGCCAGCCCATCCTCGTCGGCACGACCTCCATCGAAAAATCGGAACACCTTTCGAGCCTGCTCAAGAAGCACAAGATCAAGCACAACGTCTTGAATGCGCGCTATCACGAACAGGAAGCGGCGATCGTCGCGCAGGCCGGTGTTTCGGGCGCTGTGACCATCGCCACCAACATGGCGGGCCGCGGCACCGACATCCAGTTGGGCGGCAACGCCGACATGCGCATCCGTAACGAACTGGGCGGCATCATCGACGAGGCCGAACGCGTTCAACGCGCCGAGGAAATCCGCGCCGAAGTCGCCGAAGACAAGAAGCGTGCGCTTGCCGCCGGCGGCCTCTACGTCGTCGGCACCGAACGCCACGAAAGTCGCCGTATCGACAACCAGCTTCGCGGCCGCTCCGGCCGCCAGGGCGATCCGGGCGCTTCGAAATTCTTCCTGAGCCTGCAGGACGACCTGATGCGCATCTTCGGGTCCGAGCGCATGGACACGCTTCTGCAGCGCCTTGGCCTCGAAAAGGGCGAAGCGATCACCCATCCTTGGGTGAACAAGGCGCTCGAAAAGGCACAGCAGAAAGTCGAAGCCCGCAACTTCGAAATCCGCAAGAACATCCTCAAATATGACGACGTGCTGAACGATCAGCGCCGCGTGATCTTCGAACAGCGCCGCGAGATCATGCAGTCCGACGACGTGAGCGATCAGATCGCCGAATTCCGCGAACGCGTGGTCGAAGATCTCGTCGCCCGCCACATTCCCGAAAAGGCTTATGCCGAACAGTGGGACGCCGCCGGCCTGCACGACGAAATCAGCAAGACCTTCGATCTCGACCTGCCGGTCATCGACTGGACGAAGGAAGAAGGCATCGCCGACGAAGAAGTGCGCGAGCGCGTGCAGAAAGCGGTCGAAACACGCGCCGCCGAACGCACCGCCAATCACGGCACCGACGTGACGCGCTATGTCGAAAAGGCCGTGCTGCTGCAGACGCTGGATCACGACTGGCGCGAGCACATCATCAATCTGGACCACCTGCGCCAATATGTGGGCCTGCGCGGCTACGGCCAGCGCGACCCGTTGAACGAATACAAGAGCGAAGCGTTCGAACTGTTCGAGGGTCTGCTCTCGAAACTGCGCTTTGACGTGGTGCGCCAATTGTTCCATCTGCAGATCAACGTCGAACAGCCGCCGCCCGCATTCCAGCAACGCAATCCCGCGAGCATGCAGGCGTCTCACATCAATCCGCTGACCGGCGAAGAAGAGATGGATCAGCCGCTACAGGCCACGCCGCAATTGCGCTCGTCTGGCCCCGTCGATCCCAACAACCCGGCGACGTGGGGCAAGGTGCAACGCAACTCGGCCTGCCCCTGCGGTTCTGGCCGCAAGTTCAAGCATTGCCACGGGGCGCTCGTGACGAAAGCCTGAGGGCTTACGCAGCGTCCAAAGGGTGCACGCGAGCGATAATTTCTTTGCCGTGCTCGCGTTCGACAACCGCGATCTCATATTGGCTTTGCAGGTCCAGCCAAAACTGCGCGCCGTTGTTGAAGTATCGCCCCAGCCGCAGCGCCGTATCGGCCGTGATCGCGCGACGACCATTGAGAATATCGGTTACACGCCCCGATGGAACGCCAAGATCGAGCGCAAGCCGACTGGCACTCAGACTGCGGGCGGTCAATTCGCGGCGGAGAAGACGGCCCGGATGTGCAATCGGTGTCATGATACTCAACCTCGGTGATAGTTCACGATTTCGACGTCGAACGCATCGCCGTCACGAAATACAAAACAGATTCTCCATGGCCCGTTGACCGTCATCGCCCACTGACCCTGCCTGTCGCCTTTCAGCTTATGCAGGCCGATGCTCGCCAAAGGACTTACATCCTGCAATCGTTTGACCACGTTCAAGGCGAGCAGCAGATCGATCGCCTCCTCCTCGTCCAACCCGCGAAACGGGCCCGGCCGCTTTCCCTCCCAGTATCGGCGCGAAGCGGCGTTGGCCCATGACCGGATCATGGCAAAAACGTACTACGCCTCTCGTTACCTCACAAGCAAATAAATTTCCTGCTATTGCGCCAAATTCATCGGGGTTTCATCTCCCCCGAATTGCGGAATCTAAATTTTCGGATAGATTCTGCCCGGCGGGAGCAATCCCGCAATCCGGCTGGGGCCAATTGATCTCGAAATGAGGAATTCCATGTCAAAGGCAATGTCGCTGCGGGCTGTCGCGGCGAGCGCAATGGCGCTGATGATTGTCGCGCCGACGATTACACCGGCTTGGGCCGAAAGCGCCCAGGAACAGCGCGAAAAGAAGGAAGCCGAGATTCCCACCTGCCCACATAGGCTCGGCACCCTTGCTGTCGTGGAACCTGAGACGAACTGGTGGACGCAATACGGCCTTGGCTCACCCGAAGCGCTTCTAAAGGTGTTTGTGATGCGGTCGGGCTGCTTCGGCCTCGTCGATCGCGGCAAGGGCATGGCGGCGATCCAGGCCGAACGCGCGCTCGCTTCGGAAGGCGATCTGCGTCAGGGCTCCAATCAGGGCAAGGGCCAGATCAAGACGGCGGACTACGTTCTGGTTCCCGACCTCGTGTCGAAGAACAGCAATGCCGGCGGTCTGAATGTCGGCGGCATTCTTGGCGGCTTCATCGGCGGCCCGGTCGGCGGCCTTGTCGGCGGCATCAATATTTCGAAGAAGACCGCGGACGTCGTGCTCACCGTGACAGACGTGCGGTCGAGCGAACAGGTTGCACTTGAGGAAGGCCATTCCGACAAGAGCGACCTGTCGTGGGGCGCGGGCGGTGGCGTGTTCGGCTGGAGCGGCTTCGGCGCCGCCGGTGCATCGGGCTATGCCGACACCGAAATCGGTCAGGTCATCACGCTTGCCTATCTCGATGCGTACACGAAGCTGATCGCGCAGTTCCAGGCGCTGCCGGCCAATGCCTCGGAAGCCAACGTGCAACAGGCCGTTACGATGAACAAACCCGGCCACATGTATGCGAACCCGTCTGCGAAATCGAAAGTCGTGCGTTCGCTCGATCCCGGCATGATGCTCTATCCGACGGGCAATAAGGACGGCGTGTGGTGGGAAGTGAAGGACGAACTCGGCAATCAGGGCTGGGTGTCTTCGCTGCTCGTCGAACTGTCGCACTAAATCTGTCGCCACCGCGCGAAGAAAAAGAAGGGGACCGGCAACGGTCCCCTTTTTGTTTGTCAGGGCGACCCCGGCACGAGAAACATCAGGATCAGCCCCGCACCATTATAAGCGGCATGGCTTGCAAAGGCGGGCCACAGCGAACCCGTGCGCACCGTCCACCACACGTTCAGCGCACCGAAGAGGCCGATGACAGTGGTGACAAAAATCCCTTCCAGCCCCGGATGCTGCAGGAAGTAGAAGTGAATGATGCCGAACAGCGCGGCATTGATAAGCGTTGCCCAGACCAGCGCCATCTTTCCACGACACCACGAAAGCAAGAAGCCGCGGAAATAAAACTCCTCGACGAACGGCCCGATGACCGACGCCACGAGAAGCCCGAATACGAGCTGCCGAATATCGTGCGGCACAAGCAGCAATTCGCCAGGTGATGGCGTGTAGCTGACGAGCTTCTGCTGGATCAAAAAATTCTGCACCACCTCGAACGCGATGGCATAAAGAATTCCGCCGCCGAACGCCCAACCGATCACGCGCCCCGGCACACCCGCGAAGAAGGAAAGCCCCTTGCGCCGCGCGAGCCAGAACATTAGCCCCATCGGCGGCAGGTAGAGCACTGCCATAATGCCAAGGTTGAGATAGTAGCCCTGCCCCGCCGTCTGAAATCGCCGCGACAGGTCTTCGATGAACCCGGCGCCGCCGTGCCCCATGGCAACAACCATGACGGCCGCCGTCACCAGCGCGAACGCCACACAGGCGGCCAAAAGCGGCAGCAACAGATCCCACCAGCGCAGCGGGCGCGATGGCACGGAATCCTCGGACAAGGCGGTTTGGAGGAGCGCGTCCTGCATGATTAAACTGAATTCAGACCAATGGGACCGGACACATGATCGGCGCAAAACCTTTCCAGATCGCTATTCCGCAGACCACTATTGCACGCATCAACCGCCGGGTGCGCGATTTCGAATGGCATGAAATGCCGCGCGGCGCGGGCCTCGACGGCACATGGGCCTACGGCGCCAACCTCGACTACATGAAGCGTCTGGCCGAATACTGGATCGGCGATTACGACTGGCGCAAACAGGAAGAAAGCCTCAACCGCTTCCCGCAATTCATCGCCGATGTCGATGGCCTCGATATCCATTTCTATCGTGTGGAAGGCTCCGGTCCCTCGCCGCAACCGCTGATCCTGAGCCATGGCTGGCCCGGCTCGGTATTCGAATTCCTGCACATCGTCGAAAAACTCGCCCACCCCGAACGCTTCGGCGGCAGCGAGCAAGATGCGTTCACCGTCATCGTCCCGTCGCTTCCCGGCTACGGTTTCTCAGGCAAGCCCGAACGCCCCATCGGCCCGCGCACAACCGCGCGTTACTTCGACAGGCTGATGACCGATGTGTGCGGCCTGCCCAACTATATCGCGCAGGGCGGCGACTGGGGTTCGGCGATTTCGGGCTGGATGGGTTACGACGGCAAGGGATGCAAGGCCGTGCATCTGAACATGTTCGGCTGGCGCTCTCCGGGCGTCCATCCGCAGACCGATGAAGAAAAACAATATGCCCAGCGCGCCATGCAATTGTTTGAAATGGAGGGCGCCTATTTCCGCGAACAAACCACCAAGCCGCAAACGCTCTCCTACGCCATGATGGATTCACCCATCGGCGCAGCCGCGTGGATCGTCGAAAAATTTCACGGCTGGTCCGACAGATCGCGCGGATTCGAAAACGTCTATTCGATGGATCAACTCATCACCAACGTGATGATCTATCTGGTGACACGCACCTTCAACACCGCGACATGGATGTACCGCGGCCTGATGGAAGACATGTCCGGCGATCCCGTGCCCAACGCCGCGCGCATCGAAAAGCCGGTCGGCATCGCCAACTTTCCCATCGACCTGATCCCCTTCCCGCCGCGCAGCATGGTGGAGCGTCACGTGAACGTGACGCATTGGACCGATTTCAAGGAAGGCGGCCATTTCGCGGCGCTGGAACGGCCGGACGATCTGGTAGGCGACATTCGAGCGTTTGCGAGGATGTTGAAATAATTCTCACCTCCCCCTTGTGGGGAGGTAAGTGGGACTATGCCCCCGCCATCGCCTTCGCCTCATCCAGCGTTCGCTTTTTCACCAGCGGATCGATGTGGCGATGGACGATTTTCCAATCGTCTTCCTCGCGCCGGTAGACCTGCGTCACGCGCTGGCTCCAGGCTTGCGGCTGGGTGTCGCCTTCGAACGTCACCGTTTGATGTTCAAGCAACACGAGCACCAGCAGATCGCCGGACTCATACGCCTGAAACAGTTCGACCTTCGCCTCGCCCTTCTTGAATATCTTCGCCGCGTTCGGCGCGACCTTGCGCCATTCTGCCGAGCCCATCATCGGCGCGGGTCCGCCAGTGGGGCCGAAGATCGTGAAATCGTCTTTCTGTGTGATGAAGGCGTCGAATTGCGACGGGTCGCCGTTCATCAGCGCATGCGCCGCCTGTTCGGATCGCCGCACGATGGCGTCTATCGCGCTTTTGTCCACGTTGTCCTCCCCGTTACGAAAGATTTCGGCCCATCGCGAGGAACTTGTCGCGCCGTTGACGCCGCAAAGCCTCGCCTCCCATCGGCGAAAGCTCGTGCAACGCCCGCTCGATGGTGTCGCCGACCGAAGCGATGGCGGTTTCGGGCGCGCGGTGCGCCCCGCCCATGGGTTCCGCGATAATGCCGTCGATGATCTTCAGTTCCAGAAGATCCTGCGCGGTGATGCGCATGGCGGCGGCGGCATCCTGTGCCTTCTCCGCGCTGCGCCAGAGGATCGAGGCGCAGCCCTCCGGCGAGATCACCGCATAGATCGAATGTTCCAGCATGTAGACACGATTTGCCGTCGCGATCGCCAGCGCCCCGCCCGACATGCCTTCGCCGATGATCGTGGCGATGAACGGCACGCGCAGGTTCAAACCGGCCTGCGTCGATCGAGCAATCGCTTCCGCCTGCCCGCGTTCCTCCGCGCTCACGCCGGGATAGGCGCCCGACGTATCGGCAAATGAAAGCACCGGCAGCCCAAATCGATCCGCCAGATCGAACAGCCGTTGCGCCTTGCGATAACCTTCCGGCATCGCCATGCCGAAATTGTGTTTGAGGCGGGATTGGGTGTCGTTGCCCTTCTCCTGCCCGATCACGGCGACGGGCCGGCCGCGAAACCGCGCCAGCCCCACCATCAGCGCACGGTCTTCGCCAAACAGGCGGTCACCAGCGAGTGGCGTGAAATCGTCCAGCAGCTCCCTCGCGTAATCCAGAAAGTGCGGACGGTTGGGATGCCGCGCCACCAGCGCCTTCTGCCAGGGCGTGAGCTTGGCATAGGTCTGCTTGATGAGCGTATCGGCCTTGGTCTGCAGGCGGCCGACTTCGTCCTCGATATTGGCGGCAGAATCCTGCGACGCGAGCTGCTTCAGCTCCACGATCTTGCCTTCGAGGTCGGCAATGGGTTTTTCAAACTCGAGATAAGCGGGCATCGTCACCGGGGGAAACGCACGAAGGCCGTAAAAGAGGGCGGAACTTGGCAACGCCCGGGCCCGGCGTCAAACAAAAGTGGGGTCAGGCGGTCACAAATCTACCCCCTGCCCCGTCTTTATCGTGGAGGTACCCGAATGACCACCAAATCTGTCCGTATTGTATTGATTTTGCTAGGAATATTTCACGCCGCCAACGGCCTGACCATGCTGGCGGCCCCGGACTTCTGGTACGCCTCGGTCCCCGGCGTGGTCGCCCACGGCCCCATGAATCACCATTTCATCGCCGATATCGGCATGGCCTTCCTGGCCAGCGGCATCGGCCTTCTCATGGCGCTGCGCACGGGACCGTCCGCCGCAACCTTCGCCCTGGCCGGTGCCACCTTCCCGGCCCTGCACGCCCTGATCCACCTCTGGGAGTGGATTTCGGACGGCATTCCGACCGATCCGCAGCAGATGCTGTCCGATGCGGTTGCCGTGATGCTCGTGAGCTTCGTGGGCTTTTGGCTGGCCTGGATGTGGGCGCGCCGGGAAGGAGTTGTGTGATGCTGAAATGGCTGTTGCTCAAAAGCGTGCGCGACATGGAGAAGAAGTACGGTTACGACGCCACCTATCTGCACGAAATGGCCGACGACTCGCTCAGCGCCTTCGTACGCTTCGCCATCATCCAACTGGCCGGCGGCGGCTTCCACGCCAATGCGCCGGCAAACGCGTGGTCTGCTGCCGGAATCGCGGGCGCATTGGTGGAAGATTGCGGACCGTGCGTGCAAATCGCCTCCGACATCGCGATGGACGAAGGCATGGATGGCGAGATCATCAAGAAGCTCCTTGCGGGCGTGCCCACCGATGCCGATGCGCAACTGGGTTTCGACTATGGCCGCGCACTCATTCTCGCCGCACCCAATCTCGATGACTTGCGCGAAGCCATCCAAAAGAAATGGGGAAAGAAAGCCCTTCTCGCGCTAACCTTGCGCGCGATGACAGCCCGCAATTTCCCCGTCGTCAAACGCGCCATGGGCCACGCCAAGACCTGCCAGCGCGTCCGCATCGGCCAGGACGACATCGCCGTGAACCAATCGCTGAAAGCTGCATGAGCCAATCCGCCACCGCGCTGTTCGAGAAACACCGCTCGCATCTTCTGGGCCTTGCCTATCGCATGCTGGGCGAAATGTCGGCCGCGGAAGACATTGTGCAGGACGCGTGGCTGCGCTGGCGGAAGGAAAATCACGACACCATTCGCGATCCGCGCGCTTGGCTTTCCGCCGTCACCGTTCGTCTCGCGCTGGATGCGCTGCGTTCCGCCCGTGCACGCCGCGAGAAATATGTTGGCCCCTGGCTGCCGGAGCCGCTGATGCCCGATGACATGCGCGTTCTTGCAGCCGACACGCCCGCAGCCCATGCCGAACTCGCTTCGGATCTGTCGCTGGCGTTGTTGCACGTCCTCGAACGCCTCTCGCCCGAAGAACGCGCCGCGCTCATCCTGCACGACGCCTTCGATTGCGATTACGCCGAAATCTCGGAGATGTTGAACAAGAACGAAGCCGCCTGCCGCAAGCTTGTCAGCCGCGCCCGCGAAAGGGTGAAAGCGGATCGCCCGCGCTACACCGTTTCAAAAGAGCAGCATCTCGAAATGATCGGCCGCTTCGCGCAGGCCGTCGCCACCGGCGACACCTCGCACATGACGCAACTCTTCGCCAACGACATCGTGTTCTATTCCGACGGCGGCGGCAAAGCGTCCGCCGCGCTCAACCCGGTGTTCGGCGTGGACCGCGTGACACGCCTCATCCAGGGCCTTACACGCAAGATGCACGAACGCTTCCAGCCCCAACTCTACGCGACCGAAATCAACGGCCAGCCCAGCCTCGTCATTACGGATGGAAGCGAAATCTATTCCACCATGACCGTCGAAACGGATGGCAACCAGATCACCGGCATCTACGTGCTGCGCAATCCGGACAAGCTGACCCGCGTGACGCGCGCCTTGTCGCCCTCCACGCCCGCTACCTGACGGCCGTTCCGATACACTTGGCAGCCAGAAGAAGCCGCTTGTCGCGAGTCCACAACTCGCTGCCGGCCGTCAGGCGAACCGACGCCAGCAAATGGGCATCGACATATCCGATACCGATGCCCGCAATATTATGATGCTCGATGAAATCGAAAACTTCTTCGTCGGACGCCACAACCGTTCGCCGGAGTTGTTTCAGTGCATCGAGTGTAGGAGCGCGATTGGGCAAATCTCCCATCGCCAATTCGCCGATGATGAACGGATGCGTAATTATCCTGTCTTCGTTCAAACAGGTGAACAGCGCTTCGTCGCGCTTGCGCAGGTGATCGACCCAGACAGACGTATCCGCAAGGATCATTTTTTCGGGCGGCGACGGCGGCCAGCCTTGAAGCCGGGCGCGCTGCCGCCAAGCAATGCAAGGCGGCGCGCGCTTTCGCGTTCTATCAATGTCTTGAGCGCTTCGCGCACGAGGCTGGATTTTTCCTTCAACCCCGTCAGCGCTTGCGCCTTTTCGACGAGATCGTCATCGAGAGCCAGCGTGGTCCGCATCGAGCGTCCTTCCCAACAGGCACGAAACCTAGCATCAAATGATGCTGGAATCAATGCCTATTTGGAAGCCGCTTCCCGCTCCCTGATCATCTGCATCTGCTTGACGATCACGTGCGCTTGGCGGATCGAAGCCGCGTCAATCAATACGCCCTTCATCGCGGCAGCGCCCGAACCGGTCTTGTGCGCGTCTTCCATAGCCGAGAGGATCGCTTCGGCGCGTTCCACTTCCTTGGCCGGTGGCGTGTAGATTTCGTTGGCGAGTGCCACCTGGCTTGGATGGATCGCCCATTTGCCCTCGCAGCCCAGGATCGCCGTGCGGTTGGCCTGGACGCGGAAACCATCGGGATCGCCGTAGTCGCCGAACGGCCCGTCGATCGCCATCAGCCCGTGCGCGCGCGCCGCCTGCACCATGCGGAACAGAGGGAAGTGCCACAAATCGTTCCAGTGGCGAACACGTTCGCCCTTCTCGTCCTTGTCGGTGAGCATCACATAGTCGGCATTGCCGCCACCGATATTGGTGGTGCGCATGCCCTGACTGGCTGCGTAATCCGCCGCGCCGAAATGAAGGCTCTCAAGCCGCTTCGAAGACGCGGCGATCTCGTCGATGTTCGTCAGGCCAAGCACGCTTTCGATGATGACTTCGAGCCCGATCTTCTTCTTGCGGCCAACCGCGTTCGACGCCTGCGTCACCAGCATGTCGATGGCATAGAGATCGGCGGCGCAACCAACCTTCGGCACCATGATCGCGTCGAGGCGTTCGCCGCCTTTTTCGACCAGCGCGAGCACATCCTGATAGCAAAGCGAAGTATCGAGCCCGTTGATGCGGCTGGTGACGGTCTTGTTGCCCCAATCCACTTCGTTCAATGCCTGCACGACATTCTTGCGCGCCTGCTCCTTGTCCGAAGGCGCAACCGCGTCTTCGAGATCGAGACACACCACGTCGGCGGCGCTTGCCGCGGCCTTTTCGAAGAACTTCGTGTTCGAACCCGGCAGGAACAGTTTGGAACGATAAAGCCGGACCGGCGCCTGGCGCTCGATTGTGGTGAAGCTCACAGAAATCCCCTCTCATGCTGCGGGTGCGAAAAGTGGCCCTTGGGGGCGGGGGGCGTCAACTGCGGCGGTTTGGTCTTGCGGCAGTTTTCTTCCGGCGGGCCAGCGGATGGGCCTCGGTAACCATGGCTTCCAGCCGGTCCCGCGCCACGTGGGTATAGATCTGCGTCGTCGCCACATCGGCATGGCCGAGCAGGGTCTGCACGCTGCGCAAATCCGCTCCGCCCTCCACCAGATGCGTGGCAAACGCATGTCTGAGAACGTGCGGTGAAAGTTTGTCGGGATCGATATTCGCCTTCAGGGCGAGCGCCTTCAGCATCTGATGACATCGCCGCCGCGTCAGATGCCCTTCGGCCGAACGCGAAGCAAACAGATAACGCTCGGCGAGCGATTTGCGCGGCCCGTTCGGCAGGAATTCCGCGCGCACATCGAGGTAGCTCCTGATCGCTGCGCGCGCATGCGGATTGAGCGGCACCACGCGTTCCTTGCCGCCCTTGCCCCGCACGAAGATCATCTCGCGATTGCGCACCGCCGCGTGCGGCAACGTCACAAGTTCCGACACGCGCAACCCGGACGCGTAGAGAACTTCGAGAATGCAAATGAGCCGCTTTCCTTCCGGCGTCTCACCATCTTCGCGCGCCGCTGAAATCAGCGCGTCGATTTCCTCGTTCGACAGCACTTTCGGCAAAGGCCGTTCGCGGCGCGGCGCATCCACCGCGTCGGTCGGATCGTCGGTGCGCATCCCTTCGCTATAGGCGAATTGAAAAAACTGCCGCAAAGCCGAAAGCTTGCGTGCCTGCGATGAGCCCGCCATGCCGGATTTCGAAAGCTGCTGCAGATAGGCTTTCACCTCATCGCGCGTGGCTTTGGCGAAATTGCCTTTGATGAAGCCCGCGAAATCATCGAGATCGCGCCGATAGGCGGCAAGCGTGTTCTGCGAGGCGCCGCGCGCGGCGCTCATCATTTCGAGAAAGGTGCCGATTGCCGTCGCGGTTGCCCGCGGTTTAACCGGGGAACCGCTCATTGGGGATCGTCTGTTCGACGGTCTGCTGATGCGGCCTGAGCGTGCTCGCATAGAGAAGCAGCGCCACCCCGCCCACCAACGCCAGCAGAATGATCGCCAATACGATGCGCAAACCCCAACTCATCGGCCTGTCCCAGATGATTCGCAGAATCTTACCTCCCCAATTCGGGGAGGTCGACGGCGCGCGTCAGCGCGACGGCGGGCGGGGCCTTTCCAGCGAGGCTCGCTGGAGGCCCCACCCGGTCGCTTGCCGATGCAAGCGCCCGACCTCCCCGCGTTGGGGGAGGTAAGACGCAGGAGTGGCACGAGAGCGCTCTTATGTGTAATCCCACCCCATGAGCGGTCTGAATCGCACGGTGGCGCTGGTCGGCATGATGGGCGCGGGCAAAAGCTCGGTGGGCAAGCGCCTCGCCGCACGGCTGAACCTGCCGTTCCGCGACGCCGACGAGGAAATCGAGAAAGCCGCCGGTTGCAGCATCACCGAAATTTTCGAACGCTACGGCGAGCCCGCCTTCCGCGATGGCGAGCGCCGCGTGATCGCGCGACTGCTCTCGGAACCGCCGCAAATACTGGCAACGGGCGGCGGCGCGTTCATCGATCCCCAAACGCACGCGGAGATCAAAAAGAAAGCCGTTTCCATCTGGATCAAGGCACCCATCGACGTGTTGGTGGAACGTGTCAGCCGCCGCGACAACCGCCCGCTTCTCAAGAATGGCGATCCGCGCGAAATCATCGAACGCCTTCTCGCGCAGCGCGATCCGATCTATGCCGAAGCCGACCTCTCCATCGACAGCGCAGCCGGCCCGCACGCACAGGCCGTCGAACGCATCGTCGAGGTGCTGAAAGAACTGGGCCACATCGCATGAGCGAGCGCGTTCCCGTCCAACTCGACAACCGCAGCTACGACATCCATGTGGGTGCCGGCTTGCTCGCGCAATCGGGCGCTTTGATTGCCCCCTTCGCACGAGGCGTCGTTCCCGTGGTGACGGACAAACACGTCGCCGACCTGCATCTCCAGAAAGTGCTCGCCTCATTGAAAGCCGCCAATCTCGATACCCGCGAGATCGTTCTGGACCCCGGCGAGGGCACCAAGAGCTTCGCGGGCCTCGAACGCCTCACCAACACGCTCCTGGAGCTGGGCATCGAACGCGGCGGCATGATCGTGGCGCTCGGCGGCGGCGTGATCGGCGACCTCACGGGCTTCGCGGCAGGCATCCTCAAGCGCGGCATCGACTTCGCCCAGATTCCCACCACGCTGCTGGCGCAGGTCGATTCCTCGGTGGGCGGAAAGACCGCCATCAACACCCGTCAGGGCAAGAATCTGGTCGGTCTGTTCTATCAGCCCCGCGTCGTGATCGCGGACACCGATGCACTGTCAACATTGTCCCCGCGCGAGCTGCGCGCCGGTTATGCCGAAGTCGCCAAATATGGCGCTCTGGGCGATGCGACCTTCTTCGCGTGGCTTGAAAAGAATGGCCTTAAAGTCCTTGAAGGCGAAGCATCTTCCCGTATCCACGCGGTGGCCCATTCCTGCCGGATGAAGGCCGAGATAGTTGCCCGCGACGAGCGCGAGGCAGGCGACCGCGCGCTCCTGAACCTGGGTCACACCTTCGGTCACGCGCTGGAGGCCGCGACCGGCTTCTCCGACCGCTTGCTCCATGGCGAAGGCGTGGCCGTGGGCATGGCGCTGGCCTTCCGCCTGTCCGTCCGGCTGGGGCTGGCCCCCGCCAACGATGCCACCCGTCTAGAGGCCCACCTGCGGGCCGTAGGCCTGCCGTCCTCCATTGCCGAAATCCCCGGCGAGCGCCCCTCGCCCGACGTCCTGATGGAGCACATGGCCCACGACAAGAAGGCGAGCGGCGGCAAGCTGACTTTCATCTTGGCTCGGGGCCTGGGCAGAGCCTTCGTCACCAAGGACGTGCCGCTCGACGCCGTCCGGGACATTCTGGCCGCCTGAGCCACCATCCCGCGTTATAGTTCCGATTCAACTCCCGCCTGAGGACCGCCTTGCCATGAGCACCGCCGCCCTAGCCTTGAGCGCGATCATCCTGCTGCTCGCGATGTCTGCTTTTTTCGCGGGCTCCGAAACCGCACTCACCGCCGTCTCGCGGGGCAAGATGTTCCAACTGGAAAAGGAAGGCTCCCGCCGCGCCGCCAGCGTCAACAAGCTGATGGGCGAGCGCGAACGCATGATCGGCGCGCTGCTGCTGGTGAACACCTTCCTCAACATCCTTGCCTCATCCATTGCCACCAGCGTGCTGGAAGACAATTTCGGCGACCGCGCGGTCCCCATCGCGACGGCGATCATGACGGTCGCGATCCTGATGTTCGCCGAAGTGCTGCCGAAGACGCTCGCCATCGCCCGCACGGACCGTTTTGCACTCACTGTCGCGCTGCCGGTGAAATGGATGGTGTCCATCACCGCTCCCCTCGTGAACGCGGTTCAATATATCGTCTGGAAAGTTTTGTGGGTGTTCGGCATCCGCAAGGAAGACGCAGCTGTCGTGATGGAAGCGCACGAAGAGATACGCGGCACCGTCGATCTGCACCACGCCGAAGGCACGGTGGAGCGCGAACACCGCGACATGATCGGCGGCGTGCTCAACTTACGCGAACTTAATGTCTCCGACATCATGACCCACCGCAAGAACATGGTGACGCTGGATGCCAGCCTGCCGCCGCGCGAGATGTTCGATGCGGTTCTCGAAGCACGCCACCTGCGCGTTCCGGTGTGGCGCGATCAGGCGGAAAACATCGTCGGCATCCTGAACCTGCGCGACGTCATCAAGGTATTCTCCGAACGCGGCGGCGCGATCGACGATTTCGATTTCATGAGTCTTGCCGCGCCCGCATGGTTCGTGCCCGAGACCACCGGCCTCGAAGAACAGCTTGAAGCCTTCCGCGAACGCCGCTCGCATTTTGCGCTGGTTGTCGATGAATATGGCGTGCTGCAGGGCTTGGTGACATTTGAAGACATCGTCGACGAAATCTTCGGCGAGATCCCCGATCAGGATCAGTCGAAAGAGCCCTCCGGTATCCGCCCGCAACCCGACGGCTCGTTCAACATCGACGGTTCCATGCCGATCCGCGAAGTGAACCGCGCCTTGGATTGGAATCTGCCCGACGAAGAAGCCGCGACCGTCGCAGGACTCGTGATCCACGAAGCCCGCACCATCCCCGAAGTGGGCCAGCGTTTCGCGTTCTACGGCTATCAGTTCGAAGTCCTGCGGCGGCAAAGAAACCAGCTCACAGCCATCCGCGTGGTGCCGCCGGTAAAGGCAGCGGTGAGTAGTGACTAGGGAATGGTGAGTAGCAAAAACGCCACTCACTACTCACTACTCACTACTCACTATTCCCTACTCGCCTTCTCCAGGAGCCAACGCCGTAATCGCCAGCGCATGTATCTGCGCTTTCATTTCATCGGCCAGCGCCGCATAGATCGATCGCTGCCGTGCCACGCGCGATTGTCCCGCAAATGCATTCGAAACAACCCGCACGTTGAAGTGCGTTTCGCCGCCGGGTCGCGAGCCCGAATGGCCATGATGCCGCGCGCTTTCGTCCGTCACCTCAAGGGCGACCGGCTTCAATGCCGCTGTCAGTTTTTCGCGAATGGTATCGGCCATGGTCATGCCCAAACCTCATGGCTGGTTTGCGGGCGAAGTCAAGCGAGACGTTTTCTTGTTTTTTCACCGTTCGGCCCCATAATTTACGCATGGCTCGTGCGCGTAGATTTCTGGGCGACATTCGCATCAAGCCGGACGCCAAGGCTCCGGTGATCCAAAAGTTGCGCCCGTGCGCCATCAGGGGGTGCCTTGAGGAAGGTTCGCACCGGATCCCCAGAAGTCGCGAGAATTTGTCGGAACAGATTTACGTCTGCCTCACCCACGCCCGCGCGCACAACGAGTCCTGGGATTTCTTCAAAGGCATGAGCGACAAGGAAATCGAGCGGTTCCAGGTTGACTCCCTCACCGGCCACCGCCCCACCTGGCCGCTCGGCAAACGCTCTGCGCGGATGCGCCGCGGCACGTTCGAGTTCGACGATTCGTATGGCCATTTCGGCGAAGAATCCCCTACGCCGCGCCCGCCGACGCGCCGGCTGACCGGCGTCCAGTTGCAGGCGCTGACGACCATGAATCTGGAGGAAACCGCTACCTTGCAGGAGATAAAGGCGCGGTATAAGGAACTTGTGAAGCGGTTTCACCCCGATGCCAATGGCGGCGACCGGGGCGCCGAGGAGCGTCTCAAGCAGGTTATCAAGGCCTATGGCGTCTTAAGGCGGCAAGGCTAACCTAGGCGCAAATTCCGGGCGCCTTCGCCTCTCGCGGCGGACGGCCATCCCGTCGCGTAACAGATCATCCGGAACAATGAAAAATGACCAGTGAAGTTCAGGGCGGCCTCGACCCTTCGTTGAAGCCCGACACCGAGATCGACGTGCGTAAGACCTTCGGCTTCGACGCCAAGATGAAGGTGCCCGCGTTTTCGAAAAAAACCGAATACGTTCCCGATTTCGACGATGCTTATCGTTTCGACCGCGAAACGACGCTCGCCATTCTCGCGGGCTTCGCGTTCAACCGCCGCGTGATGATCCAGGGCTATCACGGCACCGGCAAGTCGACGCACATCGAACAGGTGGCCGCGCGCCTCAACTGGCCGTCGATCCGCATCAACCTGGATTCGCACATCAGCCGCATCGATCTCGTCGGCAAGGACGCGATCGTGTTGAAGGAAGGCAAACAGATCACCGAGTTCCGCGAAGGTCTGTTGCCGTGGGCGCTCCAGCATCCCGTGGCGCTGACGTTCGACGAATATGACGCCGGCCGTCCCGACGTGATGTTCGTGATCCAGCGCATTCTCGAAGTGCAGGGCAAACTCACCCTGCTCGATCAGAACCGCGTGATCCGCCCGCATCCGGCGTTCCGCCTGTTCTCGACCACCAACACCATCGGTCTGGGCGATACGACAGGCCTCTATCACGGCACGCAGCAGATCAACCAAGGCCAGATGGACCGCTGGAGCATCGTGGCGACCTTGAACTATCTCAGCCACGACGCCGAAACCGCCATCGTGCTTGCGAAAGTTCCGTCCTATGCTGCGACGCCCGAGAAGAAGAAACAGATCGACGCCATGGTCCGCGTCGCCGACATGACGCGCAACGCCTTCATCAACGGCGACCTCTCCACGGTCATGAGCCCGCGCACGGTCATCACCTGGGCCGAGAACGCCGAAATCTTCAATGACGTCGGCTTCGCATTCCGCCTCACCTTCCTGAACAAGTGCGATGAGTTGGAACGCGCCAGCGTTGCCGAGTTCTATCAGCGCTGCTTCGGTGAAGACCTGCCCGAAAGCGCTGCGAAGGTGCTGGTGGCATGAATTCCAACTGTCATGGCCCGCAAATGCGGGCCACCCAGTTGATGCCTGCACAACCGAGGCAAGTTTCACCTGGGTGGCCCGCATTCGCGGGCCATGACAAGTTATTTGGTGCGATTTCGTGAAAAACGAATCCCCCGCTGAACCATTCAAACGCGCTGTCGGCACGGCCGTGCGCGCGCTTGCGGGCGAGCCCGAACTCGAAATCAATTTCAGCGCCGAACCGCCGTCGCTGAAAGGCCCGAAAGCGCGCCTGCCGCTTCCCTCGCGCAATCTGCCGCCGAACGAAGTGGCGGTGGTGCGCGGCGCAGGCGATGCCTATGCGCTGCGCCGCGCCTATCACGAAGACAAGATTCACGATCAATACCGGCCGCAATCGCCGGATGCCGCCGCGATCTTCGAAGCCGCCGAACAGGCACGCGTTGAAGCCATTGGGTCGCTCGCGATGAAGGGCGTGGCGCAAAACCTTTCCGCAGGCGTCGAAGCGCGCGTCAACCAGCGCGGCCTCGCCAAAGTCCGCACTCGCGCCGATGCGCCACTGGCGGACGTGATCGGTTTGCTGGTGCGCGAGAAACTGACCGGCGAAGTGCCCCCCGAAAACGCAAAGACCGCCGTCGATCTGTGGCGTCCGTTCGTCGAAGAACGCGCGGCCAAGGATTTCGCCAAACTGGGCGACGTGCTGCGCGACCAGAAGGCGTTCGCCAAACTCACCCGCACGATCCTCAAGGATCTGAATTTCAGCGACGAGAACGCCGCAGACGCCGAAGAAAATTCGGACGACTCCGGCGAAGGCGAACCCGAGAGCCAGGAAGGTGGCGAGTCGCAGGAAACGAGCGAACAGGCCGAAGCCGAACTCTCCGATGCCGAGGGCGAAGAAGGCGACGAAACCACCACCGAAATGCGCACCGAGCAATCGGAAGACATGTCCGATGCGCAGGAACCGGAGGAAGGTACGCGTCCCTGGCGCCCCGAACTGCCCTTCTCCGATCAGGAACAATGGGGCTATCGCAGCTTCACCGCGCAATTCGACGAAGAAATCGAAGCGCCCGACCTCTGCGACGCCGAAGAACTCACGCGCCTGCGCAACTTCCTCGACCAGCAGCTTCAGGCGATGCAAGGCGTCGTCTCGCGGCTCGCCAACAAGCTGCAACGCCTGTTGATGGCGCAGCAGAACCGTTCGTGGGATTTCGATCTGGAAGAAGGGCTGCTCGATACCTCGCGCCTGCCGCGCATCATCATCGACCCCATGTATCCGCTGTCGTTCAAGCAAGAGAAGGACATGACCTTCCGCGATACGGTGGTCACGTTGCTGCTCGACAATTCCGGTTCGATGCGCGGGCGGCCCATCATGGTGGCTGCGATGTGCGCCGATATTCTTGCGCGCACGCTGGAACGCTGCGCCGTGAAAACCGAAATCCTGGGCTTCACCACGCGCGCCTGGAAAGGCGGCCAGTCCCGCGAGAAATGGATCGCCGAGGGCAAGCCCGCCCATCCCGGCCGCCTGAACGATCTGCGCCACATCGTCTACAAGGCCGCCGACGAACCGTGGCGGCGCGCGCGCAAGAACCTCGGCCTGATGATGCGCGAAGGTTTGCTCAAGGAAAACATCGACGGCGAAGCGTTGATGTGGGCGCACAACCGCATCGCCAACCGCCCCGAACAACGCAAGATCCTGATGGTGATCTCCGACGGCGCACCGGTGGACGATTCAACCCTGTCGGTGAACGCGGGCAACTACCTCGAACGCCATCTGCGCCATGTGATCGACGACATCGAAGCGAAGTCGGACGTCGAACTCACCGCCATCGGCATCGGCCACGACGTCACGCGCTATTATCGCCGCGCCGTCACCATCGTCGACGCCGAGCAACTCGGCGGCGCGATGACGGAACAGCTGATCTCGCTGTTCGCCGAAGAAAAGGCAATCATGAGCCACGGCAAGGGACACCGCGCCGGCCCGATGCGGAAGTTGAGACGCAAGGCGGCGTAGTTTTTCTCACCTCCCCCTTGCGGGGAGGTCGAACAAATCTTGAGCGCAGCGAGAGATTTTTCGGGTGGGGGACGGTGGATGTTACTGAGAGCGGCTCCCCACCCGTAAAACGCTCCGCGTTTTCCGACCTCCCCACAAGGGGGAGGTAAGAAGAAAACTTAAGCCGCTTGTTTCTCAGCCAGCTTCTTCACGATCTGGCGCTTCAGGCGCAGGGCCTTCACGCTCAGTTTCTTCTCGTCGGCCTTCATCAGGAAGACGTCGAGGCCGCCATTGCGGTCGATCGTGCGCAGCGCGTTCATGGAGATGCGCAGCTTGTAGCTCGCGCCCAGCGCATCGCTCGCCAGCGAGATGGTTTGCAGATTCGGGCGGTAGACCCGCTTGGTCTTGTTGTTGGCGTGGCTGACATTGTTGCCAACCAGGAGGCCTTTTCCGGTCAATTCGCAGCGGCGGGACATGGGCTTAGCTCGTCAAAAAGAGGCGCCCTCATAAGGGCATGGGCGCATCGGGTCAAGCCGGGACCTTCTCGGGCGCCCCCGCCGAAGCGGACCAGGTCTCAGCCCCCAGTAAAAGCTGGGTTATTTTGCCGTTCTCATCGGCCAGAGGCCCCACAAAAACCTCCGCCTGCAGCCAGAATCGCCGCTCATGTGCGACTTGGCCCGAAACGCTCAGGGGCCCTCCGGAACGGCATACCTCGTCGCAAACCATCCGCCAGCGGGCTTCGATCGCGGACGGCAGGCACTCGGAAAACAGCTTGCCCGTGATGGGGCCCATCACCTCTTCGAGCCTGGTCCCTGCAAGCCGCACCATATAGTCGACGCCCTTGTCGGTTTCCTTGACCTCGATGAGACCGACCTGGCCGATATATGCCTTCAAATCCCTCGGATGGATGTCTTTGCGCAGCGGAACGACCCGATTGCCGCGGCGTGCACGCCAATAGTCATACGTCTTGATCGTCGCCGGTTTCGTCAACGAAACCTCGCGATCGATATGCATCGTCGGCAGTGCGTCGCTTGGGCCGGCGGCCCAATCGCCATTTGTATCCATCGCCAATTCCAAACACGAATGTGAAAATGAGCGTCCACTGCGACTCAAAAGGCCGATGCGCGGATGTCACGCGCTGTCAGTGACAACCGGGCAGTTAGTGTTTCGTGTCGCCCGCGTCAACCTTCAGAATGCGGCGAAACAGTGTACTTGCTGCCGCATAGGGAAGCGATTTGCCCGTGATAACGGCGCTTTCCAACTTCTTAACGTCTTCCCTAAGTCCATGATGTGCGAGCAATTCTTCGTTCAGAATGGTCTGCACCTCATTCCAGAACCAGCGCCTGGATTGATCTGCGCGCAAACGCTGGATGCGACCGTCTTTCGCAAGGCTGTCATGAAAGCTAGTCATGGCTATCCAAGCTTCGGCGATGCCTTTGCCCTCCAAAGATGACACGGTGAGCACGTTTGCGGGCAATCCTTCGTGCTTTGGCCGCATCAAATGCAGGGCCATCTTGTAATCCGCCGCTGCGCGATTCGCCGCCGGAATCAGATCGCCATCGGCTTTTGTGACGACAAGAATGTCAGCCAATTCCATCACGCCGCGCTTGATGCCTTGCAGATCGTCGCCTCCGCCGGGGCTCTGCAATAGCACGAACAGATCGGTCATGTCGGCAACCGCGGTTTCGGATTGCCCAACGCCAACCGTTTCCACGATCACCACATCGAACCCCGCCGCTTCGGCCAACAGCATCGTCTCGCGCGTGCGCCGCGCGACGCCACCGAGAGTCGTCCCCGCAGGCGAAGGCCGGATGAACGCGCCCGGATCGCGCGACAGCTGTTCCATGCGTGTCTTGTCGCCGAGAATCGATCCGCCGGACCGTCGCGAGGACGGATCGATGGCCAGCACCGCCACCTTGTGCCCCTGCCCGGTCAGATATGTTCCGAAGGCTTCGATGAACGTCGATTTGCCCGCACCCGGCGCGCCGGAAATGCCGATGCGAAAACTTCCCCCCGATCGCGGCAACAAAGCCGTCAGAACCTGTTCAGCTTTCGCCTGATCGCTGGCTTTCGTGGACTCAATCAGCGTGATGGCGCGCGCCAGCGCCCGCCGGTCGCCGGATGCGACCGCGTTCGCCAACTCGTCCATTTCGCCCAGTTTCGTCATGGTGCCCGACGCGTCATAATCGGGCCATGATGGCAAAGCAATTTCGTTCCGTCCCCGCGCCTTTCGGAGTTTCGTTCATGGCCCTGGCCCGTGCAGCATTCACGTTGTTCCTGATCGGCCTGCCCGCCATGGCCCATGCCGCCGGCGGCGAAGGCGCGGACGATGAGTCGGCTGCCCCTTCCTCCCGCATCGCCATGGCGATGAACCTTTATGCGGGCGGCATCGGCCTCGGCAAAGTCGATCTCGACGCCACCATCCGCGGCAACCAGTATCACGCGGTTTCGAACCTTGAGACCTCGGGCATCGTCAACGCCTTCTGGCAGGCGCGCATCCAGGCAACATCGAACGGCGAGATCCTCGGCAACCGCTTGCAACCGTCGCTCTATGATTCCTTCACTACGAAGAAGGACAGCAAGCAACAGGTCTCGCTGACCTACGAACCGGGCGGCGACATCCGCATTTATGCCGTGCCCACCTACACGCTGCACGATCACCCCATCACGCCCGAACAGCAGAAAAACACTTACGATCCGGTGAGCGCGATTCTCTATGTCGCTTCCGGCATCGGCGGCGATGCCAAAAATCCGTGCGATGTGGTGGCTCCCGTGTTCGACGGCCGTCGCCGTTACGACATCGAAGTGAAAAAGGAAAAGGACACGACGGTCGACATGGACAACGGCCTCTACAAAGGCCCGGCCATCCAATGCACCGCGCGCTACAATCAGATCGCGGGCTTCAGCCAGAAGGTGCTCGATACAAATTCAAGCTTTCCCGTCCTGCACGCCTGGGTCGTCACCTTCCCCGCCGCCGGCGGCCACAATTTCGTCGTCCCCCTGCGCGTCTGGGCCAACACGCCCTACGGTGTCATCGCCGCCGTCACCTCCACGCTGAAGATCGACGGTGTGGACAAGAAGATGGGCGGTTGAATCACAACTAGACCGCGAGCCGCGCATCATCCTAAACTGAACATACAGGGGCTGAGGAAACATTCGGGAACGCACGTACTTTGCGTAACATTGTCATTGCCGTTGCGGCTTTGCTCGCAACCCCGGCGTTTGCCAATCCGCCGGTCGAGGCCTTCGGCTCCCTGCCGAACCTGTCTCAAGCCAAGATCGCCCCGGACGGCCAGCATTTCGCCGCCATCCAGGCGCTCGACGGCAAACCGGCCGCCGTCATCTACAAGGTAGGCGCGCCGCCGGGCACCAAACCCGTCATCGTTCCGTCCGGCGAAGGAACGGTCGATTCCATCGACTGGGGCAAGAACGACCGCCTTCTCATCCGCCTCAAGACAAACGAGCGCGTCTATGGCGACAACCGCATCCGCACCTGGGAACGCTCCATCGCGGTGAAGGCCGATGGTGGCGATCTCGTGGTGCTGCTGAAAAACTTTCCCAGCCTGCGCAACAACACCGACGACGTCTATATCGTCGACAAGAATCTCGACGATCCCAATTCCATCCTGATGCCGCTGTTCCTGAAGAACATCGTGTTCAAGAGCTACTACGAATATTACGATCCTTACGAAAACTTCCGCATGGACCTGTTGAAGGTCAATCTCGAAACCGGCGAAGGCCATATCTATGCGTCGGGCGACTACAAAACCGCCGACTGGATAACCGATGGTCACGGCAATCTCGTTGCCCGCCTCGAGCTCAGCTTGCGCCCGCTACGCCACGAACTGCTGATCTACGATCACGGCGAATGGAAACCTTCCGGCCAATACGATGCGGAAGCGGACAACGGCGCGGGCGCCGTCGGCCTCACCGAAGACGGCAAGGCCATCGCGCTGCTGCGCCACGACAATCGCGATACCACCGCGCTCATCCGCCACGACATCGCCACCGGCAACGAAACCGAAATCCTCTTCGCCGATCCCAGATACGACGTAATGCAGCCCATCAAGGACGAATGGACCGGCCGCGTGATCGGCGCGATGTACGCCGCCGACCAATACGAATACCGCTATTTCAGCCCGGAAAATCAGGCGTTGGAGGCGGGCCTGCAAAAGTCTTTCCCAGGTTTGTCGGTTCACGCCACTTCGATGGACAAGGCGAAGGATCGCGTAATCGTCGCCGTGCAGGGCCCGCGCCTGCCGCCGACCTACTATTTCCTGGATCGCACGACGCACAACGCCACGGAAATCGCCTCGGCCTATCCGCAACTCGCGCAATCCGATCTCGGCGAAATGAAGCCGTATCCTTACAAAGCGCGCGACGGCCTCGAAATTCCCGCCTATCTCACCTTGCCGCCAAACAGGGAGGCGAAGAACCTTCCCACCGTCATCATGCCTCACGGTGGACCTGACGCGCGCGACATCGTTGGCTTCGACTGGTGGGCGCAATTCCTCGCCAACCGCGGTTATGCGGTGCTGCAACCGAACTATCGCGGCTCAAAGGGCTACGGCCGCAAATTCACCCAGGCGGGCCTGCATCAATGGGGCCTGAAAATGCAGGACGACATCACCGACGGCGTGAAAAAAATGATAGCCGACGGCATCGCCGATCCGAAGCGAATCTGCATCGTGGGCGCGAGTTACGGCGGTTACGCAGCACTCGCGGGCGCCACCTTCACGCCGGACCTCTATGCCTGCGCCATGAGCTTTGCCGGCGTCTCCGATCTCAACGAATTCATGTTCACCCAGAGAAGCGACACCGGCCAGGATTCGCAAAGCAGTTCCTTCTGGAAATCCCGCATCGGCAGCGATTGGGACGATGCCGACAAGCTGAAAGAAACGTCCCCCGCACTGCATGCCGACCGCGTGAAATGCCCGATCCTGCTGATGCACGGCGAAGGCGACACCACGGTGCGCATCAAGCAGAGCCAGATCGAATACGACGCGCTTCAGCAAGCCCACAAAGACGTCCAGTTCGTGCGCGTCACCGGCGAAGATCACTATCTGAACTTCGCCAGCACGCGCATCCAGATGCTGAAGGAATTGGAAGCGTTTCTGAAGAAGAATATCGGGACATAGTTCTTACCTCCCCCTTGTGGGGAGGTCGAACAAATCTCGAGCGCAGCGAAAGATTTTTCGGGTGGGGGACGATGATCGTCATTGTATTCGGCCCCCCGCCCGTAAAACGCGTTCCGC
>DATKJT010000029.1:0-9620 GCA_035543495.1 Rhizomicrobium sp. | reverse complement strand
GGGTTGGGATCGAGATACTGGCATGCCATCTCCCCTTCGACGCCAAGCTTGGTGTTGATAAACGGATTTGGTTCGTGAAAGCCGCCGACCAAGCAATTCGAATTGTCCGAAACTCCGGGCATCCAGGGCTGCGTCTGTAGGATGCCCACGACATTGTGATTCCAGGTATACGAGGCCAGCGTGAGCGAGTTGATGAAAACGTAATAATTCTCTTCCGTTTCGTAGTGCAGGTAGTTGCCGCCCACGCTGAAGTTCAGCGGCCCGCTGTAATGGGATGCGAGGCGAAACTCCTGGCTGAGTTGCCAGGCATGCTCGGTGGAAAGATCTTGCGCAACGAGCCTGTCGCTGCATCCGAGTTGCGGATCGCAGAACACGCCATTGGCATCTGTCGTACCAAGCTTGCCGTTCGGCTGGAACACGCCGGGCGAGGTGTTGAATCTGTTATAGTCTTCGGTCGACCAGAGGAAGTCGTTGTTGAATCCGGTTTGCGATGTGAACGTCAGCTGCGGCGACAGCGTATAGTCGGCATTGATCTCCACCGTATCGTTCTTTGCCCTATAGATAGGATTGAACGCTGTTTCGATCACACGGAGATTGGTCGATTGAGTGGTGCTGGCATAAGGGTCGAAATTGATATCGGTGTTCACTGGAACTTCGACACCAGAAAGCGCGGAGTAATATGGCAGCGAAATGCCGTTCGGCACTTGAAAGGCATTGCTGGAATAGAGCGACGTCAGCTCGCAGCCCTGGCTCAGATAGTGGTTCGGGACATAGGCCGCAATGCCGTAGCCGCCGCTGGTGGATGCGCCGTCGATGTAAGGCGGGACCGGCGCGGTTTTACAGAGCTGTTTGGCTGTGCGCATGCGGTCGTCGTTTTCCGCGAAGTGCTCCCACATGATCGTGGCTTGGAAATTCTCGATAGGCTTGAGCGCCAGTGTGACGCGGCCCGACCACAGGTCGCGGCCATCGATGCGCTGGTTGTTGAGCGCGTTGAACGAATAGCCCTGGCGCTTGGTCCACTCGCCCGCGATGCGCAAGTCCACGCGATCATCGACGATGGGAAGGTTGACCATGCCTTCGAAGCGCTTCTGGTGATAACTGCCGACTTCGCCGCTGGCCATCGCTTCGAATTGATCGCTCGGCTTGGCGGTGACGAGGTTCACCACGCCTGCGGTGGCGTTGCGCCCATAGAGGGTGCCTTGCGGACCGCGCAGCACTTCGGCCTGGCCGAGGTCGTAAAATTCCTGTTCGAAGAAATGGTTGCGTATGAAGGGAATGTCATTCAACGCAACGGCAACGGCAGGATCGGTGGTGACCGAGATGGCCTGTGTGCCAATACCGCGAACCTGAATGTTGTAGCCTGTGAAGTTTGTTTTGGAAAACGTGAGGTTCGGGACCTGCTTCACCAGATCGGGGCCGCCTGCGGTTTGCGTGGCGGTGAGTTGCTCCTGGCTGAGTGCTGTGATGGAGATCGGGATCGATTGAACGTCCGCGCCGCCCAGTTTCGACGACGTCACCGTTACCGTTTCCACCGCGGCGCGTGACGGCGCTGCTTGCGCGAGCTTCATCGGTTGCAGGGCTTCGGCGGCATCGCTCGATTGTTCGCCGCGCATCACGCCCAGCGCGCCCGTCGGGCTGCGGTAGATTTCGAAGCCGGTGCCTTTGAGAAGGCGGGTGAGTGCGTCGCCTGCGGGAAGATCGCCGGTGACGCCGTTGGTGCGCGCGCCTTTCAGGATGTCGGCGGAGACCATGAGCGAGACGCCGGATTGTTTGGAGAAGGCATCGAGCGCGGTTTTGAGATCGCCCGCGGGAACGGAGAAATTGGCGGCTATGGCATTTGTGGCGGCGATTGTCGCGATGGCGGTGCCTGCCAGTAGCGATTTGGTGATGCGGTTCATGTTCCCCCCTGTAAATCCCTGCGGGCTTTGATGTTTGGCGTTAGTGTGAGATCACGGTCTGGTTGCCGCGGTGTTCGACGCGGACTTTGAGGATGTGTTTGGCGACGTCGAGGAAGCCTTCCACGCCGTCTGTCGGGAATGTGCCGACGATGCGAAGGTTGGCGGCTTTGGGATCGCCGACGACGATCTTGTTCTCGGTGTAGCGGTTGAATTCGGAGGCGGCTTCGGCGAGCGTGATGTTGTCGAACACCAGCACGCCGCGGCGCCAGCCGAGCTCGTCGGTCACCAGTTGCGGCGGCGCGTTCTTCACCTTCAGCGAATTGCCGCTGCCGATGACGCTGTCGCCGCGCGTGAGGATGAGGGACTGCGTGTTGTCCGTTTTGGAGGCGAGGCTGACGCTGCCTTCGAGCACCGATATCTTCAGATGCGTTTCGTCGTGGCGGACGTCGAATTTGGTGCCGAGATCGGTGATGCGGCGCTGGCCAATATCGACCGTGAAAGGATGGTTGGGATTGTGAACGACCTGGAAAAAAGCCTCGCCACGGTCGAGCCAGATGCGGCGGTTGTCCGCTTTCGAGATGCGAAGGATCGTATTGGTGTTGAGCTCGATCTGCGAACCGTCCGGCAACGAAAGCGTTTTGCGGCTGCCGACGTTGGTGGCGTAGGTCTCGGTGCCGGGATCGCGCGTGGCGAGATAAAAGGCTGTGCCGGCAATCGCTGCGACTGCAACGACGGCGGCGGAACGTGTGAAGGCGGTTCTGAATCTGGAGGGCAGCGATCCGGCCTTGGGTTGCGGCGGGCGCAGCGCGGCGAGGCGTTCGGTGCGTTGCCAGGCGAATTCGATGCGATAATAGGCGACCGCGTTGGCGGGATCGGCGGCGAGCCAGGCATCGAGTGCGGTGGTGTCTTGCTCGCTCCAATCGCTGCGCTGGCGGCGTTCGAGCCAGCTTGCGGCTTCGGCACGGATGTCTTTCAGCGCGGTCATGGGCGGCCTGCCTTTTCCGGCGGCTCGCTCAACAGGATGGCGGCAAGCGCATCCATCGCGCGGCTGAGGTGCACAGAGACAGCATCTTCGCTGATGCCCATGCGGGCCGCGATTTCGGCGCGCGACAAGCCTTCGACGCGGCGCATGAGGACGACTTCGCGGCCGCGCGGCGGGAGTTTTTCGATCGCCGCACTTAAGTGGCGCAGCTCGTCGCGGGCGATCGCGCTGCGTTCGGGGCCGGGGGTTTCGATGGCGATGTTCAGCGCATCGAGATCGGAAACCGCTTCTATCGGAATCACCGCGCGTTCGCGGATGCGGTTGCTAAGCAGGTTGCGTGCGACGGTGAAGACGAAGGCCTTGGGATTATCTGGAAGCTGGCGGCGGGCGGCGTCGTAAACCCGTGCATAGACATCGTGCAGCAGGTCTTCGATGTCACTCTGGTCACGCCAGTTGTGACGCAGGAACTGTGTCAACACGGCTTCCAACGGCAATACCTCGCGGACAAACCACGCCTTCAGACCGGACGTGCCGATACCATCCGCCATTTGCGAATTGACGCCGTCACGATGGGGTCCAGACGTTTCCGTCATCCCGGCTCGCTGCCCTCCCCTTCGAGGTTCAGTGTGGGACTTCACTTATGGAGACACGCGAAGTGGGAAAAGCTTATCAGCGTCGCAGCGAGATTTTCGACGGCCGAAATTTTGTTGCGTGGACGGCGTGGGCGTCGCGGCCTATGCTGCGGCCAGACATTTTATTGGTGAGCGGACATGAAACTCGCGACGTTCGAAGGAAAGACCGGGCCTCAAGTGGGCATCGTGACGGGGGAAGAGATCGTGCCCGTGACGCGCGGAAACGGGATGCTCGATCTGGTTGCGCGCTGGGACGTGTTTGAGAAAGAGATGAAGAAGATCGCGCAGGCGCGCGTGGGTGCCGTGCCGCTTTCGAGTGTGAAGTTGAAGGCGCCCATTCCGCGTCCGGGAAAGATTCTGGCGATCGGGCTCAACTATGCCGACCACATTCGCGAGATGGGCCGCGACATGCCCACGAAACAGGTGTGGTTCTGCAAGCATACGACGGCGGTCAACGGGCCGTTCGATCCGATCCAGATACCGAAGGTTTCCTCGCAGGTGGATTATGAGGTGGAACTGGTCGCGGTGATCGGACGCGGCGGGCGGCATATCTCGCGCGAAGACGCGCGCGATGCGGTGTTCGGCTATTGCACGGGCAACGACGTGTCGGTGCGCGACTGGCAGAATTTCACGCCGCAATGGATGCTGGGAAAATCGTTCGATACGCATGCCCCGTTCGGGCCGTGGATCACGACGGCGGACGAAGCCGGCGATCCGCATTCGCTGGGCGTGCGGTGTTTCCTGAATGGCGAGAAGCGGCAGGATTCGAATACGAAAAACTTCGTGTTCGATCTGTGGGACCAGATCGCCTATCTTTCGCAGGCGATGACATTGGAGCCGGGCGATCTGATTTTCACTGGCACGCCGGGCGGCGTGGGAATGGCGATGAGTCCGCCGGGATGGATGAAGCCGGGAGACAGAGTGCGCTGCGAGATCGACAGGCTGGGCGCGATCGAAGCCGATTGCGTGGCGGAAGCTTAGCTCGCCAGCTTCGCTTTTACCTTCTGCCCCGTCTCCAGGCGTTCGGCGCCGCGGACGATGACTTTGTCGCCGGGTTGGATGGGGCCGCGCACTTCGACCAGCGAGCCGTCTTCGCTGCCGGTTTCGATGGCGATGCGTTGGGCGACGCTCTTGGGGCCGACCTTGAAGATATAGGTGTTGTCTTCGCGCAGGACGAGCGCATCGCGCGGGACGGCGAGCACGTTGCGGGCGACGGCGGATGGGATGAAGACTTTCGCGGCATCGCCGACCAAGGCATCGCCGGGTTTCAGGGTGAGACGGACTTCGATGGTGCGGCTGGCTTCATCGCCCACGGGCACGACGGTGCGCACTTTGGCGAGGACGTGTTTATGGCCCACGTCCACCGTGACCGGCATGCCTTCGCGCAGGTAATCCGCATTGTCGATGGGTGTCTGGGTTTTGACTTCGATGTTTTCGGTATCGACGAGACGGACGATTTCCTTGCCCGCGGTCGCATATTCGCCGGCCTGTATGAGGCGCGAGACGACGCGGCCGGAGAACGGCGCGCGGATTTCGCTGTGGTCGTATTGGTAGCGGGTACGGCTCAACTGGGCGCGGGCCTGGCTCAGCTCCGCGGCCGTGACGTCGCGCTGCGAAGCGGCCTGATCGCTGGTGCTCTTGGCGATGGCGTTCTGATCCATCAGATTTTTCATGCGGGCGGCCTGCGCGCTGTCGTAACGCAGCGACGCACCGAGGCGATTGACGTTGGCGCTGTCGGAGGCGAGTTGCATCGACACCATGGATTTGTCGAGACGCGCGATGACATCGCCCTTCTTCACCACGTCGCCCACATCGGCCACCCAGGCGACCCTGCCTTCGACTTCGGATGCCAGCTTGGAGTCGTTGCGCGAAACGACCGTTCCGGGCAGCGCCACCTGCGGGGCCATGCGCACCATGCGCGCGGTCGAAACCGAAACGGGTGCGGGATCGCCGGAGGCTTGCGCCATGGCGGCGGTGACGAAACCTGCCAGCGTGATCGTTGCGAACAGTCTTGCGCGAAACATTTTCATGCGGCCTGCCTTGCCGGTGTCATGGGCGCCTGACGCAGCGCCATTGGTTTTTCGCCGAGCCGCAACATGGCGGGCATCAGCACAAGCGTGAACAGGTGGCTGACGAGAATACCACCGACGATGACCGCCCCCAAACCGCGGTAGATCTCCGCGCCCGCGCCCGGAACGATGACGAGCGGGAGCATGCCGAAGATCGCGGTGAGTGTTGAGGAAAAGATGGGGCGCAGGCGGGTTTCGAGGCTGGAGCGGACGGCATCCACACGGCTCATGCCTTCGGCTTCGGCCTGCCGCGTGCGGGCGACGAGCAGAATGGTGTTGTTGACCACCAGACCCAGCACGATGATGAAGCCGATCATGGTGAGCAGGTCGAGCGGCTGGAACACGAAAAGGCCGAGGATCTGAAGCGCCAGCATGCCGCCGACGGTACCGAGCGGCAGCGCGATGGTGGCAATCGCCGCATCCCACACCGATTTGAACAATGCGGCCATGATGAGGAAAAGGATCAGCACGGCGAGCGCGAAGTTCTTGCCCATGTTCCACAGCGCGTTGTCGAGATGGTTGGCGGCCGCGCCATAGGTCACGGTGCCGTCCGACGGCAGCAATTTGCGGATTTCGGGTTCGATCTCGGTGCGGATCTTGTGCATCGCGTCTTGTAGCGCCATGCCTTCCGGCGGCTGGATGTTGAGCGCGATGGTGCGGCGGCGATCCAGACGATAGATGCCGCTGGCGGCGAGCGTCTGGCGCACGTCGGAGAGCTGGCCATAGGTCATTACATTGCCGGTGGGCGTTGCGAGCGGCGCGCCGCCAAGCGCTTCCGGCGATGAGAGCGGCGTGGATTTGAGGATCAGGTAGAGCTGCTTTTCGCCATCGTAGCGCTGGCCGACATACAAGCCTTCGCCCAACGCCTGCGTGATGTTGGCGACATCGGGCCGCGACCAGCCGGCTTCGGTGATGGCGCGGTCGTTCGGCGTGATCTTCAATTGCGGCTGGTCGAAATCGAGCGACGGCTGCGGATTGACGATGGCCGTGGGGAATTTCTGCGTCAGCAGTTCGAAGCCCTTCTTGGCGGCGGCGCGCATGGCGGCAGGATCGTTGGACTGGATGTTGATGGAAACGCCGCCGCCTTCATCGAAACCGCCGAACAGATTGCCGATGGCGGCGAAACTTTGCGTATCCGGCAAATCCTTCAGGATTTCGTTGCGGACGATACCTTCCATCTTCTTCAGGTCGCGGTCGTCTTTCACGCGCACGGCCATATCCATGTAACCGGGGCCATCGAGCTTGATGTACCAGTTGAGAAGTTCGGGCTTCTTCTCGCCTTTCATATAAGGCGTGAGACGCCGGATGATGGGTTTGGCGATTTCATTGTCGGCGAAATCGACCGTGTTGCCTGCCGGATATTGCATGAAAGCATCGACGGCCGCGCGTTTGACCTGCGGCAGGTAATGAACGCTGGGAAGCAGCAGCCATGTGCCAATGACAGAGAAGCCGATGAGACCGCCAATCCACAAGGCGCGTTTTCGCGGTGTATCGGTGATCGCCATGATGTAATCGGTCATGCGGCGCCAGACATTGGTGAGTTCGGCGATCTTGGGGCGCGTTTTCAGGAACAGCACCGAAAGCACCGGGATCACGGTGACAGCGACAATCAGCGAGACCAGCACCGATGCGGCGATGGTGAGCGAGAGATCGGCGAACAATTGACCTTCCACGTCTTTCAGGAATATCACCGGCACGAAGATGGCGACGTTGGTGGCGGTGGAGGCAAGCAGCGCGCCCCAGACCTGATCGGTGCCTTTGAGGGCGGCTTCGGCAGCAGGCGTGCCGCGTTCGCGCAGGCGCAGGATGTTTTCGAAGGCGACGATGGCCGCATCGAGCACCATGCCGGTGGCGAACGCCAATCCGGCAAGCGAGACGACATTGAGTGTGCGCCCGAAAAGTTGCAGCAGCACCACCACGGCGAACAGGCAGATGGGAATGGAACAGGCGATGATGACGGTTGCCCGCCATTCGCGCATGAAGAACCAGAGCACGCCGACCGCGAGGAAAATGCCGAAGATCAGGTCGGAGGTGACCATGCCCACGGCCTGATCGATGAAATGCGACGGGTCGAAGGAATATTGCAGCTTGACGCCCTGCTCTTTCGCCACCGTGTCGTTGATTTTTTTCAGTTCCTCTTTAACGGCGGTGACGGTGGCGAGCACGTTGGCGTTGGGGCCGCGCAGGATCTGGATGCCCAAGGCCGGGTTGCCATCCTGATAGCCGAAACTCTGGCGCTTGCCGCGGCCGATCTTCACATCGGCGATATCGCCCAGGCGGATCGGTTTGCCGTCGCGCCATTCGAGGATGAGGTTTTTCATGTCCTCGACCGAATAGCGGCCGCGGAACGACAATTGATAACGGTGGCGGCCGACATCGATGGTGCCGCCGGAGGCATCGTCCGCAGCACCCAGCTGGGCAGCCATTTTGGGAATTTGAATCCCGAGCTGCGCCACGCGCATGGGATCGAAGATGATCTGCAATTCTTCGGCGGCGCTCGCGCCATTGACGTTTGCCGAACCAACACCGGGGATGGCTTCGAGACGGGGAGCAACCGTGTCTTTCAAAAAGCGTTCGTAGGAATCCACATCGCGGCTGTTGCCCGGCAGCTTCTGCATGAAGACCCAGAGAAGGGTCGCATTCGCATCCTGCTGGTTGGCGAGCTGTACGAAAGGTTTCTGCGCATCTTGCGGCAATTGCGGCACGCGGTTGAGGCGGCCGATGACATCCACCAGCGTCGACTTCATATCCGTGCCGAGCGCGAAGGTGAGGCTGATATAGCCGCTGCCGGAATTGGCGTAGGAATCCATCTGCTGCAGGCCGGGGATGCCTTGCAGCACTTCTTCTTCCGGTTCGAGGAGTTGGGCTTCGACCTCGCGCGGGGTTTCGGATCGCCAGTCGGTTTCGATGCCGATCTGCGGGCGCTCGATATCCGGGAACAACTGGATCGGCAGCGAGGTGAGCGCGAAGGCGCCGAACAAAATGGTCACGGCAACACCCACCGCAACGGCTGCGGGCGAACGAATGCCGGCTTCTGTCAACGCACGCATGGACTCCCCCGGTTCTTCGCCGGACTGCAATAAGCAGCAGTTTCAGGAAGATATGGTGTCAAAAGCTCGTGAAGCCACATGCACAAATGCGAGAGCCCGGCCGAGCGGCGCGAGGGGGATTAAACTAGTGGCGTATGGCAAGAAAATTGCGCCGGAGGCCCCAGAGCCTCCGGCAAAGATGCGCTGCCGGGTTTACTCGACCGCCTTGAGCACCTTTTCCACCGCCGCCACGCGCGCATTCAGTTCCGAAAGCTGGGTCTGCATGCGCGCCAGCCAATTCGCATTTTCGGTTTGCGCGGTAGCCGATTTTTCAGCGAGCGCGCGATAGGCATTTTCGTCCTCGATGCGGGAGCGAGCCTGTTGCATCGCCGACCAGTATTTCATGCCGAAGACGGCCAGGACCGTGCTGATGATCAGGCCGACGGTGATAAAGAAGACATGTTCAGACATTTTGGGCGCCTTTCATTCATCGGATTTGGTTAGGGACTTGGCGGCCTTCGCTATGGCCGCCGGCGTAAGTTCGAAGCCGAAATCGGTGACCTCGAAATAGTTGAGGGCTTTGCCGTCGCTGGAGAGTTCGAGCTTACTTTTGACGAGACCCGCTTCTTCCAGCTTTTGCAGATGCAGATGCAGCAACGGACGGCTGATGCCGACTTCGCGTGCGAGCTGGCTGACATAGTTGCGGCCATCGGTTTTGAGCGCGGCGACAATGCGCAAACGATGCGGATTGGCGAGCGCGGCCAAAGCGGCAAGAAGCTGATCTCCTGTGGAAGGCAACTGCCATCTCCAACATTCATATGTAAGTTATTTCTTACATATGACAGATATGGGAGTCAACGGCGACTGTTGCAAGGGGCGGCGGAAATCGTGGCTAATCGGGGCGGAGCGATTACCGGAGCGTGGCGATGGCGGCGGGCAACATCTTACTCGTTGAAGAGATTGGAGAAATCCGAAGGGTGGTGCTGAACCGGCCCGAGCGGCTGAACGCC
>DATKJT010000028.1:0-36050 GCA_035543495.1 Rhizomicrobium sp. | reverse complement strand
AGCGTCTTGCCGTCCCAAACCTCGATTTTTCTTGTGCCCGCAAGCTTCATGGCGTGGGCAAGAATCTTCGCCTGCTTGTCGTCGATGCACAGCGCCGAGAGTTTTGCGGCCAGCGTATCGTCCGCGTTGAGGTAGCAGATGTCGTAAGTCGGCATGGGTGTCACTCCTTCGACCGCCCCCAATGCTTGTACGCAAGGTTGCGCACAGTCCTGTGCAAGTCGAGTGACAATCGATGTCACAATCATCACGCTTGGTGTATTCGCCGTCACAAAAAACAAAGATGACCGCGCCTTCATAGTATTTGTGCGGTGCGGAAGATGCGCGCGAAGCAAGTCTTCGCGCGCACCATTTGTTAACGCTGGGCGGTTTTGAGATTGAAGACCACCACGGCTTCGGTTTGCGCGGCGATGGTTTTGCCCTCGCGCGTCGCTGGGCGATAGAGCCAATGCGCTCGCACCCAATCGCGCGCCGCTTCGTCGAGGCGCTCAAGTCCACTCGATTTTTCGACTTGAACATCGCTGATGTGTCCATCGGCTGCGATGAAGATGCGAAGACCTACCTTGCCCTCCTCGCCCAAACGGCGCGACAGCGGCGGATAGGGCGGCGTGGTGTGTGTCGCCGCCAGCGACAAGGGCGCGGTGGGAAGTATCTTCGCAACCGGTCCCGGCGATGTAGGCGGCGGGTTGTCATTGTGGGCGACGGTGATCTGATTGTTGTTGTCCGATGTTGTCCATTTTGGCGGCTGGGGCACCGTGTCTACGGTTGCTTCCGTCATCGTGACAGTGGGCTTGGGCGGCTCGGCGACCGATTGTGTTGTCTTCACGAGAAACACGTCGATGGGATGCGAAATTGTTTTGATAAGCGGCGGTGCAAGCCCGGCAAGCAATGCTGCGATAAGCGCAACGTGAAGCGCGCCGACGGCGACTGCTGATGCCGCCTTGCGCTCCGGCGAACGCTGTGTGGTGAGAACGTGCGAAATTGGACGCTGCATGAACTCCTCCCCGAAAACGCCGGCGGGAAGCAGGCAGGCCAACCCGGCCTGGTCACGCCGGACGATGAGAGGTTGAGCCCGCCTTTCGGTATTTTCACGACCGAATAAAGGCAATTGCGGCGATCACAACACCTGGAATTGGCGCGCGATATAGGTGGATTGGTAAAGCAGATTGCCGATCACGAAGGCGACGTGGAAGCGGCGGTCCTGCGTGTACATCGCGATGATCGACAGCACGATATAGATCGGCGCCTGCGCCATGTATTCGAGGCCCAGCATGTCGAAATGGGCGCGACCCTTGATGAGCGTATCGATCAGATCGAACACCTGCTGAAGCGCGAACAGGCCGAAGAACCATTTCCGGCGCGACATGAAATAGTCTTCGTAGCCGGAATATTCCTCGATCTTGTCGGGGAAGATGAGCGCGCAAAGAAAATAGAGCAGCACCGCATAGAGCACGATGAAGACGTAGAGATCGAACGTCCATTGCGGCACCTTGTTGAGGCCGAATTCCCACCACCAGAACTGGATCACCAGAACGAGCAGCGACGCCGCCCAGCCGAAATGCACGATGTCCGGCCGGCCGTAAGACGGATGCTGTACGAACCGCGCCATGCCGGTGAGCAGCCGCGCGATCGACAGGCTGACCACCATCGAAAGCACGAAGCGGACGTGGAAGAAGACGTCGAGATTGCTGGCTGTCGCGTGCATGCCCCGCCCCGGATGCGAGGCGGCATGCTAGACGGGAATCAACCGGGATCGAAGCGCGTTGTTGCTAGAGCGGCAGAGCAGAAGCGCTGCTCGACAACAGGGCAACTGCGCCAAGCGCCAGACACGCCACGAGCGTTGCATAACCAAGCGGGGAAAGCATCGGCCGTTCTCCTGTACTGCGGGAAGAACGGTCGAAGCGATGAGTGGTTCCCGTTATTCGTTCGCCTGGATCTCAGGGAACGCGATCACGACGCGCTTTTGGCCCGTGGAGGGAATGGCGAACGTGGCACTCTTCACCGGCGAATCGGCGCGGCCGGCGAGCGACGCGGTGAGCTTGTAGTTGCCGCCGGCGGGCGCCTTGAACAGCACCCAGGGCGCCCAGCAGGTGAACTGGGCGACGGTGTTCGAGCCGTCGCTCAGTTTCACTTTCATGCCGGAGAGGAACTGTGCGGCTGCGTTCGAGAATTCCACGCGAACGGGATAGCTCTGCCAATCCACGGTGTCCTTGGACGAGCCGGTGCCGGTGCAGAGCACGGTGATGCTGCCCATGGCGACCGCCTTGTCCTGCGGCAGGTTCTGGCTTTCGTCATCGGCGTCAGAGGCGCCCGGCTTAAGAGAATCCGGGGGTGGGAGCGGCGTGGCATGCGGCAGGGGCTTTTCCTCGGTGTCGGGCTGGGCCTGCACGGCGGCATTCATCGCCACCCCCGAAAGCACCGCTGCCGCGACCGCGAAGGTCGCCAGATTCACAAACCGCATGACCGTCCTCCAATGTTTTTTGAACAATCTTCCGCACCAATAGGGCTTGGCTTCGCCCGCAGGGCGGGCAAAATCCCCTGCTATAACTTGCGCGGCACCATAAGGGTTCCCGCAAGCGAGGGGGAGAGACCGATGCGTGTGATGCTGGTGGCCGCCGTACTGGCGGTTCTGGGGGCAGGAACGGCAGAAGCGGCCTCCCCGCCCATGGCCAATGCCCGGATGATCGGGCTGGACGGCAAACCCATCGGCACCGCCAAACTTACCCAGGCCGGTCACGGGGTGCTGATCGAACTCGACATACATGGGCTGAAGCCGGGGCCGCACGGGGTTCATATTCACGCAGTCGGCCAGTGCGACGTGAAGACCAAATTCGAAAGCGCGGGCGGCCATTTTTCGCCGGTGCCCAAGAACCACGGCTTCATGGACAAGCACGGCCCGCACGCCGGCGACATGACCAATCAGTACGCCGATGCGAACGGCAACTTGCGCGCCTCCATCTTCAATCCGAACATCACCCTGCGGCGTGGCGAGCGTTCGCTGTTCGACAAGGACGGATCGTCGATCGTGATCCATGCGGCGGCGGACGATTATCGCAGCCAGCCTGCAGGCAATGCAGGCGCGCGTGTCGCCTGCGGTGTCATAACGCGCATGTGAGACGCGCCCGTCATAGGCGTCACGCCGTCCACGCATGGCGGAATCATGGGAAGGTGCGTGATCGCAAAAGGAGCACGCCATGATCCTTCACCAGATGCAGATGTCGGGAAATTGCTACAAGATCAGGCTGGCTGCGCGGCAACTGGGCATTCCGATCGCCTTGAAGGACTACCCCTTGATGACGGGCGAAACCCGCAAGCCGGATTTCCTCAAGCTCAATCCCAACGGACGTGTGCCGCTGCTCGAACTGGAAGGCGGGCGCACGCTTGCCGAGTCCGGTGCGATCCTGTTTCACCTGACCGAAGGCACGCATCTTCAGCCCACGGACAAATGGGCGCGGGCGCAGATGCTGCAATGGATGTTCTTCGAACAGTACAGTCACGAACCTTATATCGCCGTCGTTCGCTTTCTTGTTGCGTACGCGCAAAAGGACCTTCTGGAGAAGCGCCGCCCGCAACTTCCAACACTGATCGAAAACGGTTATGCGGCGCTTGGTGTGATGGAAACCCATCTTTCGAAGAACGATTGGTTTGCCGGCGGCGCCTATTCCATCGCCGACATCGCGCTTTACGGCTACACGCATTGCGCAGGCGAAGGCGGCGTCGAGCTGGATCGCTACCCGCGCGTGCAGGCGTGGCTTGCTCGCGTGGCAGGCGTTCCCGGACACATCCCGCTTTCCGAACGCTGGTAGCCTGCTTGTCAGACCCCGCCTGACTGCCTATACCTTTCGCCGTTCGAGGCGGCGCCAGCCCGTTCATTCCCTGCGCTGCCACCGGAAAACAAAACAAACCCGGTGCGAGAGGGACAGACCAGCTTTTCACAACTCGCTGCTTCGACAACCACCGCGTGCATGGGGTGCGCAGTGGACTTTCGCTTTTCAGGAGAATGCCGTCATGGCGACTACGGGTCAGGTCAAGTTTTTCAACTCTGCAAAAGGTTTCGGATTCATCGCGCCGGAAGGCGGCGGCAAGGATGTGTTCGTGCACGTCAGCGCCGTCGAAGCGGCAGGCCTGAGAACGCTGAACGAAGGACAGCGCATCTCCTTCGACGTCGAAGCTGACAAGCGCGGGCCGAAGGCGGTGAATCTCAAGCTGGTCTGACCGGAGCGGGAGCCCAGACTTTGCGAAGACGGCGCGGGTACCCCGCGCCGTTTTTATTTTGCCTGCCAGAGTTCGATCTTGGTCCCATCGGGATCCACGATCCAGGCGAATTTGCCGCTTGGATCGCTGTCATCGCGCTTGAGAACCTTCACGCCCTTGGCTTCGATCCGCGCGAGGAACGCATCCATGTCGTCGACCGCAAAGTTCAGCATGAATTCGCGAGACGACGGCGCGAAGTATTCCGTCTTCTCCGCGAACGGCCCCCAGACGACGACCGGCGGATGACCTGGCGCGTCGTAACGCAACGTCGCCCCGCCCCAGTCTTCCACCGCGATGCCGAGGACGTCGCGATACCAGGCGGCGAGCGCCTTGGGGTCCTTGCTCTTGAAGAAGATGCCACCGATGCCGGTGATGCGTCCCGCGGCGGGTTCGGCATTGCTGGGTGTTGCAACGGCCATGGATAGCAAAATCCCGAAAGCCAAAAGTCCGGCGCGCATTGCCGCCTCCGTGTCGGGTCAGTCTAGACTTTGTTCTGAGGGCGAAACAACATAGGCCATGGCCGAATTCGTTTTCGTCTATTCCACTTTTCCCGACGATGCATCCGCGCGGCGCGTGGCCGAAATGCTCGTCGCGCAAAAGCTTGCCGCATGCGTGAACATCTATCCGCCGATGACGAGCGTTTATGAGTGGCAGGGAAAGCTTGAAGTTGGACCGGAGGTCGCGGCCTTCATCAAGACGCGCAAATCGCTTGTCGATGACGTTATTGCGACGGCGAAGCCGCTGCACCCCTACACCGTGCCATGCTTCCTCGTGCTGCCCATCGAATCGGGCAATGCGGCCTATCTTGACTGGGCCCGGAATCAGACCAAAGGCTGACTGCCGCCGAATCGTTTGCAGGTGTATGATCCCTCCCACGCTCGCATTCGAATGAGCGATTTCCATTCAGGGAGATTCGATCATGGACATGTCGCGTAGATTGGCAGCGGAATTCATCGGTACATTTTGGCTTGTATTGGGCGGTTGCGGCAGCGCAGTGCTGGCGGCAGCCATCCCCGATCTCGGCATCGGGTATGCCGGGGTGGCGTTAGCCTTCGGTTTGACGGTTGTGACCGGCGCTTATGCGCTGGGGCATATTTCAGGCGGACATTTCAATCCGGCAGTGACGTTCGGCGTGTGGAGCGCGGGACGGTTTCCGGCGGCCATGGTCATCCCCTATTGGGTGGCGCAGGTGATTGGCGGGTTGGCGGCAGGCGGCGTGCTTTACATCATCGCCAGCGGTGCCGCCGGTTTCGATGCGTCGGCGGGATTTGCATCGAATGGTTTCGGCGATCACTCCCCGCACGGCTATTCGATGCAGGCGGCACTCGTCTGCGAAGTCGTGATGACCTTCATGTTCCTGATCGTGATCCTGGGTTCGACGTCCGAGAAAGCGCCGGTGGGTTTCGCGCCGCTCGCCATCGGACTCGCGCTCACCCTCATCCACCTCATCTCCATCCCGGTGACCAACACCTCGGTCAATCCGGCGCGGTCGACGGGGGTGGCGATTTACCAGGGGACATGGGCGCTGCAGCAGCTTTGGGCGTTCTGGGTGGCGCCGCTGGTGGGAGGCGGGCTTGCCGGCATTGTCCACCGCTGGCTGTCCCACGAAGAAACGGGCCGTCTCGCGCCGAAAATGTAGGCACATCGTAACGCACCCTTTGCCCGGCGGCCCCCATGCTATGGTCGCCGGGCAGAGGAGCGAATCTTGGGTTTCGAGGCACTGGACCGGGCTTGTGTGCTGGACGGCGATGGCTTGCGCCAGGCGCTGACGGCGCTTGCACGCGACAGCGGCGACCAATCCAAGCTGCGCAAGGGCGCGCTCGACCTCATCAAGGGCCAGTTCAACGAGGTGCGTGCGCACATCAAGACGCACACCGAAAGCGGCGCGCTGTCCGGCATTGCGGCGGCGCATGCGCTGTCAGAACTGCAGGATGCGATCATTCAGGTCATCTACGATCTGGCGACCAAGCATTTCTACTACGCGCAAAACCCGACCAAAGCGGAACGCCTGTCGGTGATTGCCACCGGCGGCTATGGGCGTGGACTTCTGGCGCCGGGATCGGACATCGATCTGTTGTTCCTGCGGCCGTTTAAGGAGACGCCTTGGGCAGAGAGCGTTGTCGAATTCATTCTCTATATGCTGTGGGACCTTGGGCTGAAGGTCGGCCACGCCACGCGTTCGCTCGGCGAATGCGTGCGGCTGTCCAAGCAGGACATCACGATACGCACGTCGCTTCTGGAAGCGCGGTATTTGTGGGGCGACGAACCGCTTTACGGCGAATTGCGCAAGACCTTCTGGGCCGACATCGCCGCCAAGACCGGCGCGGAATTCGTGGAGGCAAAACTTGCCGAACGCGACGAACGCCACAAGCGCCAGGGCGAAAGCCGGTATCTGGTCGAACCGAATGTGAAGGAAGGCAAAGGGGGGCTTCGCGACCTGCAGACGCTCTATTGGATCGGCAAATATCTCTATCACGCCGATGACCCCGCCGATCTCGTCGAGCACAACGTCTTCACGCGCGACGAATACAAGACCTTCCAGAAGGCGGAAGCGTTCTTGTGGAACGTGCGCGTGCATCTGCATTACCTCGTGGGTCGCGCGGAGGAACGTCTTTCCTTCGACGTGCAGCCCGAACTGGCGCCGCGTCTCGGTTACACCGGCGACAATCCGCGCCGGGCGGTGGAAGCGTTCATGAAGGACTACTTCCTGGTCGCCAAGGATGTGGGCGATCTGACCCGTATCTTCTGTGCGGCGCTGGAAGTGCAGAACAAAAAAACGCGGGCGCCGCTTTCGCGACTGATCCCAGGTTTTCTGAAGCCGCGCACGACGGACGACGAATTCTATGTCGAGAATGGCCGCCTCAACCGGCGCGAGGGCAGCTTCCGGGCCAATCCGGCGAACATGCTGCGTATCTTCCAGATCGCCGATGAAAAGGGTGTGGATGTGCAACCCGACGCGCTGCGCACCATCACGCGTTCGCTCGATCTCATCACCGACGACGTGCGCCACGATCCGGCGGCGAACAGGGTGTTTCTCGACATTCTGTCCTCGCGCCGCGATCCCGAACGCGCGCTGCGCCGCATGAACGAAGCCGGCGTGTTCGGCCGGTTCGTACCGGAGTTCGGGCGCGTGGTGGGGCTAATGCAGTTCAACATGTATCACCACTACACCGTAGACGAACATCTGATCCGCGCCGTCGGCAATGTGGCCGCGATCGAACATGGCGACCTGAAAGACGAGCACCCGCTTTCGACCGACATCATCAAACGCATCAAATCGCGCGAGGTGCTCTATTGCGCGATCCTGCTGCACGACATCGCCAAGGGACTGCCCGGCGATCATTCGGAAGTGGGCGGCGCGATTGCCGACAGCCTATGCAAGCGTTGGGGATTGCCACAGGCCGATGTGGATGCGGTGGTGTGGCTGGTCAAGAACCATCTCGTGATGAGCGATGTGGCGCAGAAGCGCGACATCTCCGATCCCAAGACGGTGCGCGATTTCGTGGCGACGGTGCAATCGCCGGAAATGCTGCGGCTGCTGCTGATCCTGACGGTTGCCGATATTCGCGCGGTCGGCCCGGGCGTGTGGAACGGCTGGAAAGGCCAGTTGCTGCGCGAGCTTTATTACGAAGCCGAAAACGTAATGCAAGGCGGCGATGCCACGCCCGCACGCGCTTCCCGCGTGGGTGAAGCCAAGGCCGTGCTCGAAAAGCGGCTCGGCGATTTTGCACCAGCTGCGCGCGAGCACGCGCTGTCGCGGCATTACGACCCCTATTGGCTTGCCTTCAACGCGGAAGAGCAAGAGCGCCACGCGCGGCTGATGGCGGCAGCCGACGCCAAGCACGAGTTGCTCGCACTATCCGCAGAGAGCAATGCGTTCCGCGCCATCACCGATATTGCGATCTATACGCCGGATCATCCGGGGCTGTTCTCGCAGCTTGCGGGCGCGATTTCGGTTTCGGGCGGCTCGATTGTGGACGCCAAGGCATTCACGACGAGCGACGGTTTTGCACTCGACGTGTTTTCGGTTCAGGACGCAGAAGGCGGACCATTCGGCGATGTGGCGCGTATCGCGCGGTTGCGCGAGAACATCACCAAGACGCTGGCGGGCCAGCTTTACCTGCGCACCACGCTTGCCAAGCGCGAGGAAGGACGGCGCAGGATCGCCGCTTTCCGCATGACGCCGCGCGTGAATTTCGACAACAACGCGTCGGCCACCGCCACTGTCATCGAAGTGGAAGGGCTCGACCGGCAGGGCCTGCTCTACGACGTGACGCGGGCGATCTTCGATTCCAGCCTGTCGATTTCGTCGTCCATCGTGGCCACCTATGGCGAACGCGCTTTCGACACCTTTTATGTGCGCGACGGTTTCGGACACAAAATCCACCATCCCGAGAGACTGGCCGCCGTCCAGAAGACGATCCTGGCGGCGCTCGAGGGGGCTTGAAGCCCCTGCCCCGGACGGGCCATAACGCCCGCCCGCACAAGGTTTTTCGCATATGACCGCCACGCATCGCCCGCTCGTCCTTTCCGGCATGCAGCCGACCAACACGCTGCACCTGGGCAATTATCTGGGCGCGCTGAAGAACTGGGTGAAGATGCAGAAGGAGATGGATTGTCTCTTCTGCGTGGTGGACATGCACGCGATCACGCAGGATGTGGGCTATCAAAACCCCGGCGAGCTTGCGGACGCGACGCGCGAAGTGGCGGCCGCCTATATTGCGGCCGGCGTCGACCCCGCGCGCACGCCGATCTTCAACCAGGCGCAGGTGCCGGAACACGCCGAACTTGCCTGGGTGTTCAATTGCGTAGCGCGGCTTGGCTGGCTCGACCGCATGACGCAGTTCAAGGAAAAATCCGGCAAGCACAAGGAACGCGCCAGCGTTGGCCTCTACACCTATCCGGTGCTGATGGCAGCGGACATTCTGGTTTACAAGGCGACACATGTTCCGGTGGGCGAAGACCAGAAACAGCACCTCGAACTCGCCCGCGACATCGCACAGAAGTTCAACAACGACTTCAAGGCGCCCGATTTCTTTCCGCAGCCGGAACCGGTGATCACCGGCCCGGCCACGCGCGTGATGAGCCTGCGTGACGGCACCAAGAAAATGTCGAAGTCGGATGAAAGCGACAACTCGCGCATCAACCTGACCGACGATGCCGATGCGATTGCGCAGAAGATCAGGAAAGCGAAAACCGATCCCCTTCCCCTGCCCGCTTCGAAGAAAGAACTGGAAGGCCGGCCGGAAGCGGAGAACCTGATCAACATCTATGCCGCTTTGGCAGATGACTCGCAGGAGAGCGTGATCGCGCAATTCGCGGGCCAGCAGTTTTCCGCCTTCAAGAACGCGCTGGCCGATCTGGCGGTGGACAAGCTTTCGCCGATCCAATCGGAAATGCGCCGGCTGATGGGCGACAAGGCGGAAATCGACCGCATCCTGCACAAGGGTTCGGAAAAGGCCCGCACCATCGCGACGCCCATCATGCACGAAGTGAAGAAACTGGTGGGCTTCGTCAGCTAAACTCTTTTTGTGGTAAGGTGGGGAATGGCTACGAAAAACGCCCTTATCACCGGAGCCGCCAAGCGATTGGGCCGCGCGATTGCGCTCGACCTGGCGCGTCACGGCTGGAACGTGGCGATCCATTACAATTCGTCGGAAAAAGAAGCGCGCGCGACCGAAGCCGATGCGAAAAGTGCAGGGACGAAGGTTGCGCTGCTGAAGGCCGATCTTTCGCGGGAGGAAGAAACCTCGACGCTCGTGGCGCGCGCGGCGAAAGAATTGGGGCCCCTCACCGCGCTGATCAATTCGGCGTCGATCTTCGAGAACGACGAATGGTACAGCGCCGATCGCGCCTCGTGGGACAAGCACATCGAGACGAACCTGCGCGCGCCGTTTGTGCTGGCACAGGAATTTGCGCGTCAGGTTCCGCGCGACGAAGGCGGGGCCATTGTCAACATCATCGATCAGCGCGTGCTGAAACCGACCCCGCAATTCATCTCCTATAGCCTCAGCAAGGCGGGGCTTTACTGGCTGAACACCACGCTGGCCCAGGCGCTTGGCCCGCGCGTGCGGGTGAACGGCGTCGGGCCGGGGCCGACGATGAAGAACGAGCGCCAGTCGCCCGCCGATTTCGACCGCCAGCGCGAAGCGACCCTTTTGGGACACGGTGCGGACCCCGCCGACATTTGCGCCGCGGTGCGCTATCTTCTGGAGGCGCCTGCCGTCACCGGCCAGATGCTCGCGGTGGACGGGGGACAGCATCTTGCCTGGCAAACGCCCGATGTGCGCGTGAAGGAATGACGATGACAAACGTGCCCAACGTCCAACCTTTGCGCATCGCCGATGCGGCGCGCGGCATTCGCCACGTCTTCATTCGCAATCTGGAACTGCTCGCCCATATCGGCATCTACGGCCACGAACAGGGAAAGCTGCAGCCGGTGCGGATCAATGTCGATCTCGCGGTGGAAGATGTGATCGATGTCGGCGACCGCCTGGAAAAAGTGGTCGACTACGCCACCATCGAACAGAAGATCCGCAAGCTGGTCGCGGCAGGCCACATCAACCTTGCCGAAACCATGGCCGAACGCATCGCGCAGGCCTGTTTCGACGACGCACGCGTGAAGACCGCGCGGGTGCGGGTGGAAAAGCTCCATGCTCTGCCCGGCGCGGAAAGTGCGGGCGTGGAAATCGAGCGGACGCGTTAGAGATTATTTCACGCGCTTGCGTTTCACCGCGCGCACCAGCGTTTCGTTGATCCGGCCTTGCCAGCCCCGGCCTTCTTCCTTGAAGGCATTCACCACTTCGGGATCGAGCCGGAGCGTGACCTGCAGCTTGGGATTTTCCGCACGCGGACGACCGCGCAGTTTCTTCACCGCTTCGGTGAATTCGGGAAACACTTCGAGGAACGGACGGGCGGTGCGGAAGTCCTCCTTCGTCCATTCAGGATTGTCTGGATCGTCGATTACGGATCGTTTTGCTTTACGGACCATAGCGTTTCACCTCAGTCGAATTGGCTTTGCGAAAACTGATGATCCGGAGGGTTCGGCCCTTGCGCGTGAATGCAACGCTGTGCATTCGTCCGCCAAACATCCCCCATGCGCGGAACCGGACTTCACCATAGTCCTTGCGCCCGTCCATCTGTATGGCCGCATTTGCCCAATCGAACTCCAAAACATCTTCGAAATCCAACCCGTGCTTTGCGAGGTTCGCGAGGCGTTTGGCCGGATCCCACTCGAATTCCATGATTAAATGTAGTGTAAAAAATATCGTCTGTCAAGAATAAACGCACTACAAAAATTCTTCCTTGGCAGGTCCGCGCGCGAACGCCTATATCGAGCGGATGGACGACACCTCTGCCACGCCGCCGAAAGGCCCTGCGCGTATTCAGGCTTATTTGAAGAACCTGCCGGATCAGGCGGGTGTCTATCGCATGCTCGACGACAAGGGGAACGTGCTCTACGTCGGCAAGGCGAAGAGTTTGAAGAAGCGCGTTTCGTCTTACGCCAAATCGGGCGGGCATACGGAGCGCATCGCGCGGATGATCTCCGAGACTTCGGAGATGATCTTCGTCACCACGGCGTCGGAAACCGAAGCGCTTCTGCTGGAATCCAATCTCATCAAGCGGTTGAAGCCGCGTTACAACGTTTCCTACCGCGACGACAAATCGTTTCCCAACATTCTGCTGCGCGAAGACCACGAATATCCGCAGCTTCTGAAACACCGCGGCGCGAAATCGACCAAGGGCGTCTATTTCGGGCCGTTTGCGAGCGCGGGCGCGGTGAACCGGACGCTTAACACGTTGCAGCGCGCGTTCTTGCTGCGCTCGTGCTCGGATTCGGTGTTCGAATCCCGCACGCGCCCCTGCCTGCTGTTCCAGATCAAGCGTTGCAGCGCGCCGTGCACGGGCCGCGTCGACAAAGAAGGCTATGCGGAATTGGTGCGCGAGGCCGAACTGTTTCTCAACGGAAAATCGCGCGCGGTGCAGGCCGAACTTGCCAAGGACATGAACGAAGCGGCAGAGGCGCTCGATTACGAACGCGCGGCGCGGTTTCGCGACCGCATCCGCGCGATGAACCAGATCCAGTCGCATCAGGGCATCAATCCCACGACCTTCGCCGATGCCGATGTGTTCGCGGCGTTCAGCCAGGGTGGCGAAACCTGTATCCAGGTGTTTTTCTTCCGCGCTGGCCAGAACTGGGGCAACAAGCCCTATTTCCCCAAACACGACCGCGAACTTTCCACCGCCGATGTGCTCGAAAGTTTCGTTGGGCAATTCTACGACGAGCGGCCGACGCCCAATCTGATCCTGCTGTCGGAAAACGTGCCCAACTCCCATCTGCTGGAAGAAGCGTTCACGCTGCGCGCCGAACGCAAGGTCGAAATCTCGGTGCCGCAGCGCGGCGAGAAGCGCGATATCGTGGAAATGGCTATGCAGAACGCGCGCGAGCAATTGCTGCGGCGGCTGGCCGAAAATTCCGCGCAGCGCGAATTGCTGGAAGGTGTGTGCGAGGTCTTCGGCCTCGAAAGTCCGCCGCGACGCATCGAGGTGTACGACAACTCCCACATCCAGGGCACCAACGCGCTGGGCGGCATGATCGTGGCGGGGCCCGACGGCTTCGAGAAAGGCGAGTACCGCAAGTTCAACATCAAATCGACCGATCTCACGCCCGGCGACGATTACGGCATGATGCGCGAGGTGCTGACGCGCCGCTTCGCCCGGCTGGTGAAGGAAAGCGGCAATGACGACGCCCGCGCCAAATGGCCGGACATCGCGCTGATCGATGGCGGGCCCGGGCAACTTTCGGTGGCGCAGGCCGTGCTCGAAGATCAGGGAATCGAGGACGTGCTGCTGGTCGGAATCTCGAAGGGTCCGGATCGCGATGCAGGCCGTGAACATTTCTACATGAAAGGCCGCGAGCCCTTCCGCCTCGATCCCAAGAGCCCGGTCCTCTACTACCTGCAGCGCCTGCGCGACGAGGCACACCGATTCGCCATCGGCAGCCACCGCAAGAAACGGTCGAAGGCCATCGGGGCCAATCCGCTGGACGAAATCGGGGGAATCGGGGCCTCGCGCAAGCGTGCCCTGCTCCAGCATTTCGGCTCGGCGCGGGCGGTTTCCGGGGCCAGTCTTAACGACCTGGAAAGCGTGGAAGGTGTTAGCGCCACCCTGGCCAAAAAGATTTTCGATTTCTTCCATCCGGGCGGGTGACGGGCCGCTCTCATTTGCTAAATTCGGACCATGTTCAACATCCCCAACATCCTGACGATGTTCCGCATCGCCCTGGTGCCGCTGTTCGTGCTGGCCATGGTGACGGCGGGGGACCAGGCCCGGATCACGGCATTTGTGATCTTCTGCCTCGCCGGGGTGAGCGATGCACTGGACGGGTTTGCCGCCCGCAAGCTCCGCGCGGGCTCGGATTTCGGCAAGATGCTGGACCCGATCGCGGACAAGATATTGGTCGGCGTGGCGCTGATGATGCTGGTCGCCGATGGCGTGTTCGACGGCTACAAGCTGTTTCCGGCGCTTATTATTCTGACGCGTGAGATTCTGGTTTCAGGCTTGCGGGAATTTTTGGCGGGCGTTGATGTGAGCGTGCCGGTCTCGCGAATCGCCAAAGCCAAGACCGCCATCCAGATGATCGCCATCGGCGCGATGATCCTTCGCCCGCTTGCCAACGGCTTCGTGCCCGGCACGCCGGCCACCGCTTACAGCACCTTTGCCTACGGTGCGTTGTGGCTGGCGGCGGCGCTGACGGTTTACACAGGCTACGTCTATTTCCGCGCCGGCCTTGCCCATGTGCGGCCCGCGCGCGCCACACATGGAGAGCCGGTTTGACGCTCGTCTACTTTGCCTGGGTCAGGCAAAAGGTGGGCACGGGCGAGGAGCGTATCGACCTCCCGCCGGGCGTGGCGACGGTGCAGGACTTGATCGCGCATCTTGAGAAACGCGGCGGCGGATATGCAGACGTGTTCGGCAATCCCCAGCGTTTGCGCGCTGCCGTCAATCAGGAACATGCGGGGCTGGATGCAGCGATTTCAGGGACAGATGAAGTCGCGTTTTTTCCTCCGGTGACCGGCGGATGAACACGCATATTCGCATCCAGAACGAAGACTTCGACGTCAACGACGAACTCGAAGCGCTGGCGAGCGAGAGCAACAATGTGGGTGCGCTTGCGAGTTTCGTCGGGTTGGTGCGCGGCGACGACAAGCTGACGTCGCTGACGCTCGAACATTATCCCGGCATGACCGAGCGCGAGATCAAAAGCCACGTCGAGGACGCAAACAAGCGCTGGCCGATTCTGGGCGTGACAATCATCCATCGCGTGGGAAGGTTGAAGCCCGGCGATCGCATTGTGCTGGTCGCCGTTGCTGCGTCACATCGTGGCGCGGCGTTCGAGGCGTGCGAATTCCTGATGGATTATCTCAAGACCCGCGCGCCATTCTGGAAGCGCGAGGACCGTGGCGGCCAGAGCGCGTGGATCGAAGCACGCGCGTCCGACGAAAAGGCTGCGGACCGCTGGAAATAAACGTCGTCCGCCTCCCCTTGCAGTCCTCCAATCTGTGCGCTATATACTGAACCATATGGTTCAGCATTCCCAATCCCGTTTCGACGCTTCGTTTGCCGCGCTCTCGGACGCCACCCGGCGCGGCGTGCTGGAACAGCTTGGGCGTTCAGACGCTTCGATTACGGACTTGGCTGAGAAGTTCCACATGACGCTGACGGGCATGAAGAAGCATGTCAGCGTTTTGGAACAGGCGGGACTCGTCAAGACTGAGAAGATCGGGCGCGTGAGGACCTGCAAGCTGGGTACGCGCCAATTGGCCGAAGAGGCGGCATGGATCGAGAAGTATCGCCAGCTTTGGGCCGCACGCTTCGACGAACTGGACAATGTCATCGAGGAACTGAAACGGAAGGAGAAGAGCGATGAACGCAGGAAAAAAGGGTGAGAACCGTACGACAGTGGAACGGACGTCCGAGCGCGAGATGACCGTCACGCGAACCTTCAACGGACCGGCACGCATCGTGTTTGAGGCGTGGACCAGAGCCGAACTTTTCCAACGCTGGTGGGTGCCGAAGTCGCTTGGAATGGTTCTTCTTTCCTGCGAGATGGATGTTCGCACGGGCGGCACATATCGGCTGGTGTTCCGTCATCCTTCCTCAGATCAACCCATGCCGTTCTTCGGCCGCTATATCGAAGTTGTGCCGAACGCCCGTCTCGTCTGGTCGAATGACGAGGGCGGTGAAGGCGGAGCCATCACCACGGTGACGTTTGAAGAAAGAGACGGCGAGACGCAGGTCGTCATGCGCGACCTCTATCCGTCCAAGGAAGCCCTCGAGGAAGCCTCTGGAAACACCGACGGGATCGGCGAGACGTTCGCACAATTGGACGAACTTCTCATCACCTTGGGCGCGAGCAGAGGAAAATGACGTGCTCACCTCCCCCTTGTGGGGAGGTCGACAAAATCTGAGCGCAGCGAAGATTTTTCGGGTGGGGGACGGTGTGCGTCATTGTCTTCGGCCCCCCACCCGTAAAACGCGTTCCGCGTTTTACGACCTCCCCACAAGGGGGAGGTAAGAATTACAACTTCACCGCCGACACTTCTTTCCGCGTGTCTTCGCTGTAGTCGTTCATCAGCGTTTCGGTGATCGTGCCCGGTGTGAAGCGATAGGGGCCGATTTCGGAGACCGGCGTCACTTCGGCGGCGCTACCGGTGATGAAGCATTCGGTGAAGCCGGAAAGTTCGCCGGGTTCGATGTGGCGTTCGATCACCGGAATCTGGCGCGCGCGGGCGAGCGCGATCACGGATTGGCGAGTAATTCCGTTCAGGAAGCAATCCGGCGTCGGGGTGTGCAGCTTGCCGTCCTTCACGAAGAACATGTTCGCGCCCGTCGCTTCCGCCACCAGCCCACGATAATCGAGCATCATCGCGTCGGCATAGCCTTTGGCTTCGGCGGCGTGTTTCGACATGGTGCAGATCATGTAGAGGCCGGCCGCTTTCGCGTGGCTGGGTGCAGTGTCGGGCGCGGGACGCCGCCATTCGGCGATGTCCAGACGGATGCCCTTCAATTTCTCCTTCGGATCGAAATAGCTCGGCCATTGCCACAGCGCGATGGCGACATGGATTTTCGTCTGCTGTGCCGACACGGCCATCATCTCGCTGCCGCGATAGGCGACGGGGCGCATGTAACCTTCGGCGATGCCCTGGATCTTGATCAGCTCTTTGCAAGCTTCGTTGATCTGATCTTCGGTGAAGGGAATCTTCATGCCCATGATGCGCGCGGAGTTGAACAGGCGCGCGGTGTGATCTTCCAGGTGATAGACGCGGGCGTTGTAGACGCGCTGGCCTTCGAACACGCAGGAACCATAGTGCAGGCCGTGCGTCAGTACGTGGGTCTTCGCCTCGCGCCATGGCACGAACTCGCCGTCGAACCAGATGGTTCCGTCACGGTCGTCGAAGGGAAGAACCGAAGGCGCTGCCATAACCAAATCCTCTACCTGCCCTGGAACCCTTGTTTTGGAGCCCGTCAGAGCGTAAATTAAGTCAACATGACTGACGTAAAGCCAGGCGGGCGTCCGCCCGCCGTTTCGCCATTATACTTGCGCGACGAGGAGTTAAAGCAAGGCTTGGATTTGCTTTTCTTCGCGATGCAGAACGTATGGGCGCATGGATCGCCGCAACTTGATGACGCAGGGTTGGGCCGGGCCCATGCTCGGGCGCTGCATTTCATCGCGCGCCATCCGGGGCTGACGGTCGCGGATTTATTGGCGCTTTTGAAGATCACCAAACAGAGTTTGAACCGCGTGCTGAACGATCTGCTCGATGGCGAATATGTGGAGCGCCGCCCGTCCTCCCGCGACCGGCGCATGCGTCAATTGCGCCTGACGCATAAGGGCGAGGCGTTGGTGACCGCACAATGGGAGGCCCAGCGCCCCGAATTGGTGCGCGCTTTCCGCGAGGCAGGGCCGGAAGCGGTGATGGGATTCCGCCGCGTGCTCACGGGGCTGATGTCCGACGAACGGCGCAAAGGGACGGCGCCATGAGTGCGCAGAATTCAGACGCGCATATCCTTGTCGTCGACGACGACGAGCGGTTGCGCGCATTGTTGCAGCGCTATCTTTCCCAGAACGGATTGCGGGTGAGCGTCGCCGCCGATGCGGCCGAGGCGCGCGCGCTGATGAAAAGCATCGCGTTCGATCTTCTGATTCTCGATGTGATGATGCCGGGCGAATCCGGGTTGGACTTTTCGCAGGACATTCGCAGCCGCTCTGCCGTGCCGATTTTGATGCTGACGGCGCAGGGCGATCCCGAACATCGCATCGCGGGGCTGGAGCGGGGCGCGGACGATTACCTGGCCAAACCGTTCGAGCCGCGCGAATTGCTGTTGCGTGTGGAAGGTTTGCTGAGACGCACGACGCCGGTGGCGCGTTCGCCGCATCGCGAGGTGCGGATGGGCGATGCCGTATTCGATCCCGAACGCGCGCTGCTGCAGAAGAAGGGAAAGCCTGTTCACCTCACCTCTTCGGAAGCGGCCTTGCTGCGCCTGTTCGCGGCCAACGCGGGCCGCGCCTTTTCCCGCACCGACCTGTGCGTGCGGCTGGGTGTGGCGCTGGAACGTTCGATCGACGTGCAGGTGACGCGGCTGCGGCGCAAGATCGAAGAAGATCCCAAGATGCCGCTTTATCTTCAGACGGTTCGCAATGTCGGATATGTCCTTGTCCCAGACCGGGCGTCCTAAAGCGCGGCTGCCGCGCCTGCGCCCGTTCCGCGCGCTCAAGCGGCTGCTGCCGCGCGGGCTTTTCTGGCGCTCGCTCATCATCATCGTGGCACCGGTGGTGCTGTTGCAGGGCTTCGTCTCCTACTACTTCTTCGAGCGCCATCTGGAGATGACCACAGAGCGCATGGCCGCCGATGTGGCGGCCGATGTCGCGTTCCTGATCAATCTTGAAGACACTTCGTCGGCTGCGGATCGCCCGGTGTTGCGCGACAAGGCGCGGCGGATGCTGCGTTATCAGATCGCCTTCGACAAAGGAAAGACGCTGCCCCCGCCGCCCCGCGCCTCGCAAAGCACGATCGAGGATGCGCTGGAACTCGTCATCGCCGAACAGATCGGCGAAAAGCGGCACTACGATGTGACCCGTGCCGGCAAACATCTCATCAAGATCGACGTGGAAGTGCATGACGGGGTGTTGAGCCTTCTGGTGCCGCGCGACCGCGTGACGGTTTCCAGCCCCGACATCTTCATCCTCTGGATGTTCGGATCGTCGCTGGTGCTGGTGGGCATTGCGGTGGTCTTCCTGCGCAATCAGGTGCGACCCATCGAGCGTTTGGCGCGCGCGGCGGAAAGTTTCGGCAAGGGCCGCGCCGTGCCGGATTTCAAGCCCTATGGCGCGGCTGAAGTGCGCCGTGCAGCGCAAGCCTTCATCACCATGCGCGAACGCATCGAACGCCATGTTCACCAGCGTACCGACATGCTGGCGGGCATCAGCCACGACCTGAAGACGCCGCTGACCCGCATCAAGCTGCAATTGGCACTGATGGACGACAGTCCCGACGTGGAAGCATTGCGCGAAGACATTGTCGACATGGAGCGGATGCTCGACGAATATCTGCAATTCGCCCGCGGCGAAGGCGGCGAGGAAGCGGTGGCCACCGATCTGCGTCTCCTGCTGCGCGATGCAGCCGAAGCCGCGCGCCGTGCGGAAGGCGCGGAGGCTGACCGTGTTGCGCTCGATGAAGGCGACCGCGTGGTGTTGATGGTCAAGCGAAACGCGCTCAAACGCTGCGTCACCAACCTCATCGACAATGCGCTGAAATATGGCGAGCACTCCAGGATCACACTGGAGCGCAGCCCCAAATCCGTCGAGATCAGCGTCGATGACGACGGCCCCGGCATTCCCGAGGCACGCCGCGAAGAAGCGTTCCGCCCGTTCCACCGCCTTGACGAAGGCCGCAATCTCCAGATTGGCGGTGTGGGACTTGGCCTGGCCATCGCACGCGACATCGCACGGGCCCACGGCGGCGATTTGATTCTCGGCGATTCCACGATGGGCGGACTGCGCGCGACGTTGCGGCTACCGGTTTAGCGGCCCAACGCGCGGGCGCGTTTGCGGGCGGCATTGACCGCGCGCTGCATCAACTTCGGCAAGCCGTCGGGCGCCATCAGAACATTCAACGCCGCTTCCGTCGTTCCGCCAGAGCTTGTCACGTTGCGGCGGAGTTCGGCGGGCGAGGTTTTTTCGGCATCGAGCAGCGCCCCTGCCCCACTCACTGTCTGGCGCGCGAGTTTGGCGGCAACATCAGATGGCAGGCCTTCCTTAATTCCGGCATCGGTCATGGCTTCGACGAGCAGGAAGACATAAGCCGGCCCCGAACCCGACACGGCAGTCGCCGCATCGATCAACTCTTCCTTCTTCACCCAAACGGTCTTACCGAGCGCGGACAGGAGTTTGTCCGCCAGCTTGCGATCCTTCGCTGTTGCTTTGGGCGTGGCGTAGATCGCGGTGATGCCCCGGCCGATAGCGCCGGGCGTATTGGGCATCGAACGGACGATGCGGGCATTGTCGCCCCACGCCTTCGCCAGCGATTTGGTGGTGGTTCCCGCCGCAATGGAAATCATCGTCGCGCCGCTTTCGGCGATGCTTTTAAGAGTTGGCGCCGCGTCCTTCAGCACTTGCGGCTTTATGGCGATGATGCAGGCGGCGACTTTGGCCTTCGGCAGCTCGCACACATCGCCAAGCAGGCGCACGCGATGTTTCTTCGCGAGCGCCTTCAACTCTTTCGACGGTTTGGGTTCGACGGCGATGAGAGGTGCGATGCCCTCCGCGATCCAGCCTTTGAGAAGCGCGCCGCCCATGCGGCCCGCGCCGATGAGGAGGATCCCGCCGCCCTTTACGCCTGACCCTGGCACTCGAGGATCGCTGCGGCGATGGCATCTTCCGCCGATTTGCCGCCCCAGATCACGAACTGGAAGGCGGGATAATAATGCTCGCACGCCTCGACCGCGAGATTGAGGAGAGCCTCGCATTGCGAGGCACTGACGCCCGAATCCGGGAAGATCATGGCGTGGCGAAAAAGGAGTTGGCCGTCCTCCGGCCAGAGATCGAAATGGCCGATCCAGAGCCGCGCGTTGAGCAGCATCAGAAGCTCGGCCACGTCCTTGCGGCGGTCGGAGGCCACCCGCATCTCGAAGGCGCTGGAGAGATGAAGCGACTGGAGATCGTCGCGCCAGGTGAAGCTGAAATGGTGATCGCACCACTTGCCGGCGACGGAGAGATTCAGTTCGTCACGGCCGGCGCGTTCGAACGGCCAGCCATTGTCTTCCACCGTCCGTTCGAGCAGGTCGATCGGATGGGGCGCGGAACTCATTTCTTCTTGGTGGACTACCGGCATCCCCACGCTCCTCGACAGCAAAACGAAGCAGTTGAGGGTCAACCTGACACAACATTTTGTGCACGCACAAGAGTCCCGCTAACGACTTTTTTGGAGTGTTTGCGCTCTCCACAGATTCTCCGAGTCAAATGAATCACTTAAGCCGTTCTTCGAGTGCTGCTATGCGCGCGGCGAGTGCTTCGTTTTCGCTTCGCGCCTTCGCTGCCATCGCTTTGACGGCCTCGAACTCTTCGCGCGGCACGAAATCCATGTCGGCGACGAGCTTCTCCAGCCGCTGGCGCATAAAGGTCTCTGCTTCGGTCCGCACGCTTTGGGCGGCACCCGCTGCGTCGGTGAAAAGCTTCGCCATGGAATCGAGGAAAGGGTTTTCGGTCTGCATCGGAACCTCCGGTGAGCGACATATCGGATGTGGACAAGGTTAAGACAACACGGCTGGCAGCGTAACCTTGCCGCGCTGAAACTTGACATTGGGCGGCGAAGCAGCGCGATTTGCCCGCCATGGCGCTCGCCCTGATCCCCTACCCGGACTTCGACCCCGTCCTGATCCACATTTTCGGGCCGTTCTCGATTCGCTGGTACGCCCTTTCCTATATCGCGGGGCTGGTGACGGCCTGGTGGTATCTGGCGCGGACCACGCGCGAGGCGGGGATGTGGAAGAATCCCCCCTTCAACGGCAAGCCGCCGGCCACCGCCGACCAAATCGGCGATTTCTTCGTCTGGGCCACCATCGGTGTGATCGTGGGTGGGCGGCTGGGCTTCGTGCTGATCTACGGCACCTTCTTCTGCGGTATCTGGGGCACCTCGCCCGCCTGCCATGGCCTGCCGATGGGCTACCTCAACGACCCGATCGAGATCATCGCGGCCTGGAAGGGCGGCATGTCGTTCCATGGCGGGCTGTTGGGCGTGGCTATCGCGCTCATCCTCTATGCCCGCAAGAACAAGCTCGACACGCTCGCGCTGTCGGATTTCGTCGCCACCATCGCGCCCATAGGCCTTTTCTTCGGCCGCATCGCCAATTTCATCAACGGCGAGTTGTGGGGAAAAGTGACGGACGTGCCGTGGGCGATGGTGTTCTGCACCGAAAACATCGTCCGCACGCTTGGCGATTGCCCCGCAGGCAACGTGCCGCGCCATCCGAGCCAGCTTTATGAGGCGACGATGGAAGGGCTGCTGCTGCTCATCGTGATGCAGGTTTGCGCGCGCGTTTTCCGCCTGCACGAGCGGCCCGGCCTTCTGACCGGCATCTTCTTCACCGGCTATGGAATCGCACGCGCGGTGGCGGAGGTTTATCGCGATTCCGATACGGTCTATTTCGGCTGGTTCAGCGTCGGCATGTCGCTCAGCATCCCCATGTGGATCGCGGCTGCTTACTTCTTCTGGTACGCGGCGCAGCAACGGAAACCGGTGTGAGCCCGCTGGGCGACAAGATCGTCCGCCTGATCGAGGCGCAGGGCCCGATTCCCGTGTCGCAATTCATGATGCTGGCGCTGCACGATGCCGAGCACGGCGTTTATGCCTCGCGCAACGCCATCGGCCGCGAAGGCGATTTCATCACCGCGCCGGAAGTCTCCCAGATGTTCGGGGAGTTGATCGGGCTGTGGCTGCTGGAAGTCTGGCGGCAGCAGGACCGGCCCAAACAAATCCGCCTGGCAGAGTTGGGACCGGGGCGCGGCACGCTGATGAAAGACGTGTTGCGGGCGGCGCGGCTCGACGCCCAATTTGTCGCCGCACTCGATGTGATGCTGGTGGAGGCAAGCCCTGCCCTTCAGACGGTACAGGCCAAGACACTGCACGATTCGCCCACAGCTATTCGTTGGTCGGCGAAAGTTTCGGACGTGTTAGGCGATGCACCACTCTTTCTGATTGCCAACGAGTTCTTCGACGCCCTGCCGATACATCAATATGTGAAGACCGAAACCGGCTGGCACGAACGCATGGTGACAGCAAACGATGGCGACCTTGCCTTCGCGCTTGCGCCGATTCCGTTGAACGGCCTCGCCGTGCCGGAATCGCGTGGCGAAGCGGAAACGGGAGCGGTGTTCGAATCCTCGCCCGCCTCCACCGCGCTCGCCGAAGAGATTGGTGCCCACATTGCGGAGCATAGCGGCGCGGCACTGATCATCGACTACGGTTATAAGGCGACAGGCTTCGGTGAAACCTTGCAGGGAATCGCCAAACACAGAATCGCGCCGGTGCTGGAATCGCCAGGTAGCGCTGACCTTTCTGCACATGTGGATTTTTCGGAGCTGGCCGAAGCGGCGACACGCGGCGGTGCGAAATCTTATGGGCCGGTGACGCAGGGCGCGTTTCTGGAAGCCCTTGGCATCGCCCATCGCGCCGAAACGCTGGCGAAAAAGAATCCTGCGCAATCGGGTTCCATCGAATCGGCGCTTCAACGGTTGACCGCGCCCGACCAGATGGGAAACCTGTTCAAAGCCATGGCGATCCTCCCCATCATCGCACCAGCGCCGCCGGGATTTTGATGTGTTGAAACTGTCCGCTTCTTCTCTTTCTTCTGCCCCCGGTATCGCGCACGGGTTCTTTGGCCGCACAGGCGGCGTGTCGGACGGGATCTACACTTCTCTCAATTGCGGGCCGGGATCGGGCGACGTGCGCGAGCATATCATGGAGAATCGCGGGCGCGTATTGAATGCGCTGGGTGGCGCAAATCTCGTCACGCTGTATCAAATCCACAGCCCGAATGCGGTCGTCGTCAGCGAAACGTGGGAACAGGGTCCGCAAGCCGATGCGATGGCAACCAATGTGCCGGGTTTGGCGCTCGGCATTCTTACCGCCGATTGCGCGCCGGTGCTGTTTGCCGATTCCAAGGCACGGGTGATCGGTGCGGCGCATGCCGGCTGGAAAGGCGCAATCTCCGGCGTGATCGGCTCCGCATTGGAGAAAATGGAATCGCTGGGCGCGGATCGTTCGCGCATCGTTGCCGCGGTTGGTCCGTGCATCAGCCAGGCGAACTATGAAGTGGGGCCGGAATTCATCGCCCGCTTTGCCGAAGCGGATAAAGACAACACGCGATTCTTCGTACCGTCCGACAAAGCCGATCATTGGCGCTTCGATCTGGAAGGCTATGTGACGGAAAGGCTGCGCAAGGTCGGCGTGGCACAGATCGAATCGCTGGGCGCATGCACTTATGCTCGCAATGAGGATTTCTTCAGTTTCCGCCGCACCACCCATCGCGGCGAAAAGGATTATGGCCGACAGGTTTCGGCCATCGTTTTGAAATGACGGCGCTCTCGCCTTTCGGGCCAAATATCTGGGTCGCGGAAGGCCCCGTGGTTTCCTTCTTCGGCTTTCCTTATCCGACCCGGATGGCCGTCATCCGCCTTCGCAATGGCTCGCTCTTTATATGGTCGCCGATTGCATTGACGCCCGAACTGAGAACGGAGGTTGAGGCGCTTGGTCGGGTCGCCTATCTCGTTTCTCCGAACAAGATCCATCATCTCTTTCTCAAGCCATGGAAAGACGCGTATCCGCAATCGCGGATATATGCGCTGGACGAGCTGAAAAAACGCAACCTTTCGCCGCCCATCGATGCGTTGCTGGAAGATTCGCCAAACCCCTAATGGGCAGACGACATCGACCAGACGATCGTTCGGGGAAGTTTTGCGCTCTCGGAGGCGGTATTTTTCCACCGCGAGAGCAGCACCGCGATCTTTGCCGATCTGATACAGAATTTTGCGCCGGACTGGTTCAAGGGTTGGAAAGGCGTTGTGGCGCGACTCGGTGGAATCGTGAGTCCCCATCCCGGCACACCCATCGACTGGCGGTCATCTTTCGTGAACCGCAAACCTGCACGCGCCGCCCTTGACCGGATTCTCGCCTGGCAGCCCGAACAGGTCATCTTGGCGCACGGAATTCTGGTGCGAAATGATGGGGTTGGCTTTATCCGGCGTGCGCTTCCCTGGCTGCTGAAATAGCGCAGACAAACCGGTTTACCCGCCTCGTACCTGTTGCTAGAACCCCGTCATCAAACCGTCATTGCGAAGGGGCCGAGCGCGCATGAGCACCACCAACGGAGCGCGAGGGATGCGGCTTCTCGCGGGCAATTCCAACCGCGCACTGGCCGAGCAGATTGCTCAGTATCTGAAGCTGCCCATGACCAAGGCAGTCGTCCGCCGCTTCGCCGATATGGAAGTGTTCGTCGAAGTGCAGGAGAACGTGCGCGGCGAAGACATGTTCGTCATTCAGTCGACGAGTTTTCCGGCAAACGACCACCTGATGGAATTGCTGATCGTGATCGACGCGCTGAAACGCGCCTCGGCCCGGCGCATCACCGCCGTGATCCCCTATTTCGGATATGCGCGACAGGATCGCAAAGTCGGTCCCCGCACGCCGATCTCTGCCAAGCTGGTGGCGAACCTCATTACCGAAGCCGGCGCCAACCGCGTGCTGACGGTCGATCTTCATGCCGGTCAGATCCAGGGCTTCTTCGACATCCCGACGGACAATCTCTACGGCATGCCGGTGATCGTGAAGGACATCGAGGATTATCTCGGCACCGGCGATCATCTGATGGTGGTTTCGCCGGACGTGGGCGGCGTGGTGCGCGCGCGTGCGCTCGCCAAACGGCTGGGCGCAGACCTCGCCATCGTGGACAAGCGCCGCGAACGCGCGGGCGAGTCCGAAGTGATGAACATCATCGGCGATGTGGACGGGCGTTCCTGCATCCTGATCGACGACATCGTCGATTCCGGCGGCACGATCTGCAACGCGGCCGAAGCGTTGCTGAAAGCGGGTGCGAAAGACGTTTGCGCCTACGCGACCCACGGCGTGCTGTCGGGCGGCGCGGTTGCACGCATCCAATCGTCGAAGCTGAAATCGATGGTCATCACGGATTCGATTGCAGCGACCGATGCGGTGATGAAATGCCCGAACATCCGGCGCATCTCCATCGCGCCGCTGATCGGCGAAGCGATGCGCCGCATCAACAACGAAGAGAGCGTGTCGAGCTTGTTCGATTGAAGGTTGTTATCGATGGTGGCAACAGCCAGCATCAGAAAATTCGCGCTCTCGCTTCCCGGCGTCGAGGAAGTCGATCATTTCGGCCGTCCGTCTTTTCGGACGAAAAAGCGCATCTTCATCGTGCTCCGCCCCGACGGGCTTAATCTTATGGTGCCGGACGAGCGCAAGGAATTTCTGTTCGCTGCCGCGCCCGATGTGTTCGTGAAGAAGATGTGGGGCAAGCGGCCGTATATGCTGGTGCAGCTGGACAAGATCGGGAAGGCCGAGCTGGAAGGCCTGATCCGGGAGGCCCATGCGGATGCCATGCCCGCAGCCAAACCGAAGCGGCCTGCCAAGGCCAAAACCGGGGCTGGGCGGCGCTGAGAGGGCCTTTGCTCGGTCTCGAAGACCGCTTATATGGCGGGAACGGCGCGGTCGCGGTCCCAAGCCCCCCGGCAGGGGGGAGCGTGCACGAAACCCGAAAATGACTAAGCTATTGTATTTGTGTAATTAAATGGCCGCCTAAACCGCATTGTCGCGTTTTTCCGGGCCCAATTGCACCCGCCGCATCCTTCCGCTAAAAGCCCCGCTTTCCCGCGCCAGAAAAACAGCCGGATCAAGGACGTCGACCATGCGTGAAGTACAGCAATTGAGCGCCGAAGCGCGCAACGAAACCGGCAAAGGCCCCGCCTTCCGCGCCCGTCAGAAGGGCTTCGTCCCGGGCGTCGTCTATGGCGGCGGCAACGATCCGCAGTCCGTGGCGGTCGACAAGCGCACGCTGGAGCGTCACGTCGAGACCGGCCACTTCCTGACCACCCTGTTCGAACTGGACGTGGCGGGTGCCAAGACGCGCGTGATCCCGCGCCAGATTCAGTTGGATCCGGTGAGCGACCGCGTGGTCCACGTCGATTTCATGCGTTTGCCGAAGGGCGCGAAGGTTCGTCTCGCGATTCCGGTTCGCTTCAAGGGCCAGGAAACCTCGCCCGGTCTGAAGCGGGGCGGCGTGCTCAACATCGTGCGTCACGATGTCGAAATGCTCTGCCCGGCGGAGAACATTCCCGATTTCATCGAAGGCGATCTTTCTTCGCTCGATATTCACGACTCGCTGCACATCTCGGATTTCGCAGTGCCGGAAGGCGTGGTGCCGACCATTCGCGACCGTAACTTCACCGTGGCTTCCATCGTGGCGCCGACCAGCGTCATCGAAGAACAACGCGCTGCCGCGGCTGCCGCCGCTGCTGCTGCAGCAGCCCCGGTTGCCGAAGAAGGCGCTGCTGCTCCTGCCGAAGGTGCGGCCCCCGCTGCGGGTGCTGCCCCTGCCGCCGGTGCCGCCAAGGCGCCTGCCGCTCCCGCGAAGAAGTAAGAAGGCCGCGCCCACGCGCGGGCGCGCGAGATGCCCGATACGCCGCTTCTCATCGCCGGACTGGGCAATCCCGGCGGAGAGTATGCGCGCAACCGCCACAACGCCGGCTTCATGGCGGTGGACACGATCCACGAAAGCTACAAATTCGGCCCCTGGAAAGCGCGTTTCCAGGGAGCGATCAGCGAAGGCACGATTGCCGGCCGCAAGGTCTACCTGCTGAAGCCCGGCACCTATATGAACGAGAGCGGCAACGCACTCGGCCCCGCTGCCCGCTTCTTTAAAATTCCCTCCAGCGCCGTCGTCGTGATGCACGATGAGATCGATCTGGCGGCGGGAAAGCTGAAAGCCAAAACGGGGGGCGGCGATGCGGGACACAACGGCTTGCGTTCGATCACCGCAACACTTGGACCGGATTATCGCCGCGTGCGGATCGGCGTTGGGAAGCACGCCGAGAAAAATCGTGCCATCGGACACGTGCTCGGCAATTTCTCCAAGGCCGACGAGCAATGGTTGGTGCCGATGCTCAATGCAATTGCGGAAGCGGTGCCACTGCTTGCGAAGGACGATGATGTTGGCTTCATGAACAAGGTGGTGCTCCTCACAAACCCGCCGAAGCCCAAACCGGAAAAGAAAGTCGAAGAATAATGGGATTCAAATGCGGCATCGTAGGCTTGCCCAATGTCGGCAAATCGACACTCTTCAACGCGCTGACGCAGACCGCCGCCGCACAGGCCGCCAATTATCCGTTCTGCACCATCGAGCCGAATGTGGGCGATGTGGCAGTGCCTGATCCGCGGCTGGAAAAGCTGGCGGCCATTGCGAAATCGGCCGAGATCATTCCGACGCGCATCACCTTCGTGGACATCGCCGGGCTGGTGCGCGGCGCGTCCAAGGGCGAAGGGTTGGGCAATCAGTTTCTGGCGAACATTCGCGAGGTCGACGCGATTGCACATGTTCTTCGCTGTTTCGAGGATGACGACATTACCCATGTCGAGGGACGTATCGATCCGGTGGGCGATGCCGAGACCGTGGAAACGGAATTGATGCTGGCCGATCTGGAATCGCTGGAGCGGCGCGTTATTCCCATCGAAAAGAAAGCCAAAGGCGGCGAGAAGGAAGCCAAGGAACAGTTCGCACTGATGAGCAAGGCGATTGCCCTGCTCCGCGACGGCAAGCCTGCGCGCATGGCGGAATTGACGCCGGAGGAACGCGAGCCTTACCGGCAGTTGGGACTGATGACGCAAAAGCCGGTGCTTTATGTCTGCAATGTCGATGAAGGTTCGGCGGCGGAGGGCAACAAATTCTCCAAAATGGTGGAAGAGAAGGCCAAGCGCGAAGGCGCCAGGAGCGTGGTGATTTCGGCGCGCATCGAAGAAGAAGTGGCACAGCTTCCGGCGGGCGAGCGGGAGGAATTTCTGCAGAGCATCGGGCTGGAAGAACCGGGGCTGAACCGGATGATCCGCGCGGGATATGACCTTTTGGGCCTCATCACCTTCTTCACGGCTGGGCCGAAGGAAGCGCGCGCGTGGACCGTGACCAAAGGATCGCGGGCGCCGCAGGCGGCGGGTGCGATCCACACCGATTTCGAGCACGGGTTCATTCGAGCCGAGACCATCGCTTACGACGATTACATCGCGGGGAACGGCGAAGCGGGGGCACGCGATGCGGGAAAATTCCGGCTGGAAGGCAAAGAATACGTCGTGGCGGATGGCGACGTGATGCATTTCCGGTTTAACTCATAAAAACGGCAAAGGGAGAAACGCAATGAGTCCTCGCGGCAAGATGGTTCAGATGAAGATGGCGGACGGCGCGGAGATCGGCGTCTATCAGGTGCAGCCGAAAGGCGCGCGGCGCGGCGGGCTGGTTCTCATTCAGGAGATCTTCGGCGTTACCGAGCACATCAAGGAATTGAGCGACGGTTATGCCGATGACGGTTACGAAGTCTGGGCACCTGCGCTTTACGACCGCGAAGCGCCGGGGCTGCAGGAAGAATATACGCCGGAAGGTGTTCAGAAATGCATCAAGATCGCGCGCGGCGAACATCCGTTTCAGCTTTCCATTGACGACACGCAGGTGTGTATCAACGGGCTGAAGGGCAAAGGGCCGGTGTTCATCACGGGCTATTGCTATGGCGGTTCTGTGACGTGGGCGGCGGCTTGCAAATGCGATGGGCTGGCCGCAGCGTCAGGCTATTACGGCGGCAATATCGGACAGATGGCGGACTGGCAGCCGAAGTGCCCGACGATCCTGCATTTCGGCGAGCACGATCACGGCATTCCGATGGACGTTGTTAACAAAGTCAAAGAGCTGCACCCGGACGTGCCGGTTTATATCTACGACGCCGGACACGGTTTCAATTCGGACCGGCGTTCGGATTACAACGAGGCTGCGGCGAAGCTCGGCAAGCAGCGCACGCTCGACCTGTTCAGCGCCAACGGCGGCTAACGCATACTCGCTTCGATATTGCCGCCGTCGACAGTGATGACGCCTGCGGTCGTTTTTTCGGCGTGCGCCAGATAGACGAAGGCTTCGGCGACTTCGGATGCGTAGACTTCGCGGCCCAGCAGGTTGCCGCTCATGTAGCTCGCTTCCGAGATGCCGCGCGCTTTTGAACGCGCCGCCACCATTTCGTCCGTCAGCAGGCCCGAGCGGATACGATCCGCATTTACGGCATTGGCGCGGATGCCGTCTTTGCCGTGGTCCAGCGCATATTGCTTGACGAGAAACAGGGTCGCGGCTTTGGGCAGGCCGTAGGGGCCGAAATCCTTGCCGGGGTTTACGGCTTGCTTCGACGTGTTGAACAGCAGACAGCCGTAAGTGCCCTGCGCCTTCATCACGCGGACGGCGTTTTGCGCCACCGACTGGTGCGCGAAGAAATTCAGCTCGAAGCTCTTGCGGATCACTTCGTCGCCGACGACACCGATGTTGCCTTGCCAGGCGGCGCCGGCGTTGGAGACGACGATGTCGACGCCGCCGAAACGCTCGACGACTTTGTCAAACGCGCGGCGCACGTCTTCCGGGTTGGTGACATCGCATTGAACCGGCAACGCGGTCTTGCCGATCGACTTCGCGATTTTGGTAGCGGCTTCGAGATTAAGGTCGAACACCGCGACTTCCGCACCTTCCGCGGCCATCGCTTTCGCCGTTGCCGCACCGATGCCGGAGCCACCGCCGGTGACGACGCAGACCTGGCGCGCGAGAACTTTCTCTGCGCTCTTGCCAAGCTTGGCCTGTTCCAGCGACCAGTATTCGACATCGAACATGTCGGCTTCGCTGATCGGCTGGTAGGAGGTGACACCTTCGGCATCGGTGATGACTTCGACGGTGTTCTCGGCGATGTCGGCGGCGATGGCGGCGTCTTTCGCGGAACCGCCGACACCGAAGAGGCCCACGCCCGGCACCAGCACCACGCGCGGCAGCGGATCGAGTTCTTTCTTCTTCGGTTCGGCGCGCGCGTTGTTGCGGGCGAAATAGGCGTGATAATCAGCAATGTATTTTTCGACCGCCGCTTCGACATCCTTCGTCCACTGGTCGAACTTGCCTGCTTCGGGTGCGGGCACGATCAGCGGCAGATTCTTGGTGCGGATGTTATGATCGGGGGTGACGACGCCTTGCTGGCTGTAGCGCGAAAGCTCGGCGCCGTTCACATAGTTAAGGATGGCTGGTGAAGTGCGGAAATCCAGTATCTGGCGTTTCACTGTGCCGGCCATCGCATCGCGCGCGATGGCGAGGCGGCCGCGCAGGATGGGCGCGATGTCCGAGACGGGCGCGAGCGATTTCGGAATTGCGGCCTGTTTGAGCGGCTTCTTGTTCTGCGCGAGGCGTTGTTCGGCCATCGTCACGAATTCGATCATGCGTTCGTAAGCGGTCTTCGCGTCGTCGGCGAAGGTGAAGATGCCGTGGCGCAACAGGATGAGACCTTCAACATCGGGGTTCTTGTCGAAGATGTCGGCCACCGATTTGGCGAGCGCGAAACCGGGGATCGTGTAGGGGACGTAGGCCACGCGTTTGCCGAACACGTCGCGGGCAATTGCTTCGCCGTCCGGTTGGTCGGTGATGGCGAGCACGGCGGTGGAATGGGTGTGGTCGATGAATTTGTGCGGCAGGAAGGCGTGCAGCAGCGTTTCGACCGACGGATTGGGGGCGGATGAATCGAGCAGGTTCACGCGCTGGTAGTTCACCATGTCTTCGTCGGAGAGTTTGGCGAGCGCACGCAGGCGGCGCAGCGGGGCCAGACGCACGGCGGGAAGACCGGGCGGTTCGATATTGCCCATGTCCCAGCCGGAGCCTTTGACGCAGATCACATCGACGTCGTCGCCCAGAAGATCTTTCATCTTCGTCTTGACCGAAGTGTTGCCGCCGCCGTGCAGCACGAGTTTCGGATCGCCGCCAAGCAGGCGCGTGGTGTAGGTGCGCAGCGCAAGGTCTTCACCGACGCCTTTTTCGGCGTAGTGCTTGATGGCGGCTTGCGCGTCGGAGTCGGACCAGCGGGATTTCATTTCTTTATGCCTTCGGGAAAGAGAGACGAAAGGCCCTCCCGCGTTGCCGCGCAAGTGCCGCGTTCGGTGATGAAGCCGGTGACGAGGCGGGCGGGGGTTACGTCGAAGCCGGGGTTTGCGCCGGGGCTGCCGGGAGCGGCGATTTCGACCGTTGCCAATCCGCCGTTCGGCAGGCGGCCGGTCATTTTCAGCAATTCATCGGAACTGCGTTCTTCGATGGGGATGTCCTTACCGCTGTTGAGCGTCCAGTCGATGGTGGAGGACGGGAGTGCGACGTAGAACGGGACGTTGTTGTCTTTCGCGGCTAGCGCTTTCAGGTAAGTGCCGATCTTGTTGGCGACGTCGCCGTTCGCGGTGACGCGGTCGGTACCGACGATGCAAAGATCGACCCGGCCTGCCTGCATGTAGTGACCGCCGGCGTTGTCCGCGATGATGGTGTGGGGGACGCCGTGGCTTCCCAATTCATATGCGGTGAGCGAGGCGCCCTGATTGCGCGGGCGCGTTTCATCGACCCAGACGTGAAGATCGATGCCTGCGTCATGCGCCATGTAGATAGGTGCGAGCGCGGTGCCCCAATCGACGCAAGCGAGCCAGCCCGCGTTGCAATGGGTGAGGACGTTGAGTTTGCCATTTTTCTTCGCCGCAGCTTCGCGGAAGATCTTGAGGCCGTGTTCGCCGATGGAGCGGCAGACTTCAACATCTTCATCGCAGATGGCGGCGGCTTCCTTCCATGCGATGGCGGCGCGTTGATCGCGGGGCTGGTTGCGCAGGCGTTCGCGCATTCTTGTCAGCGCCCAGCGCAGATTGATGGCGGTGGGGCGCGTTTCGAGCAGCGCGTCGTGGGCGCGGTCCAGCGCTTCATCGCTCGCATCCTGGCGCATGGCGATGGCGAGGCCGTAAGCCGCGGTGGCGCCGATAAGCGGCGCGCCGCGCACGATCATCGCCTTGATGGCGTGGGCGGCGTCTTGAAGGGTTTCGAGGCGCAGGGTCGCGAAGGCGTGCGGGAGTTTGGTCTGGTCGATGACCTCGACCGCTGTGTCGCCTGCCGGCCAGATCGTCCTGTAAGGCTTGCCGTCAATCTTCATTTTTCACAAGCCTTTGATTTCGCTAAGAAAACGCCCGGAGGTTGTTTTCGCGTTTTTTGCGATAGGGGGAGGGGGTGGGGTATCCCCTGCCCGCTTGCTTTGCAATGGCGATGAAGTTTTCATTCTAGGGCATTTAGTCCTTCGAAGTCAAATTTCAAGGACCGAAGACCCAGAAATTTAGTGACCGCCAAACGCGACCAGAGAGATCACTTCCTTGCCGAGCGCACGGAGCTTGTCGGCGCCGCCGAGGTCCGGCAGGTCGATCACGAAGGAGCAGCCGACCACCTTCGCGCCGGCACGCTCCAGCAGCTTGATGGCCGCGAAGGCGGTGCCGCCGGTGGCAATGAGATCGTCGATCAGCAAAACATTGTCGCCTTTCTTCACGGCATCGGCGTGAATCTCCACGCGGTCCTTGCCGTATTCGAGATCGTAGTCTTCGCCGATCACGGTATGTGGAAGTTTGCCCTTCTTGCGGATCGGCACGAAGCCGGTCGAAAGCTGGTGCGCCACTGCACCACCAAGAATGAACCCGCGCGCTTCGATGCCCGCCACCTTGTCGATGCGCACGCCTGCGTAGGGTTGCACCAGTTGATCGACGGCAGCGCGAAACGCGCGCGGATTGCCGAGCAAGGTGGTGATGTCGCGGAACATGATCCCGGGTTTGGGATAGTCCGGAATGGTGCGGATGGCATCGGCGAAGTTCATGGTGGTCCCTCTAGTTCGTCATGGCCGGGCTTGACCCGGCCACCCATCAGCCGCGCGTCTGCGCGGCAAAAACAACTATAATCTGTCCCCATGCGGAAGGGCTACGTCTACATCCTCGCAAGCAAGAAGTACGGGACGCTTTATGTGGGCGTCACCGGCGATCTGACGAGCCGATTGATTCAGCACCGGCTGGGGACAGCATCTTCCTTCACCAAGAAATATGGCGTCACGCGGCTGGTTTATTTCGAGGAGCATGATTGGATCACCTCGGCTATTCAGCGTGAATCGTCGCTGAAGAAATGGAAGCGCGATTGGAAGATCGCGTTGATCGAGACGATGAATCCGAATTGGGATGATCTCGGGTGATGTTGTTTCGGCGCGCAGACGCGCGCCGGATGGGTGGCCGGGTCGAGCCCGGCCATGACGGAAGGAGCAAGGTCACCGCCTGAGCACGCGACCCGCCACCGCATCCAGTTTCGCGAAGAGTTTGGGATCGCGTTTTTCGGGGGCGGTGATGAAGGCGGTGTCGAGTACATTGTCGATGGCCGGAGACGGCTCGCGGTTGGGGCCGAGTTTGGGGGCGACGGCCATCACGAGTTGACGCGCGTTTTCGGCGTTCGCCGTCAGCACCTTGATCACCTGATCCACCGTGACGTGGTCGTGGCCAGGGTGCCAGCAATCGTAATCGGTGACCATGGCGACGAGCGCGTAAGGAAGCTCCGCTTCGCGGGCGAGTTTGGCTTCGGGCATCGCCGTCATGCCGATTACGGAGCAACCCCAGGAGCGGTAGAGATTGGATTCGGCAAGCGTCGAAAACTGCGGGCCTTCCATCGCGAGATAGGTGCCGCCTTTTTCGTACTTGATTCCGGTTTCTCTTGCGGCGGCGTCGAGTGCATTCGTCAGCTTGGCGCAAACCGGGTGGGCCATGGAGACGTGGGCGACGAAGCCGGGGCCGAAGAAGCTTTTCTCGCGCGCGAAGGTGCGGTCGATGAACTGGTCGACCAGCACGAAGCTTCCGGGCGGGAGATGCTCCTGCAGCGAGCCGCAGGCAGAGACCGAGATCACGTCGGTGACGCCGGCGCGTTTCAGCGCGTCGATATTGGCGCGGTAGTTGATGGAGGTGGGCGATTGGATGTGACCGCGGCCGTGGCGCGGCAGGAAGACCAGGTCCACGCCTTTGAAGGTTCCGAACAGCAGTTCGTCGCTGGCTTCGCCCCATGGGCTTTCGACGCGCTTCCAGCGCGGATTTTCGAGACCGGCAATGTCGTAGACGCCGCTGCCGCCGATGATGCCGAGAACCGTCCGTGCCATGGAGAAAACCCGCTGTTTCAGGGGCCTTTTAGCATGCGTTCCATGTCAGGCAAGCAAACGGCTTGACCGCGCGGCCCGGCAGTGGTGGTTTGGGGCATGTCCAAGCATGTTGCAGGTTTGATCGGGATTTTGATCGGGATCGTGGCGGTCATCATCATGGGCTTCGTGTGGAACGCGATGCTTGAAAGCATTCCGCATACCGATCCCAACAAACCCAAGCCGCCGACGGAAGTGAGCGTTGGGGTGATTGCGGAACCGGCGCCAAAGGCTTCACCCTCCCCTTGAGGGAGGGTCGATAAAATTCGAAGCGTAGCGGAGAATTTTTCGGGGAGGGGTTTGCGCTACTCCAGCTTGACCCCTCCCCGAAATTTGCTCGCGCAAATTTCGACCCTCCCTCAAGGGGAGGGTGAAAACACGCGCATACTTCCAAGAAAGTTTAGTGCTGATCCGCCCACATCTTGCGGTAGGAGAGGAACAGCACGCCTGCGAAGGCGATGAGGAACAGCATCACGCCGAAGCCCATGCGTTTGCGTTGTTCCATCTTCGGCTCGCCGGCCCAGGCCAGGAACGTCACCACGTCGTGTGCTTCCTGGGCGACCGTTGCCTTGGTGCCGTCGGAATAGGTCACGCTGTTGTCGTTCAGCGGGGGCGGCATGGAGATGTTCCAGCCGGGGAAGTACGGGTTGAAGTACTTGCCGTCGAGCACCTTGAACCCGGCAGGCGGCTTTTGGCCGAAGCCGGTCAGGATCGAATAGACGTAGTGGGCGCCGCCATTGCGGGCCTTTTCGATGATCGACAGATCGGGCGGCAGCGCACCGTTGTTGGCGGTGCGGGCGGCTTCTTCGTTGGGGAACGGCGCGGGGAAATGGTCGGCGAGGATGCCGGGGCGCGTCAGCGGCGTACCGTTGGCATCGACAGTTTCGCCCTTGTCGTTGGGGCCTGCCGGAACTTTGTAGCCCGCCGCGATCGCCTTGGCCTGCGCTTCGGTGAAGCCGGGGCCGCCTTCATCGGCGAGCGCGTGGAACGCGACGCGGTTCAGGCTGTGACAGGCCGAGCAGACTTCCTTGTAGACCTGGAAACCACGCTGCAGAGCGGCGCGATCATAGGTGCCGAAAGGACCTTCGAAGGAGAACGACACGTCGCTCTTGGGCGGCAGCGCCACGCCGGGGCCGGCTTCGGCGGCGAGGACACCGGTAGAGGCCAGAGCGGCGAGTGCCAGACCAAGCGGGAGAGAAATGCGCATGTGTCTCACTCCGCAGCCGCGAGCACCGGCTTGGCGATGCTGTCTGGCAATGGTTTGGGTGTTTCGATCAGGCCGATGAGCGGCAGGAGCAGCCAGAAGTACGCGTAGTAGTAGAGCGTGCCGAGACGCGCGGGCCACACCAGCGAAATCTCGATGCCGCCGAGATTCCATGTCGCGTCCGGACGGTTGGCGCCGAGATAGCCGAGCAAGATGCAATCGGCCAGCAGGAACCAGAAGAAC
>DATKJT010000027.1:0-49609 GCA_035543495.1 Rhizomicrobium sp. | reverse complement strand
GCACCATGTTCAAACCCGACAACGGCATGCGCTACTGGGAGCGGCAATGAAATTCCATGCCTGTCCCTGCTGCGGTTCGCATACGCTTGCCGAACGCGGCGCTTACGAAATCTGCACCGTCTGCAATTGGGAAGACGACCCCGCGCAAGCCAAAGACCCCGATCTGCGCGGCGGCGCCAACGGCCCCAGTCTCAACGAAGCCCGTGCCGCGTGGAAAGCGCGCAAAGGGCAACGCTGACGCCCTCGCGCCGCCCGCTTTTGTGTGCCTAAATCCGTTCGGCAAACATCCGAGGCCGAAATGGACAAATCTTCATCGAACGAATGGGTGGAAGCGGGCCAAACCCTGTTGCCCGACATGATCGCGCTGCGCCGCGCCATTCACGAAGAACCCGAACTCGGCCTGCACACGCCCAAGACAACCGCGAAAGCAAAGAAGGCGCTCGAAGGCCTGCCGCTCGAAATTGTCGACAGCACATCCACCACCGGCTTCGTCGCGCTACTGCGCGGCCCCGCCAACGGCCGCACTGTTCTGTTGCGCGGCGACATGGACGCGTTGCCGCTGACCGAAGACACAGGCTTGCCCTTCACCTCCCGCCACGACGGCGCGATGCACGCCTGCGGCCACGACTCCCACGTCGCGATGCTCGTGGGCGCTGCGAAAGCGTTATGCGCGCGGCGCGAAAAACTCGCGGGCTCGGTGATGTTCATGTTCCAGCCGGGTGAAGAAGGCCATCACGGCGCGCGCTTCATGCTGGAAGATGGCATCATCGATCCGTTGCCGGATGCCGCCTTCGCGCTCCACGTCACACCCAACGTGCCCAGCGGTTTGATCGCGGGCAGGGCAGGCCCGCTTCTCGCCGCCGCCGACCGTTTCCTTGTGCAGGTGAACGGCAAGGGCGGTCACGCCTCGATGCCGCACAACGCAGTCGATCCCATTCCGATCGCCTGCGAGATCGTCATGGCGTTGCACTCCATGGTTACCCGCCGCATCGAAGCCTTCGATCCGGTGGTGATGACGGTTGGCCGCATCACTTCCGGCACCACCAACAACATTATTCCCGAAACCGCCGAGATCGAAGGCACCATCCGCAGCTTCTCCGAAGGCTCGCGCAAGCTTGCTCACGAAGGCCTGCACCGCATCGCCACCAACATCGCCGCCGCGCACAAGGCGGAAGCAACTGTCGACATCATCCCCGGCTTCCCGGTGACGATCTGCAACGGCGATGCCGTGGCACTCGCAAAGAAGACCGCGCAAAGCCTGTTCGGCGACGCCGGCTGGCTTCCCATGCCGGCCCCCATCATGGGCGCGGAAGATTTCGCCTACGTCCTGCAGAAAGTCCCCGGTACCATGTGCTTTCTGGGCGCGACCCCCGAAGGCGGCGATTTCAGAAGCTGCTGCGCGCTCCATTCCAACCGCATGGTGATCGACGAAAGCGTGATGGCCCGCGGTGCCGCAATGCACGCGGCCTATGCGGAGGCATTTTTGAATGAGGGCTTCGAACGGGTTTAATCTTCCATCGTGCGCGGATCGCCCGCTTTCAGGCGCCCGTTTTCCAGCCATCTGGCGAGGCCTGGCGAAAGCTCCGCGCTTTCCCGTTTGCGATAAAGCGCAATATCGTTGTCGGTCAGCACATCGCGCCAACGCCCATTGGTTCCGCGGTTGATGAAGGTGTCGTGCCCGCCGTTGAACGCCATTTCGATGCCGGGCAGCAGCGCCGCGCCGTCTCGTTTCATCGCCTCGAAACCGGCCGCTTCGACAAGCGAGGGCCACAACTCCGACGGCGTCTCGATGCCCAGAAAGTCGGCGATGCGTTTCATCTCTCCGCCAAGATCGGCCTTCAGATCGTTGTAATGCACGAGCAAAAGATTTTGTCGCTGGCGTTCCGCCCAATAACTGCGTTCGATCCCGAAATAGCCAGCGCCCATATTCTGGGCGGCATTCGCGCCTGCGTTCAGCCAGTTAAGGAAGAATGCGCGCCGATCCTCTGGCATGCGTGGCAGCGGCGCACGGATCGTCTCGTCTTCCATCCCGATCTGATCGAGCCGCTGAAGCTGCATCGGTGTGAAGTTCGTGTAGTGATTGTGAAACGACATGCAGGCATCGCGTCCGTCGCGCGCAACATGAATGTAACGTACTTCGTCGTAAACCGGCAACGCATCGAACGGCAGATGCGATTTGACCGCCCTACGATGCGTCTGCCCTTCCAGCATCTGCACCACCACATCGATGGGAATCTGAAACCGGCAATCGATCCATGGCGAGGTGGCGATGATCGGACGCGGCGTCGTCGACTGAAAGATCAACAGGCTGACGATGCGTTGGGTCCATGTGGTGCCGCATTTGGGCGCGGTGCCCACAACGACATCGCCCTCGCGCGGCCTGAACCGGTCCCATTGGCGGCTGTCGACGATCCAGTCGCGGACAACGCGCTGTGCGGCACGTGAAAGCATGTTGGTATTCCCCTTAACCGGACGGATATTAACGCGCCCGCATCCCCAGACGGAAGCCCGGCGCGGGCCGTTCGCGGAGCACTTCCTTGCGGAAGCGGAAAAGTTCGGCGGGCCGTCCGCGCGCGGCAGCACTGGTGCGCCCCGTTCCTTCCACCAGTCCCTGATCTTCCACAAGGCGGCGGAAATTCTGCTTGTGCAGACGCACGCCCGAAATCGCTTCGACCGTGCGTTGTAATTCCAGCAACGTGAAGGTCGGCGGCATCAATTCGAACACCACCGGGCGGTATTTCATCTTGCCGCGCAATCGCGCAATCGCCGTCGCCAGAATGCGGCGATGATCGAACATCATCGGCGCGCCGAGTTGAATGGAAGTATCCACTGCCGTCACCCGCCCATCGCGCACCGATTCTTCGACCAGCCCAGCCTCATAAAGAAGCTCGTAACGGTCGAGCACTTTCTCTTCGTCCCACGGCAACCCGTCGAGACCGAAACAGAGACGCGCCCGGTCGCGTCGTGCTTCCGAGGTGTTGTCGCCTTTGCCCGCCGATTTCGCGAATGCCCTCATCGCGGGTGCAATCACCTCGTCGATCACGCGAGGCCGCGCATCGCGCCAATCTTCCCACGGAAAGAAGCGATACCATTCGCGCCACTGCGTATCCGGGGTCTTGGGCTCGCCGCGCGTCAGCGCCAGGTATCCCACCGATACCACGCGCAATTCTTCCGCCGGTTTGATCTGGTGCCGTCCCCGATCGCCGAACGTGTAAAGCTGCTCCACGTAGCCGATGTCGAGCGAGGTCTGTTCGCCTACCCAGCTTCTGAGGCCGCTTTCCAGTGTGCGGTGATGCAGCGGGTCGAACGGTCCGAAGGGCAGGGAGTCCACCGTCTCGTTCGCCCGATGCACAACCAGCACGCGCGGCCGCTCTTCCGCAACCGAAACGATGGCCGCGCTCAACCCGATATTGACGACATTGTCCGCGCCCGCGCGCTTCATAGAATTCCGAACGCCAGCGGGAAGTGCACCATCGGCCCTTCGTTGGCGAGGGTTGCATGGCCCATGGCTTCGACGGCCTCGATCATCCGCCCGCCACGGCCCAGCGTCTCGTCCGCCAGTTTCACCATCAACCGGTTGGGATTGGCATGCGGGGCGCGCAGGCGCAGGGCGTTTGCGATCTCGCTTTCGCGCACATGGTCCAGCCGGTCGCACATCAGGATGAACGCCGCCGCCGTCGATCGGCTGATCCCGGCCCAGCAATGCACGACGAGAGGCGCAGTCCCCTCCCACAACCGCCCGAATTCCAAGAGGCTTTGGATGTGGTCGTCATGGGGCGGTGTATCGCCCTGCGATGGATGGGCGACGTCGTTCATGCCGATCTTCAGGTGCCGCTCGGGATGAAAACCGTCGGGCGTTTCGATCATGTGCTCGGGTGAAAGCAAGGTGATGACGTGCGACGGATCGTGGTCGCGGATGGTCTGCTCAAGTCCTGAAAGCGGCGTAATAATGATTTTCGGCATTCATCGGCCTGGGATGATTCCTTCAAACTAGCACGTCTGACAAAAACTCAAACGGAAAGGCGCTTGAAGCGATTTACAAATTGCGACTGCGCGTCGGCGGCCGCCAAAGGTAGAAGCCGCGGTATGCGCAAAAACCCGGGCGGAAAGCCAAAAAACTTATGGGCTTCCTCGCGCGTAAACCCTGCCAGCTGTGTGGCTTCGAAATATGCGGCAATATGATCCGCCTTTTTGATCAATTTCACGGCGTCTTCCGGCGTCTTTGCAGGCAGGCCGAAACGCAAGTGAATTGCCGAAAGAAGTCGCAACTCAAAATCTTTATAATCCAGCCCCACCGCCGCCTTGAACGGGCTGATAAGGTCGCCGACCACATATTCCGGCGCATCGTGCAGCAGCGCCATCAACTTGAACGTGCGGTCGGCACGCGGAAGCAATTCGCCGGCGATGCGCTCAACCAAAAGGCAGTGTTGTGCCACCGAGAAGGCGTGCGCGCCCTTCGTCTGCCCGTTCCAGCGGGCCACGCGGGCAAGGCCGTGGGCGATGTCCTCGATCTCGATGTCGAGCGGCGAGGGGTCCAGAAGGTCGAGCCGGCGGCCGCTCAACATGCGTTGCCAGGCTCTGGTTTGGGGCTTTTTGGAAGGCATGGTGCGGATCGGCTGGCTCGGGGCGTTTACGTTAATTTCAGATTGCCGCGCGGACGCATATCGCGCGGCACTGGGCTTGATAGAATTACCCAATCTTTAAAGCAAAGGACCGGATTCGACGGAAAGTCCGGCATTGGGTTGGGTTATGGCGGTCAGGCCCCTGGCGGTGGACAGATACCGCCTGAAGACCGATCCGGCGCGGCTGCCATTCCATTCGACAGCCGAATTGCCGGACGCCGACGCGCCTCCGGGACAGGAACGCGCGATACGCGCGCTCGCCTTCGGCGCAAGAATGCGCGAGCCCGGTTACAACATCTATGCCATGGGCGCGAAGGGCAGCGGCAAGCATAGCGCCGTTCAGCGCGCGTTGGAACGCATCGCCGCCGCGCGAAAGCCCGCACCCGACTGGTGCTACGTCCACAATTTCGCCAACCCGCAACAGCCGCAGGCGTTGAAATTGCCGAACGGCGAGGGCGCGAAGTTCAAGCGCGCGATGGCCGCGCTGGTCGCCTCGCTCAAATTCTCGATGCGCGATCTCTTCGCGAGTGCGGAGTATCACGCCCGCCGCAAAACCCTCGAAGACGATTTCCAGCGCACCACCGAGACGGCTTTCGCCGAATTGCGCCGCGCCGCCGATGCCAGGGGCCTGATGCTCGTCGAACCGCATGAAGGCCGTTTTGAACTCAAGCCGCAGCGTGCGGGCGTTCTGTTGAGCGACGAGGAGTTGTCCGCGCTTCCCGTCGGCGAGCGCGACCGCCTCAACCGCGCCCGCCGCGAATTGCGCACGCTTCTCGATCAGGCGCTGACCGCGCTTTCCACTTTGCGCATGCGGAAGGAAGCCCAACTTCGTGCCCTCGATCACGCGATGGGCGAGGCGCGTCTGCGCGAACTCCTGCAACCGCTCTACCAGCGCTTCGGAAACGGCGAAAGCCCGCGCCGTTATCTCAACGGCCTGTCGCGCGATCTGCTCAAGAATCTCAGCCTGCTCCAATCCATCGCCCGCGGAGAAGCCGAGGTAAAGGCCGCCGCGTTTCATCGCTACGACGTCAATCTGTTCATCGACAATTCGGGCACCAAATCCGCCCCCGTCGTGCAGGTCGGCCTGCCGCTCCTGTCGCGTCTCGTCGGCAAGGTGGAGCGCGTGCCGCTCGTCACCACCACAATCACCGATTTCATGTATGTCGAGCCCGGCGCACTTCATCGCGCCAATGGCGGATTTCTGCTCATCGAAGCGCTCGAACTGTTGCAGCAGGAAGAATCCTGGAGCGCCCTCAAGCGCGCGTTGCGCGAACGCAAGGTGCGGATCGAAAGCGTCTCCGACATCCGCGAGCGTCCGCAGACCATGGCCATCGCGCCGGAGCCAATCGCGCTTGACGTGAAGGTCATCCTGTTCGGCGAGCCCTGGGTGTTCGATCGCGTACGCGCCCTCGATCCCGACTTCGCAGCACTGTTCAAGGTGCAGGCCGAATTCTCCAACACCACCGAACGTAACGACATCCATTGCCTGGCGCTCCTGCGCGGCATCGCGACCCTCTCGCGCCATGACCGCGTGCGCCATCTCGACCGTTCGGGCGCCGCGCGCCTGATCGACGAAGCCTCGCGCATGGCGGGCGATGCCGAGCGCATCTCCGTCCGCATCGGCCACATCTACGATCTCGTCTGCGAAGCCAACGCCTATGCCGCCGATGCGGGCCGCCTTCTCATCACCGCCTGGGACATCGAACGCGCGCTCGCCGCAAAAGACGATCGCGCGGGCCGCATGAAGGCACTGGAACAGGATCTCATCCGTCGCCGCCTGGTCTTCATCGAAACCGATGGCGCGCGCATCGGCCAGGTGAACGCGCTCACCGTCGTCAAGGCCGGCAGCCACGATTTCGGCGTGCCCGCGCGCATCACCGCCAGCGTGGGTCCCGCGGAAAGCAAGATCATCCGCATAGATCGCCTCGCGCATTACAAGGAAGGCTCCTCGCGGCGCGGCGCGCAAACGCTCGCGGGCTATATCAATGCCACCTATTCGCCCTTCGTGCCGCTGTCGCTCACCGCCAGCGTCGCTTTCGAGCAGTATTACGGCCCCATCGACGGCGACAGCGCCAGCGCCGCCGAACTGATCGCCATCCTTTCCGCCATCGCTGGCGTACCCGTTGCGCAAGGCATCGGCATCACCGGCTCCATCGATCAGCATGGCGCGCTGCAACCCGTCGGCAGCATCAACCAGAAGATCGAAGGCTATTTCGACATCTGCACCATTCGCGGCCTCAAGCCCGGTCACGGCGTCATCATTCCGAAGGCAAACATCGTCAATCTGATGCTGCGCGAAGACGTGGCGGAGGCTTCCCGCCGCGCCGTCTTCACGATCCATGCGGTGGAAACCATCGGCGAAGCCATCGAAGTGCTCACCGGTCTGTCCGCCGGCGCACGCGGCACGCGCAATTTCGTGCGCAACACCTTCCACCGCCGCGTGGTGGATAACCTGATGGAATTCGCGCGCCCGCGCGTCCTGCGCCCGGTGCAACTCGACCGCTGGTGGTAGCGTTTCAAACGCGGCATACTGCCTGCGCTCGCAACGGGAGACGCTTGCGCCATGGCGATCCGTTTCATTCTCGCGCCGCTCACCGGCGGCAAGCGCGACGTGCAGACATTGGCAAGCGCGTTCGCCGCCGCCAAACCTCTGCAAGCCCATGTGCGCGGCCTGTTCGTGAGACCAGATCCGACGGAAGCGTTGCCATTTTTTGGAGATGAAGTTGCCCCCGCCATGGCAACCGAGATCGTGGATGCCGCGCGCGAAGCAGCAGACGGTGCGTCTTCCTCCGCCCGCGCCGCGCTCGAAACCGCTGCCTCCGCGGCCGGCTTTGAATTTCAGGAAGTACCTGCGTCCGGACCTTCTGCATCCTATCTCGAAATGCGGGGCCATTTCGATGCCTGCGTCGCGCGCGCCGGCCTGCTCGCCGACCTGATCGTGTTCGGCCCGGTCACGGAAACCGATCGCCCCGGTCTTAGCGAAGCATTCGAAGCCGCCTTTCTGAAAACGGGAACGCCCGTGCTGCTCGGCTCCGTGTCACAGACCGGCGAATTCCGGAAAATCTCCATCGGCTGGAACGGCAGCACCGCCAGCGCACACGCCGTCAACGCAGCACTGCCGCTTCTGTCTAAAGCACATTCCGTTCAGGTCATATCGGTGGAAGGCGCAAGCTCCGATGCCGATATGGATGCGCTGCTGGATTATCTGCGCGTCCATGGGATCTCCGCCGTTGTTTCGCGCGTGGAAGCCGGATCGCGTGCTGTCGGCGATGTGTTGCTGGAAACCGCAACGTCGAACGGCGCGGATCTATTGGTGATCGGCGGCTACGGCCACAGCCGCCTGCGCGAATGGCTGACCGGCGGCGTCACGCGCCGCGTGCTCAGCCAGGCGACGCTACCGCTGTTTCTGGTTCACTGATTATCCCGGCAACCGCTCGAACGCGGGCAATCCGTCTGCGATCAGGTGGAACGGTTGCTTGTCGATGGTGTAGATCGCCATGAACGGTCCGGCGAACTGCTTGGGGTCGTCCAGTGTCCCCACTTTCAGAACCACTGCCGGATGCACCTGTGGGAATGTCGCGATATGCGTGCCGCAGTCCGGGCAGAATTCGCGCGTCACGGGGTTTGGAAGATCGGCCCGTTTGAACTGCTTGGGCGTTCCCTTGGTGTAGCGGAAACCGTCGCGCGGCATCAGCATGAACATGTTGGGCGCGCCGCCGGAAAGATACTGGCATTCGCGGCAATGGCATTGCGCCTGCAACACCGGCTCGCCTTCCGAGACATAGCGCAGCGCGCCGCAATAACATCCGCCTTCGAGTTGCATGTTCCTCTCCTATGCCGTGAGCAAGCGTATCGCCACGATGAACAGCGTCGCCGCCAGGATCAGCCTGAGCGCCACATCCGGCACCTTCGGCGCAATATAGCTCGAAAGCATGATGCCGGGCAGCGATCCCACAAGCAGCGATGTCAGAAGGTCGCCGTTGATCGGCCCCAAAATCAGCGAATGCCCCAACCCCGCAACCAGGGTCAGCGGAACCGCATGCGCAATGTCGGAACCCGCGATGCGCACGATGGGGATCTGCGGATAAAGCAGGATCAGCGCGGTCACGCCCAGCGCGCCCGCACCCACGCTCGACAGCGAAACCAGCACGCCCAGCACGAAGCCGGTGACGATGGTGGCCCGCCGCGTCAGCGCCTCGTCCAGCGTGCCCACGCGGCGCACATAGGTTTCCATCAGCCATCTGCGGAACAAAAGCGCCAGCGACGTCAGCAGCAACGCCACCGCCAGCGTGTGCGTGACGATGTTGTTGATCTTGTTCGCATCGACATGCAGCGCATACAGCACGCCCATCATCAGGACGACGCCGGGAATGCTGCCGCTCGCCAGCCGCGTGACGATGCGCCAGTCGATGGTTTTGTTGAATGCGTGGACCAGCGAACCGCCGGTCTTGGTGATGGAGGCGTAGAGCAGATCGGTCGCCACCGCCTTCTCAGGCGATATGCCGAACAGCAGGATCAGCACCGGTGTCATCAGCGAGCCGCCGCCCACGCCGGTCATGCCGACGAGAACGCCGACCCCGAAACCGGAGACGACATAGGCCAGCTTTATGCCTTCGACGAAACTGAACATCGCGCTCGCGTCAATGGATTGCCGTTCGCACGCCGAAACGAACACGCGGCGCGACCGGGAATTTACACAGAATTTTTAGTTCAATTTTCTAAGGATGACGCTTCCCGCCGAATACCCCGCCCCGAAGGAACATAGCAAGCCCAATGCGCCCCTCGGAAGGTCTTGACTGTAGCGATGGAAGGCAATCACCGAACCCGCGGACGAGGTGTTGGCGTATTCGTCCAGAATGTTCGGCGCTTCACCCGGCTTCGGATCGCGGCCCAGAACGCGGCGCGCGATGAAATCGTTCATGTTGATGTTGGCCTGGTGCAGCCACATGCGGCTCAGTTGCGCGGGCTGGATATTGTTGGCGGCCATGTGTTCGAGGATCAGTTCCGCCACCATCGGCACCACCTCCTTGAACACCTTGCGGCCTTCCTGAACGAACAGCTTGTCGGGCTCGCCGATGCCTTCGGGTGCCGCGCGATTGAGGAAGCCGAAATTGTTGCGGATGTTGTTGGAGAACTTGGTGACGAGCTTGGTCGAAACCACTTCCCAGGAATTGGGCCCTCGCGCGTCTTCCGTGCGCTCGACAACAAACGCGGTCGCCACATCGCCGAAGATGAAATGGCTGTCGCGGTCGCGGAAGTTCAGATGCCCCGAACAGATTTCGGGATTGCACACCAGAATGGCGCGCGCATGACCGGCCGCCACCATGTCGGCTGCCGCCTGCAATCCGAAGGTCGCTGACGAACAGGCGACGTTCATGTCGAACCCGAACCCGTCGATGCCGAGCGCTTCCTGCACTTCCACCGCCATCGCCGGATAAGCGCGCTGCATGTTGGAAGCCGCCACCAGCACCGCGTCGATATCCGACGCCTTTTTGTCCGCAGCCTTCAGCGCATCGTTCGCTGCCGAAACCGCCATCTCGGCCAGCACCGAGATTTGCTCGTTCGGCCGTTCGGGAATGCGCGGGCACATGATCTCGGGATCGAGGATGCCAGCCTTGTCCATCACGTAGCGGGCCTTGATGCCCGACGCCTTGACGATGAATTCCGCCGAGGACTCCGTCAGCGGCTGCACGGAACCTTCGGCAATCGCCTCGGCATGGCGCCGGTTGTGGCGGGTCACATATTCGTTGAACGCGGCCACAAGCTCGTCGTTCGAGATGGAGTGGGGCGGCGTGAACAGCCCTGTTCCGCTGATCGCAATGGAAGCCAAGCTGGCCATCCCTTTGTTTTATCTAGGTCTCAGGCTGGCGCAGACCCCGCCCAAAGGCAAGAAACCGGCCGATTCTCAACCCGCCGTTTAGACATTTTCGGCTACTACAACAATGGTTTGCTGCAGTGCGGGAAATAGGGTGGGGCATTGATGGCCATAAAATCCGGAGCCGTTTGGCCGATTCCAGGCCGGGCGCGAGGTGGCGAAGGCGTTTTCGTCACAGGCCTCGCCGCCCTGATCCTGGGCGTCGGCCTGAGCGCCTTCGAGCTGCCCGACCCCGGCCGGGAGCTCGGCGCGGGCCTCTGCCTGGTCGGCGCGCTGATCTGCTGTCTGTTCCTCATGGCGCGCAATTCGAAGGGCAGCGGCACCCGCATCACTGCCGCCGAGCGCACCTACCGCGCCTTCTTCGATCATGCCATCGAAGGCATCTTCCGCACCACGCCGGAAGGCCGTTACCTCGACGCCAACCCCGCACTCGCCTCCATCTACGGCTACAACGACGCCGACGAATTGATGTCGAGCCTCACCGACATCGCCGACCAGCTGTATGTCGAGTCCACGCGGCGCGAGGAATTCGCGGCGCTGATGTCCGCCCATGACTCCGTCACCGATTTCGTTTCGCAAATCCGCCGCCAGGACGGTTCCGTGATCTGGATTTCCGAAAACGCGCGCGCCGTGCGCGACTGGACCGGCAAGCTCGTCTTCTACGAGGGCACGGTGGAAGACGTGACGGCGAAAATGGAAACGCAGAACACGCTGCGCCGCGCGTTGCGCGAAATGGAAGAGGCGAGCCGTTCCAAAAGCGCCTTCCTCGCCGCGATGAGCCACGAGTTGAAAACGCCGCTCAACGCCGTCTTGGGCTTCGCCGAAATCCTCAACACCGAAATGTTCGGCCCGCTCGGTAATCCCGTCTATCGCGGTTACGCCGCGGACATCCATTCGAGCGGCTCGCGGCTTCTCGGCATCGTCAACGACCTCCTCGATACCGCCCGCATCGAAGGCGGTGCGCTCACGCTCGCCAAGCACGAAGTCACCGTGTTCGACTTGATAGAAGGCGGCATTGCGCTGGGCCAGTTGCGGGGCCGTGCCAATTGCAAGATCGCCATCGACGTGCAGCCCAACCTGCCGGAAGTCGAGGTCGATCCCCAGCGCCTGATGCAGGCGATTGCCACTTTGGTCGCCAACGCGATCAAATTCACGCCAGACGACGGCCAGATCGTCATCCGCGGCCGTCCGATACCCAACGGCGGCATCCGCATCGACGTCAGCGATACCGGCATCGGCATGAGCCCGGAGAAGATTGCCGAAGCCTTCCAACCCTTCCGCCAGTTGGACAACACGCTCGCCCGCCGCTTCGAAGGTGCGGGCCTGGGTCTTTCCATCTGCAAGGGCCTGGTCGATCTCCACGGCGGCACGCTCACAATCGAAAGCGCCGAAGGGCAGGGCACAACAGTCTCGATAGAACTGCCCCCATCCCGCGTGAAACTGCGCGTGTTGGCAGCGACTGGCTAAGACTTACCCCCTCCGGCTCACTTCGTTCGCCTCCTCCCCCGCACGCGGGGGCGGAATGGTGTGCATCATCCTCCCCCGCAAAGCGGGGGAGGTGCCACGCGCGGAACGCGCGTGCGGAGGGGGTGAATCAACTCAGTTTCAATAATTCTCCAAAACGCCTAAACCCCGCCCATGCCCGATCAAAACGCCCTTGTCCTTTTCTCCGGCGGCCAGGATTCCACCACCTGCCTCGCCTGGGCGCTCGACCGTTTCGCGAATGTCGAAACGGTAGGCTTCGACTACGGCCAGCGCCACGCCGTCGAACTCTCCGTGCGCCCGCTCATCCTCGAAAAACTCCGCACGTTCCCGAAATGGCAAAACCGTCTGGGTACGGATCATCTCCTTTCGCTCGACGTGCTGAAACAGATCGGCGGCACGGCGCTGACCGAAGACCGCAAGATTGAAATGGGCAAGAACGGCCTGCCGACCACTTTCGTCCCCGGCCGCAACATCCTGTTCCTCACCGCCGCGGCGGCATTGGCCTATCGCCGCAACTGCCGCCATCTCGTCGGCGGCATGTGCGAAACCGATTTCTCCGGCTATCCCGATTGCCGCAACGACACCATCAAGGCCACAGAACGCGCGCTGTCGCTCGGTATGGACACCGATTTCACCATCCACACCCCGTTGATGTGGATCGATAAGGCCGCCACCTGGAAACTCGCCGAAGAGTTGGGCGGAAAGCAGCTCATCGATCTCATCATCGAAGACACCGTCACCTGCTATCAGGGCGACCGCACGCACAAACATGCCTGGGGTTACGGCTGCGGCACATGTCCGGCCTGCGATCTGCGCGCGAAAGGCTATGCCGGTTACGCGCCATGACCTATTCGGTGAAAGAGATGTATTACACGCTGCAAGGCGAGGGTGCGCAGACCGGGCGCGCCGCCGTCTTCCTGCGCTTCGTCGGCTGCAATCTCTGGACCGGCCTCGAACGCGACCGCGCCACGGCCACCTGCCAATTCTGCGACACCGATTTCGTCGGCACCGATGGCCCCGGCGGCGGCAAATTCGCAACCGCCGAAGACCTGGCCCGTGCTGTTCGCGCCAAATGGCCGAGCGGCAGCCGCGCCCAACCATACGTCGTCTGCACCGGCGGCGAACCGCTTTTGCAAATCGACGAAGCGTTGGTGAAGGCGCTGAACGCCTACAGTTTCGAAATCGGCATCGAAACCAACGGCACGCTTCTCCCGCCGCCCGGCATCGACTGGATCTGCGTCAGCCCCAAAGCCGGAGCCGACTTCCAATTGAAGCGCGGCAATGAATTGAAACTGGTCTATCCGCAAAAGGGCGCCGAGCCGGAAAATTATGCGAACCTCGATTTCGCAAATTTCTTCTTGCAACCGATGGACGGCCCCGACCGCGAAGCCAACACGAAAGCCGCCACCGAATACTGCCTGGCGCATCCGCAATGGCGGCTGTCGTTACAGACGCACAAGCTAATCGGCATTCCCTAATTTCCGCGGCGCGGTTTCTTTCATCAGCACCATCGCCACCAACGCCACCGAATAAGCGGCGGTCAAATACCAAGCCGGCGCCATGGGGCTGCTGTGGTCGATCAGGAATTTGATGATCGATTGCGTCGAGCCGCCGAATATCGCGATGGCAAACGCATAGATGATGGATATTGCCCCCGCACGAATTCGCTTCGGCATGGTTTCGGTGAGGGCCACGATCACCGGCGTGGCGCTCAGCGACAGCAGAATCGTCGTCGCCGCTGCCATGCTGTAGAGCGCCCATGTCGTGCGATAGGTGGAAATCACCCAAAACGCCGGAACCGTCGTCAGCACCAACAGCACGCCAAAGATGATCATCAATGGCTTGCGTCCGAATATGTCGGAGAAATATCCGCTGATCGGCTGGAACGTGATGGCGCACACGCCCAGAACGATGTTCACGCCAAAAGAAATATCGGCCGGCATGTGCAGAGTGTCGATGGCATAGGTCGTCATATAACCGCTGACATAGGTGGCTATCGTGCCGCCCGCCAGCATCATCAATCCGAAGATCGCCACCAGCCGATACGGCCTGAATTCCTCCGCCCGCGTCGGTTGTCCTGCAGCTTCCGCTTCGTGATGCGTTTCGGGCAGATTGCGGCGCGCTACAATTCCGAACGGCACGATCACCGCGCCGAACAGGAACGCCAGCCGCCAGCCCCATTCGGTCAATTGCGCGTCGCTCAGCAGGCTGGCCAACACGGTGCCGACGATTCCGGCGGCCAATACCGCCGTGTCCTGCGTCATGTATTGCAGCGAACCGTAGAAGCCGCGCTTTTCCGGCGGCGCTGCCTCGATAAGAAACGCGGTGGACGGCCCAACTTCGCCGCCGAGCGCGAAGCCCTGCAACAACCGGAACAGGATCACGAGGATGGGCGCCGCATAACCGATCTGCGCGTAAGACGGCGTGAGCGCCAATCCGATGACGCCAAGCCCCATGAGCGTGAACGAAAGCACCATCGCCGGGCGGCGGCCGATCTTGTCGCCCATCGTACCGATGACGATCCCGCCCAGCGGCCGCGTCAGAAACCCGACACCGAACGTCGCCAGCGACAGGAGCAGACTGTTTTCGCCCGTCGCGAACGGAAAGAACGTCTTGCCGATATAGATCGCGAAATAGCTGAAGGTCAGAAAATCGTAAAACTCCAGCGCATTGCCCGCCGCCACCGCCGCCACATGGCGCGCAAGCAGCTTGGGTCTCTCGCCGGGCAAGTCCCCGTCGGTCACAGCCAACATATCAGCCCCCATCGAAGAGGGGATGCTAGAGGAACGGTGGAAAGCGTCAAACGCACTCTCTTACCTCCCCATTTCGGGGAGGTCGGCGTCGTGCAACGGCACGACGACGGGTGGGGCTCCAACGAGCCGCGCTCCAAGTCCCCACCCGCCGTCGCGCTTACGCGCGCCGTCGACCTCCCCGAAATGGGGAGGTAAGTGGCTAAACCGAAGCCACCCGCTTCAACTGATCGTGCCTCGCCTTCGGCTCCCGCGCCCGCAAGTCCGTCAGCAGGTCGCGTTTCATCGCCGCCGCCGACGGCTCGTCCCACAAATTGCGCCACTGCAACGGATCGTTCTTCAGGTCGTAAAGCTCGCCCTCGGTTCCGTCATAGATCGACGACTTGTTGTAAGCCGTCACGATCCACCCATCGCGATAAAGCGTGCGCAGCGAAAGCGACGTGCCGTTGAACTCCGAATCCCATTCCGTGAACACCGCTTCGCGCTTGCCGGCGTCTGCCGCCGTTTTGGGCAACGCGCTGCCTTCCATCCATTCCGCCGGTTCGACGCCCGCGATCTCGCAAAATGTCGGCGCGAAATCCACTTGCCCGACCGGCGCATCGAAGGATTGCGGCGCGACTTTCGCATTCGGCGCAGGCCGCCAGATCAGCGGCAATCGCATCAGGCTCTCCACATGATGTGGCCCCTTGAACAGCAAGCCGTAATCGCCCTGAAATTCGCCGTGATCGGTGGTGAAGATCACATCCGTATCGCCGTCCCACCCACGCCCGGCAATCCGCGCCATCACGCGCCCAATCGCTTCGTCGATTAGTTCGTTCTTCACATGGGTCAGCGCATCGATCTCGCGCAACTGATCGGTGGTGAGCGATTTCGGCACCCAGTCGGGCGGCGCCTCGTAACAGGTCACGCGTTCGCCGGTCCACCATTCGCGCCAATGCCGGGGCTTGCCCGAAAGAATTTCGTCGATCTTCTCATGGCTGCCGGGATACCCGGCAGGCACATCCAGCTCGCGCCAGTTCACCCGCCCGATCTCGCTCTCGGGCGGATCCCACGGATGATGCGGATCGGGAAAACTCATCCACACGAACCAGTCGTCATCAGCCGAAAGCGAATCCAGATAGGCAAGCGTGCGCTCCGCCACCCAATCGGTGTGATAAAGCCTGCGCGGCACCTTGTTGTGCTTCACCTGCACCGCGCCGGTATCGCCCTCGCCGAACGAATTCTGCGCCATCGTCGCCGGATTGAGCACGGGATAAAAGAAATCCAGCACCTCGGAATGCTTCTCCATCAGGAAGCGCGGATAATGCAGCAAGCCGCGCGCCCCGTGCGCCGCCAGTTCCATGTGATCGAACCCGCGATGCGGCCCAAACTCCTTCAGCATCGCCATCCGGTTTTCGTAAGCGGAAATATCGAGAAACGGCTCGAAATGCGCCTTGCCGATCAGCGCCGTTTTGTAGTTCTTCTTTTCCTGCAGATAGCGAGCAACCGACGGCGCATCGACGGGCAACGGCACCCCGTTCATCCAGACACCATGCGTGGTGACGTATTGCCCGGTGATCATGGTAGACCGCGCCGGCATGCAAACAACATTCTGCGCATGGCACCGCGTATAATTGATGCCCTGTCGCGCCAATTTATCGATAGCAGGCGTCCGCGCAATCTTCTGCCCGTTCGCGCCAATCGCATCGAACCGCATCTGATCGGTGGTGATGAAAAGAATTTTCCGGCCCATTGCAGCACCAGTTAATTTTGTTGATTGGATTTTTCCGTCAAAAATTTCGATAGCAGGTATAAGTCGGCGATGTGCCCACTGCACGCTTTGCGAAGCTCATATAATCCCATTTGTACCACCTGCGTGCCTGGCACCTCAAAACATATGGCGCGATCATAAACGCTGGGATTTGGGCTGTTAATGTCTATGCGGATCATGTGGCCCCATTTGGGACTGCGTGTGGTCGAGATTACTTTAAAATTTGTTCCTATGAGGCTGGCTCTCGCACGAAGTGAAGCCATGCAGCCCTTCTTTACGTCGGGCATCGGTGCTTCTTTGACTTCGTCAGGTTGAGCGTTTGGCATTGGAAACAGCTTCGGATCGCAGGGAACCGCCACCGCGGATTCAACGGTGAGAAGAAGTGCGATAAACGAAACGAAGAGCTTCAAAACCACTCCACAATCTCATCCATATTCGGCCGCGGCCGTTCATCCAGTGTCACTGCCGATGTCCCGATATAAACAAACCCGGCGATCCGCTCACCAGCCTTCAACCCCAACGCACCGGCAACATTGGCATCATACGCGCACCATTCCGTCAGCCAGTTCGCCACGAAGCCGAGCGAATGCGCCGCCAGCAGCATGTTCTGGCAAACGGCACCGGCGGAAAGCATCTGCTCCCATTCCGGTATCTTGATGCCCGGCGTCACGCGGCTCACCACGCCCACCACCACCGGCGCCCGCAGGAATCTTTCGCGTTCCATCGTCTGCGTCTTCTCGTCCGCGCCCAGCGCCTTTTGCGCCTCCGCCAGCACTGTGCCCATCCGCGCCCGCCCGTCGCCCCCGAACACGATGAATCGCCAGGGAAACAGCTTGCCGTGGTCCGGCGTGCGCGCCGCGGCCTGCAGAATCAGGGCCAGTTGGCCCTTGTCCGGCCCCGGCCCGGTCATTGCCTTGGCGCTGCCGGAACGGCGAGAAAGCAGCAAATCCAAGGTAGTAGGCGAGGGCCGGTTCAGGGCATGGCCCTCATGCGTGGACGTATTCAATGGAAAATACCTTTCGGGCTTGGCGAAGCGGGGGATGGCTTCCTATCTAATAACAAATACGAGGGACAGAAGGCCCATGGCATATCCAGATGACGATATCGAACTGAACCGCGTCCGTTACGAGGTTCATCAATTCAAGAATCACCTGCTCACCTATCTCGCCGTGATCGGCGTGATGTTCCTCGCCAACATCGTTGGCGGCTGGTGGTGGGGCGGTAACTTCTTCTTTTTCTGGGTCGCGCTGATCTGGGGCATCGTGCTGGTGGTGCAGGCCTCGCGCCTGTTCGGCAGCCATGTCGGTCATGAGTGGGAAGACCGCATGGTCGATCACATCATGGCCCGCCGCCGCGGCACCTATACGCCCTATCGCAGCTCCTATCGTCCAGCCCCTGGCCCCATCGTCACCCCTCCGCCGTCCCCGGAACCGCCTCCGGCGCCGCCCGCACCTTCGCAACCGGCCTGAAGAAAGGGCGATAACCCAAGGAACAGCCTCAGGTTTTGCGGGTTCTCACCCAGGGTGATTAGGAAATTTCACATTCGCCCCGTACAATAAAGATCGAGAGAGGAAGCCAAATGTCCGTCCCGCACGAAAAACTGGCCACCTGCGATCCGATCTGGAAGGCGCTGCGCATCGAGGCCGAGCAAATGGCCGAGAGCGAGCCGTCATTGGCGAGCTTCGTCCACGCGACCATCCTCAAACACGACCGGCTGGAAGGCGCTCTCTCCTATCACCTCGCCAAGAAGATCGGCGGCGAAGACCTGAGCCCTATGCTCACCCGCGAAATCTTCGAAGAAGCCATCGATGCCGATCCCGGCATCGGTGCGGCCGTGCGCGCCGATCTGTCGGCGGTGTTCGAACGCGATCCCGCCTGCCATTCCTATGTGGAGGCGTTCCTCTTCTACAAAGGCTTCCTTGCCATCGAAGGTTATCGCATCGCCCATTGGCTCTGGCATCAGAACCGCCACGCCATGGCGCTGTTCGTGCAAAGCCGCATCTCCGAATTGTTCGACGTCGACATCCACCCCGCCGCCAAACTGGGCCGCGGTATCATGATCGATCACGCGACCGGCGTGGTGATCGGCGAAACCGCCGTGGTGGAAGACGACGTATCTATGCTGCACGGCGTAACGCTCGGCGGCACCGGCAAGGAAACGGGCGACCGCCACCCCAAAATCCGCCGCGGCGTGTTGATTTCCGTCGGCGCAAAAATCCTCGGCAACATCGAAGTGGGTGAGTACTCCCGCGTCGGCGCCGGTTCGGTCGTGCTGAAAGACGTGCCGCCCGGCTGCACCGCCGTCGGCGTTCCCGCGCGCCTCACCGGATGCGCAGGCGCGAAAAATCCCTCGCAGGAAATGAACCAGCTCATCGAAGAGACGAGCCCGGATTTCCAGATCTGAACACGTCCCCCCTCCGGTTCACTACGTGAACCTCCTCCCCCGCAAGCGGGGGCGGATTAAGCGCGTTCAAATCCTCCCCCGCTTGCGGGGGAGGGGGACCGCAAGCGCAAGCGCAGCGGTGGAGGAGGTAAGTCGCGCTACATCGAGTCCCGAAACTTGTACCAAAGCAACGCCGCCGTCACGAGCGGCTTACGCAGCAACGCCCCGCCGGGAAATTTCTGCGCCGGCACTTTCGCAAACACATCGAAGCGCTCGCTCTTTCCCATCGCCGCTTCGGCGAGCAACTTCCCGCCCAGCGTTGCCAGCGCCACGCCATGCCCCGAATAACCATGCGCGAACAACACGCGCTCGCCGATGCGCCCGAAATGCGGCATCCGCGTGCGCGTGATCCCCACCGTTCCGCTCCACGCATATTCGATGGGAATATCCTGCAACGTCGGAAACACCTTCAGCATCCGCGGCCGCACGACGGACGCAATATCCTTCGGCACCGAGAAATAGCTCTCGCGCCCCGCAAACAGCAACCGCCCGTCCGCGCTCTTGCGATAGTAGTCGAGCACATGGCGCGTATCGGCCACGGCGACGTCGGAAGGGATCAATCGCCTGCTGAGAAATTCCCCCAGCGGCGCCGTCGCCACGATGAAGCTCTCCACATGCGCGATATACGGCGCCAGTTGCGGCGCAACGCTGGCGGAGAACGCATCGCACGCCAGGAGAATGCAATCCGCCGTGATCGTACCCTGTGCGCAAATCACCTTGTTGTCCTCGATCGCCAGCGCCCGCGTATGCTCGAACAATTGCACCCCGGCTTTCTCCGCCGCCGAAGCAAGTCCGCGCGCGTAATTGAGCGCATGCAGATGCCCGCCGCCCGCATCCAGTTGCCCACCCGGATAAAGGCTGGTGCTCAGTTGCGACGCAATTTCCGCCGCATCCAGCATCCGCGCGTCTTCATATCCGTAATCGGCATTGAGATGCGCCGTCTCGTCCGCAAGCCCGCTCAAAGCCTCCCTATTGTGCGCGGCGATGATAAGTCCGTTCTTCAGCGCGCAATCGATCTCGTGCCGCTCGATCAGCCCGCGCACCGTGGCTTTTGCTTCCTGCGCCAGTTCCCAAAGATCGCGCGCGTGCTGCTTGCCGAGCCATGCTTCCAGCTCGGCCTGCGTTTTGCGGTGCCCGGAATGTATCTGCCCGCCATTGCGCCCGGATGCGCCGAAGCCGATGCGCTCGGCCTCCACCAGGATCACGCGCACACCGCTCTCCGCCAGATGCAGCGCCGCCGACAATCCCGTATAGCCGCCGCCCACGATGCAGACATCGGCGCGCTCGTTTCCCGGCACCGCGGGGCAGGTGGTCGCGGGGTGAGCGGTGGCGGCGTAGTAGCCCTGGGGGAGGGGCGCGTTCATGCCATGGAATTGGCGCTGGGAATCAGGCGGGTCAAGGACGATCTTGACCCATCGGGGGCCCCGTGCGAATTGGTTTCGCCTCGCCCATAGGAATTGGACCTTTGACCCGCAGCGAAATCTGGCGCATCGAAAAATACCTTCGCAACCTGTTCCGCCTCGACACCATCACGGTGGTCGAACGCCCGAAGCAGGCCGATTCCGTCGAAGTACAGGTCAACGGCGAATTCATCGGCGTCATCTTCAAGGACGAAGAAGACGGCGAAACCTCCTACGCCTTCAATATGGCGATCCTCGAAATGGACCTGCCGGAAGCGCCGTCCTCGCGGGCCTGATCCAGGCATGAACATTCGCGTTATCGGGGCAATCATTGCTCTTGCCGCTTTGGCTTTCGGGCCTGCGGAAGCGGCCGGTGCAAACGCCGTCTGGCTTTCCAACGACGGACAGGCGCGGATCAAGGTCGAACCCTGTGGCGCGAATTTATGCGGAACGATCGTGTGGCTTGCCGATCCGCTCGACCCCAGCACCGGCAAGCCGAAACTCGACAAGAACAACCCTGACAGCTCGTTGCGCTCGCGTCCCGTTCTGGGCCTGCAGATGTTGGAAGCCAAACCCGATCACGACGGGCAGTGGCAGGGCACCATCTACAACGGGAAGAACGGCAAGACGTATGCCGTCACCATCCACGTGGAAGATGCCGCGCTCAAGATCGAAGGCTGCGCCATGGGCGGCGTCTTCTGCCGAACGCAAACCTGGACGCGCGTAAGCGGGTAGCCCTAATTCTTCACCAGAAACGACCGCACCAGCGCTTCCGCGCCCGTGCTGATCTCGCGCCATTCTGCGAGCTGCGTCCGCTTGAAGCGGTAGCTGAGTGCGATGCCTCGCGTCAGCGGCGTCTCGCGCAGGCAGCTTGGGCTCGGTACGTCGGCGCTGAACCGCACGCAGCGGAACACCGCCGGACCGCGCGGCGTCTGCCCGACGAAGAGGTCCTCGTCGCGATAGCCGGAGTCGTTGCGGAAAGTGTATTGGGTCAGGCCATACGGCCCCGTCATCCCGATCGGATCGGTGACGTATCCCAGATAGATGCGCTTCAGCCTCTCGCTCTCGCTCAGGTTCAGCTTGTCGCCGCGCACGAGCAGGAAGATCGCGCGTGAGTCCGGCGCGTTGCTGACGAAGCGTTGCGCATCGGCCGGCGAGAAGCCGCGAAAATCGGGCAGCAGTGCGAACAGCGCCACGTCGCTGTGGTCACCGCCGTTCTGGGCCGAACGATAGACGATGTAGTTGGCCGGTATCGCAAACGCGACGTCACTGACGGTCAGGTGGACAAGCCGCGTGTCGGCCGTCGGCGAAGGCACGTCGCGCGTGAAACTCGCAGGCCGCGGCCCCAGATAATAGTAGAGCACGATGGCCGAAAGCGCGGCTGTCACCACGAACACAGCCAGCGGCACAAGCCAGCCCGACCGTTTCTGGATCGGTTCTCCGGTGTCGTCGGCAGTGTGTGTCATGGCCATGGTCCGCGGGCCCTTGCCGGATATGTCGGCTTTGGCCCAGCGGCTGCTCATACCATGGAGTACGCGCAAGAAAGCCCGCAGGCTCCGCAACCCTGCCAATTGTTATTTGCCGTGGCGTCTATGCCGCATTCCGGGAATGGTTAGCGCTGGCGGGAAGTGATCCGCCTTGGCACAGTTGCCACCCGCAACCGCCGCAGAACCGGGCACGATGCCTGCAACGCGAGGCGGGGGCGGTTCGCGGTGACACAATGCTACACGATCTCTACGTCGTAGCCTTTTCGATGGCCACGGGCTTCACCGCGTCCGGCATCATCGAAAACGTCTACCGCCTGATCTTCCCGAAAGCCGAAAGCAGCATCGCCAAGACCGCCCATATCGGCGTCATGGTTTTTGCCGGACCCAGCGTGCTGTTCGGCAGTTCCCTCAAAGCGATGCGCGAGCACAAGAGCAGCAAGGGCGCCTTCTGGCTCGCCTCTGCCGTGGCAGCTTACTGGAGTCTCGCCCTCGGATTGATCTTCCTGCGTATCCTTTTCGCGCTTTAAAGCACCGTCAACATCCCGGCGACGAGCGGGTGGCGAACGATGTCCGCTTCGCCCAGCCGGATGACGGCGATTTCGGGAACGCGCTCAAGCCTGTTCGCGATGTCGCCGAGGCCGGACAAACCGCTCAACAGATCGGTCTGATCGGGATCGCCGGTCAGCACCATTGTCGAGCGCCAGCCAAGCCGCGTGAGCAGCATCTTCAACTGCCCATAGGTGCAGTTCTGCGCCTCGTCGATCACGATGAAACAATCGTTGAGCGTGCGCCCGCGCATATAGGCGACCGGCGCAATCTCGATCACGCCCTCCGCCACCAGCGCCTTGAGCCGCTTGGTGCCGAGCCGTTCGGTCAGTGCGTCATAAAGCGGACGCAGGTACGGCGCGAGCTTGTCCTGCAGGTCGCCCGGCAGGAAGCCAAGGCTCTCGCCCGCTTCCACGGCAGGGCGGGAAAGCACGATGCGCGAAGCGCGTCCCTTCTCCAGCGCCTCGACGGCTTTGGCGATGGCAAGATAGGTCTTGCCGGTGCCCGCCGGTCCGAGTGCCAGCACGACAGAGCGTTCCTCCACGGCATCGAGCAAGGTCTGCTGCAGAGGGCTCATAGCCCGGATGTTTTTGACGTATTTGCGGTCGCGTTGTTCGTTGTCTAACGGACTCCAACCGTCGCCGCCGGACGGAAAGAGGGGGTGGACATTGCCTTCACGATAGTTGTTTTCGCGGGATTTTTGACGCGCGGAACGCTTGGCCATGGATACTCCCAGGTCAAAGACACGACGTTGATCGGTGATGTGAAAAAAGCCGGAGCGAGTTCGGGGGTCTGCAAAACCTGTCTGTCGGTTACTGTGCAAAGCTGCACTTCGGCGCCCCGCAAACGACTCACTTCGACACTCCAAGATTAGTCCGATTTATCCACAGCGTCTCAGTCATTTCGTGAAGATTTGACGGCACTGGCGCTGCTGCCCAAACTGCGGGCAGACAGAAAGGAACTTTGCATGCCGCTTTACGCCATCGACGGAATCACGCCTGAATTGCCGCCGGACGATCAATGCTGGGTCGCGCCCAACGCGACCTTGATTGGCCGCGTTCGCCTCTTGAAAAACGCGAGCGTGTGGTTCGGCGTCGTGATGCGCGGCGACACCGACTGGCTGATCGTCGGCGAGAATTCCAACGTGCAGGACAATTCCGTCGTCCACGCCGATGTCGGCCAGCCCACCACCATCGGCGCCAACGTCACCGTCGGCCACAAAGTCATCCTTCACGCCTGCACCGTCGGCGACAACTCGCTGATCGGCATGGGCGCCACGCTTCTCAACCGCTGCAAGATCGGAAACGAATGCATCGTCGGCGCCAACGCGCTGGTGACGGAAGGCAAGGAATTCCCCGACGGCTCGATGATCGTCGGCGCACCCGCCCGCGCCATCCGCCAGCTATCGGAAACCGAACGCGCGATGGTGAAGCTCTCCGCACACCACTACGTGCTGAACCACCAACGCTTCCGCGCGGAGATGAAGCAGGTGTGAGAAGGATTTGTTAAAGCCATCCAAAAGGACTGTCATCCCGGACGCGCGTTGGCGCGATCCGGGACCCATCGAAAAGCGTCACGATAGGTCCCGGCTCTACGCGATGCTTGCGCATCGCTTGGCCGGGATGACAAATGGAAATTGTTGATTTTCCTACGACGCCTGCGCCGTCTTGCGCAGTTCGCCGCCGCGCGCCCACAGGCGGCGGATGCGCGCGTCAGCTTCGGGGCCGAAATTGAACCACGCCGCGCGATCGCGCGTGGCGTCCACCACGAACAGCATGTCGAGCTTGCCGAGTTTCTGCACCAGCGCGTTGCGCACCGCATTGATGCTGAGATCGCAGGTGAGCAACCACACCTGCGGCAACACTGCGTAAGCGGGACCCAGATTGAACACTTCTTCCTCGATGCCCGCGACCGAACGCGATTTCATGTCGGCGATGACGATGTAGTGCGATGTCTCGCCGGCTTCGGCATCGCTTTCCTTGCGTCCGAATGCGCGCGGCTGATCGTTGCGCAGCGCCTGTGCAATCGCGGTCACGGATTGCGGCGCGCGAAACAGGGGCGAGAGGTGCGGGTCTTCGCTGGCCGCGCGATATTCCTGTTCGCCCGTGCGCGCGACAAGCGAATGCGGCGCCAGCCGGCCCTCGCTTGCGAAAGCCTGGAGCTGCGTGATCGTGTAGGGCCCGTACGTCCGTTCCCCGGTGTTCACCGTCCAGGTATCCGGCATGTAATGAAAATCCGTTGTGCTTAGGGGGCTTAGCGTAGGATTAAATGGTTACATAACCCTTGCCGCAGGACGTGGAACCCGGCGAAGATTTGCCAGCGATAACAAAGAGGAAACCCATGGCTTACGAATTTTGCAAAGTTGAACGCGAGGGCCCGCTAACCATCGTCACCCTCAACCGGCCGGAGGTGATGAACGCCATCCATGCCCCCGCCAGCGAGGAGCTTTCCGGCGTGTTCGACGCCTTTGCCAGCGATCCGGATCAATGGGTTGCCATTGTCACCGGGGCAGGGGGGCGGGCCTTTTCGGCGGGCAACGACCTCAAATACCAGGCCTCCGGCGGCAAGATGAGCTGGCCCAAATCCGGCTTCGCGGGCCTCACCAGCCGGTTCGATCTGGATAAACCCCTGATTGCAGCCGTGAACGGAATAGCCATGGGTGGCGGGTTCGAGATCGCGCTCGCCTGCGACATCATCATCGCCTCGGAAGCAGCTATCTTCGCGTTGCCGGAACCCCGGGTGGGGCTGGCGGCGCTCGCCGGCGGCCTCCACCGTCTCCCGCGCGAGATCGGCACCAAACAGGCGCTCGGCATGATCCTCACCGGCCGCCGCGTGAGTGCGGCGGAAGGAAAGTCGTTGGGCTTCGTCAACGAAGTGGTCGCGCCCGGCGACCTAATGCAAACCGCGAAGACATGGGCCAAGCAAATCCTCGAACTCAGCCCCATGTCGGTGCGCGCTTCGAAGCAGGCGGTCATTCGCGGTCTCGCGGAACCATCGGTGCAAGCAGCCCTCGACAATCAACGGAATTATCCCGCGGTCGCCGCAATGTTCCGCAGCGAAGATTTCATCGAAGGCCCGATGGCGTTTGCGCAGAAACGTCCGCCGCAGTGGAAGGGGAAATAAGGATCAGGCATTGGCGGTGTGCGTGGGACGCGGCGCAGAAAGCCCCCACGCGCACGCCCATCCAAACAATCCCACCGGGATAACCGCCACGAACAACCAGAAACTCAACGCGGACGCATCGGCGCGCGTGATGCCGTCCGCAAGTCCCAACCCGTTCGCGATCATGCCGGATGCTGCAGAGCCAATCGCGTTGCCGATCATCTGCACCGCCGGTATCGCCGAAGATCCCACCGCGCGTTCGCTTTCCGGCAGGTATTCGAGGATGGCGCGTGTGACATAAGCCCAGCACGCTCCAAATCCCGCGCCCAATACGATGGCCGAAACAAGCACAAGCGCCAGCGATCCGCTGTTCAGCGTATAGGCAAGCGAAGCCACGCCGAGGAAAATCAGCGTACCGCCAAAGCGAATGCACGCCCGGTCCCAGCTTTGTGGAAACTCGCCCACGACCAGCGCCGCGATCGTCCACCCCATCGCATCCGCACCGATCACATACCCCGCGATCAGCGGCGACAATCCGTAAAGCGTCTGCAGAATGGCCGCCCCATAAACGCCAAAGCCCACTGCGGACGCGCAAAACGCGAACAGCGCCACATATCCGCGCCCCGCGCTTTTCGTAATGTCGGCGACGCGGCGCGGAAACAGATGCACCGGCGCACGCGTATCGACACGAAGCGCGGTCACGAACAACACCGTTCCGACCACGACGGCGAGCACGGAAACGCCAAGCGAACCCGCCACACCCGCAATCATGAAGCCCACGATTGCGAAGCCAAGGATGACCAGCGTTCGGATAGGGATGCGGGTATTCGACGTCTCCGCCGTATGCGCCGGAACCAGTTTCCATGCGGCGAGCGCGAATATCAGCGCCTGCACCGCAAATACCCAGAACAGCAACCGCCAAAGCCCGTGTTCGGCAAACAACCCGCCAAGCAACGGCCCCAGCAACGTCGCAATGCCCCACACACCGGAAATCGCGCCGAGAACGCGCCGCCACAAATCGTTCGGAAACAACACGCCCATCGCCACGTAACACGCGCCAACCACAAGCCCCGCGCCCGCGCCTTGCAACGCACGCCCGACAAGGAAGAACGCAATGGACGGCGCCACCGCGCTGATCGCGCAACCGACAAGATAGATGATCGCCGGAACGATCAGCGCCCAGCGCAATCCGCCGCGTTCGGTCAGCCGCCCCGCGCTCGCCCCGCCCACAATCGCGCCCAACAGATAAACCGCCACCGGCCACGCAAAATAGGCATAGCCGCCGATGTCCCGCACGATGGAAGGCATCGCGGTCGCGGTCACCAGCGCATCGGCCGCATTGAGCCAGATACCAAGGCAGACCAGCGCCAGCCGCGCCACGCGGTCGGCCCTCAAAAGCTCGCGCCAGGTCCCGTCCATGGAATTTGATAGCACAGACTTACCTCCCCCTTGCGGGGAGGTCGAAAATTCGAAGCGCAGCGAGAATTTTTCGGGTGGGGGCCGTCGTAAGCAAACACGGTGCGTGAAGCCCCACCCGGCGGCGTGCCGATGCACGCCGCCGACCTCCCCAAAGGGGAGGTGAGTGGAGCTTAATACATATGCCAGTTGCCATCGCGCTCGCGGCAGGCGCGGCCTTCGTTCACGAACTTGCGCCCGTGGCGATAGGTGACCGTGCGGAAATCGCGGCAGACATAGCCGCGGTCGCGATATTCGCGCACCGGAACGAAGTAGCCGTAAGAGCGGCCGCGTCCGCGCCATTCATAGCGCCGTCCGATGGGCCCATAGAACCCGTCGTCATACGCACGCCACGCATAGGGACGGTCGTTGCAATCGATGTTCTTGCCGATCGCATTGCCGGCAAGACCGCCAAGGATCACGCCGCCGATTGCTGCGCCCGCATTGCCGTGGCTGACGCCCGCGCCCAGCAACCCACCCGCAATCGCGCCAACCACAGTGCCTGCGGTCGCGTTCTGATCGCGGCAGTCGTCGCCATAGTAGTGACGGGGCTGCGCCGATGCCGCCGCCGTGCTCGCGCCAAGTGCGATCAGTGCAGCAGCCAAAATCTTGCCTGATGTCTTCATAGTCATCTCCTCTAAAATCGGTGCAACAACACGCACCCATGAAATCCATTCTCTTGCCCGTCCGCTGAACCGTTTCTGAACGGAATTTGACCGGATTGGGGCGCGGCCCGCCCGGATCAACTGACGGAAACTATAGAGAATTGAATTGGTTCCACTACCAACTTGGTCACAGCTTCGGATGGAGAAGTTTGTATTAATCGCTCTTCAGCCTCCGAAGACGACCGCATGCATGATCCGCCCGGGCATGAAGGTAAGGCTCCCAGCGATCAAAATGCCGCCTATATAGACGCCCAGCATCGCATAGCGGTGCAGGGCGATGTTGTGCGCCCAAGCGCCCCGCAGTGCGTTGACAACGCCGAGTAGCGTTAGCGCCGAAAACAGGTGGACGGGGCTAAACCCGAAGACCGGGCTATCCGGCATCAGCACGTGGATGAAAAGTGCATCGACCGCCGTTATGGTCATCAACGCAAGATAAACATAACCTAGCGCGCGGTGATGCGGTGCGCCTTTGCGGCTGAAGAATATAAGATAGGTGCCGATTACGAACGCCGGCAAGACGGTCGCAACGTGGATGCGAACTGTCAACGGCGCTTGAAGAAGCGGCGCCAGTGACATGGTCAGTACACGCGCGCCTTCGGCGGGATGTATTCCACGTCGTTCGACAGCGTGTAGTCGTGCACCGGGCGATAGTCGAGCGTCACCCAGCCCGTCTTCGGGTCCAGCCACGCCAGCGTGTGCTTCATCCAGTTCTTGTCGTCGCGGTTGGGATAGTCCTCGCGCGCATGTGCGCCACGTGACTCCAGCCGGGTCACCGCACCCTCGATGGTGACGGAGGCCTGCTGCAGCAGGTTCTCCAGCTCCAGCGTTTCAACCAGATCGCTGTTCCAGATCATCGTGCGGTCCGACACCGAAACGTCGTCAAGCGTCTTGTAGATGTCGTCGATACGCTTGCGCCCCTGCTTCAGCGTATCGCCGGTGCGGAACACGGCGGCGTCTTCCTGCATCGCGCGCTGCATGGCGAGGCGGATTTGCGCCGTCGGCGTGTTGCCCTTGGCGTAGCGATATTTGTCGAGACGTGCGAGTGCCGCGTCGCCCGCATCCTTCGGCAGGTCGACCTGGCGTTCGCCCGCGGTCACGGTCTTCGCCGCCTGCATACCCGCGGCACGTCCGAACACCACAAGATCGATCAGCGAATTGGAGCCCAGCCGGTTCGCGCCGTGAACCGAAACGCAAGCCGCTTCGCCCACCGCCATCAAGCCTTGCACCACCGTATCGGGATTGCCGTCCTTCAGGGTCACGGCCTCGCCGGTGTAGAGGCAAGGGATTCCGCCCATGTTGTAATGCACGGTCGGCAGAACCGGGATCGGCTCCTTGGTCACGTCCACACCGGCAAAGATGCGCGCGCTTTCCGAAATGCCGGGCAGGCGTTCGTGAATGATCTTCGGGTCCAGATGCGAAAGATGCAGATAGATGTGGTCCTTGTTCGGCCCCACGCCGCGTCCTTCGCGGATTTCAATCGTCATCGCGCGGCTCACCACGTCGCGCGAGGCAAGGTCTTTCGCGCTCGGCGCATAACGCTCCATGAAGCGCTCGCCTTCCGAATTGGTGAGATACCCGCCTTCGCCGCGCACGCCCTCGGTGATGAGCACGCCCGCGCCGAAAATCCCGGTCGGGTGAAACTGCACGAATTCCATATCCTGCAACGGCAGGCCCGCGCGCAGTACCATCGCATTGCCGTCGCCGGTCTGCGTGTGCGCGCCGGTGCAGGAAAGATAGGTGCGCCCATAACCGCCGGTCGCCATGATAACCTTCTGCGCCCGGAAACGGTGAATGGTGCCGTCGTCGAGATTCCACACCATCACGCCGCGCACCGCGCCCTCATCCATGATGAGGTCGAGCGCGATGTATTCGATGAAGAACTCCACGTCGTGCTTCACGCATTGCCCGTAAAGCGTGTGCAGCATAGCGTGGCCGGTGCGGTCCGCCGCAGCACAGGTGCGTTGCGCAATTCCTTTGCCGTAATGCGAGGTCATGCCGCCGAACGCGCGTTGATAGATCTTGCCTTCCGCCGTGCGCGAGAAGGGCACGCCGAAATGTTCCAGTTCGTAAACCGCTTCCGGGGCGTTGCGGCAAAGATATTCGATGGCGTCCTGATCGCCCAGCCAGTCCGACCCCTTCACGGTGTCGTACATGTGCCAGCGCCAGTCGTCTTCGCCCATATTACCCAACGCGGCGGCAACGCCGCCTTGCGCCGCCACCGTATGGCTGCGGGTGGGGAACACCTTGGTGATGCAGGCGGTGCGAAGCCCGCTCATGGCGCATTCCAGCGTGGCACGAAGGCCAGCACCACCGGCGCCAATCACAACAACGTCGAACGTATGATCGGTAATCAGATAAGCGGTCATTTCAGTCCAGCATCAAAGAGCAATACGGAGTATCGAGAACACGCAGGCGACGCCGATGATCCAGCCGAACGCCTTGTTCAGAAGAAAGAGCACGAGCTTGGAGCCTTCGGTGTGCACATAGTCCTCGATCACCACCTGGATGCCGAGCGTCATGTGGACCACCGAAGCGATCACGAACAGCAGCATGAGAATTGCGTTGACCGGTTCGTGCAGGAAGGTGAAAGCATCCTGATACGACTGCCCAACCAGATGAATGGCCGCATAAACGAACCATGCGGTCAGCGGCAGCAGCGCAACCGATGTCGCGCGCTCGCGCCAGAAATGTTCGGTGCCGGAATGCGAAGCGCCCAATCCCTGAACGCGGCTGAAAGGCGTGCGAATGCTCATAACAGCCCCGCCTGATGATAGCCCCACGCAAAAATCGCAATCGCGCCGAGGACGGAGAGCACATAAACCGCAAACCCGGTGGCCAGCGCCGTCGGCACCTTGAAGCCCAGCCCGATATCCCACGCCAGATGCCGGATGCCGTTGAGGAAGTGGAACACCACGGCCCACGCAAACCCGAACAGCACCAGCCGCCCGACAATCGATTGCGCGCAACCGACGAAACTGTCGTAAGCGCCGGGTCCGGTCGCAACCGCAATCAGCAGCCACGCCACCAGGATCATCCCCAGCGCCAGGCCCACGCCCGTCACGCGATGGGTGATCGAAGCGGCCATGGTGACCGGCCAACGATAGATCGAAACGAAGGGAGAAAGGGGGCGCGCATGCGCCGGGTTTTGCGGGGTATCCGCCATTTACGGGCTCTTGAAAGCAGGGTGGTTCGTTTGCGCCGGGAGTGTACGTCCGGCAGCCCCCCAGTCAACCGCGGAAAACGGCCATTTTCGCCGCGTTCGCGCCATTTGGAGTGCTCAATATACGTTTGAAACATTCTCATTTGTCATCCCGGACGCGCGTCAGCGCGATCCGGGACCCATCGAGAAGCGACACGATAGGTCCCGGCTCTGCGCGGCTTTCGCCGCTTGGCCGGGATGACACTGTAATGTAGTGCAGCAAGTTGAATGCAGACCGCTCCAGTTAGGTTTGACAACTCGGATCGCTCTGCCAACACTCGGAAACGATGACCTGCTTTGTCACCCTCGTTGAGGCCAAAGCCAATCTTTCGGCTTTAGTCGAGCGCGCCAATGCTGGCGAAGAAATCATCATCACGAAGAACGGCAACCCCCGGGCGCGCTTGATGCCGTTAGCGGGTCAAATGAGGCGACCTTCCGCCCAAGCTCGGAAACGGGCCAAGCGCGGGTAAGCGTTCGCTGTTTTCGGTGATTCGCCAGCTTGCGACCCATCTCCGAATCCGGCACACACATCGGCATGGCAAAGCCGGTCCGCATCGCCCCTTCGATCCTGTCGGCGGATTTCGCCCGGCTGGGCGCCGAGGTTGAGGCCGTGGACAAGGCCGGGGCCGATTTCATCCATATCGATGTGATGGACGGTCACTTCGTCCCCAACATCACCATCGGCCCGGTTGTGGTGAAAGCGATCCGCCCGCACACGAAGAAGACTTTCGACGTGCACCTGATGATCTCGCCGGTCGATCCCTATGTGGAAGCCTTCGCGCAAGCCGGTGCCGACATCATCACGGTCCATCCCGAAGCCGGCCCGCACGTCCACCGCACCTTGCAACTCATCCGCTCGCTCGGAAAGAAAGCAGGCGTGGTGTTGAATCCGGGAACACCGGTCGATGCACTCGACAACCTGATGGATCTCGCCGATCTCATTCTCATCATGTCGGTCAATCCGGGCTTCGGCGGACAGAGCTTCATCGAAAGCCAGTTGAAGAAGCTGGAAGCCGCCGCCGCAAAGATCGCCAAATCCGGCCGCGATATTCTGCTCGAAGTCGATGGCGGCATCACGCCGGAAACCGCAAAGCGCGCGATCTCCGCGGGCGCAAACGTGTTGGTCGCCGGCACCGCTGTCTTCAAGGGTGGAGACTACGCAGCCAACATCGCCGCCTTGCGTGGATGACCGCATGACCGGCAAACGCCCCGCGCCGCGTTTGTCTGCCTCACTCATTGGCGAGATGTTGCGCGCCCAGCTTTACCAATGGGGCAAACCGTTCCGCGAACTTCTGCGCGGCAACGCGCTTTATCGCTGGATCGTCTGCCGCGGGCCCATCCCCGAACATCTGCTGTTCTATCCCTTCGACGCGACGCCCAGAAAACTCGAAGACGCCGAAGGCCTGCTGCGCGGCCGATTCAGATTCGAAGGCGGCACAGTGGACGTCCGCGACGGCAGCATCTTCGAACATACCCCGCCGTCTCCCGAATGGGCCATCGCGCTGCGCAGTTTCGCATGGCTCCCGCCGCTCGCCTTTGCGGGCGGGGACGCCGCGCAACTGCTCGCCAAGAACCTCATCGTGCAATGGCTCAGGCGGCACAAGAAATACACCGAGCCCGACTGGCTGCCGGAGATCACCGCGCGCCGCCTGCTCAACATCTTCGCCCATGGCCGCACCGCGTTCGAAAACGATGCGGCCTTGCGCAAGAAACTCTTCGAATCCATCCGCGAGCAGGCCCGCATCCTTGCCCGCACCGCCAGTGAAGCGCCCGACGGCCTGCCGCGTTTCGAAGCCGTGTCGGTCGCAGCACTTGCCGCCTTGTGCCTGCCCGACAAACCCAAACAGATGGAGCAAACGCTCGCCCGCCTCGAAGCCGAAATCTCGCGTCAGATATTCGCCGATGGCGGCCACATCAGCCGCTCGCCCACCGCACTTCTCGAATGCTATCGCCACCTAACCTTGGTGATGGATGCGCTAATCGCCGCCCGCAAAGCCGTGCCGCAATCCATTCGCAGCGCGCACGACCGCATGGCACCGATGATCCGCTTCTTCCGCCACGGCGACGGCGCGCTCGCATTGTTCAACGGAGGCGGGGAGGGCGATCAACGTTCGATCTCCGCCTTGCTCGCGCGCGACGAAGTTCGCGGCCAGCCGCACGCGCACGCGCCGCATTCCGGTTACCAGCGTATCGTCAGCGGCCACACTTTCGTCGCGATGGATTGCGGCGGCACGCCGCCCGGCCCGTTTGCTACCGAAGCCCACGCCTCCACGCTCTCATTCGAATTTTCGTCCGGCGCACAACGCATCGTCGTCAATTGCGGCGCGGGCGGGCAGCACAAGCAATGGCAAGATGTGCTGCGCGCAACAGCGGCGCATTCCACCGTCACGCTTGCCGATCTTTCGACCGCGTTCCTGATTCAGCCCGGCATCGCGCGCCGCCTTCTGGGACCGCGCCTGCTCGGCGGTCCCGAAAAGATCGACACCAACCGCATGCAAACCCCGCAAGGCTGGTCGATGACTGCCAGCCACGATGCGTATCTGGCGCAATACGGCTTCGTCATCGAACGGATGATGTCGCTCTCCCCGCAAGGTTTGGTGCTTTCCGGCCGCGACCGCCTCACGCCCGTTTCAAAGGTCAAACGCGGCAGCCTGCCTTACGCGATCCGTTTCCACATCCATCCCGACATCCGCGTCTCGCCCTCGCAAGGCGGCGGCATCCTGCTCAAGCTCGCCAATGGCGAAGGCTGGCGTTTCCGCGCCAGCGGCCAGATCGCGGTGGAAGAAAGCATCTATCTGGGCACCGGCCAGGCGCGCAAAACCGAACAACTCGTCATCACAGGTGCGGCCCGCGACGCCGACGTGCAGATCGATTGGCTGTTCGAACAAATCGGGCCAAGCTGACAGGTTGCGCTTTCGGCCCGCTTTGCTATGTCAGTTCCAGCTTATTCGGGGACATAGATGGTTCAGTTCACCCTGCCGAAGAACAGCAAGGTCCAGAAGGGCAAGGTCTGGGATGCGCCCAAGGCCTCCAACGGCAAGAAACCCAAGCGCGCCAAGGAATTCCGCGTCTACCGCTACGACCCCGAAAAGGGCGGCAACCCGACGATGGATGTGTACACCGTCGACCTCGAATCCTGCGGGCCGATGGTTCTGGACGCCCTCATCAAGATCAAGAACGAGATCGACCCCACGCTGACCTTCCGCCGCTCCTGCCGCGAAGGTGTGTGCGGTTCCTGCGCGATGAACATCGCCGGCGGCAACACGCTGGCCTGCACCAAGGCGATTTCGGATGTCTCCGGCGCCGTCAGCATCTATCCGCTGCCGCATCAGCCGGTGGTGAAGGATCTCGTGCCCGACCTCACCAACTTCTACGCGCAACACGCCTCGATCCAACCCTATCTGCAAACCAAAACGCCCGCCCCGCAGCGCGAGTGGAAACAGACCCCGGAAGACCGCGCCAAACTCGATGGTCTCTACGAATGCATTCTTTGCGCTTGCTGCTCCACATCGTGCCCGAGCTACTGGTGGAATTCCGACCGCTTCCTGGGCCCCGCAGCCTTGCTGCAATCGGCGCGCTGGCTGCTCGACAGCCGCGACGAAGCGACCGCCGAGCGTCTCGACAACCTCGAAGACCCGTTCCGTCTCTACCGCTGCCACACCATCATGAACTGCGCCAACACCTGCCCGAAGGGTTTGAACCCGGCGGAAGCCATCGGCGAGATCAAGCAGATGATGGTGAAGCGCACGGTTTAAATCACCCCTTACCTCCCCCAACGCGGGGAGGTCGACGGCGCGCGCCAGCGCGACGGCGGGTGGGGCCTTCGGTGGCGAACTCAAACACCGTCCTCGTTGAAACAGCCCCCCGCCCGCCATCGCTACGCGATGTCGACCGCCCCGCGTAGGGGGCGGTAAGTGCCTCGCGGCGCCTTGACTCCCTCCAATATTTCGGGAATCAATGAAATATGGAAACGACAGACGCCGTACGCTCCCTCTCCGCCCTTGCGCAGGATGCCCGTCTCGAACTCTTTCGCCTGCTCGTGAAAGCCGGACCGGAGGGCATGGCCGCGGGCGACATCGCCCGTTCGCTCGACACCGCGCCCAACACGACCTCGGCCCAGCTTCTGGTCCTGTCCAATGCCAGGCTGATCCGCTCGCGCCGCGAGGGCAGGTCGATTATCTACTCGGCCGATTTCGCCGCCATGAGCGACCTCCTCGTTTTCCTCACGAAAGACTGTTGCGGCGGTCGCGCCGAAATCTGCGCGCCGCTCGTATCGGTCGCCACCACTTGCTGCAAACCGTCTGAAAAGAGAATCCGCCGCCGTCAATAATGAGGCGCAATAAGCGGCTCGCGCCAATTCCGCCTGCTGCTAGGAGCAAACATGCAATCGGCCCTGCCAGAGCGTCCGTTCAACGTTCTGTTCCTCTGCACCGGAAATTCAGCGCGCTCGATCATGGGCGAGGCGATCCTGAACAAGATCGGCAAGGGCAAATTCGTCGCCTACAGCGCGGGATCGCAGCCCGCCGGCAAAGTGAACCCGAATGCGCTCGCGCTCCTGAAGCGCCTGGATTTCCCCACAAGCGAATTGCGGTCGAAATCGTGGGACGAATTTGCGCAAGCAGGCGCGCCGGAATTGGATTTCGTCTTCACCGTTTGCGACAACGCCGCCAGCGAAGTCTGTCCCGTATGGCCCGGTCATCCCATGACCGCGCATTGGGGCGTGCCGGATCCGGCCGCGGTGGAAGGCGACCAGGCAAAGATCGCACAGGCGTTCCGCGATGCTTTCATGGTGTTGCAACGGCGCATCGAACTCTTTGCCAGCCTTCCGGTACGAAAACTCGACCGCATGTCGTTGAAGAAACGGCTGGATGAAATCGGCAAGCATGACGGTTGAAGTCGCCGCATCCGTTCACCCGTCAGAACCGGCCGTTCCCATCGCCCGCCGGATCGTCGCGGAAGGATTGGGAACGGCCTTTCTGTTGATGGCGGTCGTCGGCTCCGGCGTGATGGCGGAGCGCCTGTCGGGCGGCAACCTCGCTCTGGCGTTGCTCGCCAACACCATTGCGACGGGCGCGGCGCTGGTGGTGCTGATTTCGATATTCGGACCGATCTCCGGCGCGCACTTCAATCCCGCCGTGACGCTGTTCTTCGCGCTCCGGCGCGAGATTCAACCCGCAACCGCAACATTCTACGTCATCGTGCAAATCGCCGCCGCCATCGCCGGAGTCGCTATCGCTCACGCGATGTTCGGCATGGCGCTCGCGGAGGTCTCCACAAAACTCCGCGATGGCCCGGCGCAAGCCCTTTCCGAATTCGTCGCCACATTCGGCTTGCTCGTAACCATCGCCGGTTCGGTACGTTTCTCGCCCGCGCTGACGCCCGCGCTGGTGGGCCTCTACATCACTGCCGCCTATTGGTTCACCGCCTCCACATCGTTTGCAAATCCCGCCGTCACCATCGCCCGCAGCCTCACAAACAGCTTCGCCGGAATCGCACCATCGTCGGCGCCCGCGTTCATCGGCGCACAGATCGCAGCCGCCTTGGCAGGCTATCTCATGCTGGGCTGGCTGTTTGAGGGGAGGGCAACGCCGTCCACCTCTACCCACTCCACGTCATTGTGAATTGCCCTGCCCAAACCGGTCAGAAGCCACCGCCGGGATCGAACGAACAATGGCGAAGCGCTCGTTTGATCGTCGTCCTCACGCGGCTTTGATTGTGCGTTCCGCCGCAACGCTCCTAGTTTGAGCCGAAACGGGGAGGATGTCCGATGAAAACGCGCGCGCTATCGGCAATGGCATTTTCGCTGCTCGCCTTACCGGCCGCAGCCGACGAGATTTCGCCGAACTGCAACGGGCCGGAATTTCGCCAGCTCGATTTCTGGGTCGGCGACTGGAATCTGACGTGGCAGGGCAACACCGGCACGAACCACATCAAGAAAAGCCTCGAAAGCTGCGTCATCGAAGAAAATTTCAACGGCCGCCCCGGCCAGCACCTCATGGGCCACAGCGTCTCGATGTACGACGCGCGCGCCGCCAACTGGAAACAGACCTGGGTGGATAACGAAGGCGGCTACATCGCGCTGAGCGGCGGCCCGCAAAAAGACGGCACGTTTGTTCTCGCGACAGAACCGGGTCCGAAAGGCGGCCGCTCGCGCATGGTGTTCGAGAACATCAAACAGGACAGCTTCGTCTGGCGCTGGCAAAGTTCGATGGACGGCCAGACGTGGAAAGATCAATGGGTGATCGATTACGCACGGAAGAAACAATCGTAACCCCTCTCCCCCAGCGGGGGAGAGGGCAGGGTGAGGGGGCGAGTGCTCCAGCGAATCTGCTTTTGAAATTTGCACGCGTGCGGTGAAGCGATGTGCTTTTTGTGCCTACGGTAACAATCTCCCCCTCACCCCAACCCTCTCCCCCTCTGGGGGAGAGGGAGCACTTCGCTTGATATTGTTTGGCGCACCCACCTACTTCCGCAAAATCTTCTCCATCGTTTTGCCCTTCGCCAGCTCGTCGATCAGCTTGTCCATGTAGCGTATCTCCTGCATGAGCGGTTCCTCGATGTCCTCCACCCGGACACCGCAAATGAGTCCCGTCACCAGCTTTCGCGATGGATTGAGTTGAGGCGCCTTCGCAAAGAAATCCTCGAAGCTGGTCTTCTTCCCGATTTCCGCATCCAGCTTCTTCTGCGTGTACCCCGTCAGCCAGCGAACGATCTCATTCACCTCGGCCTTCGTGCGCCCCTTCTTCTCGGCCTTGGCGACGTAGAGCGGATAAACGCTGGCAAAGCTCATGGAATAGATTCGATGCGTCATGCGGTTTTCCCGAGATTGAATGGAAATCTTGCCGCGTCGATCGCAGAACGAGCAATCGCTCACTTACCTCCCCCTACGCGGGGAGGTCGACGGAGTGCGTCAGCGCGACGGCGGGTGGGGACTTTCCAGCGAGCCTCGCTGAATGCCCCACCCGATCGCCTGCCGTTGCAAGCGCCCGACCTCCCCACGCAGAGGAGGTGAGAGGACAGCTAAGCCATTGAAATTTAATAATAAGAAAATTTCCTATATAGGCCTTGAAGCAGATTGTATTGTATTATATATTCCTACTCAGGAATTGAGATAAGGACCATTACTTTCACCCACGCAGCAGCCCCGGCGACGGCCGGCCCGCCCTGCAACACGACATGAGCCAATACAGGAACAGCGGTGTCGCCTCATGTGCGCTGCGCGTCCTTCGCCAGTTTCGGCCCGGCCTCTTTGCGCCACCTGCACGGAATGCAGGCCGCGCGCATCGCCGCCGGGCGTCAGGGGCGAAACGACAGGTTCTGCGGGACGAGCAAAGGTGCGGAAGGCCGCGAGCGCATGATGGCGGCGTGCTTCTCCGCCTGCCGTAGCTCCGACCTTCGCCGCTATGGCCCGCCCGGATCGAGACAATCGTGAAAGCGCCGGGCGATGGTGGCGAAGGTATGTCTGGGGGTCAGGCCGCCGCGCGTGCGCCGGTCAGAAGTCCGGCCCGCATTCGCAGCATTCGCCAGATGAGGGCGCTGGCGACCTTCGTCATCCGTCCGTTGGGATCGGCGCCGACGGCCTTGGCGATCATCTGCACCAGCTTCTTGATGTGGTTCGGGCGGTAGATCACCAGCGCCTTCGATGCCGACATCTTGGAGAAGGTCGCGCGGTCATACGGCACGGACGGCGGGATATTTGCGGCGTAATAGGCATAGGCCAATTCGTCGTCGTCGGACTCATTCACACGCGTCACCGCGACGAGCAGCTTCCGCCAGAAGGGCAGGTCCGGTTCGTTCTGTCTGTGAAGAGTTTCGAAGAAGAGCTTGTAATGCCTGAATTCGTCGGCCGCGATACGCCCGGCGATTTCCTTCAGGACGGGTTCGTCGGTCGCGTCCTTCATGGCGGTGTAATAGGAGGAGGTGCCGGATTCGACCACGCAGCGCGCGATCATCTCTCCCCGCCGCGAGCCGCGCACGGAACCCGTGCCGTCGCCGTCGAAATGGGGCGGTTTGTAACCGGCGCGGAAGCGGGCGACCGCCGCCTGGAAATCGAAGGTCGGATCGGCCATCTCGCACCAGCGGCCGAGCGCCAGACCGTGCTGGACCTCTTCATCGCCCCAGCGTTCGATGTCCGCAAGCGTTTGCGGATCGCCGTCTTTGAAGACGCGGTTGAGATAGGCCACGTAGTCGAGCGCATTGTATTCCACGAGCGACGCCGCCTTCACGCCCGCCAACAGGTCGGGCGTCACCGCCGCCGGATCGAAGCGATCCCAGGCGATGTCGTCGAGCGTCCAACCCGATGTGTAGACGGCTTGAGCCGCCATGCTTTCGCCCTCCACAGGGTCCGATCTGCGTAAACGTTTTATATCAAACGCAGTTTCGGGCCGGAACCCTTTCTTGAGGCTGGACTCCTGCCCATATCCTGCTCATCTAACAGACAACTCCATGGGGATGGGGGCAATGAGGCGCCTGTTTACCGCTGCAAAGGTCCACAAGCTCGACCGGATCGCGGTCGGCTATCTTGTGGCCGTCTGGGTGGTCGTACAGGCCGGTTCCATAGCTTTGCCCGCTTTCGAAGCCCCGCCCTGGGCCATGAAATTGCTCATCGCAGGGGCTGTGGTGGGCCTGCCGCTGACCCTGTTGATAGTCTGGTTCTGGCGTATCGGCGCCGAGCCCGACGAGGCTGAGGACAACGCGCCGCACCCGACCTGGGGCCGTACCGAGGTGTTGCTCGCCGGCCTGCTCGCCTTCGTGCTCGTCACCGGCGCCATCGAATTTGCGTTCTTCTTCAGCCCGCGCCACATCGGCTCTCATCCTTCGACGAACGAAAGCCTTGCCTCCATCGCGGTGTTGCCCTTCGCCAATCTCTCCGGCGATCCCACCAAGCGTTATTTCAGCGACGGCATCGCCGACCAACTCATCAGCGAGTTGTCGAAAACACCCGCACTGCGCGTCGCCTCGCGCACATCGTCTTTTGCCGTCGCGCAAAAGAACATGGACGTGAAGACGCTGGGCAAAGCCCTCAACGTCAAAACCGTCCTCGAAGGCAGTGTGAGAGAAGAGGGCGGCCGCGTCCGCATCGCCGCCCAACTGGTCAGCGCGTCAGATGGCTTCGAAGTTTGGTCCAACACCTACGACCGCAATCTGACCGACATCCTGTCCCTGCAAGATGAAATCGCCCGTTCCATCACCGGCGCTCTGACGCAAAAACTGGTCGGCCAGAAACTCGCACAAGTCCCGCACCCCCAGCCCCGTCAGATCGACCCGGAAGCCTATCGCGATTATCTGCAGGCGCAGTTCTTCCTCGCCCAGCGCAGCGAAGACAGCATCAATCGCTCCATCGAACTGCTCACGAAAGTCACCGAGAGAGCGCCGGATTTTGCAGACGGCTACGCCACCATGGCCAATGCCCACGCGACGCTGGCCTTCAACTTCGACCAGCAAACCCACATCGCCCCCGCACTCTATGCGGTGAAACAGGCACTCGCGCTCGACTCCAACAACATCACCGCATTGGCCGCGCATTCAACGACCAGCATGCTGATGTGAAAGTTCCTGAACGCCGCGCAAGACGTCCGCCAGATGCAGCGCCTCGCGCCCAACAGTCCGGAGGTTTGGCACAACAGCTCGATCTTCTATGCTTACATGGGATTGCCTGACCTCACCCTCGCCGCCGCAAGGAAGGCCGTCGAGCTGGATCCGCTGTCCTACATCGACCGTTCCAATCTGGCGATCTATTCGATCTCGAGCGGAAACGTAAAAGAGGCGACGAGGCTCGCGCGCGACGCACTTGCGCTACAGCCTGGCAATGTCGGCGCGCTCGCCGTTCTCTGCGAAACGCTCGCCGCAGCAAAACAATTCGACGATGCCAACCGCATCCTCGCGCAAATCACATCGCTCACCGTCGATGATCCCCGAGTGGGTGACCGCGCGGCCTGCCAGTTCTGGATCGCGGCATATTCCGGCGACAAGAAAGTCGCCCGCCAGATCATCGACGAAGTGGCCCCCGGCTATCCCGACAACGGCGTTCCCGCCGGCGACATGAGCACCGGTTACCGCGTCATTGGCGACAACGACAAGGCGCTCGAATGGTACAAACGCGCATTGGACGACCGTGATATCGCTGTCCTGCCGACCAGGTATTTCGCCAAGGGGCCACGCGCGGTGTTCGATACGCCGGCATGGATTGGGGCGCGCAATCGCCCGGACGTGATCGCGTGGGAAAACGCGCGCGTAAGGATCGCCCGCGAATTCGGATCGAAGATCAGCGGAAGCTAAAGCGCGCCGCGCAGGGTTTCCAACGCGTCCAGGGTCGTGGCAAGCCGGTGCCGTTCCTGATCGGTTTTTACGCCAATCAGGTCTTCCCTCACATTGGCGATACGCTGGTCAACGTCGGCCGCACTAATGCTGGCGAGCGGAAAGGCTTCTTCCGCCAGCACGGTGAGTTTTCCGGGATTGATGTCCGCAAAGCCGCCCAGCACGAAGAAACGCTCTTCGCCATTGCCGCCGCCTTTGACATCGATGATGCCGGGACGAAGTGTGGTGATGAGCGGCTCATGCCCCGCCAGCACACCCAGATCGCCTTCCGTCCCCGGAAGCGTCACCATCTCGGCATCTTCCGAAAGGAGAAGCCGTTCCGGCGAAACCAGATCGAACGAGATCCTGTCGGCCATTATGCCGCTTCCGCCGCCAGCTTCTGTGCCTTCTCGACTGCTTCTTCGATGGCGCCGACCATGTAGAACGCCTGCTCCGGCAGATGATCGTACTCACCGTCGACGATCGCCTTGAAGCTGCGGATCGTGTCTTTCAGTTCCACAAACTTGCCGGGCTGGTTGGTGAACTGCTCGGCGACATGGAAAGGCTGCGAGAGGAAGCGCTGCATCTTGCGGGCGCGCGCCACGATCAGTTTGTCCTCTTCGGAGAGTTCGTCCATGCCCAGAATGGCGATGATGTCCTTCAGCGCCTTGTACTGTTGCAGCACTTCCTGCACGCGGCGGGCAACCGTGTAATGCTCATCTCCGATCACCTGCGGATCGAGAATGCGCGAAGTGGAGTCGAGCGGATCCACCGCCGGGAAGATGCCCAGCGAAGCGATATCGCGCGACAGCACGGTAGTGGCATCCAAATGCGCGAACGAGGTAGCAGGCGCAGGGTCGGTCAGGTCGTCGGCCGGAACGTAAATCGCCTGTACCGAGGTGATCGAACCCTTGGTGGTGGAGGTGATGCGTTCCTGCAGATTGCCCATTTCCGTCGCCAGCGTCGGCTGATAACCCACGGCACTCGGAATACGGCCGAGAAGCGCCGACACTTCCGAACCTGCCTGCGTGAAGCGGAAAATGTTATCGATGAACAGCAGCACGTCCTTGCCTTCCTGATCGCGGAAGTATTCCGCAACCGAAAGACCGGTCAGCGCGACGCGCGCACGCGCGCCCGGCGGTTCGTTCATCTGGCCGTACACAAGAGCGCACTTGCTGCCGTCCGCCGAACCCTTCTTGCGCGGATCGACGTTCACGTTGGACTCAATCATTTCGTGATAGAGGTCGTTGCCTTCGCGGGTTCGCTCGCCCACGCCGGCCAGCACGGAATAACCGCCATACGCCTTGGCGATGTTGTTGATCAGTTCCTGCATTGTCACGGTCTTGCCCACGCCAGCACCACCGAACAGCCCGATCTTGCCGCCTTTGGTGTAGGGGCAGAGCAGGTCGATGACCTTGATGCCGGTGACGAGAACTTCGGCCGTGCCTGCTTGCTCGGCAAAGCTCGGTGCTTCGCGGTGAATGACCGAAGTGTGTTCGAGACTGATCGGGCCTGCTTCGTCGATCGGCTCGCCGATCACGTTCATGATGCGGCCGAGCGTTGCGGGACCAACCGGCACGCGGATCGGCGCGCCCGTGTCGCTCACTTCCTGACCACGCACCAGGCCTTCGGTCGTGTCCATGGCGATGGCACGCACGGTGTTTTCGCCGAGATGTTGCGCCACTTCGAACACAAGGCGCACTTCCTTGCCGGTGCGCGCGTCGGTGTTCTTGGTTTCGAGCGCGTTCAAGATCGCGGGCAGGTTGCCGTCGAATTCGACGTCAACGACGGCGCCGATCACCTGGGTGAGGCGGCCTTTGGAAGCGATTTTCGCGGGAGCGTTCATGGCTGGTCTCTTTCTTTAAACTGCGGCGGCGCCGGAGATGATTTCGATCAGCTCCTTGGTGATCTGCGCCTGACGGGTGCGGTTCATCTGAATGGTTAGGGCGTTGATAAGATCGCCCGCGTTGCGGGTCGCGTTGTCCATTGCCGACATCTGGGCTGCAAAGAACCCGGCCTGGTTTTCCAGAAGCGCGGTCAACAACTGCACGGAGATGTTTTGCGGTAACAGCGCGGCAAGAATTTCGCTTTCGTCCGGCTCGTAGTTGTAGAACGCACCGTCGACGGCCTCGCCCACGTCCACCGTCGCCGGAATAAGCTGCAACACGGTCGGCGTTTGTGTCACGACAGATTTGAAGCGGCTGTACACGAGTGTCACCACATCCACTTCGCCGGCTTCGAACATATCGAGCACACGCTGCGCGATGGGCTTCACCAGTGCAAAAGTTGGTGCCTTGATGCCGACTTCATAGCTTTCGACATAACGGCTGCTGTGATGACGACGCAGTTGGTCGCGCGCCTTGCGGCCCACCGTGATGATGCGAACGTCTTTACCTTCGTTCAGCAGCGTCGAAATCTTCTCGCGCGCGGCCCGAACGATGCCGGAATTGAAGCCTCCGGCCAGGCCGCGATCCGATGTGGCGACAATTACAAGATGACGCTGATCTGAACCGGTGCCGGCCAGAAGGCGAGGAGCGCCCGGTCCGGAAATGCCGGCCGACAAATTGGCGATCACGCTCGCCATGCGACGGGCATAGGGACGTGCGCTTTCCGCGGCAGACTGGGCACGGCGCAGTTTCGCCGCCGCCACCATCTGCATCGCTTTCGTGATCTTCTGCGTGGACTTCACGCTTCCGATACGAGTGCGCATTTCCTTGACGGATGCCATGTGCGGTCAGCTTTCCTTAGGCGAACGTCTTGGTGACTTCGGCCAGCGCCGTCTTCAACATGTCTTCCAGCGCGGGCGTCAGCGCCTTCTCGGTGCGGATGCCTTCGAGGAATTGCGGATAGCTCGCACGCAACTTTGAAAGCAGCGATTCCTGAAAGGCGCCGACACGATTGGTCGGGAACGCATCGAGATAACCGCGCGTACCGGCGTAAATCACCGCCACCTGTTCTTCCACTGCGAACGGCTTGTACTGCGGCTGCTTCAGAAGTTCGGTCAGGCGCTCGCCGCGCGCCAACATCTTCTGCGTCGAAGCGTCGAGGTCGGAACCGAACTTCGCGAATGCCGCCATTTCACGGTACTGCGCAAGTTCGCCTTTGATAGGACCGGCAACGGTTTTCATCGCCTTGATCTGTGCCGACGATCCCACGCGCGACACCGAGATACCGACGTTCACCGCAGGGCGGATGCCCTGGTAGAAAAGATCGGTTTCAAGAAAGATCTGGCCGTCGGTGATCGAGATCACATTGGTCGGAATGTAGGCCGAAACGTCGTTGGCCTGGGTTTCGATGATCGGCAGTGCCGTCAGCGAACCTGAGCCATTGTCTTCGTTCAACTTTGCGGCACGTTCCAGCAAACGAGAGTGCAGATAAAACACGTCGCCCGGATAGGCTTCGCGCCCCGGCGGGCGGCGGAGCAAGAGCGACATCTGGCGATAGGCAACAGCCTGCTTGGAAAGATCATCGTAGATGATCAGCGCGTGCATGCCGTTGTCGCGGAACCATTCGCCCATTGCGCAGCCGGAGAACGGCGCAAGGAATTGCAGCGGAGCAGGCTCGGAAGCGGTCGCAGAAACGACGGTGGTATATTCCATCGCGCCCGCATCTTCGAGCGTCCTCACGATCTGCGCCACGGTCGAACGCTTCTGACCGATGGCGACGTAGATGCAATACAGCTTCGCCTTCTCGTCGGTGCCCGCGTTGACCTTCTTCTGGTTGATGATCGTGTCGATCGCGACGGCGGTTTTGCCGGTCTGGCGGTCGCCGATGATGAGTTCGCGCTGTCCGCGGCCGATCGGGATCAAGGTGTCGATGGCTTTGAGACCTGTCTGCACCGGTTCGTGCACCGATTTGCGAGGGATGATACCGGGCGCCTTCACGTCCACGCGGCGGCGTTCTGCAATGCCGGTGATGTCGCCCTTGCCGTCAATCGGATTGCCCAGCGGATCGACCACGCGGCCGAGCAAGCCCTTGCCGACAGGCACGTCCACGATGGCGCCTGTGCGTTTGACGGTATCGCCTTCCTTGATGGTCGCGTCGGAACCGAAGATCACCACACCGACATTGTCGGTTTCGAGGTTCAGCGCCATGCCACGGATGCCACCGGGGAATTCCACCATCTCACCGGCCTGCACATTGTCGAGGCCGTAGACGCGCGCAATGCCGTCGCCAACCGACAGCACCTGTCCCACTTCGCTCACTTCGGCTTCGGCGCCGAAGTTTTGGATTTCGCGCTTCAGGATGTCGGAAATTTCGGACGGTTGGATTTTCATCTGTTGTGTTCCTTCAATGTCCTCTCATCGCGAGCCTCAAGCCGTCGAGCTTGGTGCGCAGCGATGAATCGATCATGCGTGATCCCACCTTCACAACGAGACCGCCGAGAAGCGAAGGATCGACTTTGGTTTCCAGCCGCGCTTCGCGGCCGAGTTTGGCGCGGAGAATATCTTTGAGTTCGGTGGTCTGCGCATCGGTGAGCGGACGCGCGCTGGTCACTTGTGCGGAGATTTCGCCACGCAAGCGCTCGACCATCTTTTCGAATGAGCGGATGACGTCGCTGAGAATGAACAGACGGCGCTTCGCGGCAAGCAGTAGAACAGTGCGTGTTGTCAGCGGCGATGCCTGCATGGCGGCAAGTATGGCCTTCATTCCTTTTTCCTGCTCTTCGGAGCTGAAAACGGGGGCGCGGACCAGCCGGTAGAGGTCGGAGCTATCGGCCATCATGGCCTTGAGCGCCAGGAAATCGTGTTCCGTTGCGTCGACGGTATTCTCTTCCTGCGCGAGTTCGAAAACGGCCGTCGCATACCGCCCGGCCAAGCTTTGATCGACTGCTTGTTCTTGAGCCACGTTCGCCCTTCGGCCAATCGCGCGTTGCGTATCCGCGCCGGTCGCCTAATCTGTTGAAAAATCTATGAAAATTCCATGCGCCGACGACTCGTTTGTCGACGCGGGCGTGAGTTAGCACGACACCTTACGCAGGCGCAACATTGAGGCCAAAGCCAAGGTGTCGCTGGGTAAATCGGGGTCGCGAAAGCCTGTGGAAGGTCGTTTGCTCCGAATTGTGCCCTGATGCGGAATGCGGCAGCTTGCCCGAATAGTTTGCACGCAATTTTCGAACGCTGCCTGGACTTTGGGCAGCAGGGGGAAGGCATGGATAGCGGCGATACCGCATGGATGCTCGTATCAACGGTTCTGGTTTTGATGATGACGCTGCCAGCACTCGGCTTCTTCTATGCCGGGCTGGTGCAAGCCAAGAATGTCCTTTCCGTCCTCGTCCAGTGTGTGGCGATAGCCTGTCTGGTTTCCGTCCTTTGGTTCGCCTGCGGCTATAGTCTGGCCTTTTCTGGCAGTGGGCCTTGGATCGGGGACGTCGCCGCCCTGTGGCTTGGCAATGTGAGCCGGGAGGCCGTCCACGCGGGCACGCGTCTTCCGGAATCTGTTTTTGTCATGTTCCAGATGACGTTCGCGATCATCACACCGGCGCTTATCATTGGTGCCTATGTCGAACGCATCCGCTATGCCGCCGTGCTGACGATATCCGGCCTGTGGCTGCTGATTGTCTATGTGCCGGTGACGCACTGGATTTGGGGCGGCGGCTGGCTCGGTCGGATGGGCACGATGGACTACGCAGGCGGACTGGTCGTACATCTCACGGCTGGCATCTCGGCACTTGTCATCGCGTGGCAATTGGGACCGAGAGAACATTTCCCGCGCATCAACCCGCCTCACGCACCGTGGATGGTGATGGTGGGGGCCGCAATGCTCTGGGTTGGCTGGTTTGGATTCAACGCGGGCAGTGCACTGAGAGCGGGCGGCGACGCTGGCATGACAATGCTTGCAACACATCTTTCCGCCGCTACCGCAACGCTCGTCTGGATGGGCATCGAATGGGCCACATTCGGAAAGCCCAGCCTCGTCGGTGCGGTCACCGGCACGGTTGCCGGATTGGCAACCGTTACGCCCGCATCCGGCTATGTCGGGCCGGTGGGTGGCGTGATCTTAGGTGCGGCGGGAAGTTTCGTTTGCTATTACGCTGTGCACATCGTCAAACGCGGGCTCAAGACCGATGACGCATTGGACGTCCTCGGCGTGCACGGAGTGGGCGGAACACTCGGAACATTGTTGTTGCCGTTCCTCGTTTCCCTTGGCGCGGGCGGCACACAGCTTTCGCGGCCAGTCTTTGATCAGTTCGTCGTCCAACTGGAATCTGCGGGCGTAGTGGGCGTTTGGTCTGCGGGTGCCACACTCATCATCGTGCTCGTCACGGCACGTCTGATTGGTCTGCGCGTTTCGAGAGAAGACGAAATCCAGGGCCTCGATTTCTCGTCGCACGGCGAGACGGGCTACCACATCAACGTCTGAGGAGCCGCCGATGAAGTTTATCATTGCAATCATTCAGCCCCATCGCCTCGACGCCGTGCGCGAGGCGTTGCTCGGCATCGGCGTCAACGGCTTGACGGTGACCGAAGTGCGAGGTTACGGCCGTCAGAAGGGCCAGAAGGAAATCTATCGCGGCGCGGAATACACCATCTCGTTCGTACCCAAGCTCAAGGTCGAGATCGCCATCGTCAGCGAACGAGCTGAAGATGTTATCAACGCTGTCCAGAATGCCGCCCGCAGCGGCAAGGTGGGCGATGGCAAGATATTCGTGCTCGACCTGTTGCAGGCTGTCCGCGTGCGCACCGGCGAGGCGGATGCCGACGCGCTCTAGCTATTCTGCAGGGTAGGAGTATCGTCGTTCCCCTGAAAATCGGAGGAACGCGATGAAAAAGATTGCCGCCGTACTTCTGCTGACAGCCGTTATCGCAACGCCTGCCTATGCCACGTTAAAGGTGGGCGACAAAGCCCCGGATTTCACCGCGCAAGCCTCTCTTGGCGGCAAGGAATTCAAATTCTCGCTTGCGGACGCGCTGAAGGAAGGCCCCGTCGTCCTTTATTTTTACCCTGCCGCATTCACCAAAGGCTGCACCGTGGAAGCGCACGACTTTGCGGAAGCGACCGACGAATTCAAAAAGCTTGGCGCTACTGTGATTGGCATCAGCCATGACAAGATCGACACGTTGGACAAATTCTCGGTTAGCGATTGCCGCAGCAAGTTCGCCGTCGCTGCCGATCCCGACGGGAAGGTCATCGAATCCTACGATGCCAAAATTCCGTTGCTGCCGTATTCGTCCCGGACGTCGTACGTCATTTCACCCGCGGGCGAGATCCTGATGGAATATTCCGACATGAATCCGGATCAGCACGTCGCCAAGACGATGGAAGCCGTGAAGAAGTGGGACGCGTCCCACCACTAGTGAACGCGCTTGAACAGCCGCGCCACTCGCAACTTTTCGGGCCATTCGAGAATACTGGACGCGTTGAGGTAGTCGACGGAACCGAGAATCACTTCTGCGTGGCCGACTAGGTTTTCGATCGGAACATAGCCAACGCCGCCATCTTCCGGTGCGACGCGGCTGTCGAGCGAGTTGTCACGGTTGTCGCCCATCATGAACAGGTGTCCGGAAGGTACGACATACACCTTTGTGTTGTCCATCGGCGGAAAATCGCGCCATTTGAGAATCGCATGCTTTACGCCATTGGGAAGCGTCTCGATATATTTCGGCACTTCCATGTAGTTGCCGTCGGCGCTTTGCATTTCGCTGGAGCCGTCGCGCACGACCGGCAATTCTTTGCCGTTGATCCAGAGCCTGCCATCCAGCATCTGAATGCGATCGCCCGGCAGGCCGATCACACGTTTGATAAGCGTTTGGCTCGGGTCACGCGGTAACTGGAATACTACGACATCGCCGCGCCCGGGCATCCGCTGAAGCAGGCGGGTATCGGACTTTGGTCCGATGTCGAAAGGCAGCGAATAGCGGCTGTAACCGTAAGCGTATTTGGCGGTGATGACATCGTCGCCGATCTGCAAGGTCGGCTCCATGGAACCGTAGGGGATGTAGTAGGGCCGGGCGATGGCAGTGGTGGCGACCAGGACGATGCCAATGCTGATGGCAGGTTCTTTCAGCCAGTTAAGTGCCTGCCGGATGACGCTTTTCGTCATGTTTCTGCTCTTGGTGGCGATCCTTAAGGCTATATAGGGTGTGCCCAAACCCTTGCCACCCTTGACGCCCGGCCACCGCGCCTGCCACACGCCCGGCCCATGATCGAACTGACGCAGGAATTCGGCTTCGACGCCGCTCACTATCTGGGCAACAGCGCCCCGGAAAACCGGCGCCTGCACGGTCATTCGTTCTATGCGGAAGTAACGCTGCGCGGCACGCCGAATCCAAACACAGGCTTCCTGCGTGATCTCGGAGATGTGAAGGCTGCGCTCGATAAGATCCGCGAAAGCCTCGACCATCGGTTGCTCAACGAGATAGAGGGTCTTTCCATTCCTACCCTTGAAAATCTTGCGCGCCATGTTTTCGTTCAGGCGAAAGCGGCGATGCCGGAGGTTGTCCGCGTGAAATTGCGCCGCCCGTCCTACGGCCAAACCTGCGTGTATGAGGAGGGATGATGGCAAGGAAACTTACCCAGCTCGGCCGCAATGT
>DATKJT010000026.1:0-43445 GCA_035543495.1 Rhizomicrobium sp. | reverse complement strand
CGACAATGCCGCCGGGCGGCAATTTGAAATTCAGGTTCTCGAACAGCAGCTGGTCGCCATAAGCCTTCTCGACGCCTTCCGCCTCCACCACGACATTGCCGAGCCGCTCGGAAATCGGGATGAGGATCTGCGCCGGGCCCTGGCGCTGCTCCTGCGATTTCGCCAGCAACTCTTCATAGGCCTGAACGCGCGCCTTGGACTTTGCCTGCCGCGCCTTGGGCGATTTCGAAATCCAGTCGCGTTCGCGGGCGATGGTGCGCTCGCGCGCTTCCTCTTCCTTGCCTTCCTGCAACAGCCGCTTGTCCTGCACTTCGAGGAACGAGGTGTAGTTGCCTTCGTGCGGAATGCCGCGACCGCGATCCAGTTCCAGAATCCAGCGCGTGACATTGTCGAGGAAGTAACGGTCGTGGGTGACGAGGATCACGCAGCCCTTGTATTCGCGCAGCGTGTGTTCGAGCCAGGCCACGCTTTCGGCATCCAGATGGTTGGTCGGTTCGTCGAGAAGAAGAATGTCGGGTGCTTCGAGCAGCAGCTTGCACAGCGCCACGCGGCGGCGCTCGCCGCCCGAAAGCTTGGCGACATCGGCTTCGCCATCGGGACAGCGCAGCGCATCCATCGCCTGATCGACCTGCGAATCCAGATCCCACAGGCCCGCGGCTTCGATCTGGTCCTGCAGCTTCGCCATTTCGTCGGCGGTTTCGTCGGAATAGTTGGCGGCTATTTCGTTGTAGCGGTCGAGCAACGCCTTCTTCGGCGCCACGCCATCCATCACATTGCCGCGCACATCTTTGGACGGATCGAGCTGCGGTTCCTGCGGCAGGTAACCCATGGTCACACCGTCCGCCGCCCAGGCCTCGCCGGTGAACTCCTTGTCGAGCCCGGCCATGATCTTCATCAGCGTGGATTTGCCCGCGCCGTTGACGCCGACGATGCCGATCTTGGCGCCCGGATAGAACGACAGCCAGATGTCCTTCAGAACCTGCTTGCCGCCCGGATAGGTCTTCGACAGACCCTTCATCACATAAACAAACTGCGGGCCGGCCATGGCCTTGTTCCTTCCGGTTTTGAGAGAGGGGCGGTTTTAGCGAAGCGGGGGGTTGGGGGCAATTACATTATCAACTGTCATCCCGGCCAAGCGGCGTCAGCCGCGTAGAGCCGGGACCTATAGTGCCGCTTCTCGATGGGTCCCGGATCGCGCGAAGACGCGCGTCCGGGATGACAAGCAGATTGGATGCGAACTTTAGAACTTGATCTTCGCCCGCGAAACGACGGCCAGGGAGTTGGTTCCGGTCTGGCCTTGCGTGTTCATCTGATAGGCGGCGTTGGCTTGCAGTGCCAACGCGCCGTCGAGGAAGGTCGTGACATAGCCCAGTTCGATGTCGGTTTCGGGCTTCACGCCGGCCAGCGAAATGCGCTCGCTGTTGAGCGCGAGATTGTAATTGGCGTCCACGCCATCGGCCGCCGTCACTTCGGCGCTGCCGGAATAGATCTGGATCGGGCGCGTCACCGCGAAGCCCAGTGAGTCGTCGCCGAACAATCCGTGCTTGGCGACCGCGATGCCATAGGCACGGCTGTGCAGATCGCCCGCTTGCGAGAACAGGCCGGTGGGTTTGAGATCGAGCTGCGTGATGCCTTCGCTATACGATGCCGTCGTCACCCAGCCGTCGCCGAAACCGATGCGGGCCGAAACGCCGAGCGCGGTGGTGTTCGCGCTGTCGGCGAGCGAAAGCGCGCCCGAGCCATAGCCGCCGAGCAGGCCGTTCTGTTCGTCGATCTGCGTGGCCGTGACGCCCAGGCCGCCCCAACGCGCGAAGTCCCACGAGACACCCGCCATCGCGCCTTGCGCGGTGCGCAGATCGTAAAGCGGACGCGGCCCGAAGAACTGGTCCATCACCGAATATTCGTTGACCGCGAAGGGCTCGCGTTCCGGCGTCAGCGAGATTTCGCCGAAACGCAGATGCAGGTCGTCGGCCAGCGCAATGGTGCTGCCGATGAACGAGCCGCCATTGGCGAGCGACGCATAGGGCGAGTTCACGGCGGAAGCCGACATGAAGAGGCCGTCATACGCAGAACTGCCGGACGCATCGTAATTGTTGAACGCTCCGCCCATGTCGAGGTGATAGCCGAGGTTCACGTCGATACCCTTGGCGATCGTCACGCCCAGCGAGAAATCGCGCAGATCGTATTCGTGATAGTCGGCCTGCCCGCGATACATGCCCGAAATGGCGGCAGGCGTCGTCGTGTCGGTCGCATAACCGGAAGCGACCAGCGGCCCGATGGGGCTGTCGATCCCGAAGGCGAACGGAATGAAATCGGTCGTGCGCGACGCCACCAGCGCATAGGACGGATCGAAGCCGCGCACATCGGCGGCCTTCGTCAGGTCGACGTGATAATCGCGGCCCGAGGAATCGATCATCACCGCGTTCTGCAACACCGAACTGCGCGAGATCGCAGCCGCCAGCGGACCCGACGCGTAGCTCGCCATCGCGTTCATCGCGCCCGTCGCTTCCGGGCCGCCGAGAAGATTGGCGCGCGAGGTCGGAATGATGCCGCCCGAAACGAGATAGGTCGGCGAAGTTTGCGCGCTGTTCTGGATCGGGATCAGTTGCGGGCCGGAAACCGAAATGCGGTCGCTGCCCGGCATGCCGAGGCTATCGGCAAGTTTCGATACCGCGTTCGTCGAAAGCGTCGGCAATGCGCCCGTGACAAGCGAATTGGTGATCGACGGCGTGACCGCAGGTGCAGACGGCGAAATCAGCAAGGTGTTGGAGCCGAGCGCGCGCGCATCGAAGCCATAAGGCGAAAGCGCGATCGCATGCGGCGTGAAGCAGACGCCCGCTGCCGCATCGGGGCAGGCAGCCGAAGTGGGGGCTGCGATGCGCATCTTGCCTTCGGGCATGATCTGCAGATCGGGAAGGTTCGAGGAATCGTCGCGCACGCGCACGCCGTAAACCGAACCATCGGTATCGAATTGCCTGGGCGTGAAGAACTGCTGCAGGTCGGCGGAAAGCGTTTCGCTGTTCTGCGGACGAACGCTTGCAGCATTGGACGCGACAACGCTCGCGACAAATGCGAACGCACCTGCCGCGACGGCTGCGATAGTCTTGTGCGATAAGCCCCCCTTAAGGCTGCGCACGGCGTCCCCCGCATTTCTCAAAAATTTACCCATCGAAATTCTACCAAAGGGCGGGGGCTAATCAACGGAAAGGCCTAAGGAATCTGTGTCTTCACCGTCACAGCGCCCAAGAGTCTTTTTACGGTTCGGTAACAGTTCCCTCCCGATTGCGTAACAAAGTTGCAGCTTGGGAATTTTTGGCTGTTTCGCGGGCGAAATTCCGACCCCAAACGCGGTTGCAGTGGACGCCGGGGCCCGCCTGCCTCTATGCAGATTCGCATGAGCCAGCCGCCCCTCAACGCCGTCATCCTGCCCGTCACGCCGTACCAGCAGAACTGCAGCCTGCTGTGGTGCACGGCCACCAAAAAGGGCGCAGTGATCGACCCCGGCGGGGAGATCGCCCGGATCAAACAGGCTGCCGCCCAGCAGGGCGTGACGATCGAAAAGGTGTTGCTCACTCATGGCCATCTGGACCATGCCTCCGGTGCTGCGCGCCTTGCACGTGAACTCAGCGTGAAGATCGAGGGCCCCCACCGGGACGACCTCTTTCTCCTTGAACGGCTTGGGGAAAACGCCCGCCGCCCCGGTTTTCCGGAGGCCGAGGATTGCCTGCCGGACCGCTGGCTGGAAGACGGCGACACGGTCACCGTCGGCGAGGTGGAGTTGGGCGTCCGCCACTGCCCCGGCCACACCCCCGGCCATGTGGTGCTCTACCACCAGGGGGCCAAGATCGCCTTCGTGGGCGACGTGCTCTTTCGCGGCTCCGTCGGGCGGACGGACTTCCCGCGCGGCAACCACCAGCAATTGGTCGATTCCATCACCGGCAGGCTCTGGCCCCTGGGCGACGACATGAATTTCGTGCCCGGCCACGGCCAGATGTCCACTTTCGGCTGGGAGCGCAAGACCAACCCTTATGTTTCCGACCTGGCGCTGGGCCGGGACTAAGCTGGACTCCTCCGCTCAGCCGTGATTTTTCGTCAGTCAAAGACCATCGACTGAGGAAACGCCATGACCGCCATCAATCAGGTTACCGATCTCTCGCGTGAGGGAGATGTCTCCGTTATCACGCTCAATTCGCCGCCGGTGAACGCGCTCTCCGCGCCCGTGCGCGACGGATTGTATGAAGGCTTCAAGGCCGCCATCGCCGATCCCGATACCAAAGCCATCGTTCTCATCTGCGACGGGCGCACCTTCATTGCCGGCGCCGACATCTCCGAATTCGGCGGGCAGATGAAAGGCGCCAGCCTGTTCGACGTGCAGGAGATGATGGAAGGCTCGCCCAAGCCGGTGGTTGCCGCGATCCACGGCACCGCGCTCGGCGGCGGATTGGAAGTGGCGTTGTGTGCGCATTACCGCGTGGCGGTGCCGAGCGCGAAATGCGGCCTGCCGGAAGTCAATCTCGGCCTGCTTCCAGGCGCTGGCGGTACACAACGTCTGCCGCGCATCGTCGGCCCCGAAAAGGCGCTCGACATGGTGACGAGCGGCGCACATGTCGGCGCGAAGCAATGCCTCGAAATGGGCCTCGTCGACGAACTTGCCGCCGAAGGCAAGCTGCGCGAAGGCGCGATCGCTTTTGCCAACAGAATCGTCGCGGAAAACCGCCCGCTCAAGAAAGTGCGCGAAAACAACGCCAAAGTGGAAGCCGCGCGCGGCAAGCCGGAGATTTTTGCCGATTTCCGCAAGGCCAACGCCCGCAAATTCCGCGGCTTCAAGGCGCCGGAAAGCAACATCCGCTGCATCGAAGCGGCGGTGAACCTGCCTTTCGCGGAAGGCCTCAAGAAAGAACGCGAACTGTTTCTCGAATTGCTGGTCAGCCCGGAATCGGCGGCGCAGCGTTATGCGTTCTTCGCCGAACGCACCGCCAACAAGATTCCCGATGTGCCGGACGACACCAAGACCATCCCGGTCAAGAAAGTCGGCGTGATCGGCGCGGGCACCATGGGCGGCGGCATTTCGATGAACTTCGCCAATGCGGGCATTCCGGTGACCATCGTCGAAGTGCAGAAGGAAGCGCTCGACCGGGGCATCGGCGTGGTGCGCAAGAACTACGAGACCAGCGCCAAGCGCGGCCGCTTCACGATGGAAGACGTGGAAAAGCGCATGGGCCTGCTCACGCCTTCCATGAGCCTCGAAGACCTCGCCGATTGCGACCTCGTGATCGAAGCGGTCTACGAGAACATGGACGTGAAGAAGGACGTGTTCAAAAAGCTCGACGCCATCGTCAAGCAGGGCGCGATCCTTGCCAGCAACACGTCCTATCTGAATGTCGATGAAATCGCCTCCGTCACCAAGCGCCCCGAATTTGTGATCGGTCTGCATTTCTTCTCGCCTGCAAACGTCATGCGGCTCTTGGAAATCGTGCGCGGCGAGAAGACCTCGAAGGAAGTCATCGCCACCTGCATGCAATTGGGCCGCAAGATCGGCAAGGTTGCGGTGCTCGTGGGCGTGTGCCCCGGCTTCGTCGGCAACCGCATGCTGGCGCAGCGCCAGCGCGAGGCCAACAAGCTGGTCCTCGAAGGCTCGATGCCGTGGGATGTGGACCGCGTGCTTTACGATTTCGGTTTCCCGATGGGCCCGTTCGCGATGAGCGATCTGGCCGGTCTCGACATCGGCTGGAACAAGGAAACCTCGAAAAGCTCCACCTTGCGCGAAGTGCTGTGCGAGATGGACCGCCGCGGCCAGAAGAACGGCAAGGGCTTCTACGATTACGACGAAAACCGCAACGCCAAACCCTCGCCCGTCACCGAACAGATCATCAAGGACTTCATGGCGAAGAGCGGAAAGAACGCGCGCTCGATCTCCGATGAGGAGATTCTGGAGCGCTGCATCTATCCCATGATCAACGAAGGCGCGAAAATTCTCGAAGAGAAGAAAGCGATCCGTCCTTCCGACATCGATGTCGTGTGGATGAACGGCTACGGCTGGCCCGTCTATCGCGGCGGCCCGATGTTCTATGGCGACGCCATCGGTTTGGACAAAGTGCTGGCCAAGATGAAGCAGTGGCAGAGCGAAATGGGCGACGACTTCAAACCGTCCGCGCTGCTCGAAAAGCTGGTGGCCGAGGGCAAAAAATTCCGCGATCTGAAATAAGCAACCTAGGAGAAATCAAAATGCGCGACGTCGTCGTCGTTTCATATGCCCGTACCGGATTGGCGAAAGCCGCTCGCGGTGGGTTTAACAACACCTCCAACATGGCGATGCTGGGGCACGCCATCAAACATGCGGTCGAGCGATCAAAAGCCGCGCCTGCCGAAATCGAAGACGTCGTTTCCGGTTGCGTCGCTGCTTCCGGCAACGTGGCGCGCGGTGCTGCGCTGCTCGCCGGTCTTCCGATCACCACTTCCGGCGTGACCGTGAACCGCGCCTGTTCCTCCGGCCTCAACGCCATCGCCATCGCCGCGCGTTACATCAAGGACGACGGCGCCAACGTCATGGTGGGCGCGGGTGTCGACTCCATCACGTACCAAGGTGGCGGTGGCGGCGGGCAGGAGCCCAAGATCGTCGAAATGTATCCCGATTACTGGATGCCGATGATCGACACCGCCGATGTCGTGGCGGCGCGCTACAACATCAGCCGCGAATATCAGGACGAGTATTCGCTGGAATCCCAGCGCCGCATGGCGGCGGCCCAGCAGGCCGGCAAGTTCAAGGACGAGATCGTTCCGATGGCGACCAAGATGAAGGTCGTCAACAAGGAGACGAAGGAAGAATCTATCGTCGACTACGTCGTCAATCGCGACGAATGCAATCGTCCCGACACGACGCTGGAAGGCCTGGCCAAACTTGCCCCCGTCAAAGGCCCGGACAAATTCGTTACCGCGGGCAATGCTTCGCAATTGTCGGATGGCGCTGCCGCCGTCGTGCTGATGGAAGCCAAGGAAGCCGAGAAGCGCGGGCTTCAACCGCTGGGCGCGTTCAAAGGCTGGGCCGTCGCCGGCTGCAAGCCCGATGAAATGGGCATTGGCCCGGTGTTCGCGGTCCCGCGCCTTCTGGAACGTCACGGTCTCAAGGTCAGCGACATCGATCTGTGGGAACTGAACGAGGCGTTCGCCAGCCAGTGCCTTTATTCGCGCGACAAGCTCGGCATCGATCCGTCGATCTACAACGTCAACGGCGGCTCCATCGCCATCGGCCATCCCTTCGGCATGACCGGCGCACGCCTTTCTGGCCACGCACTGATGGAAGGCAAACGCCGCAAAGCCAAGAACGTCGTCGTCTCGATGTGCATCGGCGGCGGCATGGGCGGCGCGGGATTGTTCGAGGTGTTTTGAATACTCTTAGACCCTCCCCTTGAGGGAGGGTCGAAATTGCGAAGCAATTTCGGGGAGGGGTCAAAACTGCAGCAACGCAGACCCCTCCCCGAAAAATTTCTTCACTGCGTTCAGAAATTTTATCGACCCTCCCTCAAGGGGAGGGTTTTCTTTTAATACGCATTCTCCTGCGGCAACCCGTCAGTGATATCGTAGTAATCGCCTTTGCTCGCCACGAAGATGTGCTTTTCGATATGGGTGCCGGTCGGCTTCTCGAATGCGCCCATGCCGATGGCGGTGACCGGGTGCTTGACCGGATCCCAGAAAAGAAACGAACCGCAGACCGAACAGAATCCGCGCCGCACCTTGTCCGACGATTGATACCAGGTGAGTTTGTCCCCGCCTTCCAGCGTGAGCGCCTCGCGCTTCACATTGGTCGAAACCCAATAGTGCCCCGATTGCTTGCGGCATTGCGTGCAGTGGCACGCATCGGGTTCTTGAAGTTCGCCATCCACCGAAAACTTGACCGCACCGCAGAGGCAGGAACCGGCGTGTTTCATCTGCAATTCTCCAACGCTCGGAAAAATATTCGCGAAAATAATTTTTATCACACCCACATATCGTGCGCAGAGAACAAAGACGCACAATTGCACATAGCCCTATTGCGCAAATTCAATCGCTTAACCCCCGGCAGCGTTACGCTGACGTAAATGCGCCACACCCCTTGCAGCGCAACGCTCCTCGATGCATATACGCCAAATCCCAACCAATGCGTCTTATTCACACCGGCAACCGCTTGCCCGGTTTGAAACGCACGCCCAGATGTTTCGGGCCGGAGATGAAATTCGACGGCAGCCATTCCGGCGCGCCCACGATTTCCAAACCGTCCATCCGCGTCAGAACCTCGTGCAAGATCGCATCGATCTCGATGCGCGCAATGTGCTGGCCAAGACAACCGTGCGGCCCGGTGCCGAAGGCGATGTGTTCGTTGGGATCGCGGGAGAGATCGAGCTTGTCTGGCTGTGAGAACTTCGCGCTGTCGCGATTGGCGGAGCCGAAATACATCACCACCTTGTCGCGCTCGCGGATTTTCTTGCCGCCGAGTTCGATGGCGTGTTTCGCGGTGCGCCGCATATAGATCACCGGCGTCGTGTAACGCAGCAGTTCTTCGCGCGCCGATGGCAACCGCGCGGCCAGGTCGGCCTTCAGCCAGCCAAGCTGATCGGGATTGTCCTGCAGCGCGATCAGGCCGGAAGAAAGAAGGTTTCGCGTGGTGTCGCCACCCGCATCGATGAGAAGGAGAAAGAACAGAAGGAATTCGATATCGTCCAGCCGCTTGCCGTCCACCTCGGCCTGCAACAGCTTGGTCGCCAGATCGTTCGCGGGCCGTGCGCGCTTTTCCTCGATCAGCGTGCGGCCATATTCGAACATCTTCATCACCGCGGCCGCACCTGCGCCCGGCGCTTGTGCTTCCGGCGAGGTGTGGATGATCTCGGTGAGCTTGTAGAGTTCGCGCCCGTCCTCCAGCGGCATGCCCATCAATTCCGCGATGACGTAGGAGGGCATTTCGCCCGCCACGGCTTCCACGAAATCGCATTCGCCTTTTTCGATCACTTCGTTGACGATCTGCCGCGCCAACTGGTTCATGCGCGGCGTCCGGCCGGCCGAAACGGGCGAGGTGAATTCGGTGCGGATCAGTTTGCGGAACGCCGTGTGCTGCGGCGGGTCCATCATCAGCATCATCTTGTAGCCGCCGAACGCATTCTCCTGCTCGGAAAGCGGGTCGGTGATCATGATGGTGGGTTCGGAGGAAAACGCCTGAAAATTTCTGTCCACCGCATAGACATCTTCATAACGGGTGACGGCCCAGAACCCCGGCCCATCGGGTTCTTCGTGCCAGTAAACCGGCGCGTTCTCGCGCAGCCATTTGTACTGGTCGAGCGGGTGGCCCGCGGAAAACCGGGCCGGGCTCAAAAGGTCGATGTTCATGGACGTTTCCCGAATGTCTTTGGGAAAGATTAGGCCCGGCGGTATGCGCAACTCAATGGCGTTTGACGAGTGCGGGCGTTCTGTCCGACGATACGGTATCTAACTATTGACAGGGATGAACGTGGAACAACCCCAGGAGATTTCCATCGGCGCGGCGCTCGCACGCGAAGCCGCCCGCCAACCGAACAAGATTGCCGTGCAATGCGAAGACGATGTGCGGACGTGGGAGCAATTGCACCGCCGCACCAACCGCATCGCGCGCGGACTGGCGGCGAAGGGCGTCAAATTCGGCGACTTCCTGACCATCGCGCTTCCGAACGGTGTGGGCTTTATCGAAGCAGCCTACGCGGCGTGGAAATTGGGTGCGGTGCCGCAACCGGTCTCGTTCCGCCTGCCCGCCGGCGAGTTGAAAGCGATTGCCGAACTCGCCAACACGCCCGTCGTCGTGGGCGATGCGACGACGACGAATGCCGGCAAACCTGTCGTCACCATTGCGGAGCTTTATGCCGCCTCGAACGATGACAGCGATCTGGAAGACAAGATCGCGCCGTCATGGAAAGCGCCGACCTCCGGCGGCTCCACCGGCCGGCCAAAGCTGATCGTGGCGGGGCAGCCGGGTCTGGCAAGCCCGACCTCGGCGGAGTTCTGGCGCATCGCGCCCGACGACATTCTGCTGATGCCCGCGCCGCTCTATCACAACGGCCCCATCGTCACGGTGTTTCCGGCGCTGCAGGTGGGCGCACGCGTCATCATCATGCCGCGCTTCGATGCCGAGAAGACGTTGCAGATGATCGAGCAGCACAAGGCCACGTGGATCTATCTCGTGCCGACGATGATGGGCCGCATCTGGCGTCTGTCGGAAGAGGTGCGGAAGAAATACAATCTGTCGTCGCTGAAAACAGCTTGGCATCTGGCGGCGCCCTGTCCGGCCTGGCTGAAGGAAGAATGGATCAACTGGCTGGGCGCAGAAACGATCTGGGAATTGTACGGCGGCACCGAAGGCCAGGCGCGCACAACGCTCAACGGCGATGAGTGGCTGAAGCATCGCGGTTCCGTCGGCCGCGTGCACGAAAGTGGAGAGATCAAGATTTTCGATGCCGAAGGCCGCGAGCTTCCGCCCGGCGAAACCGGCGAGGTCTTCATGCGGCGCGCAGCCATCGTGCCCGAGACCTATCGCTATATCGGCGCGGAAGCGCGCAAGATTCACGACGGCTGGGAATCCTTGGGCGACATGGGATGGTTCGACGAGGACGGTTATCTCTACCTCGCCGACCGGCGCAGCGACATGATTTTGGTGGGCGGCGCGAACGTCTATCCGGCGGAAGTCGAAGCGGCGCTGGAAGAACACCCGATGGTGCAATCCTGTGCGGTGATCGGTTTGCCGGATGAGGATCTCGGCAACCGCATTCACGCAATCGTGCAACGCCGCGGTGAATTGAGCGAAGGCGATCTGGCGGCACATCTGGCCGACAGGTTGGTGACGTACAAGCGCCCGCGGTCCATCGAATTCGTGAACGAAGCCTTGCGCGACGATGCGGGCAAGGTGCGCCGCTCGGCATTGCGTGCCGAACGCATTCAAAAATAGGAGAAGGACATGGGACGGGTTCAGGGAAAAGTGGCGCTTGTCACGGGCGCGGCCAGCGGCATCGGCCGCGCATCTGCACTGTTGCTCGGCAAGGAAGGTGCGACAGTCGTCGTGACCGACGTGCAGGACGACATGGGCAAGGATGTCGCCGCCAAGATCAAGCAATCCGGCAGCGATGCGATCTATCTGCATCAGGATGTGACGAGCGAAGACGGTTGGATCGCCGTGATCGGCGAAATCAAATCGCGCTTCGGCAGGCTCGACATTCTCGTGAACAATGCGGGCATCGCCGTTGCAGGGCCTGTTACCGACATGAGCCTCGCCGATTGGCGCCGTCAGCAGGCGATCAATCTGGATGGTGTGTTCCTCGGCACCAAACATGGCTTGCCGCTGATGCGCGCAAGCGGCGGCGGCTCGATCGTCAACATCTCGTCGCTTGCGGGCTTGAAAGGTGCGGCCGGTCTTGCCGGTTACTGCGCCACCAAGGGCGGCGTGCGCCTGTTCACCAAAGCGGTGGCGCTGGAATGCGCGGCGGCGAAGGACAAGGTGCGGGTCAATTCCGTGCACCCCGGCATCATCGAAACGCCGATCTGGGGCGCCATCGCCGATGGCATGTCGCAGGAGACGGTGAGCGTCCGCCGTGCAGGCGCGAATGCGCCTGATCTCAATGCGCTTTCCGCCATGGTGGTTCCGACCGGCATGAAAGGAATGCCGGAGGACATTGCCGAAGGCGTGCTCTATCTCGCCAGCGACGCCTCGCGCTATGTGACGGGCACGGAACTCGTCATAGACGGCGGCATGTCCACCCGCTAAATGGCCGAAATCCGGGGTTATTTGCGGCCGGGGCCGGGTTGGCCTCGGACGATGAATATCGCCATATTCCGGCCACCCGATTCTTCCAGGGGTGGCCCCCTCTTTCAGGTGTTTTGCGCATGAACCAGTTTTTTGGCCGGGTTGTCGCGTTCTGTTGCCGCAATGCCGCTTTGGCAGTGTTGGCGGGTCTGGCGATCGGTGTGTTGGGCGGGGTCTTCGCCGCCACGCATTTCAAGATGAACAGCGACACCGCGCAGCTTCTTTCGCACGATCTTCCATGGCGTCAGCGCCAGATCGCGTTCGACAAGCTGTTTCCGCAGAACGACGACCTGATTGTCGTGGTCGTGGATGGCGTCACGCCGGAACGAACCGAACAGGCCGCAAGCGCATTGGCGAACGCGCTGGGCGCGCGCAAGGACACCTTCGTCTCAATCCGCAGGCCGGATGCCGGTGATTTCTTCACGCACAACGGCCTGCTGTTCCTGCCGGTGGACAAGGTGAAATCCACCACCGACCAGTTGGTGAAAGCGCAATCGTTCCTTGGCGCACTCGTCGCCGATCCGAGCCTGCGCGGAATCATGACCAGCCTTTCGACTGCGCTGGTGGGCGTGCAACACGGACAGGCGAAACTCGAAGACCTGCACAAGCCGGTTTCGGCATTCGCCGATGTGTTGGGTGACGTCGAAGCACACAAGAAGGTGTTCTTCTCCTGGCAAAGCCTGTTCGGCGACGGCCCGCCCGACCCGCACCAGATCCGCAAATTCATTCTGGCCAAACCGCGCCTCAATTTCGGCGCGCTATCGCCGGGCGCACATGCAACCGATCTGATCCGCGGCACAGTGAAATCGCTGAACCTCTCGCCCGATAACGGTGTACACGTGCGGCTGACGGGACAGATTCCGCTGTCGGATGAAGAATTCGCGAGCCTGCGCGAAAACATCGGCCTCATCCTGACACTGATGATGGCGGCGGTGCTGCTGATGTTGTGGATGGCCGTACAATCGGTGCGCATCATCGCGGCCATTCTGGTGACGCTGTTCATCGGGCTCACCCTCACGACTGCCTTCGGCTTGCTCGCGACCGGCGCGCTGAACCTGATTTCGGTGGCATTCATTCCATTGTTCGTGGGTCTAGGTGTCGATTTCGGCATTCAGTTCGCCGTGCGGTATCGCGCCGAACGCTTCCAATTGCGCGAACTCGAACCGTCGCTGGTTGCGGCGGGACATAGCGTTGGTTTGCCATTGGGTCTGGCGGCACTCGCGATTGCTGCCGGGTTTCTCGCGTTCGTTCCGACCGACTACAAGGGCGTCGCCGAACTGGGGTTGATCGCGGGCATCGGCATGGTGGTCGCGTTCGTGCTGAGCGTGACCGTGTTGCCGGCGCTCTTGATGCTGTTCAAACCGCGCGGCGAAGCGGCAGAGATCGGCGAACCGCGGCTCATCATCCTCGATTGGTATCTGCGCAAGAACCGCAATCGCGTGTTGATGGTTGTTCTGGGACTGACAGTACTGGGGCTGGCGACGATGCCGTTCCTGCATTTCGATTTCAATCCGCTACACCTGCGCAATCCGAAATCGGAATCGGTTTCAACCCTGTTCGATCTGATGAAGGACCCGCAGAATTCGCCCAATACGATCGACATCCTCGCGCCGTCGTTGGATGCAGCCGATGCGTTGCAGGCGAAGCTCTCGAAACTGCCACAGGTCTCCACGGTATTGACCCTGAAAAGCTTCATTCCAGGCAACCAGCAGCCGAAGCTTGCGCTGATCCAGGACACACAGATGCTCCTGGATCCGACAATCAATCCCTTCATCACCGAACCGCCGCCTACGGACGCGCAAGACGTTGCAGCCGTGAAAAAAGCCGCCGCCGATCTGCGCGCCGCTGCTGGCACGACGCAGACTCCGGCCGCCAAAGATGCGGTGCGGCTGGCAGGCATTCTCGACAAGCTGGCGGCCGCCCCGCCTGCGGAGCGCAAGGCCGCAACCGATGTTCTGGTTGCGCCGCTCAACACCATGCTGCAACAGATGCGCGGCATCCTGATGGCGCAGCCCGTAACGCTGAAATCGCTGCCCGCCGATATGGCGCGAGACTGGATCGTGCCGGATGGGCGAGCACGCGTGCAGGTGTTTCCCAGCGGCAATCCCGATGACAACGGCAATCTGCGCCGCTTCAGCAAGGCCGTGGAGGCCGTGGCGCCGGATGCGACAGGGGCTGCGATCTCGATTCAGGAGTCCGGCAACACCATCGTGGGCGCGTTTGTGCGCGCCGGTATCGGCTCGTTCATCATCATCGCGATCCTTCTGTGGTTCGTGCTGCGCAACGTGCGCGACCTGGCGATGGCGTTGGCTTCGCTGGTCTTCGCGGGATTGATGACGCTCTCGAGTTGTGTGGTGCTGGGATTGCAGATCAATTTCGCCAACATCATCGCGTTGCCGCTTTTGTTCGGTATAGGGGTGGCGTTCAACATCTATTATCTGATGGCATGGCGCGCCGGCGATGGCGATCTGCTGCGTTCGCCGCTGGCGCGCGCCATCGTGTTCAGCGCGCTCACCACGGCCTCCGGTTTCGGAAGCCTCTGGTTGTCCAGCCATCCGGGCACGGCAAGCATGGGCGAGCTTTTGATGATCTCTCTGTTGTGGACCATCGCGACGATCCTGTTCATTTTGCCTGCGCTGTTGGGCCCGCCGCGTGTTCGCGCTTAAAAAAAGAACCCGGCATTTCTGCCGGGCTCCTGTTTCAAAGCTGACGCTTACCAGTGCCAGCCGTGATGGCGGTGGTGGCGATCGTCGTGCCTCCAGCCATAATAGCTGTGGCGATGGTGATCGCGATAATAGCGAGCCTCGCGCATATCGTGCCACCGGTGCCAGTGATGATCGTGGTCATACCAACCATCGGAGTAACCGATGGCGACGTTACCGAAGTCGATGGCGAAACCGGCAGCCGACGCGGGCGCGGTTGCACTATAAGCGAAGCCTGTCACGCCCAGCGCGACGATCGCGGTTTTCAGTAGTTTGTTCATCTCTCCAATCCTTCCGCGTTTGGATACGAAAGAGAAAACGCACGAATCCGAGTTCCGAGCCATCGGGTTCCAAAAATGCTGTGATCGACTGCAAATGCGGAACCCAAATCGATGTCGCGCGTTAGCGGCCACCTTTGGGAATGAAATTGGCGTTGCGCTTCACAATGACCTGGGATGCGCGCAATTCCTCCAGCGTCTTGGCGAGGAGATCGGTCGGATTCGGTTCGCCTGCCTGCTGGCGGTTCAATTGTCCGGCCGTCAGAATGGCGGCGATGAGGATTTCAAACTGCTCGTGTTCCATGGGTCTGCCTGGGCATCTCTGCAAGGCAGCATGGCGGCGACAGGTTGAGAAATCGTGGCGGCCGAAAAGCCCTAGCCTTTCAGGGTGTTGTCGGTCACCTGGTTCATCTTTTTGATCAACCCCGATGCGCCCTGGGTGGCCACCGTGTCGGAGAATTCCGAACGGCGGAGCGCAAGCTGGCTGGTGAACCCGGCGAGGAAGACGTCGATGACTTTCCAGTCGCCGCCGCCCGCATCGCGCATGCGATAGTTGAATTTCACGGGGTCGCCCTTGGCGGGGCGCAATTCCGTTTGCACCACCTTGTCGGGAGCGCGGTCGACCACGTTGGGAAGAACAACGAATTGCTGACCGTTGTAGCTGTCGAAGTTCTTTGCGTAGTTCGACACCGTCATCCGTTCGAAGGCTTCGATCAGTGCCTTGTGATCGGCATCTGAAAACTTCGCCCAATCGGGGCCCACGGCGTATTGAGTCATCGCGGGCAGGTTGAAGGCGGTTTCGACGGCGGGCTTCAACTTGTTGTAGCGGCCCTGGACGCCCAGCCTGGCGCCACCCTTCATAGAGTCGACCAGCACGCTGTAGAAGGCCTGAATCTTCTTCGCTGCCGGGTCGGTGGGCGCATCCGCCGCAGCCACCGGGTATGCCGCTGCCAGCACCGAAACCAAGGCCAGCCCGGCCGCGAACCCTTTGAACATGCTTCTACTCCGTGGAACTCGAATCCCTATGCACTCTACAATGTCTCCGGGCAAAGGGCGTTCCCAGCCGGAACCGATTGAACTAGGGATCAATCCGGTGGGAAACTGGCCAAAGCAAGGCACCAATCGGAGGAAATCATGTCAGACCGGGTAACCGTAACGATGGACGGCGGGGTGGCGGATGTAAGGCTTGTCCGGACCGATAAGATGAACGCGCTCGACGCCAAGATGTTCGACGCGCTGGTCGCCACCGGCGAAGAATTGAAGACCCAGAAAGGGTTACGCGCGGTGGTGCTGTCCGGCGAGGGGCGCGCCTTCTGCGCCGGCCTCGATATGGGAAACTTCGCCCAGATGGCCGGCGGAGGGCGCGATCCCCAATCCGCGGGAAGCGGTGGAACGAACAATCTGGTGGCCCGCGAATACGGCATCGCCAACAAGGCGCAGCAGGTTTGCATCGTCTGGCAGCAGATTCCGGTGCCGGTGATCGCGGCGGTACACGGCGTGGCGTTCGGCGGCGGCTTCCAACTTACCCTGGGCGCGGACATGCGTTACGTGGCGCCCGACACGAAGATGTCTGTGATGGAAATCAAATGGGGGCTGGTGCCGGATATGGCGGGGCTACTGCTGATGCCGGGTCTCGCGCGCAACGACATTATGCGCGAGCTCACCTACACCGGGAAGGTCTTCACCGGCGCGGAAGCGAAGGAATACGGTTTCGCCACCCGCGTTTGCGAAAACCCGCGCGAAGAAGCATTGGCGACCGCAAAAGAAATCGCGAACAAAAGCCCGCATGCGATCCGTGGCGCCAAGCGGCTGTTGAACCTGGCGCAACACGCCGATGCTGCGGCCATCCTGCGGGCGGAGACCGAGGAACAGGTGGCGCTCATCGCTTCGCCCAATCAGGTCGAGGCCGTAATGTCCAACATGCAGAAGCGCGCGCCGAACTTCGTCGAAGTCGCCTGATTATTCCGCAGCTTTGGCATGCGCCGGCTCGGATGGCCTCGCGCCTGCCGCAATAAGGGCTGCGTTCTTCGCCGCATCGATATCGTAGGTGCGGTTCATCATGATCCGCTGCGCGTTGAGGCCGCCACCGGCCTGCAGCGCCACGACAAGATGCCAGCCGCCATAGGCATCCGCAGTTAGATCACGGATCAGGTTGTAAACCCGCATGCGGTCCTCGACGTTCACGTCCGGCTTGGTGTGCAGATATTTGCGGATGTATTTGCCGGATTCTTCGTTGCGCAAATCGGTTTCGGTGGGGAGCGTGATGACGAGCCCACCCGAAAGGTCCTGCAGATATTTGACGGCGTTGTGATAGTTGGCTGCGTAGTAATATTTCGCAGCATTGACGCCGAGAATGTTGGGGTGGATCATGCCGCCCGGCGTCTTCTCATAATTGCGGCAGGAATAGTCCAATCCCATCCGCAGCATTTCCGCATAGCAGATGAGTTCGGCGATGGTGCTCTGCACGATCTGGTCACGCTCCTTGCCCTGCATTTCGCTGACAAGCTGCCCCAAACCCACGAACAGTTTTGAACTTTCGACAGCAGCAACGACGCCCCCGACGCGTTCCCAAAGTCCGAGCGATTGGGCGAGCACGGAGGCAAGCCGCACTTCACCCGCGAGGAACACGCGGTCCCACGGCACAAACACATCGTCGAACACGACGAAGCCTTCCGGCATGGAATGGTGCGAACTTGCGGGAAAATCGAAGCTGCTGAGTTCGGCGGGCGCGAAACTGCGGTTAATGATCTTCACGCCCGGCGCGTTCACCGGCACAGAAAAGGATACCGCATAGTCCGTTTCATCCTGCCGCATGCCCTTTGTCGGCATCACCACCAGTTCGTGGACCAGCGATGCCGCCGTGATATGCAACTTGGCCCCACGGACAATGATGCCTTCATCCGTGCGCTTGACGATGCGGACATAGAGGTCGGGGTCGTCCTGTTCATGCGCGCGACGTTTGCGATCCCCCTTGGGATCGGTAATGACTTCGGCGGCGCGCAGATCGTTGTCGCGGACATAGCGATACATCCGCTCGATGTTCTCGGCATATTTCGGATTGGCTTCGGCGACAGCATCTTTCACGCTCATCAGCGCCATGAAGACGCCGGTCACGCCGCCCACGATGGACATTTCGTGCATCATCTCGATACGCTTGGAGAGGTCTTCTTCGGTGCGCGGAATCTGGAATACCCGATGCGACCGGCCGCCCGTTTCATCGGTGTAGGTCATCACCTCGCGACGCCGAGCATCAGTGTGCGCGTAATCTCTTGCAGCGACTTCGATCGGCACGCGAAAGCGTGGATGCTTCGTGATGTCGTCTATCCGTTCGCCGTCCCAATAGGTCACGCGGCCGTCGCGCAGGCTTTCGACATATTCTTGCGGCGTTTTCAGGCCCATCGTTTCCTCCAAAGGCAATAGCTTTGGCGGAATTGCGAACCATTAAGCGCGCGGCGTCAAGCGGCGGCAAAACCCTGCATTGCGGCTGCGAGATGGCGCACGCGCTCCGGACCGCCCAAAAGCTGGCGGTTGAGGCCGATGCGCTTGAACCAATAATGCAGGCCCAAAAGGTCGGTGATGCCGATTCCGCCGTGGACCTCGGTCGACGTGCGAGCGACGAAACGGCCGATTTCGCTCAAATACGCTTTCGCATGTGCAGCGGTGAGCGAGGCATCGTCCGGTATCGCGTCGAAGGCATGTGCCGCGTACCAGATGAGGGAGCGCCCCGGCTCCAGCTCCGCCGCCATTTCGGCACACAGGTGCTTCACCGCCTGAAACGAACCAATCACGCGATCGAATTGTTTCCGCTCTTTGGAATACTCGACGGCCTTCTCGATCATCTGCCAACCTGCACCCAGCGTATCGGCGGCCAGCATGGTCCAGCCCGCGTCGCGCATGGCGACCAGTGCATTGCCGTGGGAAAGCGGCTCGGCTTCCACGTTGTTGAACGTCAATTCTCCGAGACTGCGGGTAAGATCGATGGTGGTTAGCGGACCTTCCATAATGCCGGATGCCGTTGCCTCCACCAGATAGAGCTTGTTCCCCTTGTCGGCGACGACGAACAATCCGGCATCGTCGAAATCCATCACAAACATTGCTTTGCCGTTGAGCCTGCCGTTCTGCGCGACAATGCCGCTTCCTTCACGGGCCCCTGCGATCTGTTCGGAAATTGCGACGGCGGCGGTTATTTCACCGGATGCGAGTTTCGGTAGCCAACGCGATTGCTGCGCAGGACTTCCGGTGCGCAACAGTGCAAGGGGCGCCATCACACAGCTTGCGATGAACGGTACCGGGGTAACGTGGCGGCCAAGCGCCTCCGCGACAAGTGCGGCGTCCAGCAGTTTCAATCCGACGCCACCGAATTGTTCCGGTATCAACAAGCCGGGGATACCGAGTTCGACCAGCGCGAGCCACACGTCTTCGGCAAACTCATTCGCATCGGCGGCCTCGCGGACGCGATCAAGCGGACACATGCGGTCAAGCGTGCGATTCACGCTCTCCTGCATCATCTTCTGATCCTGACTGAGAGCGAATTCCATGGTGCTACTCCCTCGCCAGCTTCGGTTCGCGCGGCATGCCGAGCCCGCGTTCCGCGATGATGTTCTTTTGAATTTGCGCGGTCCCACCACCGATGATGAGACCGAGGTCGAACATATAGGCCCGCTGCCAAAAGCCGTTGGCGCGCAGGTGCGGGCTGTCATGATAGAGCACGCCCAACTCACCCAGCGCATCAATGGCAAAAGCCGCAAGCTGGTGGTTCAACTCGCAGCCTTCCAATTTGACGATCAAACGCGCCAGACCAACGTCGTCGCCGGTTGCAGCGGCTGTGAGCAATCTAAGCCCGTGAAACTGCATGGCCAGTACACGCCCCTGCAATTGCATGAGCCGGTCCCGCAGTACCGGATTGTCCATCAGGCGCTGGCCATCTACCGTTTCCTGCTTCATCAATTCGATGATCGCCTGCAGCCGTGTGTTGGCGGCGTTGGGATCGCCCAGCATGCCGCGTTCGTGTTTCAGGGTCGCGTTGGCGACGAACCAGCCCGCGCCGCGCCCGCCCACCACATTATCCTGCGGCACCCGCACATCGGTGAAGAAAACTTCGTTGAATTCGGCGCCGCCGGTCATCGTCTTCAACGGACGCACGTCGATACCCGGCGTCTTCATGGAGAAGAGAATGTAACTGATGCCCTGGTGCTTGGCGCGCTCGCTTTCGGTGCGCACTAGGCAGAAGATCATGTCGGCCTGATGAGCCGTCGACGTCCAGATCTTCTGCCCGTTGATCACAAAATCGTTGCCGTCTTCCACACCGCGCGTTTGCAGCGAAGCAAGGTCGGATCCCGCGCCCGGTTCGGAATAGCCCTGGCACCAGATGATTTCGCCCCGCAATGTGGGCGCGATGTATTTGCGCTTCTGTTCTTCGCTGCCCACTTCCAGAAGCGTGGGCACCAACATCGATATGCCCTGCCCCGCCAATCCCGTTGGCGCTTTGGCGCGGGTGAATTCTTCGGCAATGATGCGTGATTTCAAAATGTCGGGCTCAGCACCGTAACCGCCATACTCGCGCGGGATCGTGCGCGCGGCATAGCCGCTTTCGATCAGCAATTTCTGCCAGGCAAGCATATCGGCGGCCGGACGTCCGCCGCCGTATGGCTTCGGAAAACGGCTGCGATGCTGTTCGAGAAACGCGCGGGTCTCGCCCCGAAAATCTTCGTATTCCTTGCTGTAAGCGAGATCCATGTTCCGCCCTCGATTGTTCCGGGAACTTGCACGACTGCTTTTGTGCACGCAAGCATGTCAAGCGATCTGAAATTAAATCTTGCATACAGGAACGGCGATTTGCAGTCCGTCGTTTTCTACCTGCCACCGACAAAAGGAGTGCAGGATGGCTAACAACGAAAATCGCAACACGCAGCAAAATCAGAACAAGAACCCGGGCAACTTTACCAACAATCCGCAGAAGACTTCCGAAGCCGGCCGTAAAGGCGGCGAACACGCTCATGGCTCTCAAGACAGCATGAGCGGAAACAAGAGCCAGAACGCGAACCACGGCGGCAGGTCCGATCAGAATCGCTGATCTTTTCGTTAGCCGCCAAACAGAGCCCCGCGAGCCGAAAGGCCGCGGGGCTTTTTTAGTTCCTTGCGAAAACCGCCCCGCGATGCACAATCACATCGAGTTCTAAGGATTTCCGGCCTTAAGACCGGAAACCTACGGGGAGCGCGAAATTGGAATACGAACACATTGTTGCGTCAGCGAACGATCGGGTTCTGACGCTGACGCTCAACCGGCCGGACAAGCTGAACGCCTATACCGCCCAAATGGGCGCGGAACTGGCGCACGCATTCGAGATTGCTGACAATGATGACGATATACGCGTTGTCATCGTCACGGGCGCAGGCCGTGGATTTTGTGCGGGTGCTGATATCTCCGCCGGCGCTGGCGCCTTCGATACCGGCAGCGGCAAGGGATCGCACCTGTTCGGGAGCGGCATCGATACGTCGCAACGCCGCGCCGGTGGCTTCGTCGAAGCGATCTACAAATGCAGGAAACCTTCCATCGCGGCCATCAACGGACCTGCGGTGGGCGTGGGCATCACGCTTGCCTTGCCAATGGACATCCGGATTGCCGCAGACTCCGCGCGGTTCGGTTTCGTGTTTGCGCGGCGTGGCCTCGTACCTGAAGCGGGAAGCGCATGGTTTCTGCCGCGGATCGTGGGGTTCAGCCAGGCCATGCGGTGGTGTCTCTCCGGCAAATTGTTCGACGCGAAGGAAGCACTTGCAGGCGGATTGATCAGCGAATCCGTGGCGCCCGACACATTGCTCGACCGGGCGAGCGAAATCGCGCGCGAAATCGCTGATGAGACATCCGCCATCTCTATCGCACTGACGCGGCAGATGTTGTGGCGCTACGCCGGTGAACCTGACCCATTCGAATTGCTCAAGATCGATGGTCCGCTATCGGTCGAACTCGGCGGCACCGCCGATGTGAAGGAAGGCGTCTCGGCCTTTCTCGAAAAACGCAAACCGAAATTCCCTGGCCGCGTGTCGAAGGACATGCCCACCCGCTTTCCCTTCCGACAACCGACACAGGACTGACTATGAAAGAGCAAGACTGGAAAACCATCGCGGACATCCCGCCCACCTTCGCGGAATCGCAGCCGGACGCGGTGGCGTTTTCGTTCGAAGGACGCAATACGACCTTTGAGGAATTCAACGAGCACACCAATCAGGTTGCCAACGCGCTTCTGGCTGCGGACGTCAAGAAGGGCGATCGCGTCTGCTATCTGGGCAAGAACAGCGATCACTATTTCGAGCTGTTTCTGGGCGCGGCGAAGATGGGTGCGGTGGTGACACCCATTGGCTGGCGTCTCGCCCCGCCGGAAGTCGCCTATATCGTCAACGATTCCCAGGCGCCGTTCTTTTTCGTCGGACCGGAATTCACCGGCAGCGCGAAAAAGGTTCTGGAAGATGCACCAAACGTAAGAACAGTCATCGCCATGGAAGGGGGCGTACCGGAATGGAAAAGCTTTGAAGCCTGGCGCAATGCAGCCCCCGCGACCCCGCCGAACGTCGAACTCAAACCCAGCGATATCGCCATCCAGCTCTACACCTCCGGCACCACGGGGCGGCCGAAGGGCGCGATGCTGATGCATTCGAACTTCATCGAGACGCATCGCATCATGAAAGCGGCGAAGATCAACTGGAACACATGGACGACGGACGATACCAGTTTGGTTGCGATGCCCGTGGCGCATATCGGCGGATCGGGCTGGGGTCTGATGGGTTTCCGCAATGGAGCGAAGAACGTGGTGGCTCGCGAATTCGATCCCGGTCAGGTGCTCGACTTCATTGCGAATGAACGCATCAGCAAAATATTTCTCGTGCCCGCCGCTATCCAGATCGTGTTGCGCGATCCGCGCGCACGGCAGACCGATTATTCGCGCATGAAGCATCTGGGCTATGGCGCATCGCCGATTCCGCTCGATCTGCTGCGCGAAGCAGTGGAGGTGTTCGGCTGCGGCTTTGCGCAGATGTACGGCATGACGGAAACCACGGGCACCATCGTGGCGCTGCCGCCGGAAGATCACGACACCAACGGCAACCCGCGCATGCGTTCGGCGGGAAAGCCGTTGCCGGGTGTGGAAGTCGCCGTGTTCGACGAAGCGGGCAATAAGCTACCACCCGGACAGGTGGGCGAAATCGCGACGCGCTCTCCGTGGAACATGGCGGGTTATTGGAACCTGCCGGAAGCAACCGCCAAGACCATCGACAAGGATGGTTGGCTGCGCACGGGCGATGCGGGCTATCTGGATGAAGACGGCTACGTCTATATCCACGACCGCGTGAAAGACATGATCATCTCGGGCGCGGAGAACATCTATCCCGCCGAAGTCGAAAGCGCGATCTACGGTCACCCGGATGTGGCAGACGTCGCTGTGATCGGCGTACCGGATGACAAATGGGGCGAAGCCGTGAAGGCCATGGTCGTGCCCAAGCCCGGCAAATCGCCGACGGCGGACGACATCATCACCTTCGCGCGCACGCGTATCGCCGGTTACAAGGCGCCCAAGACTGTGGATTTCATCGAAGCGCTGCCGCGTAATGCGTCAGGCAAAATCCTGCGTCGCGAATTGCGCGAACCGTTCTGGGCCGGCAAGACACGGCGGGTGAACTGAGATGGCAGAAATCCGCAGTGGCGAGCGCGTTGTCACCACCGAAACGATGATGGTAAATGCGGCGCGCGCCGCCAGCGGGTTTCAATCGCTTGGCGTCGGTCGGGGCGACACAATCGCGCTTTATCTGCGGAATGATTTTCCGTTTCTCGAAGCGAGCCTCGGTGCCGGATTGGTCGGCGCCTACCCAGTCCCCGTCAATTGGCACTATACGGAAGACGAAGCGCGTTATCTGTTCGAAAATTCTGGCGCGAAGGCGATCCTCATCCATGCCGACCTTATCGCGCCAATCCGGAACGCGATACCGAAAGACGTTCCCGTGATCGTGGTGGAAACACCGCCAGAGATCCAAAGTGCTTATGGCATTGCGGCCAACGATACCAAAGTGCCTGCCGGCATGACGGAATGGACAAGCTGGATCGGCAAATTCTCGCCCAAGACGGACGGCGTTGAGGAATCGCCCGGCACGATCATCTATACCTCCGGCACGACGGGCAGGCCAAAGGGCGTACGCCGCAATCAACCAACACCGGAGGAAGTGGCGACGAGCACCGCGATCCTCTGCAAAGGCTTCGGTTTCACGCCGTGGCTCGGCAAACCCAATGAGATGGTGGTTGCCGTGGTGGGGCCGATGTATCACTCGGCACCCAATGCTTATGGCCTTGCCGCCACACGGCTTGGCGCCAATGTGGTAGTGGAGCCGCGGTTCGATGCCGAAGAACTGCTGCAACTGATCGAGAAACACCGCATCACCCACATCCACATGGTGCCAATTATGTTCAACCGGCTGCTCAAGCTGCCGGAGGAGGTGCGCAGGAAATACGATCTGTCTTCGCTCAAATTCATCATTCACGCGGCGGCTCCCGTTTCGCCGCCGATCAAGCGTGCGATGATCGAATGGTGGGGCCCGGTCATCAACGAATATTATGGCGCGACGGAAGTGGGCATCGTCGTGTTTTGCGATTCCGAACAGTGGCTCGCCCATCCCGGCACCGTCGGTAAGCCGCTGCCGGAGGCCGACGTGCGCGTGATCGATGCCGAAGGGAACAGCTTGAAACCGCGCGAGATCGGCGAGGTCGTGGCGCGGGTGAAGACAATTGCGGATTTCACCTATCACAAGGACGATCAGAAACGCCGCGACAGCGAGAAGATCGGTCTGATTGCGCCGGGAGATGTCGGGTATTTCGACGAGGACGGATTTCTCTATCTCTGCGACCGCGCCAAGGACATGATCATCTCCGGCGGCGTGAACATCTATCCGGCGGAGATTGAGGCCGAACTTCATAAGATGCCGGGGCTTGCCGATTGTGCGGTGTTCGGCATTCCGGATGACGAATTCGGCGAAGCCGTTTGTGCTGTGGTTCAGCCGCAACCCGGAATGGCGCTGAGCGAAAGCGACGTGAAGAGCTATCTGCGGTCGCATGTGGCGGGCTACAAGGTACCCAAGCGGGTGGATTTCCTGCCCGAATTGCCGCGCGAGGATTCCGGCAAGATATTCAAGCGCAAGCTGCGCGAGCCCTATTGGGCGGGACTGGACCGGCGCATCTAAATCGGGAATGCGCTATAGTATCTGCAAACGGGAGGACAGGATGTCGGCGGCAGTTCACACGCGCCCGCGATTGACGGTAGAGCCCGCGGGCGGTTCGGCCGGGGCTTACGTCACCGGGGTCGACCTTTCGAAAGCATTCGATGCAGAGGAAGTGGCGGCTTTGCGCGATGCGTTGCTACAGTATCAGGTCGTGGCCTTACCCGACCAAAAAATCTCGCTGGACGACCTCGAGCGGGTAACCGATGCGCTGGGCGGACGCGATCTGACGCCGTTCGTGAAGCCGATGGAAGGACGGCCTTATGTCATCCGCATTCTCAAGGAGAAACACGAGAAGCTGAACTTCGCGAATGCCTGGCACACCGATCTCTCCTATCTGCCGGAACCGCCGAGTTTCACGCTGCTGCACTGTCTCGAAACGCCGCCCGCCGGTGGCGATACGGTGTGGGCCAATCAGTACATGGCTTACGAAACGCTTTCAGCAGGTTTGCGGGAGACCTTGCATGGGCTGGATGCGGTGCATTCCGCGGGTATGGCGTATGGAACGGGTGGTTATCTCGATGGCGTGAAGGACAAGATGTCCACACCCATCGAACCTTCAAAGGATGCCTATCGCGAACATGCCCATCCCGTGGTGATCGCACATGCGGAAACGAAGCGCCCTGCCCTGTTCGTCAACCCCGTTTATACGACACGGATTTCCGGCTGGACGAACGGAGAATCGCACGGCCTGTTGCAGCATCTCTACAAGCATTCGGTGAACGAGAATTTCACCTGGCGCTTGCGCTGGGCGGAAGGGATGCTTGCGATCTGGGACAATCGCTGCACGCAGCATTTCGCGCTCAACGACTATCACGGTCATCGCCGTGAAATGGTGCGCACCAGCGTGAAAGGTTCCGCACCGGAACGCGCTTAACGGCCCTGCGGTACATCATCGTCGAAGGTGTGGGCGATGCGCATGAACTCCTGCGCTTCTTCCACCAACCCATGCTTGAACCAGGCAACGCGGATCTGGCTGCCGACATTATTGTAGCCGACGAGATTGAGGTTCAGCCCGTATTCCGGCCACATCGGTTCGCGCTGTTTGAACTTGTATTCGCGGGCCTGGATTATGGCGGCCATACCCACGACCTTTTCGTGCGGGTTCTGCAGCGACCATTGTTCCAGCACTTCGCGCGAGTAGCCGGAGATGCGGTAGGAAAGATGGTGACGGCGGTATTCCGGCGACACCAAGCAGCGGTACATCGCAAAGCGTGCGCGCAGTTGCGGCAGCATGCTGAATTCGGCGGTGGAAACGGCAACCAGCCGGCCATGCTCATAAGCGGCGGCAACCAGTTCCGGGATCCGGCGCTCGATTTCGGGCGGCGCGATGAGGCGCATGGCACGCCAGAATTCGCGGGCGTCGTTCTCGATCTGGGGATCGGCCTTGCGCCAGGCGGGGCGGAAATCGAATTCGTTATTCTCGGACATGAGCGTATGAGCCTGCTGCGGTTGACGGCGGGGATTATAGGCGCTGGTAGCGGATCAGAAAAAGGCCGGCAACAATCTTGCCGCAACGCGCCGCACGGAGTCGGGATCGCGGCCCAGCATTTCGCGCAGTTGCGGACCGATGACCGCATCGCCGAAGGCGCAAAGGGTCATGATGAGGATGGCGGATTGGATGCGGCGCGGCTTGTCTTCGACCGTGATGCCGCTTTTTTTGTCGATGGCATCCACCAGTTCTGCAACGGCGGTACGGATGGGCTCCAGATGGGCTTGCCGCTGGGAGAGCGCAATCCAGGCGGCGAGCATGCCCGCACCGCCCTTGTCGAACGCGTCAAACACGGCATCGACCAGTGCTCTGGCACTTGCAGCATCCGATTTCACGTGGCCGACGGCCTTGCCGATGGCGTCGGTCAGGTCGTGGACCATGGCCACCATGAGCGCCGACTGCAGCTCGTCTGCGGAACCGAAATGGTGAATCAGATTGCCGTGGGTCATGCCCAGATCGTCGGCCACCGCCATCAGGGTGACCCCTTCGGGTCCGTGTTTGAGCAGCAATTTGCGCGCTGAAGCCAACGCTTCCTCACGCGCCTCCGCCGCCGAACGGCGCCTGCGCCGGCGGACGGTCTTTGCTTGCTTGGCAACCCCCACTGTAGACATTTTTGTCAATTATAGTGACATGGATGTCAATCAGGAGGATTGACCGATTGAGCCGAAAAGGCAAACCCTTAGAAGCCGAAAGGCGAAATTTCTCTCCAGAGCGGGCGTCGTCGTGCGGTCCCAGTGGGCTGTCAGGCAGGTTGGGGGCCGGTTGCCGACGGAGTCAGGGAATTTCCCAATTTGAAAGAAAGCAGGCGGCGGATTGCTCCGCCGCCCTCTGGCAACCGTTTGGGGTCGGTTACCAGTTCTTGGTCAGGCGAATACCGAACAGACGCGGATCGGTGACGAAGACGTTGGTGGTGAGCGCCGAGTCGTCGGAGTTGAGAAAGGCGCCGGTGATCGCCGTCGTATCCAGCACGTTCTTGACGTAGGCCATGGCCTGCCAGCCGTCCTGGTTGGTGAAGATAAGCGCCAGGTTGATATTGCTGTAACCGTGAATTTCGTCATACGGCCGATCGTTGAACACACGGGCAAAAGAGTCCGACTGGTGATAGAAATCGCCGCGCAACGTGCCCGCCCAGGCATCGCTCACCGGCATGGAATACTGCGCACCCAGCGAGAGCGTGACGTGCGGGGCGTTGGGCAGTTGATTGCCCGACAGATCCTTGTCAAAGCCTTCGCCCAGATTGGGCGCGGTAGCAGGATCGAACCCCGCATAGCCGGGCCAGCGCGTTTGATCCGGATTGGCCACGTAGCTAGCGCCGGTGACGGGATCGATATAGCCAGCCGAAGCATCGCTGGTAGCAAAGCCCGGAACATAAGCGGCAAAGCACGCGGTAGTTAGCGAGGTCACTGGTGAATTGTTTGCCATAATTTCGTTCACCACGGCGGTCGGCAGGATGCAGTTCGAGGTTTCGGTGATGAACGGTTTGACCACCATCCAGTCGGTGTGGCCCGCGGTGCGATCCATCAGGTCGATGGCGTGCGAACCGTTGGCCAGCGTTCCGTCTTCATAGCCGACCGACATGTTGAAGCGTAGGCCGGGAATGGGCTCCCATGTCGATTCCAGTTCGGCGCCTTTGACCGTGGCATCGAAATTCAGGTTGATCGAAGTGCGGTCGACGATCTGGGAAATCTGATAGTTCTGATATTTGTAAACAAACACATCGGCATTCAACGTCATCGTGCCGTCGAACAGAGAATTCTTGGTGCCCAGTTCGAACGCATCGTTGAATTCGGGTTTGAAGGTCAACGGATGGGTTTGGTTGCTGGGAGAAGTGACCGGAATGCCTTCGGCAAAGCTGGGCACTTCGATCACGCCCGGCGGATTGGCACCGCCGCCTTTGTAGCCATGCGCATAGGACGCATAGACCATCGTCTGGTCGGTGAAATCGACCTTGGGCGTCCAGTTAATATTGAAGCGACCCGTGACTTCCTGCCATTCCTGGTCGACGGTTCCCATTGTGGGATAACCTTCGCCCAGCACGAGCGTCCAGGACGGGATTAGATCGAAGCTCTTCTTGTCGTCGGTAAAGCGCAGGCCGCCAGTGAGTTTAACTTCCGGCGTCAACTGATAATAGGCTTCACCGAACAGCGCCCATGACGTCAATCGGTAGGGATTTTGACTGCGGAAATAGTTGTGGCCGTTGCCGTTGATGCTTTCCAGCGGATTGGGATCGATATAGGTGCAGCCCAAGCCGAGAAAGCCTTGTGTGAGCAGGTCATTGGTTCCGGGTTGAGGCCCACAAGAATTCGCAAGCGTACCATCGAACGGAATGTGAATCGCATCCGGCGGTATGTCACCGCGACCGTTCAATCCGCCGAAGGACCCGAATGTTCCGTTGAAGGCTTCCGTGGCCAGCGAGATGGCGTTGGACATGACGAAATAATCTTCGAGCGTTTTGTAATTCATGTAGTTGCCACCCGCCACGAAGTTCAGCGGTCCGCCAAAATTCGAAGTCAGCCGAACTTCCTGATAAAACTGATTGGCGCGCTCGCGCGAAACGTCCTGTCCGACGAGGCTGCTGGAACAGCCGAGCTGGGGATCGCAATATTCGTGATCTTGTCCCACCAGCGTATTGCCGCCCGGATCCTGAAACAGGTTGGGCGAGGTGTTGAAGCGATTGAAATCCTCCGTCGAATAAAGATGGTCTTGATTATAAGCTGTTTGCGATGTGAGTGTCAGGTCGGGCGTGACGTTGATATCAACGTTGAATTCATAGGTATCGTTCTTCGCGGTGTAATGCGGATCGATTAACGAGTCCGTGACGCGCAAATCGGGCGATTGCGTCAGCCCGCCATAAGGATCGGAATAGGGCGCGAGATAGCTGCTGAACGCATAAAGTGCGGCAATGAACGGTACCGCGCTCGCATTCGGTGTTTGAAAGGCGGTCGGCGCGTAGAGCGAGGTCATCTTGCACCCCTGCTCCAGCCACACCGCGCCGAAATTATTGAAATCGGGCGTCTGTGGACCGGCAGGGCCGTTGACCACGGCGGGTGCAGAATCCTTTTGGCAAAGCTGCTTGGTGGAACGTTCGCGGTCGTCGTTTTCATCGAAATGTTCGTAGACGAACGTGGCCGTCACATGATCGATGGGTTTGACCTGCAACGTGATACGTCCCGACCAGAGATCGCGGCCGTCGATCGATTTGTTGGTTGCTTCGTTGAAGGAATAGCCGTCGCGCTTGGTCCATTCGCCTGCCATGCGAAGCGCGATCTTGTCATCCAGCACGGGGATGTTGAGCATGCCTTCGAGGCGGCGGTTGTTGTAGTTGCCGACGTCGACGCTGGCCATCGCTTCCCAATGATCGGTGGGCTTGGCGGAGATCAGGTTCACCACACCCGATGTCGCATTGCGCCCGTAGAGCGTGCCTTGCGGACCGCGCAGCACTTCCACTTGGCTGACGTCGAAGAATTCCTGTTCGAAGAAGTGATTGCGGATGAACGGGATGTCGTTGAACGACACGGCAACGGCGGGATCGGTCGTCACCGATATGGCTTGAGTGCCGATGCCGCGTATCTGGATATTGTAGCCGGTGAAATTGGTTTTGGAGAATGTGAGGTTCGGCACGTTCTTGACGAGATCGGGGCCGCCTGCGGTTTGCGTGGCCGTCAGTTGTTCCTGGCTGAAGGCGGAAATCGCGATCGGCACGCTTTGCACATCCGCGCCGCCCAATTTGGACGAGGTGACGGTCACCGTTTCGACCGACGAGCGCCCAACGGCGCCTGCCTGCGCAAGCTGCATCGGTATGTCGCCCACGGGTTGCGGATCGTTGGCCGAACTTTCGCGCGCCAGGCCGATGGCGCCGGACGGATGGCGGTGAACCACGAAGCCCGTGCCCGCGAGAATGCGCGACAACGCATCGTCGGCCGAATAGCTGCCCTTCACGCCGCGCGTGCGCACGCCCTGAACCTCGTCGCCCGAGATCATCAACTGCACGCCGGATTGTTTGGTGTAGGTGTCTAGCGCCTGGGCGAGATCGCCGCCCGGCACGTTGAACGTTTCCCCCGCTGCGGCCGTGGTTGCGAATGCGGCGAAGGCAACGCTCGCGAGCATCGTGCGGCGTAATGAAGTGCGAAACATATTTCCCCCTGTTTGCAGGCCGTCGCTAGATGCGATCAGCGCGCGATGACGATTTGATCCTCGGAATGCGTGACTTTGAGATGCAGGACGTCTTCGGCAACGTCGGCGAAGGCCGCCACATTGTTGGTGGCGAAGGTGCCGACGATCTTCAGCCGGCCGACCGCCGGATCGGCGATGACGAGCTTGCGGTCGTTGTAGCGGTTGAATTCGGCGGCCGCGTCCGCAAGCGTGGTGTATTTGAAGATGAGAAGACCGTGGCGCCAGCCGAGCCCCGTGGCGAGATCGCCCGTATCTTCCTTCTTCAGCGACATCTGCTTGGCCGAAGCGACCACGACGTCGCCCGGTTTCAGCATGGCGTGCTGGCCATCCGCCGTGCCGCCATCGAATTGCGCAAGGCCCTCGATCAGCGCGACCTTCACGCTGTCCTTGTCGCGCCGCACCAGAAAGGTGGTGCCCAGATCGGTGACGCGGTGACCGCCTACCATCACGACGAATGGATGGGCCGCATCATGCTTGATGCGGAAATAGGCCTCGCCCTTGTCGAGCCAGACTTTGCGTTCGCCCTTGTTCTGGCTGACGCGCACGACCGTGGAGGTGTTCAGTTCGATCTGCGAACCATCCTTCAGCGCGAGGATTTCGTGGCCGCCGACCTGCGTGGTGTAACTTTTTTGCTCCGGCATCAGCATGTAGGTGGCGGCGATGCCACCCACCACGGCAACCGTTCCGATAACCGCCGCAGCCATGTTCAGAAACCGCGTGAACGAACGGCGCGGCGCTTGCGCGGCGTTCGACGCGCGCATCGGCTGGCGCAGCGCGCCCAGACGATTGGCGCGGTTCCAGGCGGCTTCGACGCGCAGATACGAGACCATGTGCGCGGGGTCGGCAGCGAGCCAGGCGTCGAGGGCGGACTGATCTTCCGCGTTCCACTCCGGGCGCTGGCGGCGTTCGAGCCAGCCGGCCGCTTCCATGCGCACCTGTTTGGTGTTGGCGTCGGTCATGTATCGCTCCCCGGCTTGAAGGGATCGCCGTAGAGATGATCGGCGAGCGCATACATGCCGTCGGTGAGATGTGCGGATACGGTGGATTCGGCGATGCCCATGCGCTGCGCGATTTCGGCGCGGGTGAGGCCTTCGATGCGCGACAGGATCACGACCTGGCGGCAGCGCGGCGGCAATTGTTCGAGCGCGGTTTCGAGGCGGTGGAGTTCCTGACGCGCCATGACGCTGCGGTCCGGCGTGGGCTCGTCCATCACGATGCCCAGCTCGTCGAGATCGGCCATGGCTTCGATGGAGACGATCTGGTCGCGCTTGGCGCGGTTGATGAGGAGATTGCGCGCCACCGCGAAGACGAACGGCTTCACGGGATGGGGGATTTCCTTCTGCGCCGCCTCATAAACCCGGATGTAGACATCCTGGCAGAGGTCTTCGGCATCGCCTTTGTTGCGGCGCGACAGGCGCAGGAAATGCATCAACGCGGCCTCCAGCGGAAGCACCTCGCGGACGAACCATGCGTTGACATCCGACGCGCTCACGGCGAGCCCGTGCAGATCGATGTCCTCACGACCGACGTCCGTAATCTCACCCTCCCGCCATCTGACTTCGAGGATCAGAGTTCTTCCTATTAGCTAGAACAAGCGAGCGGGGCGGGATTGGGAGAGGCGGACGAAGATTTTTTGCGGCAACAAAATTACTGCTGCGCCGCAAACGAAAAAGGCGGCGAGGTTGCCCTCGCCGCCTACAGGTCCGCCGTTTGGGGTCGGCTTACCAGTTCTTGGTGATGCGAATGCCGAACAGGCGCGGATCGGTGACGAAGATGTTCGTCGTCAGCGCCGAGTCGTCGGAGTTCAGGAACGCGCCGGTGATAGCGGTCGTGTCCAGCACGTTCTTGAGATAGAGCATGGCCTGCCAACCATCCTGATTGGTGAAGATCAGGGAGAAGTTCATATTGGTGTAGCCGTGCAGGCGATCATAGGGATCGTCATTGAACACGCGTGCCCATGAGCCAGTCTGCGCATAGAAATCACCCCGCAGAGTACCGACCCAATCTGTACTCACCGGCATGGAATATTGGGCGCCGAAGGAAAGCGTGACATGCGGCGTGTTGGGAAGCTGGTTGCCGCTGAGGTTTTTCGCAAAACCTTCGCCGCCATTTGGTGCCGTGGCTGGGTCGAATTCGCTGCCAGTCGTGTCTATTCCCAATAGCAGTCTTGGGTCTAATCCAGCACTGTAAGCATACAGACATGCGGTCGCTAACGAGTTCACGTCGAGATTGACCTGACGGATATTTTGAACCAGCGGGATAGGGAGTTTATTGCATCGGAGTTGCCTGTTCCAGAGGTGTGGCGAACGGGTTTGATGCCTGCGGTGCCGGTGGTCGGTAATGCAGCGATGAGTGTGGTCTGATGGTGTTGTAGTGCTTGCGCCATTGCGCGATCACGATCTTTGCTTCCTTGAGGCTGTAGAAGATTTCGCCGTTGAGCAGTTCGGCGCGCAGCTTGCCGTTGAAGGTTTCGCAGTATCCGTTCTCCCAGGGACTGCCTGGTTCGATGTAGAGGGTTTTGGCGCCGACACTCGCCGGCCACTTCCGTACGATCCTGGCCGTCATCTCCGGGCCATTGTCGGAGAGGGTATGTGAATCAATCCGACAATCGCACCGAGACCTGTGCGGAAAGGCCGGGGCGGAGTCGTTCCTGGTTTTCCTGGCCCGGCAGGATGTGAACCCTCACCGGCACGCGCTGGACGATGCGGGTGAAATTTCCGGTCGCGGGTTCGAAGGGCAATAGGGAAAATTCAGAACCCGAGCCGGGCGCGAAACTCTGGACCTCGCCTCTAAAGGTCTGGCCGGGAACCGCGTCGATGGTGAAACGCACCTGTTGGCCGACCAGCATGCGGGCGGTCTGCGTTTCCTTGAAATTCGCGGTCAGGTAGAGCGTGTTCATGGGCACGATGGTCATCAATTGCGTGCCGGGTTGAACATATTCACCGATCTGGGCCTGACGGTCGCCCACCACGCCGGAAACCGGCGCGCGCACGATTGTGCGTTCCAGATTCTGCTGGGCAAGCGAAAGTGCGGCGCGTGCCCTGGCGAGGGCGGCCAGCAATTGATCGCGCGACTTCTGCACGACATTCACCTGTTCGCGGCTGGCGAGGTAGGCGGCGCGACTGCGTTGCGATTGCGCTTCCGCGTTGGATGCGGCGGCTCGCGCCTGATCGGCCTGGCTTTTGGAGATGTCGCCCGTCGCCACCAGCCTGTCGAAGCGTGCGCGATCCGCGGTGGCGCGAAGGCGCTCGGCATCGGCGGCGCGGATGTCGGCATCGGCGGCTTGCGCGTTGGCGCTGGCCAACGCTTCCTGTGCCGGTTGCTGCGAAAGCGCTGCCTCGGCGGATTCCACATCCGCTTTTGCGGCGGCCACGGCCTGGCGGTAATCTTCGTCGTCGATGACGATCAGCGGATCGCCCGCCTTCACTGTTTGATTGTCCCGCACCAACACCCTTGCGATCAGGCCCTGCACTTTCGGCGCGACCAGGGTGGAATCGGCTTTGAGATAAGCGTCATCCGTCGACACGGATGAAGCCGGCATCATGATCCACCATGCGCCCAGCGCAATCGCCGCCGCGGCAGCGCCGGCAACGATCAACGCGCGACGCGGGACGGCCCGCAACCGCGATGCGGGGCGGCTGGTTTCAATCGTTTCGAACGCCGCGGTCATCGGCTGAACACCAGGCAGGTCGTGGTGCCGGAGGCGCAAAGGCGGCCCTGCGCGTCGAACAGTTTCCCTTCGGCGAAGGCAGCCTTGCGGCCCACAGAGACGATACGGCCTTCGGCGCGCACGGGTCCGCTCTTGTCGGTCATCGCGCGGTGATAGGCGATCTTCAATTCCAGCGTGGTATAGCCCAGCCCCCCTTTCAGCGCGGAATGCACGGCGCATCCCATCGCGCTATCCAAGAGCGTGGCGGCGTATCCCCCGTGCACCGTTCCGATGGGGTTATAGACTTCGCGGCCGGGATTGCCTTCGAAGGCGACGAAACCTTCTTCAAGCTCGGCCATGCGAAAGCCCATGGTCTTGCCGATGCCGCCGATTTCGCCGCGGCTTTGAAAGACCGCGCGCAATTGTTCGAGGCCGGTCGGGCCTTCCAGTTCGGCGATATTATCCATTGAGATGAGTCCTCGATAACGCAACATCGGTGAGGCCGAGGCGCGCCTTGATGCCCGCGCGCGCCGATTCCAGCAATTCGTCGGAGAGTCCCTTGTCCGCAACCGAACGCGACAGCGAGACCGCGCCCACCATGGCGGACAGCAGCGAATTGGAAAGTTTTTCCGGTTCGTCGTAACCGGCCTCTTCCAGCCAGCCTGCGATCAACAGCACCAGCCGCTTCACGCCTTCATCGTAGACTTCGCGGAATTTCTTCGATTGACGCGGCAGATCGGAGTTGAGCGCCGAGATGGGACAGCCGCGCTCGGGAAAATCGCGGTGACGCGGCGAGACGTAGAAATCGACATAAGCCGCCAGCGCATGGCGCGGCGGCAACCCTTCCACCGCCTTCAGCGCCTTGAGACGCGCGTTGGAGAAAGTGTGCTTGAGCGTTTCGACAAGCAGCGCATCCTTGGATTTGAAATGGGCGTAGAAACCGCCATGGGTGAGCCCCGCGGCTTCCATCACCTCGGCCACGGCCACGTTTTGCGGCCCCTTCTCGCGCAAGGCCCGCGAGGCGACCTTCAGGATCTTTTCGCGGGTTTCCGCCTTGTGAGATTCGGAATAGCGCATCTTGCCAACCTCGGTTCCTGCTTTATATGATGATTGTCATATAAAGATCAAGGCCCTCAGATGAGCAATTCCGGCACGATTTCCGGGCCAGCCCCGGCGGCAGTAGGGGCCGGGCTAAGCGAAAGCCGGAAACTGATCATTTTCGCCATCATGGCGTTCGGCCAGTTCATGGCGCTGCTGGACATCCAGATCGTGGCGGCCTCGCTCAACTCCATCCAGTCCGGCCTTTCGGCGGGGCCGGACGAGATCGCCTGGGTGCAGACGGCTTATCTGATGGCGGAGATCGTGATGATCCCGCTGGCGGCGTTTCTTTCACAGGCGCTTTCGACGCGCTGGCTGTTCACGGCATCGGCCGTTCTGTTCACGCTGTCGAGTTTGCTGTGCGGGTTTGCGTGGAGCATCCAGTCGATGACGGTGTTCCGCGCGATACAGGGTTTCGTCGGCGGTGCGATGGTGCCGACTGTGTTCGCCACGGGATTTGCGATCTTCAGCGGCAAGAAACGCGCGATGATACCCGCGATCCTCGGCATGGTGTCGACGCTTGCCCCGACGCTGGGCCCAACCGTCGGCGGCTGGATCACCGATCAGATGAGCTGGCGCTGGCTGTTCTTCGTCAACGTCGTTCCGGGCGCAGCGATAGCCATCCTGCTTCCCATGCTGGGCAAGGTGGACGAGCCTGATCTCGCCAAACTGAAACGCATCGACTGGCTGCATGTCGTATCGCTGGCGGTGTTTCTGGGCGCGCTGCAATATGTGCTGGAAGAAGGGCCGCGCTATCAGTGGTTCGAGGACGAGACCATTTCGCTCGCCGCGTGGATTTCGTTCGTGGGCGCGGTGGTGTTTTTCGAACGCTCTTTCTTCTCGGCCGTTCCGGTGGTCAAGCTGACGCCGTTCCGGCGGCCGAGCTTTGCGCTCGCCTGTGCGCTGAACGTGGTAATCGGTTTCGGGCTTTATGCGGCGACCTATCTGACGCCCATCTTCCTGGGGCGCGTGCGCGGCTATTCCAGCCTCGACATCGGCACCACCGTTTTCATCGCCGGCGCATTCATGGCCATCGGCGCGCCGCTGGCCGCGCGGCTGACGACCATCGTGGATCAGCGCATCGTGATCGCGTTCGGGTTTTCGCTGTTCGCGCTGTCCTGCTGGATGATGGCGGACATCACGCCGGAATGGGGATTTTGGGAGCTATTCCCCGCGCAGGCCATTCGCGGCTTTTCCATTTTGCTTTGCATCGTGCCATCGGTCGGCATGGCGCTGAACGGCGTGCCGCCGGAGGAATTGCGCCATGCATCCGGCCTTTTCAATCTGATGCGCAACCTGGGCGGCGCCATCGGCATCGCGACGGTGACGACGTGGCTTCAGGATTATGGCCGTATCCACGGCGAATGGTTCGGCGAAGCGATGAGCAATGCCAACACAAACGGGCTTGCGCACGCAGCGGTGCGCATCTCCTCCGTCGTAGCCGATGCGGCACGCGCGCAGAAGGTGTTGCAAGGCGAACTGGCCCAGGTCATCACGCAGCAGGCGCTGACACTTGCCTTCCGTGATGTGTTTTTCCTGATGGCGGCGCTGTTGTTGTCGGCGCTGGTGATCGTGCCGTTCTGCCGGGGAACTGTTCTGGAAGACGCACCGCCCGTTGACGGGCACTGACTATTTCGGGTGCCGGAAATAGGCCTCGACCTTGCCTTTGAGCTTGATGGTCATCGGCTGGCCGAAACGGTCGAGAGAGCGCCCCGCGGAGACGCGCACCCAGCCTTCGCTCACGCAATATTCTTCGACATTGTTCCGCTCCTCGCCGTTGAAACGGATACCTACGCCGCGTTCCAGCAAATCGGCCTGGTGGAACGGGCTTTTGGGATTGGTGGCAAGGCGGTCTGGCGGCAGGTCGTCGGACATTGGTTCCCCGGAAGGCGTGCGAACGTGCCGTTCTAAACCGCGTTTGTTTCAGGCCGCAAGACGGGGCCAAAGAAAAGGCGGCGAATCGCTTCGCCGCCAGAGGGGTCTCAAATCAGGCCTGCCCTAGCCGCCGAACCCTATGCTGATCGAGGCGTAGGGGCCGTGGAACGAGAGGTTCTTGGATACCGCCGTATCGAGGCCGCCATCGATGGCGTTGAAGTAAAAATCGCCGCGATAACCGAAGGCGATCTTCGCGTTGTCATAATGTACGGAAAAACCCGCGAAGCCGCCGACATTGGGAACGGTGACGGAACGGGACAGAGGTCGGCTGAACGTCTTGCTGTAGACAAGCCCGACATATCTGCGGACAGCGTGAGTATTATGCACGACGTCGGATTTCTGTCGCCCGAACAGCAGCGCAAAATCGGCGCCCCAATCGAAGGTGACCGTGGAGGTGTCAGCGCTGCCGAGGATCGGTGCGGAGCCATCCCATGCGAGCAAGGGGCCGATGCCGGTGAAGCTGCGGTCGATATGGCCGGTTTGATAGAAATGCCGGTAGCCATAAGGATTGGATGTCGGATTGTGGCTGATGCTCACGCCGTCTCTCGACGAGAATTGCGCATAGCGCACGCCGATGGTGAGCGCCGAACGCGCACCATGGCCGAACACGCCCAATCCCCAATCCTTGCCCGCCTTGAAATCGAGAACCATGTGGCTCTCGCTGTCTTTCGCCCGAACATCGGTGAAGGCGTACGGATATTGGCCGAAGGTGGAGGAATGATACTGCGTTTGCTGGTGGATGTGCTTTGAGCCATTGGAGCGGCCGTAACGCACGCCGGCGGACAGAAGCCAATCGGTTCCGGCCGGTTCAAATGTCAGCCTTCCTTCGCCGCCATAGCCGTAACGCGGCGCGCGCTGCGCATCCGTCGCCGAGACGGGCTGTGTGGTGGCCGGCGCGTTGGTTAGGAAATCCGGCGTGAAATAAGGCTGAGCTGTGTCGAGGCGTTCCAACTGTCCGCCCAATTCGATCCAGACGGTGGGGCGTTCGTCTTCGCGTGCGACCGCGTTTTCCATCGCGCAGATCGATGCGATTAGGGTGAACGCGGAGGTGCTCGCCATCAGCCGCCACAATGCGCGCCCGGCTTCGTTTTGCTTGTTGATCAGTTCGCTCATCGTTTCCCCCTCACCAATTCTTCGTCACGCGGAAGCCGATGAGCTTCGGATCCGTCAGGAACAGATTGGTCGTAAGTCCGGCGTCATCGCTGTTGAGAAAGGTTCCGGTGATCGCCGTGGTGTTGAACACATTCTTGTCGTAGAGCATGACCTGCCAACCGTTCTGGCTGGTGAAGATCAGCGCCAGATTGAGATTGGTGTAGCCGTGGATGCGGTCATACGGATCGTCGTTGAAGATGCGGCCCCACGACTGATCCTGCCAGTAGAAATCGCCGCGCAACGTGCCGGCCCAATCTTCCGTAACGGGCATGCTGTATTGCGCACCGGCCGAGACGGTGAACGGCGGCGCATTGGGCAATTCGTTGCCGCCCAGATCCTTGAAGAAGCCTTCGCCATTGTTTGGCGCGGTGCGATAATCGTAACCCGGATAACCCGGCGGCGGAACGTGCACGGGATCGCCGTGATAGACGTAGGAATCGACGCAGACGCCCGGAAGATCGAGGAAGGTCTGGTTGTGGGGCTCCTGCACGATGGCCGCGATGACATAGGTCGGCACGATGCAGTTCGAGGACTGCGTGATGAACGGCTTGACGACCATCCAATCGGTGTGGCCCGCCGTGCGATCCATCAAGTCAATCGCCTGAGACCCTTTGGCAACCGAGGTGTTTTCGTAACCGCCCGAGAAATTGAAGCGCAGGCCCGGCAGGGGTTCATACGTCGCTTCGAGTTCGGCGCCTTTGATATGCGCGTCAAAGTTCAGGTTGATCGACGTGCGGTCAACGATCTGCGAGATCTGATAGTTCTCGTAGTTGTAATAGAACAGGCTGCCATTCAGCGTGAGAGCGCCATCGAGCAGCGTATTCTTGGTGCCAAGTTCGAACGCATCGACAAATTCCGGCTTGAACGTCAGCGGATGCTCGACTTGTATCAATCCCGAGCCGAGCAGCACCGGCCCCGGCGGATTGGCCCCGCCCGCCTTGTAGCCATGCGCGTATGACGCATAGACCATGGTCTGGTCGGTGAAATTGAGCTTCGGCGTCCAGTTGGCGGCGGCGCGGCCCGTGAACTGATCCCAATCCTGATCGATCACTTGGGCGGAGGCATAGCCATAGCCCGGTGCCGCGATCCAGCTTGGGATATCGACGAAATGCTTGCGGTCCTTGGTGAAGCGCAGGCCGCCGGTGAGTTTGAGTTCGGAGAAGATTTGATAATAGGCCTCGCCGAACGCCGCGTAGGAATCCAGCAGATAGGGATTCTGGCTGAGGAAGTAGTTGTGGCCTTCGTTGTTGAGGCTCGAAAGCGGATTGGGATCGATATAGACACAACCCACCGGATTGCTGGCCGCCGTATTGGAATACCATAGCCCGCCAAGGCATTGGCCGTTGTTGAAACCGGTCGGCCATGCCGAACCACCGAACGCGCCCGCCGGCAACCCTGTCGGTATACCGGTCCAGAAGGCCGATGAATTCAGGGCATAGGCCGTAACGGCGTTGTTGAAGACGTAATAGTTCTCTTCGGTCTCATAATGCAGATAGTTCGCGCCGACACTGAAATTCACCGGACCGGAGAAATGCGAGGCGAGCCGAAATTCCTGGCTCAGCTGCCAGGCATGCTCGTTCGACATGTCTTCGCTGACCAGACGGTCGGTACAGCCGAGCTGTGGATCGCAGAACACGCCCGTCGGGCTCGTCACAACGCCCGCGCCATCCCATGGTCCGGAATTGAAGATGCCGGGCGAAGTGTTGAAGCGGTTGAAATCTTCCGTCGAGAGCAGGAAATCGTGATTGAAGGCGGTCTGGGAGGTGAAGGTAAGTTCCTGCGTTACCTGATAATCGGCATTCAACTCGACCACATCGTTCTTTGCTTTGTAGGTCGGGTCCAGCGTGGATTCGATCACGCGCAGATTTGTCGATTGGACCGTGCTTTTATACGGGTCCACGCTGCCGTTCAGGATGGCGTAGTTCTCGTCGATGGCGATGAACGGAAACGAAAAGCCGTTTGGAGTCTGGAACGCATCCGGCGAATAAAGCGAGGTGGGAAGGCAGCCCTGGCTCAGATAGCTGGTGGTGCCGAAAACGCCGTTATCGGTTGGAAGCGTCACACCGTCGACCACGGTGGGACCGAGGTCTTTCTTGCAGAGCTGCTTGCTGGAACGGATGCGGTCATCGTCTTCCGCGAAATGTTCCCAGATCAGATATGTCTGCAGACGCTCCAGCGGTTTCCAGCCGATGGTGACGCGGCCCGACCACAGATCGCGGCCGTCGATGCGTTCATCGGTGATTTCATTGAAGGAATATCCCTGCCGCTTCGTCCATTCGCCCGCGATACGGATATCGAGGCGGTCGTCGACGATGGGGATGTTCACCATGCCTTCGAAACGGCGCTGGTGATAATTGCCGATATCGGCGGACGCCATGGCCTCGAACTGGTCGGTGGGTTTGGCCGATGTCAGGTTCACCACGCCTGCAGTGGCATTGCGCCCGTAGAGCGTGCCCTGCGGCCCGCGCAGCACTTCCACCTGGCCGACATCATAGAATTCCTGTTCGAAGAAGTGATTGCGGATAAAGGGAACATCGTTGAACGCGACCGCGACGGCGGGATCGGTGGCCACCGAGATGGCTTGCGTGCCGATGCCACGGATCTGGATGCTGTAACCGGTGAAATTGGTCTTGGTGAAGGTGAGGTTGGGTACCTGTTTCACAAGATCGGGGCCGCCGGCCGTCTGTGTGGCCGTCAACTGTTCCTGGCTGAGCGCGGTGATCGCGATGGGAATGCTTTGCACATCGGCGCCGCCCAATTTCGACGAGGTAACCGTCACCGTTTCCACTGCCGGCCGCGTGGCCGGTGTGGCCTGCGCCAGTTGCAGCGGCACTATCTCTTCCAACGCATTGGATTGCATCCGCGCGGGATCACGCACGATGCCGACTGCGCCCGATTCATCGCGGCGAAGGCTGAAGCCGGTTCCGTTCAACAGCTTGATCAGGGCCTGATCGCGCGAGAATGTGCCGCGCACGCCATCGGTGCGTGCACCCTTCAACGCGCTTTCCGAAACCATGAGCTGTACACCGGTCTCCGCCATATAGGCGCCGAGCGCGGATTTGAGATCGCCTGCCGGAATGTTGAAATCGTCGGCTTGCGCACCGGCCGCGTTCAACGTGCAGGCGCTTGCGAGCAATGCGGCGGTGAACCAGTTTTTCGTTCTCATCTTCCCCCCTCTGTCATGGCCGGAGCGACTGCCGGCCGGATTGGAACTTTCAGCGTGAAATGACGATTTCGTTGCCGCGGTGCTCCACGCGCAGGCCCAGAACTTCATGCGCCAGCCGCGCAAAGGCGGCGACGTTTTCAGCTTCGAACGTGCCGTAGATGGCGTTCTTTGCCACGACCGGATCGGCGATGACGATCTTCTCGCGGTTGTAGCGATTGAATTCGGATGCCGCGTCGGCGAGCGTGGTGTTGTTGAACACGACCATCCCGTGACGCCAGGCAAGTCCGTTGGAAAGTGTTTTCGGCGCGGCTTTGGTCAGCTTGATCGCTCTGGCCGTGGCCACCGCCACATCGCCGGGCAGAAGCACCACGGGTTTCTGCAATTGCGCCGTGTCGCTCCCCGAAAGTTCCGCCCTGCCCTCCAGCAACGCGACTTCCAGATGGTTCGGTTCGCGCCGCACACGGAATTTGGTGCCAAGATCGGTGATGGTGTGATCGCCGATCACGACCACGAACGGGCGCTGCGCATTGTGCTGCACCTGGAAGAAGGCTTCGCCCTTGTCCAGCCAGATGCGGCGGTGCGATGCGCTGACATCCGCACGCAGGCTCGTATCGGTGTTCAGTTCGATCTGCGAACCATCGGCAAAGCGGATGGTCTCGCGTTCGCCGATCGCCGTGGCATAAGACCGGATCGCGGGCTGGAACAGATAGGTCGAGCCGAAGCCGAGTGCCACGACGCCAACCACCACCGCCGCTGCGGCCACTGCAAACAGCAACGGGCGAAGGCGGCGCGCAGGTTGCGGCGTTTCGCTTCCCGGATCGCGCGCGCGGCGCAGCGCGGTGAGGCGTTCGGTGTTGTTCCACGCGGCTTCGAGGCGCCAGTAGGCCACGCTGTTGTGGATGTCTGCGTCGAGCCAGGCGTCGAGTGCCGACTGATCTGCGCCGCTCCAATCGTCGCGGTCGCGCGCGGCGAGCCAACGCGCGGCGCGGGCCTCGATGTCCGATGCACTTATATGTGTGCCGCTCATGGCGTGGTCCCCGCGGGCGGGGCTTCGCCATAGAGCTTGTTGGCCAGGATGCGCATGCCCTGCGCCAGATATTCCGCCACCGTATCTTCGCTGATGCCCATGCGCTGAGCGATTTCGTTTCGCGGGAGGCCTTCGATACGGCGCAGCACCACCACCTGGCGCACGCGCGGAGACAATGTGTCGAGCGAGGCTTGCAGCCGACGCAATTGCTCGCGCGCCATCACGGAGCGGTCCGGGCCCGGCGCATCCATCGCGACATCGAGTGCATCGAGATCGGCCACCGCATCGATGGGCACCACATGGCCGCGGCGCACACGGTCGATCAGAAGGTTGCGCGCGGTCTTCAGCACGAAGGGTTTGGCCTGTTCGGGGCGCGCTTTTCGCGCGGCTTCGCAGACGCGGGCATAGACTTCCTGACGCAGATCTTCGATCTCGCTGGCGTCGCGCCAATTGTGACGCAGGAAGTGCATCAAGATCGCCTCCAACGGCAGGACTTCGCGCACAAACCAGGCCTTCAGCTCGGATGCGGTCATCGCAACATCCGCGGCTTTCGTGCCTGCGCCTTCACGCCCGGTTTCCGGTGTCTTCTCGACCATCCCTCCGGCTTTCCCGCCTCCAAGAGGGTTCAAGCTTAGAACGACTGCTGGTCAGACGAAGAGAGTCGGGAGAGGTGGGGGATTGGCGGCGAAAAAAATTGAAGGGCCGCGCAATGATGTTTCAAAGTGCAA